>NZ_JBIGIA010000001.1:0-579813 GCF_043555975.1 Pelomonas nitida | reverse complement strand
AAGCCCTGGCCGCACTTCGCATCAAGAAACCGACCATCGACACCCAACTGACCCTGCTGTAGTGGCAATTCCGAAGGGCCAGCCTATACGGATCAGGCACTTACGGCGGTTGGTGTCGAACTCGGGAGCCCCTCAAGGCCTCGCCAATGCCTGCGGGCATTGGCTGCGGCCGTCTCGGCGCATCCCCCGGCGCCTGGCATCCACGCAATTCCCGCGTACCTCGCGAGATATCCGGGCTAGCTCAGCGCGGCGAATCCAGCACCGGTGTACGGTGCAACGCCTCAGGATGCTCTAGAAATGCGGCTTCAACCGACCGCTCGATCATCTGGTACAGCGGCTGGATCATCGGCCTGAGATTTTTGATGATCTTGCTCGTCGTCATCAACGAGGGCACGCGCTTGCCTCGGTGGTCGATTTCACCGCCGATCACCTGAAGATCAAAGCCGATGCGCGAGAAATGGCTGGCCAGCCGCGGCTCCGTCAGCACAAAAATATTGGCGATGCCGAGGCGGCGCGCGATCGCCGTCGCGCCGAGATACAGACTCACCGGGATGAAAGGAAAGCGCGGCGCGCTGGCCCGGCTTTGAAAGTCCTCGTTTGAAATGGACGCCGCCTGAGATGTTTCCCCCTTGCGCTGACGGAAGGTGTTCATCACGGCCAGACGAGACACTTCACACACGGCATCGCGAGGCAATCGCGCTGGATCCACCAGCTCCCGGTTCAACACGTCACGGCAGCTCATCTCGAAGGGAAGCGGCTCCGACATATTGGCCGGGTTCGCGATGATCACCCGCGTGCAGCCGACCGGCACTCCCGTGCCGCGCTTTTTCAGCAAGCAATGAAAAGCATGCTGGTCATAGGCATCGATTTCGAGCCCGCTGGGCCGAACCGGCTCCCAGCCCAGGTCGCGGCAATACACATCATGCCGAATCCGATGAACCAGTTCGAGACTGCCCCGGTCCAAAGCCGGGGTCAGCTCAAACCACTCCTCGAACTTGCTCCCAAGATTTCCGTCGATTGAGGTTGTGTTCACTGGAGGCCTCTGGATTTTCGGGTTCGTCGGTCTGCAATGGTGAACCTTCCGCGACACAAAGGCTCAGCACGCTGCCCAGATGATCGCCCTGCGCTGGGCGATCACCACGCCAAGGTTTGAAGCTGCTCTTCTCATTCGACAAAAAAGGGGCCCCAAAGGGGCCCCTTTTTAAGCCGTGTTATCGCCCACGGTCCGGCTAAGCCTGCCAGGGCTTCAAGCTTGCTTGCGACGGCGAGCAAAGAAGCCGACACCAGCCAACGCGATGCCCGTGAGCGCCAGCGACGCCGGCTCAGGAACATGGAAATTCTGGTTGGCGTCAGCCTGACCGACAAAAGCACCTTGCGGCACGCCGTTGAACCCATTGCCCAGCCAAGTGCTCGGCGCTGCCCAAGCAGTGACCTTGTTGCCAAACTGCAAGGTCGAAACGACGCTGGTACCGCTCAGCGCCGGATTGATGTAGGACAGGTTCGTGGTCAACACTTCGCCCCCGAATTGGGTGCCGAGCACCACATTGCCGGGGTTCGTTGCACCCTGGACACCAGCAGCTGCTTGACCGCCATTAAAGGTGCCTGTCAGCAGCGAAATGCCATCGCCAAAGCCCGTTTGGTTGCTCAGCTTGGCGTCAGGAGTTTCGTCCAGGAAGACGCTCCATTCCCCGACCATCGGAGTGATCGTCACGAGCGAACAGCCAGTCACGCTGACGCAGGACACCATTTCCTTCAGGTGCGCGACGATTGTGACCTCGTAGCCATTCGCCGTACCGTTGCCCGTGCCTTTGACCAGGTCGTTGGTAATGAAGTTACCGCCCGTCGCGTCCTGGATGTTGACCGCGAACGCGTTGTAGTAGACGTCGATGACCTGCGACGAACCCGTCGGACTGGCGTTCGTGATCGTGTAGCCACTGATCAACACCGAGGCCGCAGACGTCCAGTCAAAGCCGCCGAAGTTGTTGTAAACGCCTTCGGGAGTCGTGATCGTCGCCGCCCCCGCCGCACCGAGGGTGGCAGACAAGCCGAGACCGATAAGGCCGCGCTTCAGAGCATTCATGTTTCGTTCTCCATCTATGGAACAAGCCCGAGCGTCTTAAAGCACACCTCGTGCCAAAGAAAGAAACACCTTTAAAATCAACAACTTGATAACACTTCCAGCACCTCAACCGGCCCGCAGGCCGCTTTGTGTAAAGCCGATCGACACACAGATGGCTGCAGCGGCGCCCTTGCCCCGCAAGTCGGCATGTCTCACGCCGCCTCAATGGTCTTGAGCCTGTACCCCATCAATCCATACATCCCAGCACGCTGATTCATGCAACAGCGTGGGCACGCCCGGCAACCTTGCCATCCGCAAAAATCTGCTCAATGATGAGTCGGTGATTCGCGTTGACGATCGTGGCATGCACACCGCCCGCACGCAATGAACTCAGAGCCGGAGGTTGATATGAATATCTTGGTGACCGGTGGTGCCGGATTCATCGGCTCTTGGCTCGTTGGGTCGCTATTGATGTCGCGTCACAGCGTGACTGTTTTAGACAGCCTCAGTGCGCAGGTGCATGGCGAGGTTCCTACATCGGATTATTCATGGCTGAAGCCGGACGGTGGCGTCAAATTCATTCGCGCCGATGTCCGAGATCAGAGCGCCGTCGATAATGCTCTGAAAGACGTGCAGATGGTGGTGCACCTGGCCGCAGAGACGGGCACAGGGCAATCGATGTACAAGATTTCCCACTATTACGATGTCAATCAGCAGGCAACTGCCGCGTTGCTTGAAGCAATTGTAACCAAGCACCGGCACATCCGGCGTGTCGTATTGGCATCGAGCCGATCAATCTACGGCGAGGGAGCCTATCGACTGGGTTCAAGGACCTTCGTGCCTGGCCCGCGCAGCCTGGAAAACCTGAAACTCGGCCGCTTCGAACCAACGGGCCCCTGCGGTGAGACGCTGGAGTTGATTCCAACGCCAGAGAACGCTAGCCCATTTCCCGCATCTATCTATGCGGCGACGAAGTTGGCCAATGAGGTGCTTGGTCGATTGATAGCTGACGCCTATGGCCTGACGGTCGTGGCACTGCGATTTCAGAACGTGTACGGGGAGCGGCAATCCTTAAAGAATCCCTACACCGGGATCCTGTCCATATTTTCAAATCGCATGCGCCAGGGACTGCCCATCAATATTTTCGAAGATGGGCATGAGACACGGGATTTCGTTCACGTTCGCGATGTCGTAAGCGCAATAACTGCCGCATTGCATGCCGACCTACCAACATTCACCGCGCTGAACGTTGGCTCGGGGCGCGCCACCACCATCCTCGAAATCGCCAAGCTTCTGGGAAAATTACTCAAAAGCACCTCCGAGCTGCAGGTCAGCGGCGACTTTCGTCTGGGAGACATCCGGCACTGTTACGCCGATTTGGAGCTCGCCAAATCGCTGCTCGGATTTACTCCCAAAATTTCTCTGGTTGA
Organism: Pelomonas nitida; assembly: GCF_043555975.1. Lineage (NCBI taxonomy): Bacteria > Pseudomonadati > Pseudomonadota > Betaproteobacteria > Burkholderiales > Sphaerotilaceae > Roseateles > Pelomonas nitida. The sequence goes on along the minus strand of NZ_JBIGIA010000001.1, from coordinate 576,324 downwards.
AGGCCTTCAGGCATTCAGCGATTGGGTGCAGACGCAGCCGATTGCGGAGGATCGCTCAGCAGCGGCGCTGGGCGAGCTGGCACATGCAGGCCTCGCCCCAAAGGAAAATCACCAGAACTTCGCTCCGCGCTAACGTGGAGAGCGGCAACGCCGAACCAACACGTTCAATCCGACATCCCTGTCTCGCGCCAATCGCAGCTTCAAAGGCCCGCAAGCAGACGTTCCACCTCGGCCTGCTGCCCGAACGACGGCCCCAACGCCAAGAGCTTGCGCAGATGCACCCGGGCCGCAGCCTTGTCTCCGGCTTTCAACAGCATTTTTGCAACATTCAGTCGATTTGAATGGAACGCCGGATCAATCTCTAAGGATTTCAATTCGATCTCGATGGCCTTCGGCAGGTTTCCATCGTCCGCATAGATGCCAGCCAATGTATCCATCAACTCCGGAGAGTCCGGCTTGATTTTATTTGCCTTCAAGGCATAGCTCAACGCATCTGGCTTCTTTGCCTTTGCAAGAAGCCACGCAATGTTGTTGAGCATCACATAGTTTTCCGGCTGCACCTTGACGACTTTTCCGTACCATTCAAGGGCAGCCTTTTCATCGGCTCGACGCAAGGCCACATCGCCCACATAGGCCATAAAGGTGACATCAGCCGGATACTTCTTCAGCCACTGATCAGCCAGCTTGGCTTTCTCGGCTTCCATATTCAAGGTATCGAGCACGCGATAGAGCTTCATCGCGAGAGGGGTCGATGGCTGAAGATCAAAGGCCTGCCGATAGGATCGAGCTGCCGCCGGCCAATTCTTCGTTGCCGCTTCGAAATCACCCGTCAGCGCCAGCGTATTGGCTTGGTTCGGATGCTGAGCCTGCACCTGCTTCAACAACGAACGCGCCTCATCCAATCGGTTGGCACCCATTTCCAAGGACAGCAAAGCCGCCTGAGCATCAAAATAATCAGGCTTGATCGACAGCGCTTTTTTCAGCGACACCACCGCCGCCTGAGGATCCGAATTCGCAGCATGTGCTTCCGCCATCCGCAAGTAGGGATAAGGCGAACTTGGCTGCAGTGCGGCGATCGATCGATAAGCACTTGCCGCCTGATTAAAATCGCGCACAGCAAAATAGCTTTCAGCCAATGCAATCAAGATATCCGCTCGATTCGGGATTGCAGCTGCGGCCTCCTGCGCTGCGGCCACGGCCTGCTTCGCATCTCGCGCTTCGGTCAACACCTTGATGAGCGCCAGCCTCGGCCCGGCATCGGAGGGGGCAGCGCGGATCGCAGCCTTCAGCGCCTCGACTGTCTCTGCTTTGGTCGCTCCCATCTGCGCCTTGAGGCCGACCACGGCCAATCTCGCATTGGTATTCTGAGGATCCGCCGCAATCATCTTCTCGAAGCGGGCGATGGCGTCTTGAGGCTGCTTTGCCTGGACGTCCAGGTCGGCAAGCCCTCTGGCCGCAGCAAAGTATCGCGGCGACATTGCAAGCGCTTTTTCAAACGCGGCGCGCGCGCCATCCTTGTGCCCCAGCATATTTTCGACATGCGCGCGTAGCACAAGCGGCTCCGGGTCTGCAGGACGCTTCTTCTCGAGAGCGGAGATCGCGCTCAGCGCGCCATCGAAGTTCTTTTTGGAGATATAGGTAGAAATGAGCGCTGAATCTGCTGTCGAGCCGCCATCCTCAGCAGAGATGGCGCGCAGATCTGCAATCCCCTCCACCTCACGGCCCTCACGTATCTTTGCCACGGCCAGCATCGTGCGGCTGCGTACATCACCCGGATCCATCGCGGCCGCCTGGGCGAAGAACGACTCGGCCTTGTGGACATCGCCGTCGATCAATGCCGCCTCGGCTGCAACGGAGTAAACGCCTGGCGTCGTTGCTGCCAATTCCATCAGCGGCTGAAGAGTTGCCAGCGCCCTGCTCGCATTCCCCATGCGCACATAGGTACGGGCAAGCAGCAAACGCACGCCCGGGGAACCCTTGGCGAAATCGGTGACCACCGCCTTGTTCAAATAGGACTCTGCCAGCGGCAATCCGCCCAGCTGAAATTGAACAGCACCCGCAAGATATAGAACCCGGCCATCATCACCTGCCGCCTTCAACAGTGCCGGCAACCTATCGGCCGCGAGTTGATATTTGTGATCGCTATAAGCGGTCACGACGCCGTAATACAGCGTCTGCGGGTGGTTGGGCAACTGCTTGCGGAGCAACTCCCACTGCTCGCCAGCCTGGCCCGCGTCACCATCCTTCAGGAGAACGTTCAGCGCCTGCTGATGCGCCTGCAGATTCGTCGGGTCCAGCTGGATAGCCTTTTGCAACGCAGCCAGCGCATCGCGCGGCTGATTTTTCAGCGCCAGCAACTCGCCGCTCAACTGCCACACGTCGGAGCGTTTTGGCTGGGCGGCCAGCAAGGCGTCCATCGCGGCAGATGCTTCGGCAAGTTCGTTTTGGGCGGCCAACATTCTGATGTTCAGCAATTTGGCCAACACATTGCTCGGATCCACCTGATTGGCAAAATCCAACGCAGCTCTTGCCTCTTTCAAGTGCCCCAAGCTGAAATGAGCCACGGCGAGCGAGGCGGACAAATCCGCTTGTGCAGATTTATCGGTTAACTTCAGCGAACCATACTGCCTGATGATTTTTTCCCACTCGCCTTTGGCCACGAGGATTTTGGCACTGATCGGCACCGTTTGATCGGCCGGAAATTTCAGGTCGGCAGCCTTCGAAATCTCGATGGCAGCACCAGCAGCATCGCCACTTTCCAGCAAAATTTTCGCCAGCAGGAAGCGTGCATCCGCAGAGTTTTGATTCTTTTGCAGCGCACTTTTCACATAGATCATGGCAGCACGCCGGTCACCACGATCCATGCTGACTTTTGCCGACGACAGCAGCTGGTCTACTGAATCGCCAAAGCAGCCGGCCAGCAGCGCAGCAGTCAGCAGACAGAGCAGCGGATACGCGCCTAGTTTATTTTTCACCTGAAGCCCAATAATTCGTGAACTGGATTGGCGCAGTAAACCGACACATCGCGCCCGCGTTGGTTGATTTCTAGCCAAGCAAATGCCGCCGGATATCGCAAAAGGGGCTCATCAAACCCCGGCTTCGCGGCGAGCCGGCATCGCACAAATGGAAACCTGCAAGTTCAGCAGGCGCCGGGCATGCTAACGCAGCCCCCCTCGTCAACGCTGCCGTATCGGGACCACCAAACAGGGGGTGCAGGCCCGGCATGAAGGCGATCAACGCATCGCCAGCACCGCCTGAGCCAGGCCGCCTCGCCCATCACTGGCACAAGGTCGCTGCGCTGGGCTGGCAGCACAAGCGGGCCAAGGAGCCCAGCGCCGACCACGAGCATCGAGCGTCTGCGGCTGCACCGCGCGTCGAGCCGTCCGATCGACGGCTGCATCGGATGCCGGTATCGTGCGATGCGAATGGCACCAATTTTGTGGGTACGACGTGGAGAGGCCAATGCGTAGAAAACTACTGTTTGTTGCCGAAGGGGTCTCACTCGCGCACGTTGCCCGGCCCACGGTGCTTGCAGGCGCTGTCGATCGTCAGGCCTACGACATCGCCTTTGCCAGCAACGGTCAATTTCCCGTGTGTGCACCAAGTCCGGACTGGGAACTTCACCCGCTGGAGTCCATCGACCCGGCCACATTTCTCGAGCGCCTTGGGAGAGGCAAACCTGTTTATACCGAGGCCGAACTGACGGCCTATATCAACGCAGATATCGCGTTGCTGCAGAAGGCCAAGCCCGACTGCGTCATCGGCGACTTTCGGCTGTCATTGACCATCGCAGCCCGATTGGTCGGCGTGCCGTTGATGTCTTTGTGCAACGCGCACTGGAGCCCGTACGCCACGGCGACGAAAATGTTCGCGCCCGATATTCCCATTGCGCGACTCTTGTCTTTCGGACTCTTCGACAAGATATTCCGCCTGGCTTGGCCGATGGCCAGCAAATCCCACTGCGCCGCCATCAACAAAATAAGAAAACAGCAGGGCATACCCTCTTATTCGTCGCTGCAAGAATATTATTGCGACGGCGACATGGTGCTGTATGCGGATATTCCGTCACTCACGCCGACATCAGGCGCACCGGCGACGCATCAATACATCGGGCCCATCGTGTGGTCGCCCGCCATGGCCAGGCCGGCATGGTGGAACGAGGCCATGAGTTCACCCGAGCCACGGGTCTACATCACCTTGGGCTCCACCGGCAGCGTCGATCTGTTGCCCACCATCGTTGAAGCCTGCCTCGCCGAAGGCTTTGCCTGCATCGTGGCCACGGCCGGGCGGCAGGCATTCGACTCGAAACACCCCAAGGTCTGGGCCGCCAGCTATTTGCCCGGCGTGGATGCTGCCCAAATCGCCTCACTGGTGATCTGCAACGGGGGGAGTGCCACCGCTTTTCAGTCGCTGGCCGTTGGGAGGCCCGTGTTGGGGATTTGTTCCAACCTCGACCAAGTGCTCACGATGACCCGAATTCAGGATGCCGGCGCCGGCACCTTCCTCCGCGCCGGGGAGACCACGCCCGCCAAGCTGCGAACAGCGTTGCGTGCGATCGCGACCCAGCCGAATTACGGCATGCGAGCGGCCGCACTGCAGCGCGAGATGGCCGAATGCGCGCCAGCGCAGCGATTTCCGATGCTGCTCCGGCGCATGCTGGGTCGCGAGCCGGCCCAGGCCCGCTGAATTCGGTGGCGCCGTTGCGAGCGTTCCACCCTTGAGGCCGCCCACGGCGAGCAAGCTGCGTCGGCGTCACGCCGGGCACATGAGCGCCACCCCGAGATTCAGGCCACGGCCATGTCAGTGGCCCGGGACGACGGCTGCCTGGAACGCCGCGTCGAGTGCTTCCATCCAGCGCCCCCGCTGTCGCTCAGCTGCAAAGCTGCTCTCCAGGCTGTTGCGCAGCAGTTGATGCGCTTCCCGCGGCCCCCATTGCGGCAGTGCGTTGAACAAGGCCAGCAGGTTGTCGTTGATGTAACCACCAAAGTAGGCGGGGTCGTCGGAATTGATCGTCACGGCCAACCCCGCGTCGAGCAGCTTGGGCAGCGGGTGGTCGGCAAGGTCGCGCACGACGCACAGCTTCACGTTGGACAGCGGGCACACCGTCAACGGCACGCGTTCCTGCGCCAACTTGACCATCAGCGACGGGCTTTCGACGGCGCGCACGCCGTGGTCGATGCGCTCCACGCGCAGCAGGTCCAGCGCCTGCTCGATGTAGGCCGGCGGCCCCTCCTCTCCCGCGTGGGCGACGAGATGCAGGCCGAGCTCAGCCGCCCGCGCGAACACGCGCTGGAACTTGCTCGGCGGGTGGCCCAGCTCCGAGCTGTCCAGGCCAACGCCGATGAAGTGCTGGCGATAGGGCAGCGCCTGCTCCAGCGTGGCGAGCGCGTCGTCCTCGCTGAGGTGGCGCAGGAAGCACAGGATCAGCGATGCGCTGACGTTCAGGCGCGCCTGCGCATCGGCACAGGCACGGGACAGGCCTTCGATGACCGTGCCCATGGGCACGCCGCGGACGGTGTGCGTCTGCGGGTCGAAGAACAGCTCGGTGTGAACGACGTTGTCGCGCGCGGCCTTCTCGAAGTAGGCCCAGGCCATGTCGTAGAAGTCCTGCTCGTGCAGCAGCACGCTCGCGCCAGCGTAGTAGATGTCGAGAAAGCTCTGCAGATCGGTGAACGCATAGGCCTGACGCAGCACCTCGACGCTGGCGTAGGGCAGCTTCACCCCGTTGCGCTCAGCGAGCGCGAAGATCAGCTCGGGCTCCAACGAGCCCTCGATGTGCATGTGCAGCTCGGCCTTGGGGGCACGGGCCAGCAGGCCCGGCAATGCCGAGCGGGGAATGCGGTTGAAGTCGATGTCAGTGGTCATGGCCGTCGTGACTTGGTGGGACGAGCGCCCGGACGCCCCAAGCCGCCCCTCGGGGGACCGGCCAAGGCGGGCCTTGGCCGAGGGGCTCCTCGTTCACGGGCGTCGTGCATTGTCGGGCCGAGCGCCGGGCCACCCCAAGCCGGCCCGTCGGGCGATGTGATTGCGGCTCGATGCCGCAAGCATCGCCGTCCCCTCGGGGGACCGGCCAAGGCGGGCCTTGGCCGAGGGGCTCCTCGTTCATGGGCGTCGTGCATGGTCGGGCCGAGCGCCGGGCCGCCCCAAGCCGGCCCGTCGGGCGATGTGCTGGCGGCTCGATGCCGCAAGCATCGCCGTCCCCTCGGGGGACCGGCCAAGGCAGGCCTTGGCCGAGGGGCTCCTACTTCCCCGCGCCAGGCACCTTGCCCTCAACGCCCTTGACGAAGAACTTGATGCCACCGAGGAACGCGTCGTCGCCCAGCGCATCCTTGGCCAGCACTTCCTTGCCCCCGTTGTCGATGATCGGCCCCTTCCAGATCACAAAGCTGCCGTCCTTCAAGCCGGCCTTGACCGCCTCGACCTTGGCTTTCACCTCGGCCGGCACGTCGTCGGCGATGGAGACCATGTCGATGGCGCCTTCCTTCACGCCCCACCAGGCTTTCCCGGTGGCCCACTTGCCGTCCAGCGCCTCACGCGTGGCCTGGATGTAGTACGGCGCCCAGTTGATGACGGCCGAGCCCAGGTGGGCCTTGGGGCCGTAGGCCTTCATGTCGGAATCCCAGCCGAAGGCGCGCTTGCCCTTCTCCTCCGCCGTCTTCAGCACGGCGGCGGAGTCGGTGTTCTGCATCAGCACGTCGGCGCCGCCGTTGATCAGCGCCGTGGCGGCGTCGGTTTCCTTCGGCGGGTCGAACCATTCATTGACCCAGACGACCTTGGTCTTGATCTTCGGGTTCACGCTCTGCGCGCCGAGCGTGAAGCTGTTGATGTTGCGGATGACCTCGGGGATGGGGATGGAGCCGACAACGCCGAGGGTGTTGGTCTTGGTCATCGAGCCTGCGATGACCCCGGCGAGATAGGCGCCCTCGTAGGTGCGGCTGTCGTAGGTGCGCAGGTTGTCGGCCGTCTTGTAGCCGGTGGCGTGCTCGAACTTGACGTCTTTGTGCTCGGCCGCCACCTTGAGCAGCGGCTCCATGTAGCCGAAGGTCGTGCCGAACACGAGCTTGTTGCCCTGGCCGACGAGGTCGTTGAACACGCGCTCGGCGTCGGCGGCCTCGGGCACCTTTTCGACGAAGGTCGTCGCGATCTTGTCGCCAAACTCTTTTTCGAGCGCCTTGCGGGCGTTGTCGTGCGCGAAGGTCCAGCCACCGTCGCCCACCGGGCCAACGTAGGCGAAGGCAATCTTCAGCGGCTCCGGCTTGGCGGCGGCCGCGGAAGCTGCCGGCCCGGCGGCCACCGGCGGCTCGTCCTTCTTCGAGCAGGCCGTGAGCGCGGCAGCGGCGGCCAGCGCGGCGAGCGCAAAGGTCCGACGAGAAGCGGGGAATGTCATGCGTTTCTCCTGAAGGATGGCGGTTGGGAAGGGTTCAATGGCCGGGCTTGAATGGCTTGCCGAGCGACGCAGGCATGTTGGCCCGGATCCACGCGGGGTTGCGCGACATCAACACGAGCACGGCGATGGTGGCCAGGTAGGGCAGCATGCTGAGCCAATGCGTGGGGATGTCGATGCCCTCGCTTTGCAGATGGAACTGCAGCATCGTGACGCCGCCGAACAGGTAGGCGCCCAGCAGCACGCGGGCCGGCCGCCAGGTGGCGAAGGTCGTCAGCGCCAGCGCGATCCAGCCCTTGCCGGCCACCATGCCCTCCACCCACAGCGGCGTGTAGATGACGGACAGGTAGGCGCCCGCCAAACCGCACAGCGCGCCACCCGCACACACGGCGGCCAGGCGAATGCGCCGCACCGGATAACCCAGCGCGTGAGCAGACTCGGGCGACTCGCCCACCGCGCGCAACACCAGCCCGGCACGGCTGCGGTAGAGAAAGACATGCAGCGCCACCGCCAGCACGATCGCACAGTAGACGAGCGGATGATGGGCGAAAAGCGCCTTGCCAATCACCGGCAGGTCCGCCAGGCCCGGGATGGCCCAGGTCGAGCGCTCCGACAAGCGTTGCTGCGTGTACGACGTGCCAACGAAGGCCGAGAAACCGGCGCCGAACAGACTCAGCGCCAGCCCCGTGGCGTACTGGTTGGTGTTGAGCCAGATCACCAGCAGGCCGAACAACAGCGACAACACCGCGCCCGCCGCCATGCCGGCCAGAACGCCCAGCACGTCGGAGCCCGTGTGCACCGCCGTCGCGAAGCCGGCGATGGCGGCCACCAGCATCAGCCCTTCCGCGCCGAGGTTGACGATGCCGGCTCGTTCGTTGACGAGCAGGCCAAGCCCGGCGATGGCCAGCACGGTGCCGGCGCTCAGCGTCGCGGCGATGAGCAGCGCGATTTCGTTCATGCGAGGGCCGCCTTTGCCTTCGCCGCCGCCACCCAGCGCATGCGGTATTGCAGGCCGTGGTCGCAGGCCAGCAGCGTGAACAGCAGCAAGCCCTGGAACACGCTGGTCAGTGCCTTGGGCAGGCCCAGGCGGCTCTGCGCCAGTTCACCGCCGATGTAGAACATGCTCATCAGCACGGCCGAGAACACGATGCCCACCGGGTGCAGCCGGCCGACGAAGGCCACGATGATGGCCGCAAAGCCGTAGCCCACCGGCACATAGGGCGTGAGCTGCCCCAGCGGCCCGGCCACCTCCAGCGCGCCGGCCAGGCCCGCCATGCCGCCGGACAGCAGCAGTGCCGTCCACAGCGCACTGCGTGATGAAAAACCGGCGTAACGCGCGGCCGCCGGTGCGATGCCACCCACCGTCAGCGCATAGCCGCGGTAGGTGCGGAACTGGAACACCACGAACGCCACGACGGCCAGCAGCGCCACCACGACGCCGGCGTTCATGCGCAGGCCCTGCACCAGCCGCGGCAGCCGGGTCGATGCGGCAAACAGCACCGTCTGCGGGAAGTTGTAGCCATCCGGGTCTTTCCACGGGCCGTAGACGAGGTAATTCAGCAGCAGCCCGGCCACGTAGACCAGCATCAGGCTCACCAGAATCTCGTTGGTGTTGAAACGGTCGCGCAGCAGCGCGACGACGCCCGCCCACAGCATGCCGCCGACAACGCCGCCCAACAGCACGGGCACCACGAACCAGGCCGACGTGGCCGGCCCGGCCTGCATCGCCACCCAACCGGCACCCAGCGCGCCGAGCACGAACTGGCCCTCGGCGCCGATGTTCCAGATGTTGGCGCGAAAGCACACCGCCAGCCCCAGTGCGATCAACCCCAGCGGCACGGCCTTGACGCTCAGCTCCGACAGCGCGCGGCCATCCTTCAGCGGCTCGACGAAGAACAGCCGCAGCGCCTGCACGGGGTCCTTACCGAGGGCCGAGAACAGCGCGATGCCGATCAGCACCGTGATGACCAGCGCCAGCAGCGGCGCGGCGACGGCCAGCGCCAGCGACGTCTGCGCACGCGGCTCAAGCTTGAGCATCGGCGACCTCCGCGCTCCCCGTCACCGGCCAGAGCCCCGACATCCATTCGCCGATCTGCTCGCGCGTGGTCTGCCCGACCCTCAACGTCGGCGACAAGCGGCCCTGCGCAATGACGTGCAGCCTCTCGCACAGCTCGAACAGCTCGTCCAACTCTTCGCTGAACACCAGCAGCGCGCAGCCCTGGTTGCGCAGCCGCAGCAGCTCGCCGCGGATCTGTGCTGCCGCGCCGACGTCCACGCCCCAGGTCGGTTGCGCAATGATGAGCAGCTTGGGTGCCGCATCGATCTCGCGGCCGACGATGAACTTCTGCAGGTTGCCGCCGGACAGCGTGCGTGCGGGCGCGTCCGGGCCCGGCGCCTTGACACGGAAGCTGTCGATCAGCTTGGCGGCCAGCTGGCGCGCCTGGCCGCTGCGTATCCAGCCGCTGCGCGACACCGCCTCCGTGCGCGTCAGCAGCGTGTTCATCGCCAGCGACAGCGTCGGCACCGCGCCGCGGCCCAGCCGCTCCTCGGGCACGAAGTGCAGTCCGGCGGCACGGCGCCTGCGCGGCGAGGCGCGCGCGATGTCCTGATCGAACAGCTGGATGCTGCCCGCCGCCGCACGCGGGTCCTCGCCCGACAGCGCCGCGAGCAGTTCCTGCTGGCCGTTGCCCGACACGCCGGCCACACCGACGATCTCGCCGGCACGCACCTCCAACGAGACCCCCTGCAGCGTGATGCCGAACGGGTCTTGCTGCGGCAAGTCCAGCCCGGCCACACGCAGCACCGGCGCACCGGCCAAGCCCACACGGGCGGTCAACGCTGGTGCGTCGGCACCAATCATCAGCCGCGACAGGCTGGCATTGCTTTCTTGCCGAGGGTCCACCTCACCGACGACACGGCCACCACGCAGCACCGTGCAGCGGTGGCACAGCGCGCGGATCTCATGCAGCTTGTGGCTGATGTAGAGGATGGAGCAACCCTCGGCACTCAGCTGGCGCAGCGTGACGAACAGGCTCTCGACGGCCTGCGGTGTCAGCACCGAGGTCGGCTCGTCGAGGATGAGCAACTGTGGCTTGGTCAGCAGTGCGCGCACGATCTCCACGCGCTGACGCTCGCCGACGCTGAGCGTGTGCACCGGCCGGACCGGGTCCACGTGCAAGCCATAGGTGGCCGACACGCGGCGCGTCTGCTCGGTCACCTCGGCCAGTGACAGCGACTGATCCAGGCCCAACCAGATGTTCTCCGCCGCCGTCAGCGTTTCGAACAACGAGAAGTGCTGGTAGACCATGCTGATGCCCAGCGCACGCGCCTGCGCCGGGCTGAACACCTGAACCTCACGGCCGTTCCAGGCAAGCTGCCCCGCATCCTGCCGCACCGCGCCGTAGATGATCTTCATGAGCGTCGACTTGCCCGCACCGTTCTCGCCGAGGATGGCGTGGATCTGGCCCGGCGCCACCTTGAGGTGGATGCCGTCGTTGGCGCGGACGCCGGGGTACTGCTTGCTGATGCCGATCAGTTCTAGGCGGTTCATTGGTGCCCCTCGACCAGTCTGGCCCTGCGTGCGAGCGGCCCGGCGCTCGGCCCGGGAACCGCAAGCACCATCGCCGGCTGACGCATGATCCCGGTGATCAGAAGTGGTACTCCGCCCGGATCATCGGCGTCTTCGCGAATGCGCCGCTACCGGAAGCACCCTTGTAGGCGTTCCCGAACTTGTTGCGCCAGTACTGGTACTCGAGCCCCACCTTGAACTTGCCCGGCGCCCCCGATGCGGCGCCCACGTCGTACATGACCTGGCCATCGAAGTTGAACTCGGGGGCCGTCGCCGCGCCGAACTCGTCGCGGCCCTTGCTGGCGATGTAGTTGACAAAACCCTCGAAGGCCAACGGCAGCTTGCCCAACGGAATACCCCAGGCCGCGGTGAGCATCAGATGGGTCTTGTAGTCATAGCGCGGCGTGGCCGTGCCGGTGAACTTGTTGTACGGAGCGTTGCTCTCTTTCAAGGCGAGCAGGCTCACGTTCAAAAAACCAGGCACGTCCATCATCAAGGTGGGCCCCGCCACCAGCATCTGCTTGCGCGAGTTGTAGCCGGCATCCACCTTGACGTTGGCATCAAAGCCCGCCGTCAGGCCGACACCCCGCACGGGGCCGAACCCGATCTTGCTGCCACTGATCTTGCCGAAGTCCAGCGTGTGGCGGTAGACGATGTAGACCTCGGTCGCGCCACTGCCCGAGTTCGGGCTGGAAGGGTCCTTCTTGTCGGACAGCAACACGTCGGCGTTGAAGAAGTTGCTGCCGTAGGCGTAGCCGCTGGCGTGGTTCAGATCGAGGATGTGCTTGTGAATGTCGTTGGATCCGAACGGCTCGCCAAACTTGGTGCCGTAGCGATAGCCGATGGATGTATCGGCCCAGTCCGCCGCGACGCTGGCGTTAGCAGCCGTGGCGATGAGGGCGGCGCAGATCAAACGGGTCTTCATTCTCAAGGTCGGCTCCTGGTCAGTTGAAATCGATGGATCAAGATCACCTCGACATCGCAGGGTGTTCGTCAGCACCCAGGCGGCTTGGTATCGGGCATTAGCAAGTCGCGGGCCAGTAGGGGTTTCCAGCTGCATGCAAACACGCCAAGCTATGACTGCTGCAACCCGCCGTAAGTCGGTGGGGCGAGACCCGAGATCGCCCCTCACCAATGCCCCGCGCTCCTCCACTCGCCTCCTGCATCGACGCCCCGATGTCGTCGAAACAAGCCCGCGTTCTGGCCACAAAGTGCACCCCAACACAAGACCTGGACACGGCGCTGCGTCGAAGAAACACGTTGCCCATCAATAACTTTGGGGGCTTTTCTTGAGAGACATCGTTTCCTTCATCGGAGAATGCGGCCTAACTCACCGACTACACACGCTGCAGCGTCGGCACCGCGAAACCTCGCCGCACAGATGCCATGGCGACGGGACAGCGGTCACCTCGCACCGCCCAAGCGGAGCGGCAGTTCCAACCAACCTTCCTTCCTACACCCATGCGCCATGAAGGCTTCCTCACCTCCTGGAATGACGATCGCGGCTTCGGGCGCATCGAGTCGACGCAAGGCGGCGAACCGATCTTCCTTCACATCTCCGCCTGGCCACGTGGCGCCGGCCGACCCAGTCTGAACCAGGCGATCACATTCGAGATCGAAGTCGGACCGAAGGGGAAGCGGGCCCGGAGCGTGCGACTCATCCAGACCCGCCAGGCGCCCAACCCGCCCAGGCGGAGTGCGCGTGCCGCTCGCGCCCAGTGGGGAACAGCCACGCTGTTCGCGATCCCCGCATTCCTGCTGCTCTATGTGGTGATCAGCATGGTGTGGAGGCTGCCGATGTGGGTCGCCGGCTTGTACGTTGTTTCGAGCGTGGTCACCTTCATCGTGTACGCGGTAGACAAGTCCGCCGCCAGCACGAACGCGCAACGTACGCCGGAGATCACGCTACACGCCCTTGCACTTGTAGGGGGCTGGCCCGGCGCGCTGCTGGCACAACAGTTCCTGCGCCACAAATCCACCAAGCAGGAGTTCAGACAGACGTTCTGGGTCACCGTCTTGCTGAACCTCGCGGGCCTGGTGGTGTTGGCCTCACCGCTGCGGCAGTCGTTGATTGGATAGCCGCTGAGCCGGTCTCAGCGAGCCACGCTCAAAACAAGAAATACCGCTGCGCCATCGGCAACTCCTTCGCCGGCTCGCAGGTCAGCAGCACGCCGTCCGCCCTCACCTCGTAGGTCTGCGCGTCGATCTCCATCGTCGGCAGGTAGTGGTTGTGGACCATGTCGGTCTTCCTGACCGTGCGGCAGCCCTTCACCGGCACCAGCGTCTTGGCCAGGCCCAGCTTCTCGGCGTTGGCTTGCCCCGCCTGGCTCACGAAGGTCAGCGAACCCTGCGACAGCGCACCGCCGAACGAACCGAACATGGGCCGGTAGTGCACCGGTTGCGGCGTCGGGATGGATGCATTGGCGTCGCCCATCGCGGCAGCCGCAATGAAGCCACCCTTCAGGATCAGCGACGGCTTCACGCCGAAGAAGGCGGGCTTCCACAGCACCAGGTCGGCCCACTTGCCTACTTCAATCGAGCCCACCTCGTGGCTGATGCCGTGGGCCAGCGCGGGGTTGATGGCCAGCTTGGCGAGGTAGCGCTTGACGCGGGCGTTGTCGTTGCCGGCGCCGTCGCCCGGCAGTGCACCCCGCTGCAGCTTCATCTTGTGCGCGGTCTGCCAGCAGCGCAGCGACACCTCGCCCACACGGCCCATGGCCTGCGAGTCGGAGCTGAACATGCTGATGGCGCCGAGGTCATGCAGGATGTCTTCGGCGGCGATGGTCTCGCGGCGGATGCGGCTCTCGGCAAAGGCCAGGTCTTCGGCGATGCCGGCGTCCAGGTGGTGGCACACCATCAGCATGTCGAGGTGCTCGTCCAGCGTGTTGACGGTGAACGGCCGCGTCGGGTTGGTGGAGCTGGGCAGCACCTCGGGCAAGCCCACCACCTTCATGATGTCCGGCGCATGGCCGCCGCCCGCGCCCTCGGTGTGGAAGCTGTGGATGGTGCGGCCCTTGAAGGCGGCGATGGTGTCTTCCACAAAGCCGCTCTCGTTGAGCGTGTCGGTGTGGATGGCGACCTGCGTGTCGGTCAGCTCGGCCACGCTCAGGCAGTTGTCGATGGCGGCGGGCGTGGTACCCCAGTCTTCGTGCAGCTTCAGGCCGATGGCACCGGCGTCGATCTGCTGCATCAGCCCTTCGGGGCGGCTCGCGTTGCCCTTGCCCATGAAGCCCAGGTTCATCGGGAAGGCCTCGGCCGCCTTCAGCATCGTGGCGATGTGGTGCGGCCCCGGCGTGCAGGTGGTGGCCAGCGTGCCTGTGGCCGGGCCGGTGCCGCCGCCGATCATCGTCGTCACGCCGCTCATCAACGCCTCTTCGATCTGCTGCGGGCAGATGAAGTGGATGTGGGTGTCGATAGCGCCGGGCGTCACGATGGCGCCCTCGCCCGCGATGATTTCGGTGCCGGGGCCGATGACGATGTCCACGCCCGGCTGCGTGTCGGGGTTGCCGGCCTTGCCGATGGCCGCGATGCGGCAGCCACGGATGCCGATGTCGGCCTTGACGATGCCCCAGTGGTCGACGATGACGACGTTGGTGATGACGGTGTCCACCGCGTCACCCGGGCCCGGGCCGTTGACGCGCTGGGACTGGCCCATGCCGTCGCGCACGGTCTTGCCGCCGCCGAACTTGACCTCTTCGCCGTAGCCGCCGGCGCGCAGCGTCAGGTCTTGCTCGATTTCGATGATGAGCGAGGTGTCGGCCAGGCGCAGCTTGTCGCCAACGGTGGGGCCGAGCATCTCGGCATAGGCGCGCCGACTGATCTTCATTTGAGCCTCCACACGGCCGCCCGAAGGAGGCAAGCGCCCCCTCGGGGGGCAGCGAGAGCAGTGAGCATGGGGGTGGTCATAACTTTCCCTGGATGAGGCCGCGGAAGCCCCAGACGGCGCGGTCGCCGCCCAGGTCGACGAGCTCGACGGTGCGCGTCTGCCCGGGCTCGAAGCGCACAGCCGTGCCGCTGCAGATGTTGAGCCGCATGCCACGCGCGGCCTCGCGGTCGAAGCCCAGCGCCGCGTTGGTCTCGGCGAAGTGATAGTGCGAACCCACCTGAATGGGCCGCGTGCCGGTGTTGGCAACCTTCAGCGTCAGCGTGCGGCGGCCGGGGTTGAGTTCATGCTCACCCTCGGCCGTGATCAGCTCGCCGGGGATCATCACGCCACCCCGCTCAGGCGGGCCACGGCGAGTGCGGCGACGCTGGCGCCCAGCAGCGCCCGGGCCAGCACCGGCGCCTGGCGCAGCTGCCAGCCCAACGCCAGGCCCGTGCCGTGCAGCACGGCGGTGCTGAGCACCATGCCGGCCAGCGCGGCGGCGCCGCTCAGCTCCAGCCCGTGCGCGGCGCCATGGCTGAACGCCAGCACGGCCGCCGTGGCCGCACCCGCAGCCGGCGGCATGGCCAGGCGCAGCGCCACGAGCAGGCCCAGCACGGCCAGCGACACCGTGATGCCGGCTTCGATCGCCGGCAACTGCCAGCCGGTGGCCATGGCCAGCAGTGCGCCAGCCAGCAGGCTGCCCGCAAACGCGAGCGGCGCGCGCAGCGGGTGCTTCAGCGCCAGCGCGCTCCACACGCCGACGGCCAGCATCGCAGCCAGGTGATCGGGCCCGGTCAACGGGTGCAGAACGCCGTCGACGAAGCCGTGCAGGTGGCCAGATTCACCCGTGTGGGCGAGAGCCGGCGCGGCAGCCAGCGCCATCAGAAGAGGAAG
The DNA here is from genome assembly GCF_043555975.1 of Pelomonas nitida. NCBI lineage: Bacteria > Pseudomonadati > Pseudomonadota > Betaproteobacteria > Burkholderiales > Sphaerotilaceae > Roseateles > Pelomonas nitida. The sequence goes on along the minus strand of NZ_JBIGIA010000001.1, from coordinate 560,613 downwards.
GGCTTTTTTCATGAGCTTGAGGAGCGTTGAAGTGACGGGGCCGGCGGCGACTGCCGTTCGTCCGGCGCTGGCCGCAGCCGCCGGCGGCGCCTAGTCCAGCGAATCGGTGAAATTGGTGGTGCGCAGGGGGCTGGCCAGCCGCACTCCGCGTTGCACGCGCTTGCCGGGTGCCTACACGCCTGCGCGCTTGCGCCTTGATTGCCGCTGGCCAGGGGCTCACGCACCACCAATTTCACTGATTCGCTGGACTAAGGGATGGGCTGGTGGACGGTGACGAGCTTGGTGCCGTCAGGGAACGTGGCCTCGACCTGGATCTCCGGGATCATCTCGGCGATGCCGTCCATGACGTCGGCGCGGGTCAGGATCTCCCGGCCCTCGCTCATCAGCTGGGCGACGGTCTTGCCGTCGCGCGCGCCTTCGAGGATGGCCGCGCTGATGAACGCAACCGCCTCGGGGTAGTTGAGCTTGAGGCCGCGTGCACGGCGGCGCTCGGCCAGCAGGGCTGCCGTGAACAGCAGCAGCTTGTCTTTTTCACGTGGCGTGAGTTCCATCTCGCTTGGCTCGATTCTTTTCAGTCAGCGCGTGCGGCCGTAAGGGCCGGCCGAACTCGGGGCGTCAGTTCCATCGGGCGAGGCTCGGTTCCGGTCGGTCCGCGGGGGCGGCGGCCGGAGCCGGCCGAACCCGGTGGCTCAGTTGCATGAGGTCAGTTCTTGCAAGGCGGATGCCAGTCGACCAGCACGTCAGCTGCGGGGGGCTTGCGCGAGCGGTCGGCCGCCGCTCGCGCGGGCGTGCCGAGCGTCATCCAGCCCAGCAGCGTCTCGCCGGGCTCGCAGAAAGCAGCGGCGACGGCCGCATCGCGCACCTTGGCGCCGCTGAGCATCTTGCCGCCAAAGCCCATGGCATGGGCGGCGGCGAGGAAGTGGGCGATGGCGCCGCCCACCGCCGCCCATTGCTCGTGGGCCGGCACTTTGGGGTGGCCGGGGTCGATGCGAGCCACCACGGCCACGCTGACCGGCGGCCTGAGCGCACGCTCGGCATCCAGCGCGGCGCCCTCCTCGCCCTTGCCGGCGGCGCGTGCCGCGTCGGCAAACAGGGCAGCCATGCCTCGCCTTGCGTCACCACGCACCAACTTGAACCGATAAGGCACCAGTTCGGCGTGATCGGGTGCACGCAGCGCGGCCTGCACCATCAACGCCAGCTGCGCGTCGCTCGGCCCCGGCTCGACGAGGTGCTTGGGGCCGACCGAATGGCGCGTCAGCAGCGCTTCAAGCGCGGCCAGCGCCACCGGTGCGCCGCTCACTTCAGCAGGCCAGCGTTCTCGGCGGCGGCCTTGATGCCGTTGTAGTTGTCAGGCTTGGTCGCGACGAAGCGCGTGGCACGCTGCAGGCCCAGGATTTCCTTGCCCTGCGGCGTGTTGGGGTCCAGCGCCAGGAAGGCGGCCTTGATCTTGTCCTGCAGTGCCTGCGGCATGTCGGCGTGGACGGACCAGTTGTAGTCGAAGTAGGCCGGCGTCGTGTAGAAGACCTTGACCTGCGTCGTGTCCACCTTCTTCTCGTTGACGAACTTCTCCCACACCGAGATGTTCAGCGCGCCGGCATCCACCTTGCCGCTGGCGACGGCGGCGATGGTCGCGTCGTGCGCGCCGCTGAAGGCCACGCGCTTGAGGTCGGCATCGGGGTTGATCTTGGCGGCAAGCAGGTAGCTGCGCGGCATCAGGTGGCCCGAGGTGCTGCTCTGCGAGCCGAACGACAGCGTGCGGCCCTTCAGGTCTTCGAGCTTGGCGATGCCGCTCTTGGCCTCGGTGATGAAGACAGAGCGGAACTTCTCGTCCTCCTCGCGCTGCACCAGCGGCACGATCTTGCCGCCCGAGCGCATGTTGGCCTGCACGAACGTGAAGCCGCCGAACCAGGCCAGGTCAATCTTCTTGTTGACGACCGTCTCCACGGCAGCGGCGTAGTCGGTGACCGGCGTCCACTCGACCTTCATGCCGAGCTTGCTCTCCAGATACTGGCCCAGCGGCGCGAACTTGCGCGCCAGTTCGGTGGGGGACTCGTCGGGGATGGCAGTCACGCGCAGCACTTGCTGGGCCTGCGCCGCGGCACCCACGAGGGCGAGCGACACCACCACACCACGCGCCAGACCGGCGACGACACGACTGAGTTTCATTGCATTTCTCCTGGGGAAAGATCCGGTGTCCGTTCAGAACACCAGGGTGGCCCAGGCGGGATCACCCGCCCGGGCAGTGAATTGCACCGCGCCGCCATGCTGGCGCGCGGCGGGGATGAGGTCGGCATGCACCAGGCCTTGCGCGGCAAGGGCATCCGAGCAGGCGAGGAAGCGGGCGCCGTGATCGAGCGCGTCCTGCATCCAGTCGGCAATCGTCTTGTCGAACCGCGGCGACGCCCGCAGCCCCTCGGCCACACCAGGCTGCAGCAGCAACACGGAGCGCGCCGAGAAATACACCTCCACCTGCAGCTCCAGCGCCGCCGCCGCCGCCGCATGTGCGAACGGTGTGGCCAGGCGCACCGGGTCGGCAGGGTCGGCGGCCCACAGCAGCAGCGCAAGGCCGGTGCGCGGCATCAGGCGGCGTCCAGCCGGTTGAGCCGCGCCCAGCGGCCCATCACCTCGGCCAGGGCCGCCTCGCCGGTGACGAGGGCGGCGCGCTCGGCCTCCAGCCGCGACGGCGACAGCTCGACGAGCCAGCCCGCGTCGTACGGAGACTGATGCACCAGTTCCGGCCGGGCCTCGAGCGCGTCGTTCACGCGCGTGACGATGCCGGACAACGGCGACTTCACGGCAACGACCGACTTGGCCAGCTCCACCACGCCGACGGAGCGCCCCTGCACCACGTCGCTGCCCACAGGCTTGGGGCGGCACATGTAGATGTCGCCTGAGGCCTTGAGGCCCAGCGCGGTGATGCCGATGCGCACCTGGCCGCCGGGCAGCGGCGCGGCCCAGGTCTGGTCATCGACCCAGTACCAGAGGGCCTCGGGCAGTTCGGCGCCCGCGATCAGCATGGCGACGCTGCGGCCATGCGCGCGCGGGCGTGGCGGAAAGAGGAGGGAGTCGAACCCACCCGGCGACGCGTGGCGCCACCCACCGGGTTTGAAGCCCGGCCGACACACCGGTGTCGTTCTCTTTCCATCATTGATCGGCTGCGGCGAACAGCGTGCTGTCCGCGCGCAGGCGGTGTTCGTCTCCCACGCGGCGCAGCAGGCCCACGCGGTCGAAATGCTCCAGCAGCTGGATGGCGCGCTTGCGGCCCAGCCCCGTCGCATCGCGGAAGGCAGCGGCGGCCACATGGCCGGCCTCTCCCGCCAGACGCCGCACTGTAGCGGCCAGGCGGGTCATCGTGGCCGTGTCCACGTACAAGTCCTTCACGACCTGGTGAAGTTCTCCCTGCTGAGCCAGCCGCGCGAGCGTGGTGCGCATCAGCGCCTCGGGCTCGCCGCAGTCCTTGGCGAGATCGCGCGCCCAGGCCCCTTCGGCGCCCGCCATGGCCAGCTTGGGCGCCACCTTCTGCGCGATGCGCTGCTCGGCGGCCGACAGGCGCACACCATGTTCCGGCAGGTGCACGAAGGCGCCGCGCACGGCAATGCGCCCGCCGTCGCGCAGCTCGGCCAGCACGTCGCGCCACAGCGCCTCGGCCATGCGCGGCGCCACCAGTCGGCGCAGCCGGGCGGCATCCGGGCCCAGCTCGTCCGGCGACTTGGCGTGGTAGTCGGCCAGCATGCCGCACAGGCAGGTCGTCAGCGCGGCACCCGCGTCCTCACCCAGCGCCCAGCCCTGCAGCGGCTCGGCCAGGCCCTCGGCCTGCGCGAAGCGGGCCAGGTCCAGGCCCAGCGCCGACAGCGTCAGCAGCCGCTCGCGGCGCCGGGCCAGCGTGGGCTGCGAGCAGGCATCCAGCTCGGACAGGCGTTCAAGCGTGCGGCGATAGCGGGTGGGCGCGAACGGGTCGAGCACACTGCCACCGGCCAGCGTGCGCGTGGCGCCCGCGTCGCGCAGCACGAGGCGGTCGCCCCGCCACGCCCCCACCGGCGCATGGCAGACGAGCTGCACGCGGGCCGACGCACCGGGCTCGATGAGGTCGCCGTCCAGCACGGCCACGCTGGCCATGACGTCCTGCGCGCCCAGGTGCAGGTGCACTCGAGCCCCCGATCGCAGCGGCCGCGCTTCGCCGGGCCACAGGCGCAGCTGCGCATCCAGCCGCTCGGTCGTCAGCGCCACATGGGGCGCCGTCAGCCAGGCACCGCGCGGCGCCTGCTGCTTCTCGATGCCGGCCAGCGCCACCGCGCAGCGCTGGCCGGCGTGGGCGCGCTCGACCGAGCGGTTCTGTGCATGCAGGCTGCGCACGCGGGCGCGCGAGCCGCTGAGTTGCAACTCGTCGCCCACGGCGATTTCGCCGGCATGCAGCGTGCCGGTCACGACCGTGCCGACACCGTCGAGCGTGAAGGCACGGTCCACCGCCAGCCGCGGCGCCAGCCCGTGCACATGCCGCGACGGCAGACGGCGGGCCGTGTTGAAGAGGCGTTCGCGCAGTTCGGCCACGCCCTGCCCCGTGGGCGCCGACACGGCGACGACCGGCGCGTCGTCCAGCCCCGTGCCGACCAGCAGCGCGCGGATGTCTTCGGTCAGCGCGGCGATGCGCGCCGGCTCGGCGCGGTCGGCCTTGGTGATGGCGACGATGCCCTGCGTGACGCCCAGCAGGCTGAGCACCGCCAGGTGCTCACGCGTCTGCGGCATGACGCCGTCGTCCGCCGCCACCAGCAGCAGCGCGAAATCGATGCCGCTGGCGCCCGCCAGCATGGTGTGCACGAGCTTCTCGTGGCCGGGCACGTCGATGAAGCCCAGGCGCTCCGGCGCCGACTGACCCGCGGGCAGGCCGCTGCCGGGCGGCACGTCGAGGTAGGCATAGCCCAGCTCGATGCTGATGCCGCGCGCCTTTTCCTCCGGCAGCCGGTCGGTGTCGACGCCCGTGAGCGCGCGCACGAGCGTGGTCTTGCCGTGGTCGATATGCCCGGCGGTGCCGATGATCATGTCAGCGACTCCGTCAGGGCCGGCAACTGCGACGTCAGCTGCGCCGGGTCTTCCAGGCAGCGCAGGTCCAGCAGCAGACGGTCATCATTCAAACGGCCGATGACCGGGCGCGGCAGCGCACGCAGCGCCGTGACCAGCGCCTCCAACGTGCGCCCGCGGCCGTCCACCGCTCGCAGTGCGAGGCCGGCAGAAGGCAAGCGCTCGACCGGCAACGAACCCGAGCCGATCTGGCTCTGCAGCGCCACCGGCTCGACGCTGAAGCGAGGCTGGACGGCCGCCGCCACGACCGGCGCCAGCTGCGCCGCCAGCGCCTGGATCTGCGCCTGCGGCCGCGTGAGCAGGCGCAGCGTCGGCAGGTCCTGCACCAGCCGCTCGGGCCGCAGGTACAGGCGCAGCGTGGCTTCCAGCGCCGCGAACGGCAGCTTGGACAGGCGCAGCGCCCGCTTCATCGGGAACTTGCGGATGCGGCCCACGGCCGCCTTGCTGCCGACGATGAGGCCGGCCTGCGGGCCGCCCAGCAGCTTGTCGCCACTGAAGGTGACCACGTCGCAACCCGCGGCCAGCATGGCCTGCGGCAGCGGCTCGGCCGGCAGCCCCCATGTCGACAGGTCGACAAGCGCACCGCTGCCCAGGTCGGTCATCAGCGGCACGCCGGCCGCGTGCGCGATGGGAGCGAGCGTCGCCTCGTCCACCGACGCCGTGAAGCCCTGCACCGCGTAGTTGCTGGTGTGGACCTTGACGATGAGCCCGGTGCGCGGCGAGATGGCCCCCGCGTAATCGCGCGGATGCGTGCGGTTCGTCGTGCCCACTTCCACGAGCGTGGCCCCGGCCGCGCTCATCACGTCAGGCATGCGGAACGCCCCGCCGATCTCGACCAGCTCACCGCGCGAGACGATGGCCTCACGCCCACCGGCCAGCGCGGCGATGCCCAGCAGCACGGCGGCAGCGTTGTTGTTGACCACCGTGGCCGCCTCGGCGCCGGTCAGCTCGCACAGCAGGTCTTCGATGAGGTCATCACGGTCGCCGCGGCTGCCGCTGGCCAGGTCGTATTCGAGGTTGTTGGGCGAGCCCATCAACGCCAGCACCTGGTGCAGCGCGGCATCGGCCAGCAGCGCGCGGCCGAGATTGGTGTGGATGACCGTGCCGGTCAGGTTGACCACCGGCCGCATCGCCGGTTGCATGCGCGCCGCCACGCGGGCGGCCAGCGCCTGCGGCAGCAACGCCAGCTCGGCCAGCATCAGCTCGCCCGCGATGGCGCGGGCCCGAAGGCCGTCCAGCAACGCCCTCGCCTCGCGCGCGACGAGCGTGTGGCCGTGCTCGGCCACAACGCCCGCGCAGTCACGCAGCACCCTGTCCAGGGCGGGGAGGTCCTTGGGGCTGGCCTTGGAACCGTGAACCACGGATTCGTCGGGCGCGTTCATCAGTGTCCCCGTCCGGGTGGCGGGGCTTCGTCAGGCTCGCCGAACAGCAGCAGCAGGTTGAGGCCGTGGCGTTGCTGGCCTTCCTCGCTGACGAGGAGGTCCAGCGTCAGCGTCGCGAGGTCGTCGGCGACGGGCTCGATGCCGTTGTCGCGCGCCGGGTGCATGAGCTTCAGGTAATGGCCGCATTCGCTGCAGCACTCGGCCTGAATCGCCGGCTGCGTTTCCCCGGCGGCGGCATCGGCCGCCACGAGGTTTTGCAGCGAAATGCCCTTGGTGCTCTGGCAATGCGTGCACTTGATGCGCACGTAATGCCACTGCGTCGCGCACAGGGCGCAGGCCAGGTAGCGCGCGCCGTCACTGCCCAGCCGCTCGACCGACGCGACCGGGCGCGAGCCGCAGCAGGGGCAGACGGTGGCATCGTCGACACGACCGAACGGCGCCACAGGACCGCCCACGTGCGCCGCCGACGTCTGCTGCGCCAGGCGCACCCAGTGCAGTTGCAGGCCGGCAGCGATCAGCGGCGCGGCGGCCATGTCCAGCCCCAGCATGATGCCGGCCAGCAGCCGGCCAGCCTGCGTCTCGAGATACTCGTCACTCGCGGCGGCAAGCTGCGATGCGGCGGCGCGCGCCGGGCCTTCGGCCAGATGCTTGGCCAGGTCTTGCAGCAGGGCGCGCAGCGAGTCACGCCAGACTGCGGCACGCGGCCAGGTCTCGGCCGGCAGCAGCGGCACGCCGGCCCGCGCTGCGGCGTCGACCTCCTCGGCAGTCGGCAGCGGCACGGCAACAGCCGACGTGAGCGCGCGGTGCTGCGCATCGGCCAGCTCGGCCGCGAACAGCAGGAAGTCGCGCATCGCATGGCCGGCGGCCAGCTGGCGCAACCGCACCGCCCGCGCGGCGAAGACGCCAGGCTCGGGCAGGTGCAGGAAGGTCAGCTGCTCGCCTGCACGGACGGCGATTTCTTCGGGGCTGAGGACCTTCTGGGAGCTCGTCGAAGTCACTGCTTGCCTGTCATCTCGCGGTGCCACAGGGGGTGATTCTGACGCGCCCAGCCCTCGGTGACCGTACCGCGCGTCATCGCGCGGATGGTGCCCTTGACCCAGATCGCGGCATATACGTGGACGATGACCGAGATCACCAGCACCGTCGCCGAGAACGCGTGCAGCAGCACGGCGATGCGACGCAGCAGGATGGGGAAGGCGTTGGCAAACCACGGCTGCCAGAACATGAACCCCGTCAACACCAGCACGGCCAGGCTGGTGGCCATGACCCAGAACACCTGCTTCTGGCCGCCGTTGTAGCGGCCGGCTGGCGGCATGCCGCTCTTGTCGCCGCGCAGCATCTGGGCGCTGTGCTTCATCCATTCCCGGTCGGCCGCCGTCATCACGTTGTGGCGCCACAGGCGCATGAACATGACGAGGAAGCACAGCGCCATCAGCAGGCCCATGAAGGGATGCAGGATGCGCGCCCAGGTGCCGCCGCCGACGAAGGCCGACAGGAAGAACAGGCTAGGGTGGAAGAAGGCCAGACCCGAGAGGGCCGCGCCGATGAAGAAAAGCACGATCAACCAGTGGTTGGTGCGCTCGCTCGCGCTGTAGCGCGGCAGGTAGCGGATACCCATGATGCGTCCTCCTCAGACCTTCTCGGCGGGTTCGCTGTCGGGCGTCTCGTCCTTGGACTCGATGGGACCGACACGGGTGTAATGGAAGAAGCCGGCAACGGCCGCACCGATCATGGCGGCAACCGCCAGCGGCTTGGCCACGCCCTTCCACAGCGACACCAGCGGGCTGATCTTAGGATCAGCCGGCAGGCCGTGGTAGAGCTCCGGCTTGTCGGCATGCTGCAGCACGTAGACGACGTGGGTGCCACCGACGCCCGGCGGGTCGTAGACCCCGGCGTTGGCATAGCCGCGCTCCTGCAGGTCGGTCACGCGTTCGGCGCCGAAGTCCAGCATGTCCTCCTTGGTGCCGAAGCGGATCGCGCCGGTCGGGCAGGCCTTGGCACAGGCCGGCTCCAGGCCCACGCCGACGCGGTCGGAGCACAGGCTGCACTTGTAGGCCTTGCTGTCCACCTTGGAGATGCGCGGCACATCGAACGGGCAGCCCGTCACGCAGTTGCCGCAACCCACGCAGTGCTCGGAGATGAAGTCGACGATGCCGTTCGCGTATTTCACGATGGCACCCGGCGCCGGGCAGCTCTTGAGGCAGCCCGGGTCGTCACAGTGCATGCAGCCGTCCTTGCGGATCAGCCACTCGAGCTTGTCCTTTTCGACCTCGACCTCCGAGTACCGCATGACCGTCCAGCTCTGGGCCGAGAGGTCGCGCGGGTTGTCGTAGGTGCCGTGGTTCTCGCCCACCTCGTCACGCAGGTCGTTCCACTGCATGCAGGCGACCTGGCAGGCCTTGCAGCCGATGCAGGACGACACGTCGATGAGCTTGGCGACCTCGATGGTCTTGCGGGCCTGGGTGCTGGGCGTCGTGGTGGCGGAGCGCTTGGCGATGTCCAGGGATTGAAGTGATGACATGCCGGACTCCTCAGGCCTTTTCGAGGTTGACGGTGAAGCTCTTGAACTCGGGCGTCTGCGTGTTCGCGTCGCCCACGAAGGGGGTCAACGTGTTCACGAGATACCCGGGCTTTGCCACCCCGACGAAGCCCCAGTGGTTGGGCAGGCCGACCGTGTGCACGCGCTTGCCGTCCACATCCAGCGATGCGATGCGCTTGGAGACCACCGCGACCGCCTTGATGAAGCCGCGGTTGCTGCTCACCTTGACCCAGTCGCCATTGGCGACGCCCTTCTCCTTGGCCAGCTCCTCGCCGATTTCGACAAACTGCTGCGGCTGCACGACGGCCGACGTGCGCACGTTCTTGGTCCAGTAGTGGAAATGCTCCGTCAGGCGGTAGCTCGTGGCCACGTACGGGAAGTCCTTGGGCGTGCCGAAGGCCTCCATGTCGCCCTTGAACACGCGCGCGGCCGGATTGCTCTTGGCCTTGGCGTTGTTCGGGTGCATGGGGTTGGCCGCCAGCGGCGTCTCGAACGGCTCGTAGTGCTCGGGCAGTGGGCCTTCGGCCATGCCGGTGGGCGCAAACAGCCGCGCCACACCTTCGGCGGTCATGATGAACGGCCGCACGGCGTCGGCATCCGTCGGATTGGCGTCCGGGCGGATGTCGGGCACGTCGGAGCCTGCCCACTTCTCGCCCGTCCAGCCCACCAGGCGCCGCTTGGCGTTCCAGGGCTTGCCGTTGGTGTCGCAGGACGCGGCGTTGTAGAGCACGCGGCGGTTGGCCGGCCAGGCCCAGGCCCAGTTCAGCGTCTGACCGATGCCGTAGGGGTCGGCGTTGTCGCGACGGGCCATCTGGTTGCCGGCCTGCGTCCAGGCGCCGGCGTAGATCCAGCAACCTGACGACGTCGAGCCGTCATCCCGCAGCAGGCCGAAACCGGCGAGCTGCTCGCCCGCCTTGGCCAGCACCTTGGTCGGGTCCTTGGGGTCCACCAGGTCGACGAGCGCCTTGCCGTTGTACTCCTTGGCGAGCTCCTCGGCCGACGGGTTGGTCGGCTGCAGATACGGCCAGCTGAGGTTCAGGATGGGGTCGGGGAAAGCACCACCGTCCTTGGCGTACGCGGCCTTCAGGCGCGTGAACAGGTGGGCGATGATTTCCGGGTCGCCCTTGGCCTCGCCCGGAGGCTCGGCCCCCTTCCAGTGCCACTGCAGCCAGCGGCCGGAGTTGGTGAGCGAGCCCTCCTCCTCGGCGAAGCAGGTGCTCGGGAAGCGGAAGACGGTCGTCTGGATCTCTTCGCTGTTCACGTCGTTGTGCTCACCGTAGTTCTTCCAGAACTCGGCGGTCTCCGTGTTGAGCGGGTCGATGATGACGAGGTACTTGAGCTTGGACAGGCCCGCGACGATCTTCTTCTTGTTCGGGAACGAGCCGACCGGGTTGAAGCCCTGACAGATGTAGCCATTGAGCTTGCCCTGGTTCATCAGCTCGAAGGCCTGCAGCACGTCATAGGCCTTGTCCCACTTCGGCAGGTAGTGGTAGGCCCATTCGTTGTCGGCCGTGGCCGCCTTGCCCCACCACGCCTTCTGCTGGCTGACGAAGAACTTCGGGTAGTTCTGCCAGAAGCTCATCTGGCCCGGGCGCAGCGGCTTGATCGCGCGCGGCTTGTAGTACGTCGCCAGGTCCTGCTCCGTCTCGCGCGGCAGGCTCATGTAGCCGGTCAGCGAGGTGGAGAGCAGGCCCAGGTCGGTCAGACCCTGGATGTTGGAGTGGCCGCGCAAGGCATTCATGCCACCGCCGGGCAGGCCGATGTTGCCCAGCAGCAGCTGCATGATGGCGCCGGTGCGGATCATCTGCGAGCCCTGGCTGTGCTGCGTCCAGCCCAGGGCGTACATGATGGTCATGACCTTGTTGGGCTTGGCGGTCTCCGCGATCATCTCGCACACCTTCAGGAACTTGTCCGTGGGTGTGCCGGTGATCTTGCTGACCTGCTCGGGCGTGTAACGCGAGAAGTGCGCCTTCATCACGTTGAGCACGCAGCGCGGGTGCTGCATCGTCGGGTCGACCTTCGCGAAGCCCTTCTCGTCGAGCTCGTAGCCCCAGCTCTTGGGGTCGTAGCGACGCTTGGCTTCGTCGTAGCCGCTGAACAGCCCGTCCTCGAACTTGTAGTCCTCGCCAACGATGAAGCTGGCGTTGGTGTAGGCCTTGACGTACTCGTGCTGGATCTTGTCGTTGGACAGCAGGTAGTTGATGACGCCGCCCAGGAAGGCGATGTCAGACCCCGCGCGGATCGGCGCGTAGTAATCGCTCATCGCGGCCGAACGCGTGAAACGCGGATCGACGACGACCAGCTTGGCCTTGTTGTGGTGCTTGGCTTCGATGACCCACTTGAACCCGCAGGGGTGGGCCTCGGCGGCATTGCCGCCCATGATCAGCACGAGGTCGGCGTTCTTGATGTCCACCCAATGGTTGGTCATCGCACCGCGCCCAAACGTCGGGGCCAGACTGGCCACCGTCGGGGCGTGTCAAACGCGCGCCTGGTTGTCGAAGACGAGCATCCCCAACGAGCGCATCGCCTTGTGGGTGATGTAGCCCGCTTCGTTGGACGATGCGCTCGCGCAGAGCATGCCGGTGCTCAGCCAGCGGTTGACGGTCTTGCCGTCGGCGTTGGTGGCCTGGAAGTTGGCGTCACGGTCGGCCTTCATCAGCTTGACGAGGCGATCCATGGCCTCGTCCCAGCCGACCCGCTTCCATTCCTTGCTGCCCGGCTCGCGGATCTCAGGGAACTTCAGCCGGTTGGGGCTGTGAACGAAGTCCAGCAGACCGGCACCCTTCGGGCACAGCGTGCCGCGGTTGACGGGGTGGTCCGGGTCACCTTCGATGTGGATGATCGACGAGGTGACGTTCTTGGCTTTGTCGCCAAGGCTGTACATGATGACGCCGCAACCCACCGAGCAGTACGGGCAGGTGTTGCGGGTTTCTGTGGCCCGGGAGAGCTTGAAGTTACGTGCCTCGGCGAGAGCCGCCGTCGGCGAAAAACCCAGTGCGACAAGGCTGGACGCCGCCAGCCCCGCACCGCTCACCCGGAAGAATTGCCTCCGGTTCATGTCCATTCTGGAGTCTCCTGCGGACGTCGTTGTCCGCTCGTTGAGCATCGGAAAACGAGCCGTCACGCGGCATCCACTACGTGATTGCGTCATAAACGCAATCCCTTGTCCATCGAAGGCGCCCCAGGGCGAGCATTGCACTGGGACATTCCCTCACTGTCAGTATTTTGTCAGGTTGCCTTGGAGATGGAAATACTTGGGAACTTGGACGAATAGTCCTTGCCCTGCGCTGAGATCTTCGCGGCCACCTTGCGGGCCAGTGCCTTGTAGAGCGCCGCCACCTCGCTGGCCGGGTCGGCTGCGACCGTGGGCGTGCCTGCGTCGGCCTGCGCGCGGATGCTCATCGCCAGCGGCAGCGAGGCCAGCAGCTCCGTGCCGTAGTCCGCCGCCATCTTCTGGCCGCCTTCCGCGCCGAAGATGTGCTCGGCATGGCCGCAGTTGGAGCAGACATGGACGGCCATGTTCTCGACGATGCCGAGGATGGGAACGCCCACCTTCTCGAACATCTTCAGCCCCTTCTTCGCGTCGATGAGGGCGATGTCCTGCGGCGTGGTCACGATGACCGCGCCCGTCACCGGCACGCGCTGCGACAACGTCAGCTGGATGTCGCCGGTGCCCGGCGGCATGTCCACGACCAGATAGTCCAGTTCCTGCCAGCGCGTCTGGCGCAGCAATTGTTCGAGGGCCTGCGTGGCCATCGGGCCGCGCCAGATCATGGCCTGGTCGTCGTCGACGAGGAAGCCGATGGAGTTGACCTGCAGCCCATGGGCGATGTGCGGCTCCATCGTCTGGCCATCCAGCGTCTCGGGGCGGCCGCTGGTGCCCAGCATGGTCGGCTGGCTGGGGCCGTAGATGTCGGCGTCCAGCATGCCGACCTTGGCACCCTCGGCCGCCAGCGCCAACGCCAGGTTGGCAGCCGTCGTGCTCTTGCCGACGCCGCCCTTGCCCGACGCGACGGCGATGATGTTCTTCACGCCCGGCAGCAACTGCACGCCGCGTTGCACCGCATGGGCGACCACCTTGGTGGCGATGCTCACGCTGACGTTGCCCACGCCCGGCAGGCTGCGGGCGGCGGCGATGACGGCCGCGCGCAGGGCCGCATGCAGGCTGGCAGCGGGGTAGCCGAGTTCGATGTCCACGGCCACGTCGCTGCCGGCGACCTGCACCGCGCGGATCGCCCGCGATTCGCCCAGCGTGCGCCCGCTGCCAGGGTCGGTCACGGCTTGCAGCAAGGGTTGAAGCGTGGCTTCAGAAATGGCGGTCATGGCAGGTAGCGGTTCACAGAAATTCCAGGTAGTCAGTCTAGCTGCGGCCGCCCGGGCGCGCCTGGCGCGGGGGTTTGTGCGTAGAGTGCCGGGGTGCCGCCTGATGCCGGAGACTCTGCATGCAACGCCCTGCCCTGCTGCTTGCCGCCATGCTGCTTGGCACCTCTGCGATGGCCGCCACCGGCCACGGCAAACTGCTGCTGACCGGCGGCGTGTCGAGCATCGACGGCGCGGCGGGCGGCGGCTTGAGCCCCTGGGCCCTGACGGGCAGCTACGCCACCGCCGGCGAATTTGGCGCCACCACCTTCGCCACGCGCGTGGTCACCGGCGACTACGGCTTGTGGGTTTTCGGCGCGGCCTTGTCCGTCAACGACCGCCTGGAGCTCAGCGTGGCCCGACAGGACCTGGACACGCGCGACAACCTGGCGCCGCTGGGCCTCGCCGGCCTGCATCTGCGGCAGGACATTCTTGCCGTCAAGCTGCGGCTTGCCGGCGATGGCGTGCTCGACACCGACACGGCATGGCCGCAGGTCGCCGTCGGGCTGGAGCGCAAGCAGGGTCATGCTGGAGCACTGGGCCCCACGCTGTTCGGGCCGCTCGGCGCACGTGAACGGGGAACAGATGCCTACATCAGCGCCAGCAAGCTCTTCATGTCCACGGGCGTGCTCACCAACCTGACGCTACGCGCGACACGAGCCAACCAGAACGGCCTGCTGGGCTTCGGCGGTGCGCAAGCGTCGCGCCTGCAGCTGAGGCCGGAGATCTCCCTCGCCCGGCTGCTCGCCAAGGGGCTGGTGATCGGGGCCGAATACCGCGCCAAACCGGACAACCTGAACGCGTCTGCCCTGGGCCGGGGTGCGCTGGCGGAGGACGCCTGGAAGGATGTGTTCGTCGCCTGGGCGCCCAGCAAACGCTGCTCGCTCACCGCCGCCTGGGTCGACCTCGGCCGCATTGCGCCCGCCGTGCAGCCACGGCGTCAGCACGGCGCCTACCTGTCGGTGCAATGGTCACCCTGACGGATCCGTCTGCTGAGCGGATCCCACAGGCACTGTAAAGAAGTCTTTCGTTAACCACCCAGCCACAGCCTCCAGAAGGGTGCCGGGCAAACTGCCCGCCATGCAAACTCATCGCCTCCGCCACACGACCGCCGCCGCCTTGGTGGCCTGCGGCAGCTGCACTGCCGCGCTCGCACAGACCAGCCCGACACCGCCGGACGGCGCGGCCTCTGCCACCACGCGAAGCGCCCGCCCCGAGCCGCAGTCGCCCGAGACCAAGAACCAGCAACTGCAGCGCGTCGAGATCAACGGCACCGCCAGCGACGACGCCATCCGCCGTGCGTCCACCGCCAGCAAGATCGTCATCACGCGCGAGGAGATCGAGAGGTTCGGCGACTCCACCGTCGGAGAAGTGCTGAAGCGGCTGCCTGGCGTGACCACCGGTGGCCGCCCGGGCCGCGGCGGCGACGTGCGCATGCGTGGCATGGGGGCCGGCTTCACACAGATCCTCGTCGACGGCGAACGCATGCCGCCGGGCTTCTCGCTGGACCAGCTGCCGCCCGAACAGGTCGAGCGCATCGAGGTGCTGCGCGCGCCGACAGCCGAATACGGCACACGCGCCATCGCCGGCACCATCAACGTGGTGCTGCGCGAACCGATGAAGAAGAAGCTCAACGAGTTCCGCGCCGGCGTGGGCATCGAGCGCGGCGAACTCGCCCCCAACATCAGCTGGAGCCGCAACGACAGCTTCGGCGCCGGCCACACGTACAACATCGGCGTGAACGCGATGCGCGGCAAGCGCGTGGACGACGTCTACACCGACCTCGTCCGTCAGGACCGGGCGACGGGCAGCGAGTCGCTGCAAACCACGCGCGGCCAGAGCGAAGGCACCCGCGAGAGCCTGAACCTGAACGGCCGCGTGCAGTTCAAGCTGGGCGGGCAGGACACCTTGTCCATCCAGCCTTTCATCGTCGTCAACAAGTCGGACGGTTACTCCGACATTTCGCGCACCGTCACGCCGACGCCGACCGGCGACGACGGCTACTACGACCGCGTGCAGACCGCGAGCGACAGCCGCTTCACGATGGCGCGGCTGAATGCCCAATGGCTGATGCGCCTGGATAGCGACACCCGCGTGGACCTGCGTGGCGGTGTGGGCGGCGCCAGCGGCAACAGCCACAGCGTGCGCCGTGAGAACCACCCGAACCTCCCTGCCACCGACCGCGAGGTGGTGCAGGACGACACCACCGACAGCCGTGACCGCAGCTGGAACTTCACGGGCAAGTATTCGCGCAGCCTGGAGAACGACAACAACCTGGTGTTCGGCTTCGAAGGCGAAGGCAATACCCGGCGCTCGCACCGGGTGACCTTGATCGACAACAAGCCGCAGCAAGGCCTGGGCGATTTCGGCGACGACATGGACGCCTCCACCACGCGCTTCGCAGCCTACGCGCAGGACGAGTGGACCGTCGGCAAGCAATGGGACTTCTACGCCGGCCTGCGCTGGGAGGGCATCAAGACCGAGAGCAGCGCGGCCAACTATGCGGTGAACAACACGTCCAGCGTGTTCACGCCGCTGGCCCATGCCCGCTACAAGCTGGATCCGGCCGGCAAGCAGGCCATCCGCATGAGCCTGACGCGCAGCTACCGCAGCCCGCAACTGCAGGATCTCGTCGCGCGGCCCAGCATCAACACCGATGAGAACCACGACATCACGACGCCAGACCGCGCCGGCAACCCGAACCTGAAGCCCGAGCTGGCCACCGGCGTCGAGATCGGCTACGAGGAGTACCTCTCCAAGGGCGGCATGCTGGGCGTCAACTTCTTCGCGCGAAGCATCAGCAACGTGATGCGCAACGTGACGGAGCTCGAGACCGTGTCGTGGAGCGCGACACCGCGCTGGGTCTCGCGGCCGCGCAACCTCGGCAAGGCCAGCACGATGGGCCTGGAGCTGGAGGCCAAGTTCCGGCTGGACGAATATTTCGACAGCGCACTGCCCATCAACGTGCGCAGCAACCTGAGCATCTTCACGTCCAAGGTGAACGACCTGCCCGGGCCCAACAACCGCATCGAAAGCCAGCCCAAGGCGACGGCCAACCTGGGCTTCGACTACCGACTGCGTTCCGTGCCGGTGTCGGTGGGCGCGTCGGTGAACTGGACGCCCTCGTCGACCATCCAGCAGAGCCTGCAGACGGCGGTGACCGCCGACCGCAAGGTGGTGGCCGACGCCTTCGCGACATGGAACCTGTCACTCGAGCAGTCGCTGCGCCTGTCCGCCAGCAACCTGGCGCCGCTCGACTACTACACGGGCAGCGTCAGCACGACCGACACGCTGGTTGCCACGAGCCGCAGCGGCGGGCCGAGTTATACGCAGTGGCAGTTGCGGTGGGAGATGAAGATCTGAGGAGGCGGGCTCGCCTCTTGGAGGAAGACGGGGCTGCGGCCCCGCTTCTTTTTGGTTAACTTTCCAAGCGAGCGCATGCCCGGTGCATTGCCGGGAGTCCCGCCCGGCGGCGGGGTATCTTTCTTCTGCGGCGCCAGAAGAAAGTCACCAAAGAAGAGGCGCTCAATGCAATCCGCACTCGAGTGCGATGACGCGCTCGCGATGCTCGAACCGGAGCACACCCCGACGCGAACCGCTGCGCTCTCGCCCACCACTTGTCGTGAGCACGACGGCTCGGACCAGCACCCCGCTTAACGCGCGGCTGCACGCCGACGCTAGGCAGTCGAAATACCGAACAGCCGCGCCGCTCGGGCGGCGCTGCATTGGGCTGTTTTGATGAGCACGGCGTGCAGCCGCGCGTCGGACGGGCAGGTGCGGCGATGCGTGGTGCTCGTGACAAGTCAGACGCGAGAGCGCAGCGGTTCGCTTCTAGGCGCAACACGACCGAGCGTTTTCGCGCGCCGCTCCTGGCGGTGCCGCGCTCGTGTGCGGTTCAGCGCCTCTTCTTTGGTGACTTTCTTCTGGCGCCGCAGAAGAAAGTTACCCCGCCGCCGGGCGGGACTCCCGGCAATGCACCGATGAGCCGCACGCTCCGCTAAAGCAACCCAACATCAAGAACCACTCGCCGTCACCCACGGCCCCGTGATGCCATCCAGTTCGCAGTCCCACAACGCCTGCGCATCCATCTCATCGACAACGCCTTCGCCGTAGACCTTCAGCGCCAGGCTGCGCAACATGATCACCATGCCGCGCACAAACGCCGCCCGCCCTGCCTCGCCGGCCACGCCGAGCAACACCGACGCATCCAGCTTCACGTAATCCAGCCCAGCCTGATACAGCCGCTCCACCTGCGCCAACCCAGCGCCGGCATGCTCGATACCCAGCTTCACGCCCAGCGGACGCAATTGCAGCCCCACTTCCAGCAGCCGCTCGAAGTGATCGGTCGCAGCGGCCTCGGCCAGGTCCAGCAGCAAGGACCGGGCGGCCTGCGGCCACTGGCTCAGCAGTTCACGCAACTTCGGCAGGAAGCTGGCATCGGACAACGATGCAGGCGCCACGTTGATGCAACGCGCCTGGCCATCCTGCGAGATCGCCTTGAGCGCCAGGCGAACAGCGAACAGGTCGACAGCCGAGGTCAGCCGGGCCCGCACCGCAAACGGCAACCAGGCCGTGGCCGATAGCGGCTCCCCGCCCTCGAGCAACTGCAGCTGCAACGGGCACTCCAGATGCAGCACGCGCCCGCTGCGGTCGCGCACGGGGTACTCCACCAGGCGACCGCGCTGCTTGGCGATAGCCTCCTGCAACTGCCCGCGCCACATCGCCTCACCTTGCTCGCGGCCCACCCCGGGGTCAGCCACGATCTCGACGACAAAGCCGCCGCGCGATTCACTCAGATGCTCGGCGCGAGCCAGCGCCGCGTCCGCTTCGCCCAGCCACACGCTGCTGGGCTGCTCGCGCGGCAACTCCACGGCACCCAGCGCCACCTGCACACCCGGCCCGAAGGCCGGCAGGCTGGCGCGCAGCGCGTGCGACAACGCATGCGCCGTCTCGGCCGCCACACCCTTGGCCGGCAGCCATAGCGCAAAGTCGCCGCCATTCAAACGGCCAACCCGGCAGCCCGACACCGATTCCGGGTAGGCCCGGAGCGCCGTGACGATGGTCAGCAGCACGTCGTCGACACCGCCGCGCGTCAGCAGCGAATTCAATTCACCGACGTCACGAAGCCGCACCAGCACGAGGCCGGCGACGGCCGGACCATCGTCACGCTGCAGCGCCGCGTCCAGCTCCGCCAGGAAATGCTGGCGCGTGGACACCCCCGTCAGCGGGTCATGGTGGACCTGCTCACGCAACACCAGCAACTGGCCCGCCTGGGCCTCGAAGAGGTCGCGCACGCGCTGCACCATCGCGTTCATGGCACGCGTGAGACGCTGCAGCTCCGGCACCTTGGGTTCGGGCACCTGGCCATAACTACCTGCCAGCACGCCTTCGGCCTGCGCGACGGCGGCATCCAGCGGGCGGCGGATGCGCTGCAAGCCCACCCAGGCCACCACCGCAGCCACGCTGCCCACGCCCAGCAGCCAGGCCATCAACTGGCGCAACGCTAGCCACAGCGCGTCGTGCGCGTAGCTGGAATGACTTTTCAGTTCAACGGAGCCGATCGCCGTCCAGCCGCTGGAGAGCTGGGCCACGCCAGGTGATGCCTCGATGGGTACCAGCGACCTGAACCATTCCGGCGACTGACCCGGCTTGGCCACACCCACGCGCTCGAACAGGGTCTCGCCGCGAATGCCGCGCCAGCGCACGAATTCGTACGCACCGGTGTCGTACTGCGCAGAAATGAGCAGACGAATCAGTTCGCGGTCTCCGCCCTGCTGAGACAGCGCCAACGCCAGCGACTGCGCGTTGTCCGCATTCTTCAGGCCCAACTGGGTCTGCATGAGTTGCTGCGCCGACAGCGCCGATAGACCGACTGCCCCGACCAACGAGGCCAGCACCACCCCCAGCACCAGCCAGGAGATCTGCCGCATCAACGACATGTTGTTTTCCTCACAAGAATCCCTCGCCCTTTACCTTGGCCACCAGTTCCCGCCACATGGACAGCCGAGCCTGCGGATCACCCGCGGTCACCTGGCTGGTCCCCTGCCAAAGCCCTTCCGTATTGAAGCTGAACACCGGCGTCAGGTCGGTCCGCTGCGAGGCGGGCAAGACCTCCGGACGCAGGTTGTCCAGAATCAACGGCTCCACGCCCGGCTGGGAATAGTAGGCCAGCACCATGTGCGCCAACGACTGCCCCTGCAAACGAGCCCGCACGTAGACCATGCGCAGCTTGGCTGTTGGCACGCCCGACGCCGCCAGACTGAAGTATTTGGCAATAGCGTAGTCCTCGCAGTCGCCGGCCCGTTTGTCCAGACTTTCAAGTGGCGAAGCCCAGTAGTCTGGCATGCCCCAGGTGACGAAATCTTCCCGGAACGTCAGGCGCCGGTTGAAGAAGTCGTTCATGTCGCGCAGCCGCAGCAGTTCATCCTGCGTGCTGCTGCGATCGATCTGCTGCACGAGGGCCTGGGCCTGCTCCAGCACACGCGGGCCACGCTCGGCCGCAACCTCCAGCACCCGCGACGCGTCATAGGCCGCCAGGGCCAGCACCGGCGCGGCGGCCAGCAACACCGGCCACCATCGACTGAGCCGGTATGCAGAGGCAAAGCTGGCGGAATAAGTCGGCAAGATTGACGGCAGGCAAGGATTGATTTCACTGTACCCGGCCCGGCGCACCCCTAAGATTTTCGGACCATGCAGAACTCGGCACCTTCCCACGCCGGCGTGAGCCGCGCGCAGCAGATCCGCGACGATCTCGACCAGTCCCGCCGACGCGGGCCGTTGCAACACATCCACATCCCCCCATGCCCGGCGCTGCTGGCCCAGCTGCAGCAGGCCATGAGCACGCCAGAGCCCGACCTCAACCTGGTCGCCCGCATCGCCTCGAGTGACGTGGCCATGGCGGCCACGCTGCTGCGCATCGCCAACGGCCCGCTGTTCCGGCCCGTGGGGCTGCCTTGCACCCATGTCGGCCAGGCCATGACCCGCATCGGCCTGCGCGAGAGCGTGGCCGTGATGACGGCATTCCTGGCGCAGCACGCCATCCCAGTGAACGCACCGCAACTCGCGCGCTTCTGGGAGCGAAGCACCAAACGCGCCATCGCGATGGTCACCATCGCCGCGGAGCTGCCCGGCCTGTCGCTCGACCTGGCCCACAGCTTCGGGCTGTTCCTGCATGTGGGGCAGCCGGTCCTGCTGCAAAGCGTCAGGGGCTATGCCGCGACGATGGCGGAAGCCGCAGCGCGCATCGACCGGCCCTACATCGCCACCGAGAACGCCAATCACCGCACCGACCATGCCGTCGTGGGCGCGCTGGTCGTGCGGGTCTGGAACCTGCCGCCCACACTGATGGGGGCCATCCGGCTGCACCATGATTTCACGGCACTGGGCGCCAACGACATCGAGCCCGAGGTTCACACGCTGATCGCTGCCGGCCTGATTGCCGAACACCTGATGCGCCGACACGAAGGCCTGCCGGAAGACGACGACTGGGCCCAGCACCATGCGGCGGCCATGCAGTGGCTGCACATCGGCCACGACGAGCTGGCGCATTGGCAAGAAGCCGTCACCGCCCAGCTCGACGCCGTCTGACCCGCGATGCGCTTGCCGCGCCTGCGCGTCGTCGTGCTCGCCGTCATGGCGCTGAGCACGCTCATCACCCTGGGCTGGTGGATCTTCGGCCCGTCGGGCGTGGCCGTGGTGGCCACCCGACTGAGCTGGCGCTATGAGCTCATCATCGAGCGCCAGCGCGCCGAGAGCGGCTCCGACTGGTGCGATGAAATGCCCGCCGACGCCCGGGACGTGACCCGCCGCGTGCTGGCCGACCCGACGGGCAAGCGCACCACCCCCGGTGAACACTGCCGCTACACGCAACTCGCCTGGCGCCGCAGCTGGATCGCGCAAAACGAGGGCGGCCCCGGCGACCGCCCGGACTGGCCGCGCCCGCCACTGCGGCTGGCACCGCCGGGCGAGCCCGGCAGCGAACGCATCGGCAAGCGGGAAGCCTATTTCGAGATCGAGCTGCGCGACCGCGAGAACCACGCCTGGGTGTGCCGCCTCACGCCCGAGCGCTGGCGCCAACTGCGCGTGGGCATGCGCTTTCGCATGCCGGTCGACCGGTTCGGCACCGCCAACTGCCCACAGATGCGCGAATCCGCCCTGTAAGCGCCACGCCTGACGACCTGGTCGCCGGCGCCCGCCCTGCGTCTCACGACGACGGGCCACGAGCGCTAATGCGCCAATTCCCAGGCCGCCACCACCAGATGGCCCCAGAGCGCGATGTTGAAACCCATCAGCGTGAAAACGCGCAGGAAATTCCAAAGCTTGCCCGCCCGCACCAGCGCGACACGCTCGCCGGTCGCCATGTAGAGCACCAGAAAAAACACCGACGGCAACAGGGTGCCGGCCATCAGCAAGGCCATGGCGCCGTAGAACAACTTCATGGCCGGGATTGTGGCCACGTGCCGCAGTGGCGGCGCCAGCACGAGCCCCCGGTTGAGGGTATTGCGACACACGCCCGCAACAACTGGTAGCACACCAGTTCGGCGCAGCCGCTCCGCGCCGACGCGTACGGCGTTGCCCGGCCGAAGCCCACCGAAGCGGGCTGCGGATGGGGCGACGCCTTACTTCTTGCGCGCCGGGGGCACGTCCGTGCAGGAGCCGTGCGCCACTTCGGCGGCCATGCCCAGCGATTCGCCCAGCGTCGGGTGCGGGTGGATGGTCTTGCCGATGTCCACGGCGTCCGCGCCCATCTCGATGGCCAGCGCGATCTCGCCGATCATGTCGCCGGCATGCGTGCCGACGATGCCGCCGCCGATGATGCGGTGGCTTTCCTCGTCGAAGATCAGCTTGGTGAAGCCCTCGTCGCGGCCATTGGCGATGGCGCGGCCCGAGGCCGTCCACGGGAACAGGCCCTTCGTGAACTTGATGCCCTTGGCGTTCGCCTCGTCCTCGGTCATGCCCACCCAAGCCACCTCGGGGTCGGTGTAGGCCACGCTCGGGATCACGCGGGCATCGAACTGGCTCTTTTTGAGCTTGTCGTCACCCAGGATCTCGCCAGCGCAGACTTCGGCCGCCACATGGCCCTCGTGCACCGCCTTGTGAGCCAGCATGGGCTGGCCGACGATGTCGCCGATGGCGAACACGCTGGGCACGTTGGTACGCATCTGCACGTCGACCGGGATGAAGCCGCGGTCACCGACGATGACGCCGGCGTTCTCGGCGCCGATCTTCTTGCCGTTGGGCGTGCGGCCCACGGCTTGCAGCACGAGGTCGTAACGCTGGGGTTCCTTGGGCGCGCCCTCGCCTTCGAAGGTCACCCAGATGCCGTCGGGCTTGGCCTCGGCCGCGACCGTCTTCGTGTTCAACATGATGTTGTCGAAGCGGTGGGCATTGAACTTCTGCCAGACCTTGACGAGGTCGCGGTCCGCGCCGGTCATCAGCGTGGGCAGCATCTCGACGACGTCCAGGCGCGCGCCCAGCGTGGAATACACCGTGCCCATCTCCAGGCCGATGATGCCGCCGCCGACGATGAGCATCTTCTCGGGCTTGACGCCCATCTCGAGCGCGCCGGTGGAGTCGACAACACGCGGATCGTTGGGCAGGAAAGGCAGGCGCACGGCCTGCGAGCCGGCCGCGATGATGAGACGTTTGAACGCCACCGTCTGCGACTGGCCGGTCTTGGCCTGGCCGACAGCGCCCTCAGTCGCCTCGACCTTCAGGTTCTGCGCGTCCAGCACCGTGCCGACGCCGCGCAACACCGTCACCTTGCGCATCTTGGCCATGGCAGCCAGGCCGCCGGTCAGCTTGCCCGTGACCTTGTTCTTGTGCGCGCGCAGCTTGTCGATGTCGACCGTCGGGGCGCCGAAGACGACGCCCAGGTCGGCCATGTGGCTGGCCTCGTCCATGACGGCGGCCACGTGCAGCAGCGCCTTGGACGGGATGCAGCCCACGTTCAGGCAGACGCCGCCCAGCGTTGCGTAACGCTCGACGATGGCGACCTTCAGGCCCAGGTCGGCGGCACGGAAGGCGGCCGAATAGCCGCCGGGGCCGCCGCCCAGCACGACGACGTCGAAGGCTTGGTCGGCGCTGCCGGTGTAGGTGGCGGCGGCCGGCGCCTGCACGGGCGCGGCGGCTGCAGGAGCCGGCGCGGCAGCGGCCGGGGCGGGCGCGGGCGCAGCGGCTCCGGCTGACTCCAGCGTCACGATGACCGAGCCCTTGGCGACCTTGTCACCCAGCTTGACCTTGATCTCCTGGACGACGCCGGCGGCGCTGGAGGGGATCTCCATCGACGCCTTGTCGCTCTCGACGGTGATCAGGCTCTGCTCGACCTTGACGGTGTCGCCAGCCTTGACCAGCACCTCGATGACGCCGACTTCGTCGAAGTCGCCGATGTCGGGAACTTGAACTTCAATGGTTGCCATGAGTTCTTTCTAATCAGTTGGGGACAGAGCTCGCTAGCGCTCGGTCTGTCCCGCAAGTACTTAGGCTTACAGCGCGATCCGACGGAAATCGGCGAGCAGGCTGGCGAAGTAGACGTTGAAGCGCGCGGCTGCCGCGCCGTCGATGACGCGGTGGTCCCAGCTCAGCGACAGCGGCAGGATCAGGCGCGGCTGGAAGGCCTTGCCGTCCCACACGGGCTCGATCGAGCTCTTGCAGACGCCCATGATGGCCACTTCGGGTGCGTTGATGATGGGCGTGAAGTACTTGCCGCCGATGCCGCCCAGCGACGAGATCGAGAAGCAGCCGCCGGTCATGTCGGCCGGGCCCAGCTTGCCGTCGCGGGCCTTCTTGGCCAGCTCGGACATTTCCTGGCTGATCTGGAAGATGCCCTTCTTGTCGGCGTCCTTGATGACCGGCACGACGAGACCGTTGGGCGTGTCCGCCGCGAAGCCGATGTGGAAGTAGTTCTTCAGGACGAGCGTGTCACCGTCCAGCGAGCTGTTGAACTCGGGGAACTTCTTCAGCGCCGCCACGGCCGCCTTGATCATGAACGCGAGCATCGTGACCTTGATGCCGGCCTTCTCGTTTTCCTTGTTCAGCTGGACACGGAAGGCTTCGAGCTCGGTGATGTCGGCATCGTCGTGGTTCGTCACATGCGGGATGACGACCCAGTTGCGGTGCAGGTTGGCGCCCGAGATCTTCTTGATGCGGGACAGTTCCTTGCGCTCGGTGGGGCCGAACTTCTCGAAGTCGACCTTGGGCCAGGCCAGCACGCTCAGGCCCGAACCACCACCGGAGCCGCCAGCGGGAGCAACGGCCTTCTGCGCGGCGGTCTGCACCGTGCCGGCCATGACAGCCTTCACGAAGCCGGCCACGTCGCTCTCGACGATGCGGCCCTTGGCGCCCGAGCCCTTCACCTCGGCCAGCGGCACGCCCAACTCGCGAGCGAGTTTGCGGATGCTGGGCGACGCGTGCGGCAGCTTGCCCGTCGGCGCGACGGGCTGGTGTGGCGGCAGCGCGGCCGTGGGCAGCGCCTTGGCTTCGGCCGGGGCGGCCACGGGGGCTGCGGCTGCGGGAGCAGGCGCTGCGGCTGCCGGCGCCGGGGTGGCAGCGGCACCGCCAGCGGCCTTCACGCGCGCCAGGGCCGTGCCCTTGCTGACCTTGTCGCCGATCTTGACCAGCAACTCCTCGACGACACCGGCCGTGGAGGACGGGATTTCCATCGATGCCTTGTCGCTCTCGACGGTGATCAGGCTCTGCTCGACCTTGACGGTGTCGCCGACCTTGGCGAGCAGCTCGATGACGGCGACTTCGTCGAAGTCGCCGATGTCCGGCACGACGACCGTGACGGAACCACCGGCGGCCGCTGCGGGAGCGGCAGCAGGTTCAGCAGCCGGCGCGGGTGCTGCGGCCACTGCGGCCACTGGGGCCGGCACGGCGGCTGCCGGCGCGGGCGCTGCAGCGGCGGCGCCTGCGGCCTCCACCAGCACCACGACGCTGCCCTGCTTGACCTTGTCGCCCACGGCGACCTTGATCTCCTTGACGACGCCAGCCTGCGACGACGGGATCTCCATCGATGCCTTGTCGCTCTCGACGGTGATCAGGCTCTGCTCCACCTTGACGGTGTCGCCCACCTTGACCAGCACCTCGATGACGCCGACCTCGTCGAAATCGCCGATGTCGGGAACTTGGACTTCAACCAATGCCATGTCTTGTCTCCCTCGGCTTTATGCGTACAAAGGATTGATCTTGTTGGCGTCGATGCCGTAGCGGCGAATCGCCTCGGCCACCTTCGTGGCGGGGATCGCACCGTCATCGGCCAGCGCCTTCAGCGCGGCAACGACGATGTAGTGGCGGTTGACCTCGAAATGCTGGCGCAGCTTGGAGCGGAAGTCCGAACGGCCGAAACCGTCGGTGCCCAGCACCTTGTACGAACGACCCTTGGGGATGAAGGCGCGGATCTGTTCCGCGTAGTTCTTCATGTAGTCGGTCGACGCGATGACGGGGCCGCTGGTCTGGCCCAGCTGCTGCGTCACATAGGGCACGCAGGCCAGCTCGGTCGGGTGCAGCAGGTTCCAGCGCTCGGCGTTCTGGCCGTCGCGGGCCAGTTCGTTGAAGCTCGGGCAGCTCCACACGTTGGCGCCCACGCCCCACTCTTCTTCCAGCAGCAGCTTGGCGACCTGGCTCTCGCGCAGGATGGTGCCCGAGCCCAGCAGGTTGACGCTGACCGGCTTGGCCGCATCGGCCTCTTCCAGCAGGTACATGCCCTTGAGGATCTGCTCCTCGGTGCCGGCCTTCAGGCCGGGCATCGGGTAGTTCTCGTTCAAGAGGGTGATGTAGTAGAAGACGTTTTCCTGGTCTTCCACCATGCGCTTCAAGCCGCGCTGCATGATGACCGCCACTTCGTGCGCGAAGGTCGGGTCATAGGACACGCAGTTGGGGATGGTGCCGGCCATGATGTGGCTGTGGCCGTCCTCGTGCTGCAGGCCTTCGCCGTTGAGCGTCGTGCGGCCGGACGTGCCGCCCAGCAGGAAGCCACGCGCCTGCATGTCGCCGGCGGCCCAGGCCAGGTCGCCGATGCGCTGGAAGCCGAACATCGAGTAGTAGACGAAGAACGGGATCATGACCCGGTTGTTCGTCGAGTAGCTGGTGGCCGCCGCGATCCAGCTGGCCATGCCGCCGGCTTCGTTGATGCCTTCCTGCAGGATCTGGCCGGCCTTGTCCTCGCGGTAGTACATGACCTGGTCCTTGTCGACCGGCGTGTAGTTCTGGCCCGCGGGGTTGTAGATGCCGATCTGGCGGAACAGGCCTTCCATGCCGAAGGTGCGCGCCTCGTCGACGAGGATGGGCACCGTGCGGGGGCCCAGTTCCTTGTCGCGCAGCAGCGTCGTCAGGAAGCGCACATAGGCCTGGGTCGTCGAGATCTCGCGGCCTTCGGCGGTCGGGTCCAGCACGGCCTGGAAGGTCGCCAGCTCGGGCACCTTCAGCGACTCGTCGGTCTTGGGGCGGCGCTTGGGCAGGTAGCCGCCCAGCGCGTTGCGGCGCTCGTGCAGGTACTTCAGTTCCTGCGAGCCTTCCGGCGGCTGGTAGAACGGCAGCTTGGGCAGGTCTTCATCCGACACCGGGATGTTGAAGCGGTCGCGCATCGCGCGGATGTCCTCGTCCTGCAGCTTCTTGGTCTGGTGGGCGGTGTTCTTGCCTTCGCCGATCTTGCCCATGCCGAAGCCCTTGACGGTCTTCACCAGCAGCACGGTGGGTTGGCCCACGGTGTTGACGGCCTTGTGATAGGCCGCGTAGACCTTCTGCGGATCATGGCCGCCGCGCTGCAGGCGCCAGATGTCCTCGTCGCTCATCTTGGCCACGAGTTCCAGCAGCTTGGGGTGCTTGCCGAAGAAGTTCTTGCGCACGAAGGCGCCGTCGTTGGCCTTCATGGCCTGGTAGTCGCCGTCGACGGTCTCCATCATGACCTTGCGCAGCAGCTCGTCCTTGTCGCGCGCCAGCAGCGGGTCCCAGTAGCCGCCCCAGATCAGCTTGATGACGTTCCAGCCCGCGCCGCGGAACTCGCCTTCCAGCTCCTGAATGATCTTGCCGTTGCCGCGCACCGGGCCGTCCAGGCGCTGCAGGTTGCAGTTGACGACGAAGATCAGGTTGTCGAGCTTCTCGCGCGCGGCGAGACCAATCGCGCCCAGCGATTCCGGCTCGTCCATCTCGCCGTCGCCCAGGAACACCCAGACCTTGCGCTTGCTCGTGTCGGCGATGCCGCGGGCATGCAGGTACTTCAGGAAGCGGGCCTGGTAGATGGCCATCAAGGGGCCCAGGCCCATCGAGACGGTCGGGAACTGCCAGAACTCCGGCATCAGCTTGGGGTGCGGGTAGCTGGACAGGCCCTTGCCGTCCACTTCCTGGCGGAAGTTCAGCAGCTGCTCTTCAGTGATGCGGCCTTCCATGAAGGCGCGGGCATAGATGCCGGGGGCGCTGTGGCCCTGGATGTAGAGCAGGTCACCGCCGTGCACGCCGTCATCGGCATGCCAGAAGTGGTTGAAGCCGCAGCCCAGCATGGTGGCCAGCGACGCGAACGAGCTGATGTGGCCGCCCAGGTCGCCACCGTCCTCGGGGTTGTGGCGGTTGGCGCGCACCACCATCGCCATCGCGTTCCAGCGCATGTAGGCGCGCAGGCGCTCCTCGATCTCGATGTTGCCGGGGAAGCGCTCCTCCTGGTCCGGCGGGATGGTGTTCACGTAGGCCGTGTTGGCCGAGAACGGCACGTCGATGCCGGCCTGGCGCGCATGGTCGATCAGCGTCTCGAGCAGGAAATGGGCGCGGTCACCGCCCTCCTCGCCGATGACGGCCGAGAGCGCGTCCAGCCACTCCTTGGTTTCCTGCGGGTCTTTGTCGTTCGCGGCGGCGCCGAGAAACTCTTGCGGCTGAGCAGACATGGCCGGTCTCCTACGTGGGCCGCCTCTGGCGGGCGGCAGGGTGTTCTGAGGGGTGATGACAAGGCGAACGCAGGCCGCACGGGCCGCGAGCGGGCGGAGTGTCGCACAGCACCCGCCGCTTTCTCAAATGGTGCGAAGCCATTTCTCATTGCGAAATAAATGACATCCGGGAGACCCGGCGCGACCCACATAATTTGCCGATGCCCGCCGATTCGCCCTCGTCCGACCACCGCACCCGCGGCCAGCGCCTGCTGGCGCCCTGGCGCCGCCTGCTGGCCACCTGGTGGGTCCGCCAATCTCCCTCGCGCCAGGACCGGCTGGCCACGCTCGGCCCGCTGGTGTCGGTGCTGTTGTTCCTGGCGGCCATCATTTCCGCGTTCTGGTACTTGCGGAACGAGGAAATCGAGCGCGAGACCGAATCCGTCAAGCGCGACACCGAGATCGCCCAGCAGCAAATCCGCCTGCGCCTCATCGAGAACCAGGAACAGCTGGTGCGCATCGCCCGCGAGGTCGTCACGCGGCAGATCGACGCGCACGAGTTCTCCGCCCAGGCCCAGGCGTTCGCCCGCGATCGCCCCGAGCTCACGCACGTCACGTGGCTGAGTGCGCGCCGCGAGCGCCGCAGCAGCGTCGGCGCGGCGGGCTTCCAGGCCGACGGGCTGATGTCGATGGACGGCAAGGACCCGTCCATGCCAATGCCCAACCAGTCCAACGCCGCGGCGCTGGCGTTTGACGCGGCCAAGGAACGCCGCCAACCGGTGTATTCGCCGCCCTTCACGGACAGCAACGACCTCACCGTCTTTCAGCTGCACATCCCGCTGATCGACCGCGGCGGCTTCGCGGGAGTGCTGATCGCTGAATACAACGTCGAGGCGCTGCTGCGCTATTACGTGCCGCCGGAAGTCTCCACGCGCCACAGCATCGCCGTGCTCGACGCCCGCGACCAGATCGTCAGCAGCACCGTCACACCGATGCCCGGCCAGGGCCTGCGCCGCGCGGCGCTGTTGCACGACGTGCCGCTCGCGCCCGCGCTCAACGGCCTGGTGCTGCGCGGCCAGGGCTGGCGCACCTCCATCGGCCTGATCAGCAATGCACTCTTCTGGCTGGTGCTCGCGCTGGCCGGCCTCACCGTCTGGATGCTGCTGGGCACCTGGCGCCACATGCGGCGTCGCACACAGATCCAGAACGCGCTGACGCTGGAGACCAACTTCCGCCGCGCGATGGAGAACTCCATGCTGACCGGCATGCGCGCGATGGACATGGACACGCGCATCACCTATGTCAACCCCGCCTTCTGCGCGATGACGGGGTTTCTGGAATCCGACCTCGTCGGCCGCACGCCGCCCTACCCCTTCTGGCCCAGCGACCGCGGCGAAGACAACGCGCGCGCACTGCAACAGGAACTGCGCGGCCGCAGCCCGTCGGGTGGCGTCGAGGTCAAGATCCAGCGCAAGGACGGCAGCCAGTTCGATGCCCGCGTCTACGTCTCGCCGCTGGTGGACACCAAGGGCAAGCAGACCGGCTGGATGACCTCGATGACCAACATCACCGAGGCCAAGCGCGTGCGAGACCAGCTCTCGGCCTCGCACGAGCGCTTCACGACCGTGCTGGAAGGGTTGGATGCGGCGGTGTCCGTGCTGTCGGTGCATCCGCCGGAACTGCTGTTCGCCAACCGCAGCTACCGCCTGTGGTTCGGGGCCGACCCCGCAGGCCACGCGCTGCTGGCCGGTGGCCAACTCGTGGCGACCAGCCGGCGCGGACTGGACGACAGCGCCGACGAGGTGGACGACTACTCGGGCCTGCCGTCCGAGGCGCTGACCGACATGGGCTCGGACCCGCGTGAGGTCTACGTCGAATCACTGGCCATGTGGTTCGACGTGCGCGCCCGCTACCTGCAATGGACCGACGGGCGGCTGGCGCAGATGCTGATCGCCACCGACATCACGATGCGCCGCCACGCCGAGGCCCAGGCCGCGCTGCAGGCCGAGAAGGCCCAGGTCACCAGCCGGCTGATGACCATGGGCGAAATGGCCTCCAGCGTCGCGCACGAGCTGAACCAGCCGCTGACCGCCATCACCAACTACTGCAACGGCATGGTCAGCCGTGTGCGCAGCGACAGCATCGACAAGGACGCGCTGATGGCGGCGCTCGAGAAGACCGCCAAGCAGGCGCAACGCGCCGGCCAGATCATTCACCGCATCCGCAACTTCGTGAAGCGCAGCGAGCCGCAGCGCCAGCCGGCGCATGCGGCCGAAATCGTCGAGGACGCGGTCGAGCTGGCCGGCATCGAGCTGCGCCGGCGCAACGTGGCCATCCACACCTACGTCGCGCAGCGGCTGCCGCAGCTGATGGTCGACCCCATCCTCATCGAGCAGGTGCTGATGAACCTGCTGAAGAACGCAGCGGAGGCCATCGACAACGCGTCGCTGCCCACGTCGCGCCGCCACATCGAACTGCGCGTGGTGCCCAAGCACAGCGTCGAGATGGGCGGGCAGATCGAGTTCTCGGTGACCGACATGGGCCCAGGCCTGCCGGACGAGGTGCTGGCCCGCATGTACGAGGCCTTCTTCTCGACGAAGGCCGATGGATTGGGCATCGGATTAGGGTTATGCCGGTCTATCGTCGAGTCTCACCAGGGGCGGATAAAAGCCGAGAACCTTTACAATGCGTCACTGGTCGTGGGGTGCCGATTCGCGTTCACGATCCCGGTCACCATCACGTCCGAACACCTGCGTCACGACCCCACCCACGGTGCCGCTAGCAGTGCTCAGAGAACCGAACCCACCACACCATGAGCTTGATCCCCAAGAAGGGCAATGTCTACGTCGTTGACGATGACGAAGCGGTCCGTGATTCACTGCAATGGC
Source organism: Pelomonas nitida (assembly GCF_043555975.1). NCBI lineage: Bacteria > Pseudomonadati > Pseudomonadota > Betaproteobacteria > Burkholderiales > Sphaerotilaceae > Roseateles > Pelomonas nitida. The sequence continues at coordinate 529,517 of NZ_JBIGIA010000001.1, read as the reverse complement.
TGCTCGAAGGCAAGGACTACCGGGTCAAGTGTTTTGACTCCGCCGAGTCCTTCCTGACCCGCTATGACCCGCGCGAGGTGGCCTGCCTGATCGCCGACATCCGCATGGACGGCATGACGGGCCTGGAACTGCAGGACCGGCTCATCGAGCGCAGAAGCCCGCTGCCCATCGTCTTCATCACCGGCCACGGCGACGTGCCCATGGCCGTGCAGACGATGAAGAAAGGCGCGATGGACTTCATCGAGAAGCCGTTCAAGGAAGAAGAGCTGCTGGCGCTGGTGGAGCGCATGCTGGACCAGGCTCGCGACGCCTTCTCCAGCCACCAGGAAGCGGCCAGCCGCGATGCCCTGCTGGCCCGCCTGACCACCCGCGAAGCCCAGGTACTGGAGCGCATCGTCGCCGGCCGGCTGAACAAGCAGATCGCCGACGATCTCGGCATCAGCATCAAGACGGTGGAGGCGCACCGCGCCAACATCATGGAAAAGCTCAACGCCAACACCGTGGCCGATCTGCTCAAGATCGCCCTCGGCGCCACGGCGAAGGCCTGATCCCCCTCACCGCTCACAGAGGCCGCTGCATGCGGCCTCTTTGTTTTTAGGAGTTTCCAATGACCGCCCAACTCATCGACGGCCTCGCCCTGGCCAAGGCCACCCGCGCCGACGTCGCCGCGCGCGCCGCCGCGCTCTCCGCGCAGGGCCGCCAGCCCGGCCTGGCCGTCATCCTCGTCGGCGACAACCCCGCCAGCCAGGTCTACGTGCGCAACAAGGTCAAGGCCTGCGAGGAGGCCGGCATCCACTCCGTGCTGGAGAAGTACGACGCGACGATGACCGAGGCCGAGCTGCTGGCGCGCGTCGACGCGCTAAACAACGACCCCAGCATCCACGGCATCCTCGTGCAGCTGCCGCTGCCCGCGCACATCGACGACCACAAGGTCATCGAATCCATCTCGCCAGCCAAGGATGTCGACGGCTTCCACGTCGCCAGCGCGGGCGCACTGGTGGTGGGCGAGCCGGGCTTCAAGGCCTGCACCCCCTACGGCTGCATGAAGATGCTGGAGAGCATCGGCATGAGCAACCTCAAGGGCAAGCACGCCGTCGTCATCGGCCGCAGCAACATTGTCGGCAAGCCCATGGCGCTGATGCTGCTGGCGGCCAATGCCACCGTCACCGTCTGCCACAGCGGCACGGCCGACCTCGCCGCGATGACGCGCCAGGCCGACGTCATCGTCGCCGCCGTCGGCAAGCGCAACGTGCTGACGGCCGACATGGTCAAGCCTGGCGCCGTCGTCATCGATGTGGGCATGAACCGCAACGACGAAGGCAAGCTCTGCGGCGATGTGGACTTCGATGGCGTGAAAGAGGTGGCCGGCTGGATCACGCCCGTGCCGGGCGGCGTCGGCCCGATGACGATTGCCATGTTGCTCGTCAATACGCTCGAATCTGCGGAACGAGCCGCAGGCTAAGCCCTCCCCCACCGGCTTCGCCGCGCCGAAGCCGGAGGCTTTGTCCTTCGGCAGGCACCAAGAGTACTCAGGACTCTTGGTGTCCGGCCTCAGCCCCCTCAAGGGGGCGCCGCCAGTGGCCCGGCATGGCCGGCTCCACGGCGGCCGCGCCATGACCGACCCGGGATGCGGCCGGCTTGAAATCTGCGCGAGACTCAACACATGGCTGAAATGAACAACCCCCTCCTCTCCACCGCCGCCCTGCCCGACTTCGCGGCCATTCAGCCCGAGCATGTGCAGCCCGCCATGACCGAACTGCTGGCGGTGGCGCAGGCCGCGCTCGACGAGGCGACCCAGCCCGAGACCCCGGCCGACTACGACACGCTCTCGCGCATCCTCGACACCGCCACCGAGCGCCTGGGCACCGCCTGGCATGCGGTGGGCCACCTCAATGCCGTGGCCGACACACCCGAGCTGCGCGAGGCCTACAACGCCATGCTGCCGGTCGTCACCGAGTTCAGCACCGCGATGGGTGCCAACGAGGCACTGTTCGCGAAGTACAAGGCCGTCATGGCCGCGCAGGGCGCTTCGCTGAGCGTGGCGCGGCAGCAGGTGCTCAAGCACGCCATCCGGGACTTCGTGCTGTCTGGCGCGGAGCTGCAAGGCCAGGCGCGCGAGCGCTACGCCGCCATCCAGGAACGCAGCGCCGAGCTGCAGCAGCAGTTCAGCGAACATGTGCTGGACGCCACCGACGGCTGGAGCTATGTGGCCAGCACCGACGAGCTGGCCGGCGTGCCGCAGGACGTGCTGGACGCCACCCGGCTCGACGACGGCGGCCACAAGCTCACGCTGCACTTCCCGGTCTACCTGCCGGTCATGCAGTACGCCGAGAACCGCGCGCTGCGCGAGAAGCTCTACCGCGCCTACGTGACGCGCGCCAGCGAACAAGGCAAGCCCGAGTGGGACAACACCGCCGCGATGCGCGAGATCGTCGCGCTGCGGCAGGAAGAAGCGCAGCTGCTGGGCTATGCCAGCTTCGCCGAGGTGTCGCTGGCGCCCAAGATGGCCTCCACGCCGGCCGAGGTGACGACCTTCCTGCGCGACCTCGCCAAACGCGCGCGGCCGTTCGCCGAGAAGGACCTGGCCGAGCTGCGCGAGTTCGCCAAGGGCCAGCCGCTGGAGTCGTGGGACGTCTCCTTCTGGAGCGAGAAGCTCAAGGAAGCCCGCTACGCGTTCAGCGACCAGACGGTGAAGCAGTACTTCACGGCGACGAAGGTCGTGCCCGGCCTGTTCTCGATCATCGAGCGGCTGTTCGATGTCTCCATCACGCAGGCCAGTGCCTCCGTCTGGCACGAGACCGTGACGTTCTACGAGATGAAGCGCAATGGTCAGCTCATTGCGCAGTTCTATCTCGACCTCTACGCCCGCAATGGCAAGCGTCCCGGGGCGTGGATGGATGAAGTGCGCAGCCGCTGGCTCCGGCCGACGGGCGAGCAGCAGACGCCCGTCGCGCTGCTGACCTGCAACTTCGCGTCACCGGTTGGCGACAAGCCGGCGCTGCTGACGCACGACGACGTCATCACCCTCTTCCACGAGTTCGGCCACGGCCTGCACCACATGCTGACGCAGGTGAACGACCTGGGCGTGTCGGGCATCTCCGGCGTCGAGTGGGACGCCGTCGAGCTGCCCAGCCAGTTCATGGAGAACTTCTGCTGGGAGTGGGACGTCCTCTGCCAGTTGAGCGGCCATGTCGACAGCGGTGAGCCGCTGCCGCGCGAGCTGTTCGACAAGATGATCGCGGCCAAGAACTTCCAGAGCGGCCTGATGACGCTGCGCCAGATCGAGTTCTCGCTGTTCGACATGCGGCTGCACGCCGAGCCCGGCGCTGAAGGCCATGTGCAGAAGGTGCTGGACGACGTCCGCGCCGAAGTCGCCGTGCTGATCCCGCCCCCCTTCAACCGCTTCCAGCACAGCTTCTCGCACATCTTCGCGGGCGGCTACGCGGCGGGCTATTACAGCTACAAGTGGGCCGAGCTGCTGAGCGCCGACGCCTGGAGCGCGTTCGAGGAGGAAGGCGTGTTCAACCCGGCAACGGGCAAGCGCTTCCTGCGCGAGGTGCTGGAGCAAGGCGGCGCACGCGACGCCATCGACAACTTCAAGGCCTTCCGGGGCCGCGAGCCGCGCATCGATGCGCTGCTGCGGCACCAGGGCATGGGCGGCTGACGGCCATGCGCCAGGTGGCGCTGTGGCGCGGCATCAACGTCGGCAAGGCCAAGCGCCTGGCCATGGCCGACCTGAAGGCCTTGCTGACCGACCTGGGCGCCACCCAGGTCACGACGCTGCTCAACAGCGGCAACGCCGTCTTCGACGTCAGGCGCGCGCTGTCGGCCGACAAACTCCGCGCCACGGTTGCGGAGCGGCTCGGCGTCGATGCGGCCATCATCCTGAAGTCCGCCGACGAATGGGCCGCCATCGCGGCCGAGCAGCCCATCCCCGAAGCCGACGACCCCAGCCGCCTGCTGGTGGCCGTCACGGCCAACGCCGCCGCGCTGCAGGCCGTGCAAGGCCTCGTGGCCGACAGCGGCGAGCGCTACGTCGTCACGGCGCACGCCGCCTACCTCTGGTGCGGCAACGGCATCCTGGAGAGCAAGGCCGCCGTGGCGCTGCTCAAGCGGCTCGGCGAAGCCGGCACGACGCGCAACTGGGCCACGGTCGGCAAACTCCAGGCACTGGCCCAGGCCTGAACCGACGCCGCGCCCCGCACGGCATCAACCCGCGTCAGGCGTCCGCGTCGTCCAGCGTGTGCACGCGCATGCCCACGCCCTCCTGGGCCGGGGCTTGCCAGGGCGCGCGCGCCAGCATGCGCCGGCCGTCCTTCAGCCCGGTCGTCCAGCGGGCGCGCAGCCGCTTGTCGCTGAAGTCGATGTCGCGCCAGGAATCCTCGCCCGGCAAGGCCCGCATGACGAGGTGCACGATGTCGATGCGGGCATCGCAGCCCAACGCGAGCAGCGCCTTCACGGCCGGGTCGCCCGCGGTCTTCGCATCGAGCTTGCGGCCCACCAGGCGCAGCGCCCGGCGCAGGTTCTGCATGCGCTCGTGGTCTTCCAGGTGCTCCATGATGCGGCTCGCGTACTGGATGTCCTTGTAGCGGGTCAGCACCTGGGCCATCGTGTGCGGCGCGGCCTCGCTGGCGTCCCACAAGTCCACCATGAAGCACAGCGTGTCACGGCGTTCAGCATCGTCGAGCACGACGTCCAGCGGCGTGTTGCTGTAGATGCCACCGTCCCAATACGCCTCTTTGCCGATCTGCACCGGCGCAAAGCCCGGCGGCAAGGCCCCGCTGGCCATGACATGCTCGGGCCCGATGCGGGTGTGGCCGTCGCGGTTGTCGAACAGGGCCAGCTCACCGCTGCGCACGTTGACGGCACACAAGGTCAGGCGCGTCTCGGCAGCGGCGATGCGATCGAAATCGACCAACTCGCGCAGCGTCTCGGCCAGCGGCGCAGTGTCGTAGAAGCTCAGCTCCTTCAGCGGCGCACGCCGGTTCATGTCCCAGGACTGCGGCCCACGCGGCCGGAAGAATCCGGGAATGCCGGTGGCCAGCGTCTGCCAGGTCTGCAAGCCCTGCTGCCACAGCGACAGGAAGGGGTTGACCGGCAGGTGCGGCGCAAACGCCGGCCGCGTCACGCGCTCCCAGAACGCGCGCAGCGCCTGCAGGCGGTCGCCGGGCGCGTTGCCGGCGATGAGCGCCGCATTGATGGCGCCGATGGACGTGCCAACCAGCCAGTCGGGCGGAAGCTCGGCACTCTCCAGCGCCTCGACGAAGCCGGCCTGGTAAGCCCCCAGCGCGCCGCCGCCCTGGAAGACGTAGACGGTTTGCGGTGGGCGGCGAGCGGCCATCAGTTCAACTGGAGCGAGTCGTCACAAGGGATGGCGCGGAACACCGGCAGTTGCTCGACGGTAGCCGTGTAGGCCGCCAGATGCGGGAAGCCGTCGGCCGGCACAAGCTCCGGCAGCATGAACTGCGTGAAGCGCCAGGCCACGGCCACCGTGATGCCCGACTGGCGGATGCCGCCCTCGCTGGCGTCCAGCGGCTGCGCGGCCAGCTCGTCATCCAGCGCGCGGTAGGCGGCCTGCAGCTGGCCGCTGACACGTTCCAGCCAGGGCGCATGCTGCTTCTCGGCCGGGCGCAGGCCGCGCTCGTAGACGATCTGGGCCGTCTTCTCGCAGGCCGCCAGCGCCAGGCCGATGAGGCGCAGCTCGCGCACCAGCGCGGCCGGGTCGGCGGGCGACAGGCTGCGGCCGGCCAGTGCCTCGGCGTACTGCAGCAGCAGCGTCGAGTCCATCAGCACGCTGCCGTCGTTGGTCACGAGCGTAGGGGCCTTGACGACCGGGTTGATGCGCTGGAACTCGTCGAAGCCGCGGAACACCGACACGGCCGCGTGCTCGAACGGCAGGCCCAGCAGCCGCATCGAGATCGCGACGCGGCGCACAAACGGGGAGTCGAGCATGCCGATGAGCTTCATGGTGCTTCCTTGGATGCCGGCGCGGCGACAGGCATGGCGGCGTCGCGCCTGGGCAGCAGGCGGTCCGCCAGTTCGCGGCCGTGGCGACGCTCGATCTCGGCCCGCATGACGCGGTTGTAGCCGTCGGCAAAAGCCAGCGCGACCTCCGGCCCCGTCTTGCCCTTGTAGACCCGCGTGATGCCGTAGCGCTGCTTCAGGCGCCGGGCCTGGGCGTTGTCGTCTTCGCTGGGCGCCGGGCCATAGACGTGCAGCTCCAGCTTGCCGGCTTCGATGTCCGCGCGCGCCCGGGCTTCGCCTTTTTCGGCAGACACCACCGGGTTGCCGATGCTCAAGTCGACGCTCGCCACCAACTGACGCTCGGGCTTCACCTCGCCCTTCGGCGGCGTGCCGAAGCGGTTGAACAAGCCGAACACGACGACGGCGGCGACGAGCGAGACCGCCAGGGCGGCAATGCGGGCGCCCTTGCGGGAGCGGCGCCAGCCCCGCCCGGTGAGTTCATCGGCCAACGCGATCACCGACGGGGCGGCGGGCTTGGGGGATTCCATGGTCTGCATCAATTCCGGGTCATTCGGTTCGGGGCGAGCGGCGCCAGCGCGGCCTGCACGCGCGCCTGCCACGCGCCATGCTCGTCCGCCGTCCAGTCCGGCCAGCGCGACGACTCGGCCTCGAGTTCGTCCGCCAGCGTCTGCAGCTCGCCCAAACCCGCAACCTTAGCAGCCAGGTGCAAGCGCGCGATCCACTCCTGCACTTCGCGGACCCGCGGGTAGGCGGCGAACAGCCAGCGCGCCACGTCGCTGCGGTGGCGCCAGTCGGCGCTGTCGAAGCGCGCGACGGCCATGGCGGTCAGCCGCTGGCCAGCGCCCAGACAGTCGAAGGCCACGCAGCCTTCGAAGCCGCGCGGCACGAGATCGGTGTGGATGCCGCAGCGGAAGTCGGCGCACAGATGCTGGCACGGCGTCTCGGCCGGCTTGTCGAAGCCGAAGCCCTGGACGGCGTCGAACGGCGGAATCACGCAGCACAGCGCCGCGCAGGCCGAGCAATCAGCCCTCAGATGGGCAGGCAGCTGCATCATGAGGCACCCTTCGCGCTTCGCGCTGCCTGAACGTCAGAGCGGACAGGCGTTCGCCAGGCTTGCAATGCCCGCAGGGGCATTGCAGGTCCGGGCTCACTCCCGCCAAGCGGGAGCCCGCCGCCCTCGGGCGGCCATACGGCGTCGGCGGCCGTCACTTCGCCGCGCCTTCCGAAACGCCCACCATCCAGCCCACGCCGAAGCGGTCGTTGACCATGCCGAACAGCGGCGCCCAGAAGGTCTTGCCCAGCGGCACATGGATCTGGCCGCCGTCGGCCAGCGCGGCGAAGGCCTCGCGGGCCGAGTCGGCATCGGGGCAGTCCAGCGACAGCGAGAAGCCCTTGAAGGCCGTGTCGCCGCCACACAGGCCGTCAGACATCATGACCAGCGCGCCGCCGATTTGCAGCGAGGCATGCATGATCTTGTTCTCCGAGCCCGGCGGCAGCGCACCGGGTGGCGGCGGCTCGGGGCTCTCGGCGTTGCGCATCAGGAACTCCACCTTGGCCCCCAGCGCCTGCTTGTAGAACTCGATGGCCTCTTCGCAGCGCCCGTCGAAGAACAGATAGGGCTCGATCTTCATGGCGGGTCTCCTGGGGCCGAGGGAAGAAGGTCAGCACTCTAGCGCGGCCACGCCCGCCGATCAGCGCGCGGCTCGATGCCTGGCCCATCAGCATCCGCCCGGCGGGTCGTCCAAGCTATTCGTTGGACGAGCGGCTGCAGCTCATGGCGCCTTGAAGTCGCCCGCCGTGGAGATGATGAAGTTCTCGCCCTTGATGTACTTGCGCCAGGCGGCGTTGGCCTGCTCGACGGTGACGGCGGACAGCGCGTCGTCGCGCTGCTGCACGGCGCTCCAGGTCTCGCCGCGGTCGGCCATGCCGCCGATGCTGCCGGCCAGCGTGCTGGTGTCGGCACGGCCCTGCCGGCGGCCCTCGAGGATGTCCTTCTTCGCGCGCGCCAGCTCAGCGGCCGTGACACCCTCGGCACTCATGCGCGCCACCTCTTCCTGCACGACGGCGATGACGCGGTCGCGCTTGTCCGGCGCATAGCTGCCCTGGATGCTGAAGCTGCCGACCGTGCCCCAGTGGCTCGCCTCCAGCGACGCGCCGATGCCGTAGGTCAGGCCTTCCTTCTGCCGCACCCGCTCCGACAGGCGGCTCTCCAGCCCGCCCCCACCGAAGATGTGCACGGCCAGTTCCAGCGCCGGGTAGTCGGCGTCCTCACCGTTCAACGGCAGCGGCACGTTCAGCCTGACGATGGCGTTGGCCTTGTCGCGCGCGATGGCCTCGAAGCGCGCCGGTGGCACGTCGACATGGCGGGGAATATGGCGAACAAAGCGTGGCGCCGTCGGCTTCTTCCAGTCACCGAACAGCCGCTCGATCTCGGCGGCCAGGCCGTCCGGCAGCTGGCCGACCACACTGACGATGGCATCGTCGGCGCTCCAGTAGTCGGCGTAGAAGCGCTTCACGTCGTCCAGCGTCGTGGCCTTCAGCTCGGCGATGCGCTCGTCCACACTCATCGTGTAGTCCGGGTCGCCCAGCGAGACGCCGCGGGCCTTGTTGTAGTGCCCTCGCGTGGCCGCCAGGCGCAGCACGCTCGGCTCCTGCCGTGACGCGTCGAGGCTCGCGATGGCCGCCTTGAGGTTGCGATCGAAGGCGTCCTGCGGCAACAACGGCCGGCGCAGCGCATCGGCCGCGACGAGCAGCGCCGGCAGCAAGGTGTCGCGTTCCGCACTGAGGTAGACGGTGGCGCCCTGGTCGTGGCTGGCGACCGACAGGTTGGCGCGCAGCTTGATGAGTGCATCCTGCAGCTGCTGCTTGCTGAAGCCTGCGCTGCCTTCGTCCATCAGCTGGCCCACCATGCCGGTGCCATGGCGCGCGAAGGTGGCGGCGCGTTCGCCCCAGCGCAGCTGCATCTGCAACACGACGGTGTTGCCACGGGTGCGCTTGTTCAGCGTGTGCAGCTGGATGCCGCTGGGCAGCACGGTGCGGCGCATGCGCGTCTCCAGCACGGGCGGCACGGGCTCCAGCAGCTCGCCCTCTTCCACCTTCGGTGGCCCCTTCAGGTCGGCCAGGCGCTGATCCAGCGTCGGTGCGACGGGGATTTCCACACGCTCGACGGCAGCGGCAGGCAGGTAGCGCCCCAGCGTCCGGTTGGCGGGCTTGAAGTAGGCGGCGCGCACGCGCTCCACATCGGCCAGCGTGACCTTGGGGATGTCTTCCATCAGCTGGAACAGCAAGCGCCAGTCGCCGGCCGCGATGAGGCCCGAGATCTGCTGGATCAGCGCCTCGGGGTTCTTCATCTGCTGGCGATAACCGTTGACGGCGATGTCGCGCACACGCGCGAGTTCGCTGTCGTCGAAGGGCCGGGCGCTGCGCCCTTCCGCGAGGTCCAGCAGCTGGGCCTCGACCTTGGCCAGGTCGGCGTCAGGCGGCAGCAGCACATAGACGCTCGCCGTGCCGGGGTCCACGCCGCCCATGCCGCCCAGTCCCGCCGCCACCGCCAGCTTGGGCTCCACCAGCTGCTTGTAGAGCTGGCCGCTGGGCTGCAGGCTCATCAACAGGCCGTAGACGATGAGGGCCGGCGTGTCCGGGTGGGTGACGGCAGGCACGTGGTAATTGGCCAGCAAGATGGGCTGCCCGCCCACACGGCGCACGGTCACCGTGCGCTCACCGTCCTGCGCCGGTTCCACCGTGTAGGGCTGCGGCAGCGGCGCCTCCGGGCGGCGCAGCGCACCAAACCGCTGGCCGATGAGCGCCAGCGTCGCCGCCTTGTCGAACTGGCCGGCGATCAGCAGCGTCGCGTTGTCGGGCCGGTAGTAGCGCTTGTAGAAGGCCTGCAGCTTCTCGATGGGCACGTTCTCGATGTCGCTGCGCGGGCCGATGGTGGCGTGGCCGTAGGGGTGCCAGGCGAAGGCGGCGGCGTTCACGCGCTGCCTCAGCACGGCAAAGGGCTGGTCCTCGCCGCGCTCGAACTCGTTGCGCACCACCGTCATCTCCTTGTCGAGATCGGCCTTGGCGACGAGGCTGCCCACCATGCGGTCGGCCTCCAGGTCCAGCAGGAAGGCGAGCGTGTCCGCATTGGCATTGAAGCTGGCGAAGTAGTTCGTGCGGTCGACCGTCGTCGTGCCGTTGTAGCGGACGGCCAAGCGGGCCATGGCCCCCTTGATGTCGCGCTGGCGCTGCGTGCCCATGAACAACATGTGCTCCAGCAGGTGGGCCATGCCGTATTCACCCGGCGCCTCATGCCGGCTGCCGACGCGATAGGTGATGTTGACGGTGGTGGTGGTCTGCGTCGAGTCCGGGAACAGCAGCACCTGCAGGCCGTTGGGAAGCCGGTACTCCTCGATGCCACCGAGTTCGCGCACCAGCGCGGGCGCCGTGGCCACCACGGTGGCCTTCGCAGGTGAAACGGCGGCAGCCGGGGTCGGCGCTCCCACCAAACCCGCCGTCAGCAGGCAGGACAGCAGCAGGCCGATGCAAGGAAAATTCATTCAGGTCTCCAGGGGCCGGCTGCGCCGGTCGCGTTGTTCAGGCGGCGATTCTGACCGCACCGCGCGTGGTCACCCGAAACGACCTTTCCAAGCACGCGAAGGGCGCCTGCCACAGCCGCGGCCTCCCGGCCACAGCAGCGAGTCGCCTGCAGCGCGCCTCGGCGTGGCGCAGCGCCGCTCGATGCCGATGGCCGCGGCCGCTGGGCCTGTTACCCGACGCGAGCAGGCGCTATGCCGTGCCGCCTCCACCGGGGATGAAATCGCGGGCCTCGTCGGCCGGCGTCCAGGGAATGACATCGCCGTCGCACAGGCGCTCGACATCGTTCAGGCCGATGGACTGGGCCACATCGCGCGGCAGTGCATCGAACATCGCCGTGCCGTCGATGTCGAGTTCGTGCACGCGCGCGGTCCAGCAGGCCAGGAACAACACGCTGGACAGCGTCGGGTCGGGCGACTCCTGCGGCTCGCACTGGTGATGGATGGCGTCGACGACCTCGCCGGGGAACTGCCACTTGCGGGCGAAGGCGGCCCCCACCTCCGGGTAGGCGTAGCCCAGGTCGGCCAGCTGAGCGGCATACCTGCCGTCGTCGGTGTAGAACTCGGGCTGCACGCTGGGCCGGTCGGGCATCGCCATCTTCAGGATCAGGTCTCCCGTGCCATGCAGCAAGCCCGCCGTGAACGCCAGCACGGGGTCGAGCCGCAGGTCCTCGGCCAACGACTGCGCGATCTTGGCCACGTCCAGGCTGTGGCGCCAGAACTCCACCAGGTCAACACCCGGCACCCCTTTGAAGACGCCGCCCACGGCCGCAGCCTGCACCGTCTCCCGCGTAGCCTTCATGCCCAGGCGGGCTGTTGCGACTTCGATGGAGCCGATGCGATCGGTGCCGGTGCTGTAGCGCGCAGAGTTGACCAGGCGCAGGATGCGCAGCGTCAGACCGCCTTCGTGGGTCAACAAGTCGTTGACCCGCCGCAGATCGGGCTCTTCCTTCTGCAGTTCGACAAGGATCTGGTTGACGACCTCGGGCAACGAAGGGATCGTGGCATCGGTCGCGAGCAGGTCTTCGAGTTTCATGCGCACCTCGCAGCAGATGCGCAATGCTACCGGCCTGCGGCCTTGCGCGCTGAGGTCTCGTCAGCAGGCGCATGAATGAACGCACTCGGCCGGGTTCATAAAATCCGCCGCACGAGCCGGCGTGCAAGGCGCACGGCGGCCCGTCTTGCGGCCCCGCCGTCGATGGCGATGCTGCGCCTCCTGAAAGATCCGCGTTTGAATTCCCTCGATCAACTTCGAAGCGGCGCCCTGGTGGGCGCCCAGCGCCTCACGCTGCGCGCCGGCCTGCGCGAACTGCCGCCCGAGGTCTACACGCTGGCCGACACGCTGGAAGTGCTGGACCTGTCGGGCAATGCGCTGGAAGACCTGCCCAACGAACTGCCCCGGCTGCACCGGCTGCGCGTCATCTTCTGCTCCGACAACCGCTTCACCCGACTGCCCGAGGTGCTCGGGCGCTGCGCCGCGCTGGAGATGGTGGGCTTCAAGGCCAACCAGATCGTCGAGGTGCCCGCGGCGGCGCTGCCGCCACGACTGCGCTGGCTGATCCTCACCGACAACCGCATCGCCAGCCTGCCCGACGAGTTGGGCCGGCGGCCCCGGCTGCAGAAAGTGGCGCTGGCCGGCAACCGGCTGCGCGCCCTGCCCGCCACGATGGCCGCCTGCGAACGGCTGGAACTGCTGCGCATCTCGGCCAACCAGCTCGACGCCCTGCCCGACTGGCTGCTGGCACTGCCGCGCCTGACCTGGCTCGCCCATGGCGGCAACCCTTTCAGCGCCGGGCACGAGGCCCGGGCGCTGGCGCAGGCCCCGTTGCCGACGCAGGCCTGGCAACAACTCGAGGTGCAGGCGCTGCTGGGCGAAGGCGCGTCGGGGCATATCCACCGCGTCGGCTTGCCGGATGGGCGACAACTGGCCCTGAAGGTGTTCAAAGGCGAGGTCACCAGCGACGGCCTGCCCAGCACGGAGCTGGCCGCGTGCCTGCAGGCCGGCACGCACGCCGGGCTGATCCCAGCACTGGCCCGGCTCGCCGGGCACCCCGGTGGTGCCGACGGGCTGCTGATGCCGTTGATCGGGCCGGAGTTCCGCGTACTGGCGGGCCCGCCGAGCCTGGCCTCGTGCACGCGCGACGTCTACGCCTTGGCGCAGCCGCTGCCCATCAGCGCGGCGCTGGGCATTGCGAGCTCCATGGCTGCCGCGCTGGCGCACCTGCACGCGCGTGGGCTCACGCACGGCGACCTGTATGCCCACAACATCCTCCACGACGGCCAGGGGCAGGCTCGGCTGGGCGACTTCGGCGCCGCGTCGTTCCTGGCTGCCGTACCCGCGGCGCAGGCGGCGCGGCTGCGAGCACTGGACGTGCGCGCGCTGGGCTGCCTGCTGGAAGAGCTGGCAGAGCTGGCAGGCGCAGCCAGCCCACGCACCGCACCAGGCCATGCGCTGGCGACGCTGGCGCAACGCTGCCTGCAGCCCGACGCCCGCCAGCGCCCGACGGCCGACGAGCTGGCTCTCGCCTTGGCCGCGATACCGCCCGTCTGAGCCACGGGCAGCTGCGACAGGCTCGCGGCCACCGACCCAGGCAATACCCTGACTGACGAACGGCACCCTGCAGTCGTGTCACTAGACTGCGCCGCTTCCGTCGCACTCGCGCGCCACTGCAGCCCCGTCGATGCCCAAGTTCAAGCCTTTTCCCCGCCTGCTGGTTGTCGCCGGCCTGCTGTTGCCTGGCGCGCTCTGGGCGGCCAAGCCCGACCCCGAGCTGCTCAACGCCATCCGCGACCAGGGCTTCAACCATTCCCAGGTCATGCAGACGCTGCAACACCTGACCGACCGCATCGGCCCACGCCTGACGAATTCGCCGCAGATGCGCGAGGCCAACCGCTGGACGCTCGCGCAGCTGAAGGGCTGGGGGCTGAGCCATGCGCACCTGGAGGCCTATGAGTTCGGGCGCGGCTGGACCTACGACAAGGCCAGCATCGACTTGCTGTCCCCGCGCAAGACCTCGCTGATGGCCATCCCGCTGGCGTGGACGCCGGCCACGCCCGGGCCGGTGGAGGCCGATGTCATCTACCTGGATGCCATGACCACCGCCGAACTGCAGAACTACCGCGGCCGCCTCAAGGACAAGGTGGTGATGCTCGACGAGCCCACCGACAGCGAAGAGCCGCACCGCGAGATCTCCAAGCGCTACTCGGCGGCCGAGCTGGCCGAGATGAAGAACTTCGACCTGAAGGCACCGGCCAGTGACGCCCCGCCACCGCAGGACGCCATCGCGCAGCGCCGCAGGGCCAACGCCTTCAACGAGGCACGCATGGCCTTTCTGAAAGAGGAGAAGGTGCGCGGCGCGTTGTTCCGCAGCTCATGGGACGGTGGCCTGATCCGCGTCATGGGCCAGAACCACCGCGTGGGCAAGACCTTCCCCGTGCCGGCGCTGATGCTGGGTGTCGAGCACTACAACCTGCTCGCACGCATGCTGGAGCGCGGCGAAACGCCGCACATCGCGTTCAACGTGGACGCCAGGTTCCACGACGACGACGTCAACGCCCACAACACCATCGCCGAGATTCCCGGCACCGGCGACAAGCCGGAAATCGTCATGCTGGGCGCCCATCTCGACTCCTGGCACGGCGCCACCGGCGGTGTCGACAACGCGGCGGGCGTGGCCATCACGATGGAGGCCATCCGCATCCTGAAGACCATCGGCCTGCAGCCCCGGCGCACCATCCGCATCGGCCTGTGGACCGGCGAGGAGCAGGGCCTGCTGGGCTCGGCTGCCTACGTGGAGCAACACTTCGCCAGCCGCCCCAAACCGAGCGACCCGCAGGAGCGCGCCCAGCCACGCTGGATGTGGAGCAGCCCGGGCTGGCCCATCACGCGGCTACCGGAGCACGAGCTGCTGTCCGTCTATTTCAACGTGGACAACGGCAGCGGCAAGCTGCGCGGCATCGCGACGCAGGGCAACACCGCCGCCCGCGCCAGCTTCGCCGACTGGTTCGGGCAGGTGAGCGACCTCAGCGAAGGCGTCATCAGCAACAACGCCAAGTCGTCCACCGACCATGTGTCGTTCGACCTGGTGGGCCTGCCCGGCTTCCAGTTCATCCAGGACCCGCTGGACTACAACACGCGGCTGCACCACACACATGTGGACTCCTACGACCACGCCGTACCGGAAGACATGAAGCAGGCCGCCGTGGTGCTGGCCACGCTGGTCTACAACGCGGCCATCGCGGACGCGCGGCTGCCCCGCAAGCCCATGCCCGCCGAACCGAGCGCCGATGAAAAGGCGCAGGCCAAGCAGAAGGCGGACAAGCGTCAACGCACCAAGGAGCGCAAGGCGCTGAGCGAACTGACAACGGGCGGCTGAAGCCGGCGCGAACCACGCAACGCTCTGCCGTGCCGGCCCTGCCGCGCGCAGCTTGCGGGCCGCCACACCCGCACGCCATGCTAGGGTGCGCCCCATGACCGATGCCGGCGCCCTCTCACCATCAGCCCCGCCGAACGCGGCTTCCGCCGGCCCGGCCGATGCCGAGCCTCGCCTGGAACGCAGCGGTGCCCGCGAATGGCGGGTCAGCGGCGACTGGACGCTGCTCGCGCTGCGCGGCCGTTATGAGGCGTTCCGCCAACGCATCGCCGGCGCGATGGCCGAAGCGCCAGACACGCTGTGGGACCTGCGCGGCGTGAGCCGGCTGGACACGGCTGGCGCACTCACGTTGTGGCAGGGCTGGGGCCAGAAGCCGCCCGCGCGGCTGCTCTGGCAGCCGGAGCACGTGACGCTGTTCGCCCAGTTCATGCACACGGGCGCGCCGCCCAGGCCCAAGCCGGGCCTGCGGCCAGGGCTGGCGCGTGCCAGCCTCAGCCTGCTGGCCTTCGCCCGTCACGGCGTCGACGTGGTGGCACTGCTGGGCCGCTTGCTGCTGGATGTCGGCCATGTGCTCCGACGCCCGTCGCTGATCGGCTGGCGCGAGATTTCCGCGAATGTGTTTCGCACCGGGGCGCAGGCGCTGCCCATCACCGCGCTGGTCGGGTTTCTCGTCGGGCTGACGCTGTCCTACCTGATCTCCAAGCAACTCAAGACCTACGGCGCCGACATCTTCGTCGTCAACATCCTGGGCCTGGCGGTGCTGCGCGAACTCGGGCCGCTGCTCGGGGCCATCATCGTGGCCGGCCGCTCCGGCTCGGCGATGACGGCGCAGATCGGCGTCATGCGGGTCACGCAGGAGCTCGACGCGCTCTCGGTCATGGGCATCTCGCACACCGTGAGGCTGGTGCTGCCCAAGGTGGTGGCGCTGGCCATCTCGCTGCCACTCGTGGCGCTGTGGACGAGCGCGCTGATGCTGCTGGGCGGCATGGCCGCCGCCGGCGCACAGCTGAAGCTGGACCCGACGCAATTCCTGCACCTGCTGCCCAGCGTCGTCGAGCCGGTGAACCTCTGGCTGGGCTGGACCAAGTCGGTGCTGTTCGGCGGCCTCATCGCGCTGCTTGCCTGCCACTTCGGCCTGCGCGTGAAGCCCAATACCGAGAGCCTGGGCCAGAGCGTCACGCAATCCGTCGTCACCGCGATCACGCTGGTCATCGTCGTCGACGCCGTCTTCGCCGTCCTGTTCTCCAACGTCGGCATATGAACGCCAGCCTGCCCGCCACACCCCTGCCACCGGTCATCGAGGTGGACAACGTGACCACGGCCTTTGGTGGCCACGTCATCCACCGCAACCTCAGCCTCGTCGTGCATCGCGACGAGGTGGTCGCGCTGATCGGCGGCTCCGGCTCGGGCAAGACGACGCTGCTGCGGCTGCTGCTCGGCCTGGAGGTGCCGCAGGCCGGCAGCGTGAAGATCTTCGGCCACCCGCTCGGGCGCTGCTCGGCCTGCGACCTGGAGCACGTGCGCTACCGCTGGGGCGTGCTGTTCCAGAACGGCGCGCTCTTCTCGGCGCTGAGCGTGTTCGACAACATCGCGCTGCCGCTGCGCGAACTGCAGAGCGTGCCGCCCGACATGGTGGGCCCGCTCGTCATGCTCAAGCTCGCGCAGGTGGGGCTGAAGCCCGATGACGCGTTCAAGCGGCCGGCCGAGTTGTCGGGTGGCATGGTCAAGCGGGTGTCGCTGGCGCGCGCGCTCATCCTCGATCCGCAACTGCTGTTCCTCGACGAGCCCACCGCCGGCCTGGACCCTGACAGCGCCAAGCAGTTTGTCAGGCTGCTGCGCAAGCTGCGCCAGGAGCTCGGGCTGACGGTCGTCATGGTCACGCACGACGTGGACACGCTGTTTGCCGTGGTCGACCGCGTCGCCGTGCTGGCCGACCAGCGCATCATCGCCTGCGGCCCGTTGGCCGAGGTCGCCCGCCTGCCCCACCCCTTCGTGCGCAACTTCTTCCTCGGCCATGCCGAGCACTGCGCCGAAGACGACGTACGGCGGTTCCGCCTGAGCCTGGACGACACCAGCGAGGAAGGCGGCGTACCCGCCATGCTGCGCGAGGACGCGCTGTGAGCCGCTCGACCAGGCCGGTAGCCCCGTACGCGTTCGGCCCGCCATAACCGAGGCAGACTCCACCCATGGAAAACAAAGCCCACGCCCTTGCCGCTGGCCTGTTCTTGCTGCTGCTGGGCATCGCCCTGGCCGCCTGCGTGTTCTGGTTCCAGGGCGACCACACCGCGCGCACCCACTACACCGTCGTCGCGCGCAGCGGCGTTCCCGGCCTGAACCTGAAGGCGCCGGTCAAGCTGCGCGGCGTCGAGGTGGGTTGGGTCGACAGCATCGGTTTCGACCCCGACGACCCGCGCCAGATCCTCGTCGGCATCACGGTGGACGCCACCGCACCCGTGTCCGCCACGACACACGCCCAGCTCGGGCTGCAGGGCGTCACCGGCCTGTCGTTCGTCAGCCTGGAGGAAGCTGACGCCCAGGCCGCACTGACCCGGGCGCCGGCCGGCGCCCGCATTGCGCTGAAGCCGACCTTGCTGGACCGCCTGGCCGAGAGCGGCCCGCTGCTGCTGGCCGGCTTCGCCGAAACCGCCGGCCGGCTGAATGCGCTGCTGAGCGACGACAACCGCGCCCAGCTGCAACGCACGCTGGCAAAGCTCGAACAAACTGCCACCGACACCAGCCGCCTGATGGCCGCGCTGCAGCCCAGCGCGCAGCAACTACCGACGGTGCTCAAGGACGCCGACACCACGGCGCAACGCGCCAGCGCGGCGCTGCGCGAGATCGAGACCCTCGCCGTCGATGGCCGCGCGCTGGCGGCGGACCTGCGCGCCCGCACCGGCGTGCTGGATCGCATGGACGCCGCGGCCCAGCAGGTGCAGACGACGAGCCGCCATCTGGAGCTCGCGCTGGTGGGCGACACGCCGCAGCGCACGCGCCCGCTGGTGTCCGACCTGTCGGCCGCCAGCCGCAGCATCGAGCGCGCCGCGCACGACCTGGGCGAACAGCCGCAGAGCCTGCTCTTCGGCCGCGGCGCCCGGCCCCCCGGCCCGGGGGAGCGCGGCTTCGAGGAACGCCTGAAGGCAGCAGCGCCATGAAGCCCCTGACCACCCTCCTCGCAGCGTTGAGCCTGAGTGCCTGCTCGCTGACGCCCAAGGTGCCGGCCCCTGCGGTCTACGACCTCGGCCCCGCAGTGGCCGCCACTGGCGACGGTGGCGCGCTGGCCTGGCGCATCGCCGATGTCACCGCGCCCCCCTGGCTGGCCGACGAAGGCATTGCCTATCGCCTGGCCTACCAGCAGGCCCAGCGCCAGGAGCACTACCGCGACAGCCTGTGGGCCGCCCCGCCGGCGGCTTTGCTGACGCAGCGACTGCGCGAACAGTTGGCCACCGTCACGGCGTGCCCGGGCGTGCCGGCCGGCCTGCTGGCCGTCAACCTCGACGAATTCGAGCAGGTCTTCGCCCAGCCGGGCAGCAGCCTGGCCGTGCTGCGCGTGCATGCCACGCGGTGGCCCGCCGGTGGCGCGCCGGCGCTGCAAAGGCATTGGCGCGTGGAACGTCCGGCGGCGCCCGACGCCGCTGGCGCCGTGCGCGCGCTGTCATCGGCCGTCGACGACTGGCTGCCGCAACTGCGCAGCTGGCTGGCCACCGACTGCGCCGCCCGCTGAGCCGGGCCGCGCGCCCTCTAGCCCCCGGCCCGCCGCCCCTCCGCGCGGCAAGAGGCCATCAGCCTCTCAAGGCGTCTGTGCCACGACCGGCAGGCCCGCGCGCTGCACGCGCTCATCAACATGGGCGTCCAGTTGCCGCGCGGTGGCCAGATCGTGCCGGGCGGCATCCGCACGGCCCAAGCGCTGCTCGGCCAGCGCACGGCCATAGTGGGCCAACGCGATGGGCTTGAGCTTGAGCGCGGCATCGAAAGCGTCCACCGCGCTGCGCGCGTCGTCCAGCCGCAGGTAGGCCCAGCCCAGGCTGTCGCGGTAGTGGCCCTCGCCGCCATCCTTGTCGACGGCAGCCTTGCAGTCCTCCAGCGCCAGCCTGGCCTCGCGATTGAGCCGGGTGCGCAGCCAGCAACGCTCGTTGAACACCGCCGCGAGATGAGCATCCGTGCGGTGGGCCGGCATCCACAGCTCCCACTGGCGCAGCGCCTCGGGCAACAGGCTCAGCCGGGCATACAGCCCTCCGACGCGCTCGCGCAGCTGATCGCTTGGCGGCAGGCTCCGGTCAAGCGCCGCCAGGTCAGCCAGCGCACCATCCCGCTCGCCGGCCGACACCTGCAACGCGGCCCGCGCGGCCCGGGCTTCATGCAGGTCGGGCTGGAGGTTCAAGGCCCGGTCGAGGTCCTGACGCGCCTGGGCCGTATCGCGCAACGCCAGTTGCACCCGCGCACGCGCCAGCAGGTTGGCGCTCGACTGGGGCGCCAGTTCGCAGGCCCGGTTCAAGTCCGCCAGCGCCTTGGCGAACTCACCACGCGCCGCCGCGGCCTCGGCGCGTCGCGCCAGCGCCTCGGCGTCGTCGGCCGGCAAGGCGGCTGGTGCCGCGCTGCCCACGCCATCGCTGCTCGCTTGAGCCTGCCCGTTGCGGCCCGCAAAGACGGGCGTGCCGTTCCAGGTGGCATACACCTTCTTCTGCAGCCGCGACACGTAGATGTGGTGAGACAGGAAGTAGTCCAGCCCCAGCAACAGGTCGTTGCGGCTGTAATCGACCTCGTTGATCTTCACGACCTGGTCGACGATCTTCTCGCCGCCGAGCTCGAACGACGCCATCGGCCCCTGCCAGGCGCGCACCCAGCCCTCGCCGATGCCGCCAGTGCGGCCGGCTTCCTGCAACTCGCTTTCCTGGATGCCGGCCCGCCGCGCAGCAGCCAGCCGAAGCGACGTGACCGGCGCGCCGGTGTCCATCAATGCGTGCATCGACACGCCGTTGATGCGCACGGCGACCCGCACCTCGTTGCCGTATTCGCGGACGTTGCTGTCCAGCGGCGTCACGATGACCGGCGCGTCGCCAGCCCAGTCGGCCAGGTTGGTGGCCTTGCAATCGCCCTTGGGGAACACCAGCCGCACGATGCCGTGGGCCAGGTCGTACTCGGTGTCGGCGATGGACAGGAAATTGCGCCCCAGCACGCCCTGGATGCCAGACCCCAGTTCATTGCCGCCGACAAGGAAGTCCACGTCCGCGATCTCGCTGCCTTGCAGGCTGACCTTGTCGACGCGCGTCATGCGCAGGTCCTGGACCTTGCCGGTATAGCCCCTCACCACCACCCTGCCGGGTGCAGGCTGCAGGCGCAGGCCCAACTGCGTCGCCGTCGACAGCGGCAGCACGCTGAAGTACGCGCCGCTGTCCAGCAGCATGGGCACCTCGGTGCCATTGAGCGTCAACGTGGCCACCGGCCGGTGATTGACGATGCGGACCGGGATCTCCATCTGGCTCAAATGGCAGTCCGCCCGAACGGCTGTCGCGCCCATGCCCAACACCGCGCAGGCGGCCACCCAGCGCCAGCGGCGCATCTGACTTGCATTCATGACTGTCTTTTCCCTGAAGCCGCCCATGACGGCGTGCGAACTCTAGTCAAAACCGGCCCGCTAACACCACCGCCGCCGGTAGTTGCCTCCTACCGCCTGGGTAAACCACAGGCACGGAAGTGGACCGAGTAAGCTATCTTTATTGAACCACTGTTTCATTTTCCAATCGTGACTCTCTCCCCCACGGCCGTCACGCGGCCGGTGTCCATCGCCGCCCTGGGCGAATGCATGCTCGAACTGCAGGGCCAAGCCTTCGGCAACCTGCGTCAGACTTTCGGCGGCGACACGCTGAACACGGCCGTCTACCTCGCCCGCTGCGGCGGCGACGCACTGCGCGTGCACTACGCCACCGCGCTGGGTGACGACTCATTGAGCGCCGGCATGCTGGAGCGCTGGCAGGCCGAAGGCGTGCTGACCGGCCTCGTGCAGCGCCTGCCGGGCCGTGTGCCGGGGCTCTACCTCATCGAGCTGGACGAAGGCGGCGAGCGGCGCTTTCACTACTGGCGCGGCCAGGCGGCAGCGCGGGCCTATTTCGAGACGGCCGACACGGCGCTGGAAACACAGGCCGACGCACTGGACGCGCTCTATCTGTCGGGCATCAGCCTGGCCATCCTGCCGCCGGCCGGGCGTGAACGCGCCCTGGCGCTGATGACGCGCATGCGCGCGGCAGGCAAGGTCGTCGCATTCGACAACAACTACCGCCCGCGGCTGTGGGACTCGGTGGGCGATGCGCGCTACTGGTATGGCCGCGCGTTCGCTGCCGCCTCCATCGCGCTGATCACGGCCGACGACCATCAGGCGCTGCACGGCCTGCCCGACCTGGCCAGTGCCGTCAGCGCCGCGCAGGCCCTGCCTGTGCCCGAAATCGCCATCAAGCGCGGCGCACTGCCGGCCATCGTTGGCGGCGACGGCCATTGGCAGGAAGTGGCGACCGAAGCCGTGCCCCGCGTCGTCGACACGACCGCCGCCGGCGACTCCTTTGCCGCCGGCTACCTGAGCCGTCGCCTGCAGGGCCTGGGCCAGGCCGAGGCGGCCGCCTTCGGCAACCAGTTGGCCGCCCGGGTCATCCAGCACCCCGGCGCCCTGATCCCGCGCGACGTGATGCGGGATCTCATGAAGAGCTGACGCCCATGAAGCTGTTCTGGACCCTGGCGCTCGCCGCCACCGCCGGCCTGTGCCACGCCCAAGACGCTCCGCCGCTGCACGCCGCCACCTACGTGCACGCCGGCTGGGCGCAGACCAACGGCGGCCAGGGCGGCCGGATCATCCGCGTGACCACGCTGGCCGCCGAGGGCCCGGGCAGCCTGACGGCGGCGCTGGAGGCCCGCGGGCCGCGCATCATCGTGTTCGAGGTGGGCGGCGTCATCGACCTCGGCGGCAAGAGCGTCAAGCTGCGTGAAGGCCAGGTCACCATCGCCGGGCAGACGGCGCCGGACCCCGGCATCACGCTGATCAAGGGCGAGCTGGAAGTGTTCGCCAAGGACGTCATCGTCCAGCACATCAGCATCCGCCCCGGCGCCTACGGAAGACCGAAGCGCAGCGGCAACGACCACGACGGCTTCTCCACCGGCGACGGCGCCGAGCGCATCATCGTCGACCACTGCAGCTTCTCCTGGGCGACCGACGAAAACCTCTCCGTCGGTGGCCACCGCTTCGAAGGCGCCACGCCCGACGACTGGCGCGCGCACACCTCGCACGCCATCACCTACAGCCACAACCTCATCTACGAGGGGCTGAACGAGGCCGTGCACCTCAAGGGCGAACACAGCAAGGGCACGCTGATCCACGACAACGCCACACAGATCCTGCTGCTGGGCAACGTCTACGCGTCCAACCGCGAGCGCAACGCGCTGTTCAAGGGTGGCGTGTGGGGCGCGATGGTCAACAACCTGATCTACAACCCCGGCTGGCGCGCGGTGCACTACAACCTGATCGCCCACGAGTGGATCGGCCGCGCTTACCAGACCGGCAAGATCACGCTGGCCGGCAACGTCTACCGGGCCGGCCCCAACACCGAGCGCAACCTGCCGCTGTTCACGCTGGGCGGTGTGGGCGATGTGCAGTTGTTCGAGCAGGACAACCTCGCGCAGGACCGCCAGGGCCAGCCGCTGCCGATGACGGGCCGCTACACGTCCGGCCCGGCGCAGATCATCGCGGCGCGCGAACCTTACTTGCCCGCCGGCCTGAAGTGGCTGGCGCCACGCGAGCTGGAGCAACGGCTGCCGCTGATCGTCGGCTCGCGGCCCTGGGCGCGGGACCCGCTGGACTTCAAGCAGCTCAGCGACATCGCCGAGGACCGCGGCACGCTCATCGACGACGAGACCCAGAACAACCCCGCCGGCCTGCCGTTGCGCAAGCCCACGCAGCGCGCCTTCGTCGAGGCCGACTGGAACCTGGCGGACATGAGCCCGAAGGCCGGCTGGGAATCGCTGTTCACACGGGTCTCGAAGTGACACTACACCGGCGCGCGCTGCTGGGCCTGCTGGCCCTGCCGGAGACGCTGCCCGCCTGGGCCGCCCCCGCCATCGACTGCGCGGCCGAGCCCGGCCAGCCCTATCTGCCGCCGTGCAAGCCGTGGCCCAAGGGCATCGAGGGCCAGCGCCGTGCCGACCGGGGCGACGGCACCTTCCTGAACCCCGTGCTGGCCGGCGACCGCCCGGACCCGTCGGTGCTGAAGGACGTTGACGACTACTACCTGACGCACTCCAGCTTCGAGGCCGTGCCGGGGCTGCTGATCTGGCACTCGCGCGACCTCGTCAACTGGCAGCCCGTCGCGAACGCGCTGCACCAAGCGGTGGGCAGCGTCTGGGCGCCGGACCTGTGCAAGCACGGCGGGCGCTACTACCTCTACCTGCCAGTCAAGGCGCAGCCCAACGACATCCTCGTCACCTGGGCCGACCGCATCGAGGGGCCGTGGTCTCCACCGCAGCCGCTGGGCTTGCCCAAGCACATCGACCCGACGCATGTCGCCAACGAGAACGGTCAGCGCTGGCTGTTCCTCAGCGGCGGCGACCGCGTGCGCCTCAGCGACGACGGGCTGAAGACGGTCGGCGCCATCGAGCACATCTACGACCCCTGGCGCTACCCCGACGACTGGGACGTGGAGAGCTTCTCCCCCGAAGGCCCGAAGATCATCCGCCACGGCGGCTGGTGGCACATGCTGCTGGCCGTGGGCGGCACGGCCGGGCCGCCGACCGGCCACATGGTCATCGCCGCGCGCAGCAGGTCGCTCGACGGCCCCTGGGAGCAGGCGCCGCACAACCCGCTGATGCGCACGAAGTCGCCGCGCGAGCGCTGGTGGTCGCGCGGCCACGGCAGCCTCGTCCAAGGCCCCAAAGGCGACTGGTGGATGCTGTACCACGGCTACGAGAACAGCTTCCACACGCTGGGCCGGCAGATGCTGCTGGCGCCCGCGCGCTTCAGCGCCGACGGCTGGTTCCATGTCGACGTGGACGACGGCCAGCCCTTGCCCAAGCCCGCCGGTGGCGAGGCCCTGCCGCACGGCATGCCGCTGTCCGCCGACTTCGCCGGCAACCGGCTGCAAGCCCACTGGCAATTCCTCAGCGGCAGCGGCCAGGCGCCGCGCGCTCGTGTGGCCGACGGCAAGCTGCACCTGCGCGCCACGCCCGGCAAGGGCCCGGGCGACAGCGCACCGCTGGGCTTCATCCAGGGCGACCCGGCCTTCGAGCTCGAAGTCGATCTGGACTTCGACGAAGGCGTGCAGGCCGGCGTCGTCATGTTCTACAGCGCAAAGCTCTACGCCGGCATGGGCGCCAACGCGAAGAGCTTGCAGTTGCATCGTTACGGACAAGACATCCGCGCCGTGCCCAAGCCTGTCGGCATGGCCGCATCGGCCCGCCAGATGCAGCTCAAGCTGCGCTGCGTGCGCCATGTGCTGACGCTGTTCAGCCGCGCCGACGCCACGCTGCCGTGGGCCAAGTTCCCGGTGCAGATGGACGTCAGCGGCTACCACCACAACAGCGCAGGTGGCTTCGCCAGCCTGCGGCCGGCGATCTATGCCGCCGGCAACGGGGAAGCGCGGTTCGCCAACTTGCGCTATCGAGCCCTGGATTAACACGAGCAAGGAGACAACGTGATGAAGAAGACCCTCACCCTACTGGCCGCCGCGTTGCTCAGCACCGGCGCCTTCGCGCTGGAACTGAAGTCCGCCGACGTGCACAACAGCGACGACTACCCCACCGTCGCCGCCGTCAAATACCTGGGCCTGCAGTTGGCCAAGAGCAGCAGCGGCACGCTGACGGTGAAGGTCTTCAACAAGGGCGCGCTGGGCACCGAAAAAGAAACCGTCGACCAGGTCAAGCTCGGCGCGCTGGCGATGACACGCGTCAACCTGGCGCCACTGGCCGCGATGTGCCCCAAGACGCTGGTGCCGTCCCTGCCCTTCCTGTTCCGCGACACGGCACACATGCGCAAGGCGTACGACGGCGCGCCCGGCGAGGAGATCCTGAAGGCTTGCGAACATCAGGGGATGGTGGGCCTGGCGCTGTACGACTCCGGCTCACGCTCCATCTACGCGCGCAAGCCGGTGCGCACGCTGGCCGACACCAAGGGCTTGAAGATCCGCGTGCAGCAGAGCGACCTGTCAGTGGCCGCGATGACGGCGCTGGGCGCCAACCCGTCGCCCATGCCGCCGGGCGAGGTCTACACCGGCTTGAAGACCGGCCTCATCGATGCTGCCGAAAACAACATCCCCAGCTACGAGGGCTTCCGCCACTTCGAGGCTGCCAAGTTCTACAGCCGCACCGAACACGCGATGACGCCCGACGCGCTGTTCATCAGCAAGAAGGTCTGGGACAAGCTCAAGCCCGAACAACAGGCCCAGCTGCGCGCGGCCGCCAAGGCCTCCGTCGCCGTGCAGCGCCAGCTGTGGGACGCACAAGAGGCCAAGGCACTGGCCGCCGTGAAGGCCGCCGGCAGCGAGATCGTCACGGTCGACCGCGAGCCCTTCCGTCAGGCCATGCAGCCGGTGATGGCGAAGTTCGTCAACACGCCGGAGCTGCAAGCACTCGTCAAGTCGATTCAAGACATCAAATGAGCGCCTATACGACGTTCTGCGCGGCGCTATCGCGCTGGTCGCTGCGCGCGGCCGTGCTCGGGCTGGTGGTGCTGATCGCCTGCGTGCAATGGCAGGTCATCGGCCGCTATCTGTTCAACGACTCGCCGACCTGGACCGAGCCCGTCGCACTGATGCTGGTGCTCTACATCACCGCACTGGCCGTGGCGGTGGGCGTGCGCGACGCGGGCCACCTGGGCATGGAGTCCCTCGTGGCACTGCTGCCCCAGGCCGCGCAACGCGTGGCCGAAGCACTCATCCATGCCTGCGTGCTGGCCTTCGCCGTGCTGATGGCCATGGCCGGCTGGGAATGGCTGACGCTGAAATGGGACGAGCCCAAGCCCATGCTGGGCGTGTCCGAAGGGCTGGACTATCTGCCGCTGGTCATCGCCGGCGTGCTCATCGTGTTGTTCTGCATCGAACACCTGATCGCGCTGCTGCGCGGCCAGGACGTCGAAGAAGCCGGGGTCTGACGTGGAAGGTGGATTCGAACTCTGGGTCATGTGCGGCAGCTTCGTGCTGCTGCTGCTCTTGGGCGTGCCGGTGGCCTTCGCCATCGGGCTGGCCTCGGTCGCCACCGCGATCGCCGCCGATCTGCCGATGGCCATCGTCTTCCAGAAGATGGTGGGCGGCATGCAGATCTTCTCCTTCCTCGCGATCCCTTTCTTCATCTTCGCGGGCGAGCTGATGCTGCACGGCGGCATCGCCGAGCGCATCGTCAACTTCGCCAACCGGCTGGTGGGCCATGTGCGCGGCGGCTTGGGCATGAGCAACGTGCTGGGCTGCACGCTGTTCGGCGGCGTCGCCGGCTCGCCGCTGGCCGACGTGTCGGCCATGGGCTCGGTCATGATTCCGCTGATGAAGCGCGAAGGCTACGACGCCGACTACGCGGTCAACGTGACGACGCACGCAGCCCTGGTGGGCGCGTTGATGCCCACCTCGCACAACCTGATCATCTATGTGCTGGCCACCGCCGGCATCGCGGCGGTCAGCGTGTTCAACCTCATCCTGGCCTGCGTGCTGCCCGCCGTGCTGCTGACGGTGGCCAACCTCGTCGCCGCCTACGCCGTCGCACGCAAGCGCGGCTACCCGACGCATGGCACCTTCCCCGGCTGGCCGGCGGTGTTCTCGGCCTTCCTGGCGGCGCTGCCGGGGCTGCTGGTCATCGTCATCATCCTGGGCGGCATCCTGAGCGGCGTCTTCACGGCCACCGAGTCGGCGGCCACGGCCGTCTGTTGGGCGCTGCTCGTCACGGCGGCGGTCTACCGCACACTGTCGTGGCGCGGCTTCCTGGCCGCCTGCGCCAAGGCCTGCAAGACCACCGGTGTCGTGCTGCTGCTGATCGGCATCTCGTCGGCCTTCGGCTACTTCATGGCGCTGTACGAGGTGCCGCAGAAGACCGGCGAATGGCTGGAGCAGATGAGCGGCAACAACGCATGGGCCATCTTCCTGTGGGTCAACCTGCTGCTGTTCGTGCTGGGCACCTTCCTGGACATGGCCGCCACCATCCTGATCTGCACGCCCATCTTCCTGCCCATCTGCATGAAGGCCGGCATGGACCCGACGCAGTTCGGCGTCGTCATGCTGCTGAACTGCGCGCTGGGCCTGAACACGCCGCCGGTGGGCAGCACGCAGTTCGTCGGCTGCGCGATCGGTGGCGTGTCGGTGGGTCAGGTCATGCGCTCCATCGCCCCGTTCTACGGCGCGCTGCTCGTCACGCTGCTGGCGGCGACCTACCTGCCGTCGCTGTCGCTCGCACTGCCCAAGCTGGTCGCCGGCTGATGACCTCGCGCCGGCACCTGCTCGCCGGCCTCACGGCCTGGCCGCTGCTGGCCGGCGCCGACGGTCTGGACGCCACGCTCGCCGGCCTGCAGCAACGCTGGCGCCCTCGCCTCGCGTGGCGGCCCGACGCCGCCTGGCGCGCCGAGGCGCTCGCCACCGCCCGCCAGCTGATGCTGCTGCCCGGTGACGACGGCAGCGCCTTCGCCACCGAGGTGCTGGCCGAGCAAGACCGCGGCAACCACACCGCCCAGCAACTCGCGCTGCGCGGCGCTTTAGGCGACCGCGTGCCCGCCCTCTTCCTGCGCCCCAACGGCCCCGGCCCATACCCGGCCGTGCTGCTGCTGCACGACCACGGCGCGCGCTTCGACATCGGCAAGGAAAAGCTGATCCGCCCGCTGGCGGCCAACGCGTCCGCCGACGCCTGGACGCAGCGCTACTTCGAGGGGCAGTTCGTCGGCGACACGCTGGTGAACGCCGGCTTCGCCGTGCTGGCCATCGACGCGCTCGGCTGGGGCGAACGCAGCCGCCCCGGCTTCGCCAAGGACGACCAGCAGGCGCTGGCCAATCACCTGCTGCAGCTGGGCCACAGCTGGGCCGGCATCATCGCCAGCGACGACCTGCGCTCGCACCGCTGGCTGCGCGAGCAGCCCGGGATCGACGCCAGGCGTGTCGCCGTGCTCGGCTTCTCGATGGGGGCTTTTCGCGCCTGGCAACTGGCTGCCGTCTGCGATGACGTCCCGGCCTGCGTCGCCGCACACTGGATGTGTACGCGCGAAGGCCTGCTGCGCGCTGGCGAGCACACGCTGCAAGGCCAGTCCGCCTTCAGCATGGCGCACCTGGGCCTGGCGGCGGCGCTGGACCACCCCGACATCGCCGCGCTGATCGCGCCGCGCCCGCTGCTGCTGTTCGGCTCACCGGACGACAAGCTGTTTCCGTGGGATGCCACCCAAGCAGCCTGGCGGCGGTTGGGGCGCGCATGGCTCGGGCGGGACGGCCTGCTGACCACGCAGGCCACGCCGAGCGGCCATCGGTTTGACGCCGCGCAGCAAGCCACTGCGACCGCCTGGCTGACGCTTCAGCTGAATTGACCCGCAGCCATCGGCCGCCGCTGATGCG
The DNA here is from genome assembly GCF_043555975.1 of Pelomonas nitida. NCBI lineage: Bacteria > Pseudomonadati > Pseudomonadota > Betaproteobacteria > Burkholderiales > Sphaerotilaceae > Roseateles > Pelomonas nitida. The sequence continues at coordinate 501,038 of NZ_JBIGIA010000001.1, read as the reverse complement.
GCGTGCGAACCCCGGCCGCCACACCGCCATCGCCTGCCAGCCCCGGCGGCGCAACCCGACATGGCCTGAATGTCCCTGCACGCCAGCAAGGTTGAGGATGAACCGCCCCAAAAGCCCGGCTTTTGGGGGGCGCCGGACGTAGCCGCCATGCAGCCCCCGCGGCCACACTGCGGCTCATCGTCTGCAGGGTCACGCCATGAACGAACTGCTTGCCGCGTTTCGCCACACGGCCAACAACCACAGCCAGATCGAAGGCAGCCGCCTCTGCGGCTGCTGCAACTGCGTGCAGATCTTCAAGCCTGACGACATCGTCGGCTGGACAGGTCTGACGATCGACAACATGCTGGACCCCAGCGCCATCAGCCAGCAGACGGCCATGTGCCCACGCTGCGGCTCCGAGGCCGTGCTGGGCGACCGCTGCGGCTTTCCGATCAACGCCAACTTCCTGGCGCGCATGAACGAGGCCTGGTTCCAGCGCACGATGGTGCGAAGGCCTGCCACCAAGCGTTGACCCGGTGCCAGAATCGGCGGCCTCGACGCCAGCGGCCGCCATGCCCCTTCCCACCTTCCTTTCCCGTCCGCGCAACGAGGGCAGCGCGATGCCCCAACATCGGCCGGACGCAGCTGCATGAGCTTTGGCTACAAGACCGCATGGTTCGCCGTGCGCACCGAAGACGGCGAGGCCGTCGCGAGCGCGCTGGGGCTCGTCGCTCTCGCGCCTGCCACTGCCGTTGACGCTATTCATGCCGGCTATCACACTGCCGGCAAGGTGTTCATCACGTCAGCCATCGATGGCTGGACGTTGGCGATGAGCAGAAGCTTCTTCGACCTCGTCGACGATCGGCCGCCACAGTTTCTGGACATGCTGCGACGCGTGTCATCGGAACTTGGCGCCGAGGCGCAGTTCTTCCTGACCTACCGCGTTGTTGACGCCCACGCATGGGCTCGCGCGTGCAGAGGCAAGATCGAGCGGGCGTACGGCCACTTGCAGGGAGACGACATCCTGAATCTCGGAGCCATGACAGCCGAAGAAACCGTGCTTGGCCACCGATTCTTCGATCCCGCCTGCGCCGAAGCGCAACACGATGCTTACTGGCAGCGCGATGACCTCCGCTTTCCCGACGAAGGAGACGTTATGGAGGTCGCCGCCCGCTGGAGCATCGATCCGTCGGTGCGTGAAGACATGTCCAACGGCTGGCTTGCCGACCGCTCCAAGGCGCCTGCCGCCGCACCCGCCAGCCCGCCACCACCTCACGGCAAGCCCTGGTGGAAGCTGTGGTGAGCCGCACCACCGACCTGGTGGCCGTCTTCACGACGGTCTCTACACGCCAGCAGGCCGACCTGCTGGCACGGGCGACCGTTGAGCAACGGCTCGCGGCATGCGTGCAGATCGAGGCCATCCACAGCACCTACCGCTGGCAAGGCGAGATCGTCAACGAGCCGGAGGTAAGGCTGATGCTCAAGACAACGCAGGCGAACTACGCGGCGCTGGAGGTGCTGCTGCGCCAACGGCACCCGTACGAGGTGCCGGCGATTTTTGCGCTGCCGATCGCGGAGGCATCAGCCCCTTATGCGGGCTGGGTGACGGCGGTTCTTGCGCAGAATGCCGGCCACTCATAACCAGCCAGCCTCAGGGAGATCGACTTGCGGACCAACTACGTGCTGATCGACTACGAGAACGTCCAGCCAGAGCTTGTTCGCGGCCTCGATGCCGAGCACTTCAAAGTGCTGCTCTTTGTCGGCGCCAGCCAAGCCAAGCTCTCTTTCGACATCGTCTCCGCGATGCAGGAACTGGGGCCTCGCGCTCGGTACATCAAGATCACGGGAAACGGGCCCAATGCATTGGACTTCCACATCGCCTTCTACATTGGCCGCCTTGCGGCTCAGGATGCGTCGGCCTACTTCCACGTCATCTCGAAGGACACCGGCTTCGACCCCCTCATCCAGCATCTGAAGGCCGAGAAAATTCCGGTCGTTCGCTCCAAATCCATCGAAGACATTCCGCTGCTGAAAGCGTCGAACTGCAAGTCTCTGCCCGAGAAGGTTGACGTCGTCGTGGCGAATCTGAGGCAACGCGGTGCTTCCAAGCCGAGAACGATCAAAACCCTGACCAGCACCGTCAGCTCCCTGTTCCAGAAGCAACTGCCCGAGGATGAACTGACGTCGTTGCTCGACACACTTCAGGCCAACGGACTCGTGGCCCTCAACGGCACCAAGATCTCGTACAGCCTGCCAGACGCCGCAGCGTAGGTCTCTGCCTTACGGCACCAGCGTCTTCGCCCCCGCCAGCTCAGGCTTGATCTTGACCAACCCGTCCAGCACCTGCTCCGAGAACAGCGCTGCGCCCTTGGGGCCCAGGTGGGTGCGGTCGAAGCGAGGCGGCGCCTCGGCCAGCGTGTCGGCAGCAGGCTGGCCCATGGCGGCCACGGCGGCGTGGCTGATGGCGTTCAGGTCCAGCACCGGCACGCCTTGCTCTTCGCCGACCTTGAGGATGGCCTCGGCCCAGGGGCGCAGGTCGTTGGGCAGAACGCCTTCCTTGAAGGTGCGGCGCGTCAGCGGCGTCAGCAGCACGACGTCGCCGCCGGCGGCTTTCACGTCCTTCACATAGCCCGTCATGTTGGGGCCGAACTCGGTGGCCAGGTCGGTCGAGCGGCCGGGCTTGCCGGGCTGGTCGTTGTGGCCGAACTGGATCAGCACCAGCGTCTTCTGGCGCGCCGTGCCCTGGGTCTTGCCTTCGTTGAGCAGGGCCAGCACGGTGTCCCACAGACCTTCGGCACGGAAGCTCATGCTGGAGCGGCCGCCGCGCGCGAGGTTGATGCAGGCGACCTGCTGCAGTCGGGCGCACAGCGCGTTGCCGTAGCCGCTGCGCGGCGCCATCGTCGAGTCGCCGACGAGGATGACGCGCGGGCCGGTGGCCACGTTGGCGGTGGTTTCACCGGCCTTGGGCGCGGAGGCGGCAGGCGCCGAGGTCGTCTGGGCCGCCGCAGTGAGGCTGAGGTTGGCGGCGAGGAGGGTCAGGAGTCGCTTCATGGGGTACTTCAGTTGGAAGGCTTGGGCAACGCCGGCCAGCCGGCTTTGGGGCTCATGTCGTCGAGGTTCCATTCGGCCTCAACAAAGGCACGGCGCGTGGGCTTGTGGCGCGGGTAGCCGAGCGCGTTCTCGACTTCGGAGTCGATCAGCTTGCCACGGCCCTGCGCCATGTCGGCCAGCACTTTCGCGTCCAGCGGGTCGCGCGCCCACGGGCGGGCGCCGACGAGTGGCGGCAGCGCCGTCGCCAATGATGCGGCTGGCAACAGCGCCGGCAGGTCGGCCGGCAGCGTGGGCTGCGGCACGGCGATGAGCTTGGCCGTCGTCTGCGCGTTGCTGCCCAGCAGGCCCACCGGCTGGCCCTGCACGTCGTGCGCGATGTTGTCGGCCACGTACAGCTCCAGGTCGCCCTGGCCCAGCAGCATGAAGAACGGCGTGTCGGCCACCGTGCTCGGGCCGTGGCGCAGCGCGTTGCCCACCAGCGTGAGCCGGCCGGTCTGCCAGGGCTGGCCGGCCCACTCCTTGGCCAGCAGGTTGTAGTGAACGGCGCGGTCTCCGGGGTTGAAGATGAGGTTGTTGACCATCGCGCCCTGCGCGCCGCCCTTGAACAGCGCGTTGCGCTGGCGGTTGGACGCGTAGACGTTGCCGTAGAGCAGCACCTGGCTGGTGTTGTCGTGGATCAGCGAGCCCTTGCTGTGCTCGCCCTTCTCGTGCACCGAGTTTCCGAGGCCCTCGTAGATGAGGTTGTGGCTGTAGGTGATGCGGTGCGACGTGGCCTGGCGCCACGCTTCGGGCGTGTTGCCCTCGAAGCGCGGGCCGCTGGCCGAGAGGTTCTCGTCGGTGGCCCAGGAGAAGCTGCAGTGGTCGACGATGACGTCGTGCGCGCCACCGATGCCGGAGATGCCGTCCTGGTCGCCGCCGCCCTTCTTGGGCCGCCCGAACTCGCCGGGGCGAAAGCTCAGGTGCTGGATGACGACATCGTGCGTGGCGATGGTCGTCTCGGCCTTGATGACGTGGATGCCGGGGTCGGGGGCGGTCTGGCCGGCGATCGTCAGGAAGGGCTGCTGGATCTTCAGCGGCTGGCCCGCCATGTCGATGACGCCGCCGACTTCGAACACGACGATGCGCGGGCCGCTCGCGGCGATGGCCTCGGCCAGGCTGCCGGGGCCGGAGGCCGCCAGCGTCGTGACCTTGATGAGGCGACCTCCGCGGCCGCCCTGGGTCTGGGTCCAGCCGGTGTGCTGGATGCCCGCGTGGGGGACCGCTACGGCCGCTTCAGCGGCGGCGCAGTTCAAGGCGGTGGTCAAGGCCAGCGCCGTCAGAAAGAAGGTTTTGGTCAGCATGGGACTGGAAGGAAATGGCGCGCAAAGACCGGGGCCTTCGCGCGCATCAGGCGACTGCCCGTTCTGCCTCAATAGAACGTGTACTCGGCCGCCAGGCGGTAAGCGCGGCCGAGCACGTCCGCGTTGCTGGTCAGGTAGCCGTTGTAGCCCGTGTTGGCTGTCAGTGCGGGGCCCACGTTGGTGAGGTTGTTGACACCGACATTCACCTTCCAGTTCTTGAAGCCCGCATAGCCGGCGCTGAAGTTGTACTGCTTGTACGCCTTGACGCTGGTGTAGGCCGAACCGGCGCGCGGCGTCAGGTCGGTCAGCCCACTGTTGTAGCGCTGCGAGAGCTGCGCGGACCAATCGCCATTGCGCCAGGCCACGGCGGCGGTGTGCTTCCAGCGGTAGACGATCTGCTGCGTGGTGGCCAGGCCGGCGTTGGGGCCGACATAGCGCGCGTCGGCGGTCAGGACGCCGACGTCGTCCAGCATCTCGCCGCCCTTTTCCACCGAGAACGCGTACTTGTCGTAGTAGGTGCCGTCCAGCTTGAAGTTGAATGTGCCCAGGTTGTTGGTGCGCAGCTGATAGGTCGCGGCGACATCCAGGCCGCGCATGTTCATGTCACCGCGGTTGGCCTGGCTGGTCAGGATGTGGTCGATGGTGCCGTCGGCCCGGCGCACGATGTTGGCCGCGTACTTGGCCGGCTGCTGTTGCACCTCGGGCAGCGTCAGCGCGCCCAGCACGTCGCTGAGCTTGATGCTCCAGTAGTCCAGCGTCACCAGCAGGCCATGCACCGGCTCGAACGCGCCGCCGATGCTCCAGCCGCTGGACTTCTCGGGCTTCAAGTGGCTGTTGTCAGGTGACTTGGTCCAGTAGTCGGTGATGGCGTTGCAGACCTTGACCGGGTCCGCACTGGCGACCGCCGTGCCGGAGCCGGCGATGAGCGGCGTCGGGCTGGGGCACAGCACCGGGTCATCGATGGTGGCCTGGCGCACTTCCGGCGTGGGGTTCTGGATGTCCATGATGGACGGTGCCCGGAAGCCCGTATTGGCCGACGCGCGCAACATCAGCTGCGCGCTGGGCTGGAAGCGCAGCGACAGCTTGGGGTTGACCGTGGTGGTCTTCAAGTCACTGTAGGTGTCGGAGCGCACGGCGCCGTTGACGCTCCAGACCTTGGTCAGCGGTGCGTCCAGCTCGACGACGGCGGACTTGATGTCGCGGTGCAGCCTGGCGGCCACGCCGGTGGGGTTCTCGCCGACGATGTCGTCCTTCACGACAACCCCTGCGCTGCTGATGTTGTAGCGGCCGTCGGCCAGCTTGCCGACGTAGTCCAGCGGCGCGGCGTGCACCTTGGCTTCGTCGCGGCGCAGCTCGCCGGTCACGGCCAGCGTCAGCGGGCCGCCGCCCAGCTGCATCAGCTCGCGGGTCAGCGTCGCGTCGACGCCCTTGTTGAAAGCCTCGTTCCTGCGGTAGACGTAGTCGCGCAGCTCGATGCTCTTCAGGTAGGCCAGGCCGGCGGCGTCCTGCGGGCCGAAGGGGTTCAGGATGCCGTTGGTGAAGCCTTCCTGCGCCTTGCTGTAGAGGATGTAGCCGCCACCCGTGGCCGTGTTGCGCTGCGAGTGGCCGTAGTTCAGGCCCACGCGGTAGTCCCACTTCCACAGCGTGCCTTCGGCCGCCAGCACCAGCCGATCGTTGACCTGCTCGTCGTTGCGATAGGCGTTGCCCAGTTCACCCGGGCCCCACTGAAAGTAGACCAGCCGGTTGTTCATGTTGAGCGGGCTGACGACGCCGGGCGTCTTCGTCGCGTCGATGAACATGGCCGGCGAGTTGCTGCCGGTGTTGCTGCCCACCACGTTGACCAGCGGCGTGATGCCCTTGCCGGGGTAGAACTTGCTGGTGGACGGGATGGTGTAGTAGCTGAACGGTTCGTTGGACGAACTGTTGATCTGCAGGCCGCGGTACTTCTCGACGGTGAACGCCGAATGCAGCAGTTCCAGGCTGACGCGGTGGCCCTGCCCCACGTTCAGTGCGCCCTTGGCGAACAGGTTGGTGATCTTGCTGCCGTCGCTGATCGCCGTGTAGAAGTTCGGGTCGCGGTAGCAGCCGGCGTTGCCGTAGGTGGCCGGCGTCGCGACGCTGCCGGCACCCAGCGTGGGCAGCGACCATGGCGCCACGCAGCCGGTGGCGAAGCTGGCGTTGTAGTTGTTGTTGTTCGCGCCGCCTGCGGCCGAGGCCGGCGCGAAGCCGAAGTTGGCAATCGGGCTCTGGTTCTTGTTGCTGGGCGTGACGAGCAGGCCCAGCTGGTTCAGCGCCGAGCCGTCGTACAGCTCGGGCCGGTCGCCCTGCATCAAGGCCGACTTGCTCTGGTGGTCCAGCGCGCCGTAGAGGTTCCAGCCGTCGACCACGAGGTCACCGAAGCCGACGATCGCCCCGACGGCCTGGGTCTCTCCGGCGCTGGAGCGCTCCGGCACGTTCCAGTCCGCCTTCATGCGTGCGCCGCGGAAGCTCTCCTTCATGATGAAGTTCTGCACGCCGCCGATGGCGTCGGAGCCGTAGATGGACGACGCGCCGTCGCGCAGCGTCTCGGCGCGGTCCAGCGCCATGCGCGGGATGACGTTGACCGACACGTACTGATCCTGCAGCGGCTCGTTGGCCAGGCGGCGGCCGTTGAGCAGCGTCAGCGTGCGCATGGGCCCCAGGCCGCGCAGGTTCAGCACCGGGCCGGCCGCGCCGGTGTTGAAGCCCAGCGACTGCGACTGCGGCAACTCCAGCACCAGATCCTTCAGCTCGGTGTGCCCGCGCGCCTCCAACTCCTCCGGCCTGTTGACCGACACCGGCAACGCCGTCTCGCCGGACAAGCGTTTGATGGACGAGCCGGTGACCTGCACGCGCTCCATGCTGACGGGCGCCTGGCCCTCGCCGCCCTGGGCGTGCGCGGCGTTGACGAGGCACAGCGCGGCGCCGGCGCACAGGCTGAGCCGGTGGGTCAGCGCGCGAGGGTCGCGGTGGCCGTTCCACGGCCTGCGGTTCATGCTCTTCATTGTTGTCGTCTCCTGTTTTTTTCGTCTCGTCGCCGGCCCGGCGAGCGCGCAGGCCGGCACTGCGTGATTCGCCAGGGCTCAGGGCGCGGGCACCCAGCCGCCCGGCGCGCCGGTGGCGATCGTCGAGTTCTGGAACACCTCGGCACGCGTCGTCAGGCCCGCAGGCGAAGACAGCTGCCGGGCCAGCGTCAGGTCGGTCGCCACGGCATTGACCTTCACCGACGCCACACCCAGCCGTGCGCTGACGTCCAGCGGCGCGCCGCTGGCGTCCAGGCTGCCGAACTCGCGCCAACCGGCGGTGTCGGTGGCGGCGCCATCGGCCGTGCCCGCCCAGGGCGGCGGGTTGCTGCCGCAGCCGCCGGTGCCGACGCCGGTCTTGCTGGTGCCGGTGCCCACGCACCAGCCCACGGGCAGGATGTGCGGGCCCATGCGCGTGTTCACGAAGGCGATGTTGTCGGTGTAGGTCGTCGCCGCCGTGCCGCCGCTGCGCGCCAGATAGGCCTGACTCACGAGGCCATCGGACGTCAGCCGGCTGTTCAGGAACACGAAGCCCTTGTCGCCCGCCGTCGCGCGCGACTGCAGCACATAGCCGGGCGAGCTGCTGGCGGTGTCCACCACCGAGCGGATCTCGCACTCCTCGAACAGGCTGGCCATCACGCTGCCCCAGATGAAGTCCACATTGCCGGCCACCAGCGACTGGTAGAACCAGTTGTAGCCCTTGAGCTGCAGCGTGTCCTGCTGGCTGTAGAACGCCATCTCCCTGGCCACCAGCCGCGCGGCCGCCGCGGTCGTGCTGGTGTTGAAGTAGATCGTCTCGGCCTGGTTGTCCCAGCTGTTGCTGCGCTCGTGCGGGTTCAGCAGCGTGAAGTTGCGCAGCGTCAGCAGGTCGGACGTCTCGATGAGGAAGGACGACCGGCCGCCGCCCAGCACGCGATGGCCCAAGGTCTTGCCCGAGGTGCTCAGCGCCGTGCCGGCCGCCGCACTGCTGGCGCCGCTGCCCGAATTCAGCGACTCGAAATTCTCGTCGCCCACGACCACGCCGTCGCGGCTCTCGCCGACGATGCTCAGGTTGGACACCTTGCGCAGGATGTTGAGCTCGGGGTAGCGGCCATCGGCAAGGCGAATGACCTTGGGCGTCGCCACCGTGTTGCAGCCGTAGCTGGACGAGCTGTTCGTGGCGCAGTACTTCATGACCCAGTTCAGCGCGCCCTGCAGCGTGCGGAAGTCGGCGGTCGAGCCGTTGTCGTCCACGGCAACATCGGTGTAGCTCGCGGGCGCGGCACGCGTCGTGAACTTCCAGCCGTCCGCCTTGGTGACCCCGGCGAAAGCGGCGCCCTTGATGCTGCCGGCCAGCACCGAGGCGTCCATCGTCACGTAGTAGCTGGTGCCGAAGTCCAGCCGGTTGTTGTGCAGCCGCACCTGCGCCGTGCTGCCGCTGATCGCCACCGGGCGATACCAGACATAGCGCGCCCAGGTCGCGCCATCCGACATGGCGCCGAGTCCCAGCGCATCGATCTCGAGATTGCTGCGCGCCAGCACGGTCTGCGTGTCGCTGGCGGACGGCACGCTGCTGACGTCGATGCTGTCCACCAGCACATCGTCACTGCTGCGATAGACGCTGATGCGGCCCACCGTGCCGAGCGTGGGCGGCGCGTCGAAGGACAGCGCCAGCCGCGTGTCGGTGTGCACGCCGGCCTCGTTGGCGGCCGGCAGCCGGGTGCCGGCCACGTCGCCGACATTGCCGCTGCCGCTGATCTGCGTCGTCAGCTTGCCGGCACCGGCCAGGGCCACGGCATTGGCCTTGACGAGTGCCGCCGGCCGCGGCTTGTAGGCATAGGCCGGCGTGAAGGGCGTGCCCGCCAACACGCTGCAGGCGCCCAGCGGCGCGCCGTTGAGCATGGAGCCGCTGTCCTGGAACACGCCGGAGTGGTCGCTGCTCGGGTAGGTGACGACGCCGTCGCAGCCCGTCGCGCCGTCGATGGCGAAGACGTTGGCCTGCGACAGCAGGTTGGACGCCTTGCCCGCACCGATGCTGTAGCTGTGCGGATAGGGGTTGGCCGTCTTGCTGCCGATGAAGTAGTTGTTGAAGACGTGCACCTGCCCGTAGCGCACGCGCGGCACGCGCTGCGTGACGCCGCTGAACACGTTGTTGGCGATGGTCACGCGCAGCTTGCCGGCGTCGCTCGCGAGGCTGTCGGAGCCGCCGATCAGCATCGTCTTGTCATGCGCCTGCACAACGTTGTAGGACACCGTGACGAGATCGGCGCCCTTGGTGATGTCGATGGCACCGTCGTGGCACTGGCGCGTCTTGCCGTTCTCGATGGGCAGCGTGTCGTCGGTGACGGGCGCGTCGGTGATGGTGTTGCGGTCGATCCAGACCTGCGTGGCCGTGACGATGCCGATCGCGTCGTACTGGGAATTCCAGTTGCCGGTGGCGCCATCGGTGGGGTCCCAGACGGGCCCCACATCGCAGGGCGCCACCAGCGTGAGGTTGCGCACGATGACCTGGCTGACGCCGGTGATGTCGATCCACGCGTTGACGAAGCCGGCGCCGGGCCCCTCGCCGATCAGCGTCGTGTTGCTCGGCAGGCGCACGCGCGCCCTGACCTTCTGGTCGGCCGTGCTCGCGAACGGCGTGCCCGCGGTCATGTCGATGCTGCCGGCCACCTTGATGATCTTGGCCGCGTTGCCGCCATTGGCCAGCGCGTTCAGCAGTTCGGCGCGGTTGCGCACGGTGTAGATGTGCTCGGGCGTGGCCGCGCTGCCGCCCACGGTGCCGGCGCCCCAGCCGTCGGCCGGCGCCGTCTGCAGCGCGGCGTCGAGGCCCCAGGCCGGCAGGCTGGCCAGCAACAGCGACGCGATGCCGCTCAGGTGATGCAGCGGCTTCATGCGGCAGCCCTCCTCGTGCGGCCCAGCGCCAGCAGGCCCAGTCCCAGGGCCAGCAGCGCGCCGCTCGCCGGCTCGGGCACCGCCGCCACGTTCAGCTGCGCCGTGAAGCTGCCGAAGCTGTCGTTGAACGTCAGGTCGTTCAGCGTCAGCGCGATGCGGTGGTCATCCAGCCGCGCCAGGCTGACACCGCCACTGCTGATACCGCTGAGGTCCAGGCCCACGAAACCGCTCAGCGGCTGCGTCAGGCCTGCGAAGCTGAACGTCAGCGCGTAAGTGCCCGGCAGCGCGGCAGCGCCGCTGTTGTTCCAGACCTGCAGCAGCCCGCTGCTGGTGAAGTCGATGCCGACCGCGTAATCGGCCGTCAGGAACTCCAGATCGCCGAAACCGTCGGACAGCGCCGTGACGTTGCTGCCGGCCTCGTCGGCGTAGCCGTGGTCCAGGCCCAACAGCGCCGAACTGGCGCCGTTGACCTGGCCCGTGATGACGGTGCCCACGGGCACGGGAGCGGCCTGCGCAGCGGCGCCGCCCAGGCATGCGGCGGCCAGGACCGCCAGGGTCTTGAGGGTCTTCATGCGTTGTCTCCGTTGTTGACGTGCGGCCGCTCTGTCGGCGGCTCGACTTCCATCCGGAGACCGGCAGGGTCCCCCAAGCAAAAAGGGGCACAGACGGCAGGTCTGCGCCCCTGGTCTTTCAGGTCATGCGGCTCAGAACTTGTAGCGGCCGCCCAGGATGTACTCGCGGCCGGTGTAGTTGTTCACCACCACGTTGTTCATCGCACGGGAGATGAACTGCTCGTTGGCCTGGTTCGTCAGGTTGGTCGCCTCGAAGGTGAGTTCGAGCTGGCTGTTGACCTTGTAGCCCAGCGACATGTCCAGGTTGAAGGTCTTGTTCTTGCCCTGCTCGTTCTGGTTGTTCTGGAACACGACCGTCTGCAGGAACGACGCGCGTGACGAGCCGGAGATACGGCCGCTGAACGTGCCGTCGTCGTAGTAGAGCGACATGTTCCACGAGCGCGGCGACAGGTTGATCAGGTCCTCGGTGATGTAGGTGGTCGTCGTCGCGGTCTGCGACGACGGGTACTTCATCTTGGACTTGACCTGCGTGTAGTTGGCCAGCAGGCCGAAGTTCTTGCCCCAGCTCGGCAGGAAGCTGAACGGCTGTTGAACGTTGATCTCGAAGCCCTGCAGCTTGCCGCCCTCGGTGTTGACCGGCGCACTGACGGTGAAGATCTCGTCACCCGTGAAGTTGGTCGGCAGCAGCGACATCGGCAGGCCGGTGTCCTTGTAGGCCACGTTGCGGCCGCTGGTCACGACGAAGCTCTTGATGTTCTTCTGGAACAGACCCAGGCCGATGAAGCCGTTCTTGGAGTGGTACCACTCGCCGCTGAGGTCGAAGGTGGTGGCGCGGTAGGGGTCGAGCGCCGGGTTGCCGCCGGTGTAGCTCAGCGTGCCGGTGGTGGACAGCGTGCCGCCCGGGTTCAGGCTCGGCAGCGGCGGACGCGACATCACCTTGGCCGCCGCGGCGCGCACGATGAAGTCCTTCGTCACGTTGACGCCGACGTTGGCCGACGGCAGCCAGTCGTTGTACTGGCGCGTGGCCGTCACCGGGCTGCCGCCGCCGGTGGCGAGATAGCCGGTGGCGCTCAGCGACGTCTTCACATAGCGCGCACCCACGTTGCCGCGCACCGGCAGGCCGCCCAGGCGCGTATCGAACTCACCCATCAGCCAGCTGCCGGTGTCGGTTTCGGTGATGGAGCGGTTGTTGCCGCGCGCATTGCCGTTGGTGATGGAGCTCAGCCGGAAGTCGCCCGAGCCGCCGGCCTGGCCGGTCTTCAGGCAATTGCAGTAGATGTCATACGCGCCGGCAATGGCGTCCAGGTTGGGGATGACCCAGGACGTGACCGAGCCCGCGGGCAGGCTCTGCCCCTTGCCGAAGCCATCCAGCGTCGTCACGAGGCTCAGCGGCAGCGTGCCGGCCGGCAGCGTGTTCATCGTCTCGACGGTGCGGCGGAATTCGTAGCTGTTGAAGCTGAACTTCTTGTAGCTGACGCCGCCCTTGATCGTCAGCAGGTCGGGGATGGCTTCCCATGCCACATCGGCGGTCACGACGTCCTGCCGGTTGGTCGCGCCGTTCGGGCGGATGCGGATCTCGCTGGGCGTGAAGTTGGTGATGCCGGTGGCGCCCACCGGCACGCCGTGGATGGCCAGCGCGCCGTTGACGTCGCTGGGGTTGAGCGTGCCGTAGGTGATCAGCGGTGAGCGGTCGTCACCACGCGCGTCGTAGACATAGCCGTTGACGTTGGGCGCATCCAGCGTCGTGGTGGTCTGGATGGGGTTGCGGAAGCGCGACGTGGCGCGGCCACCCTTGAGCGTGAGCTTGACGGTCTCCGTGAGCTCCTGCTCGACGGTGAGCGTGGGCTGCGTGAACTCGGTGGTGAGCTTGTCAAAGCGCGACTCCGAGCGGATGTCCACGCCGTTGAACTTGCCGTAGACCATCTGGCCGCTGGGCGCGAACTGCGCCTCCACGACGCTGGTCTGCGGCTTGCCGCCCTGGGCCAGCGTGCGGCTGAACGAGATGGCCTCCAGGAAGTCTTCCTGGCGCGTCGCGTCGAGCTTGCTGTAGAGCATGTCGAAGGTCATCACCGTCGTGTCGGTCGGGCGCACCTGCACCGACCCGGTCAGGCCCGTGCGGTCCTGATCGTGCGTGAGGCGGCCGTAGCGCGGCAGGCGGGGGTGGAAGTTGGTGGCCAGCGACGCGGCGTTGTAGGCATCGGTGGCGGCCTGCGAGGCCGGCAGGCGCGCGCTGGGCGCCGTGGCGGCGTCGGAGGCCACGCCGGCCGAGCCGCAGGTGTTGGCCGTGGCCGCCGTGGTGGCCGGGTTGGCGGGCGTCACGCCCAGCGGCGAGCACCAGCCGCCGCTGGAGCTGCCGTTGTCCCAGCGCACGGTGCTGAAGCCTTCTTCGTAGACCTGGCGCTTGGAGTAGGCGCCCGACAGCAGCACGCCGATCTTCTTGTCGGCAAAGGTGTTGGAGATCAGGAACGAGGCCTTGGGCGTGGCCTTGCCGCGAATCTCGTTGTAGGTGCCCTTCACGGCCACGGCGGCCACGAACTTCTTCAGATCGAAGGGGCGGGCCGTCTGCAGGTCCACCGTCGCGCCCAGCGAACCCTCGTCCACGTCGGCCGAGGTGCTCTTGCGCACCGTCAGCGAGTTGAAGAGGTCGGCGGCGAAGACGTTGAAGTCGAACGCGCGGGTGCGGTTGGCGCCGCCGGAGCTGTCGGTGCCGCCGGTGGTGGCCAGCGCCTCGATGCCGTTGATGCGCGTGCGGGTGAAGTCACCGCCCAGGCCGCGCACGGAGATGTTGCGGCCTTCACCGGCATCGCGGTCGATGACGACGCCCGGCACGCGCTGCAGCGATTCGGCCAGGTTGGTGTCCGGGAACTTGCCCATGTCCTCGGCCTTGATGACATCGACGATGCCCTTGTCCTGGCGCTTGGCGTTCAGTGCGCTTTCCAGCGAGGCCCGGATGCCGGTGACGGTCACGGTCTCGAGCTGGTTGTTCGTGGCGGCGGCGTCCTGAGCCCAGACGGGGGCGGCGACGAGCGTGGCGGCCAGGGCCACCGGGCTCAGGGCGAGACGGTGGTACGGACGGAAAGCGGACATGAAGAGTCTCCTGGTGCAAGGCCGCCTCGACGCGTCACGCGCCGGCGGCTCTGGGGTTATGCAAGGGCTGGGCACCCGGGCGCACGCAGGGCGCCCGTCAAATCGGGAAACGGCTTCGCGGCAGTGCGAGCGCCGTTCCATGGCCTACAACGACAACTGCTGGGGTCGTGCGGCCGCTGGCAACGCCCGGCAAGGCGGCCTCACCGCGGGCCTGCGCCGTGACGCTGGACAACATCACGACGGGTTATGCAGGCACTGAAGGGAAGGCTCTTTTGCAGGGCTTGTGGACGATGATAGGTTCAAGCTGGCAAAATCGGAACGGCGGTTCACTAAATAGAAACCATGATTCCGCAACACTTGCCAGCTGCCCTAAGCTTCTCGAAATCGGAATCCGAAACCGCGTTTCAACTCTAACGATCCAGCGCGGCGGATCCATCGGAACAACCCCGACCCCGCTGTCGCCATCGGTCCTTCTTCCGCCCGGGCGGCCCCTTCCCACGCAACCGGTGCTCCACGCACCTCGAACAACGACATGGTCCTTCACAACTTCAATCTCGCCGGCAAGACGGCCATCGTGACCGGCTGCAACACGGGCCTCGGCCAGGGCATGGCGCTGGCACTGGCGCAGGCGGGTGCCGACGTCGTCGGCGTCAACGTCTCCGAGCCGGATGAAACCAAGGCCGCCATCGAGGCCCTGGGCCGTCGCTTCCTGGACCTGCGCGCCAACCTGGGCGACATCAGCTGCATCCCCGAACTGGTGGCCCAGGCCAAGGCGCTCAATGGCGAGGTGCACATCCTCGTCAACAACGCCGGCATCATCCGCCGCGAAGACGCCATCAAATTCACCGAGGCCGACTGGGACGACGTCATCGACCTGAACCTGAAGTCGGTGTTCTTCCTGTCACAGGCCGTCGCCAAGGTCTTCATGGCGCAGGGCAAGGGCGGCAAGATCGTCAACATCGCGTCCATGCTGAGCTTCCAGGGCGGCGTGCGCGTGCCCTCCTACACCGCCAGCAAGAGCGGCGTCATGGGCATCACGCGGCTGATGGCCAACGAGTGGGCCTCGCACGGCATCAACGTGAACGCCATTGCGCCGGGCTACATGGCCACCAACAACACGGCCGCACTGCGCGCCGACGAACAACGCAACAGCGCCATCCTCGAGCGCATCCCCGCCGGCCGCTGGGGCAAGCCCGAGGACCTGGCCGGCCCGGTCGTCTTCCTGTCGTCCCCCGCATCCGACTATGTGAATGGCTACACCGTCGCCGTCGACGGCGGCTGGCTGGCCAGGTGAAATAGGCCCCTCGCCCAGCCCCGCCCCGCTGAACACGGGCGAGGCTGGTCGGTCTTGCAGACCGCGCAGCCGCAGAGCGGCTGCCCTTCGACAGGCACGAAAAGTCCTCCAGACTTATCGTGTCCGGCCTCAGCCCCCGAGGGGACGGCGATGCTTGCGGCTTCGAGCCGCAAGCACATCGCCAAGCGGGCCGGCTCGGGAGCGGCCCAGCGCGCGGCCCGCAAGGCGCAACACATCAAAGAGGATGCCGCCATGAAATCCACCGAACGCAAGTTTGAATTCGTCACCCACGAGGACCCCGACACCGGCGCACGCGTCACGCGGCTGACGCCGCCGGACGTCACCTGCCATCGCAATTACTTCTATCAGAAGTGCTTCACCAACGACGGCACGAAGCTGATGTTCGGTGGCGAGTTCGGGCCACAGCCCAGCCCCAACTGGAACCTGCACCTGCTGGACCTGCCCACGCAGACCGCCATCCAGCTGACCGACGGCGCCGGTGAGAACACCTTCGGCGCCTTCATGAGCCCGGACGACCGCTTCGTCTATTTCGTGCGCGGCGACCGCAACCTCATCCGCCTGGAACTCGCCACGCTGAAGGAGGAAGTCGCCTACGTCGTGCCCGAGGGCTGGGTGGGCTACGGCACCTGGGTGGCCAACAGCGCCTGCACGAAGATGGTCGGCATCGAGATCGCCGCGGCCGACTGGTTCCCGCTGAACACCTGGCAGAAGTTCACCGAGATGTTCCACCGCAAGCCCCTGTGCCGGCTGTTCAGCGTGGACCTGCAGACCGGCCAACGCAGCGTCATCCTGGAGCAGCGCGGTTGGCTGGGCCACCCGCAATACCGGCCGTTCGACGACAACACGGTCGCCTACTGCCACGAAGGCCCGCACGACCTCATCGACGCGCGCATGTGGTTCATCAACGAGGACGGCACGAACCGCCGCTGCGGCAAGGCCCATACCGACGGAGAGAGCTGCACGCACGAGTTCTGGGTGCCAGATGGCAGCGCGATGATCTATGTGTCATACAACGAGAAGTCGCCCGAACGCTGGATCTACAGCCTCGACCCCGTCACGCTGGAGAACAAGCTGCTGTCCGCCATGCCGCAGTGCTCGCACCTGATGAGCAACCATGACGGCACGCTCATCGTCGGTGACGGCTGCGGCAAGGCCAGCAGCGGCGACAACGAGATGCTGGTGGGCGACCCCTACCTCCACCTCTTCGACCTGCGCGCCGGTAGCGGCCACGCCACCACGCGCCCCATCGCGCGCCACGACAGCGGCTGGGACGTCTACAAGGACAACCGCCAGGTCACCCACCCCCACCCCAGCTTCACGCCCGACGAGAAGCAGGTGCTGTTCAGCTGCGATGCCGAGCGCGCCAAGGGCTTCGAGCCGGCGGTCTACCTGGCGGACCTGTGAAGCCCCGGCTCACGCTGTTCACGCTGGGCCTGCTGCTCGCCGCCAGCGTGAGCCAGGCCCAACCCAGCCCCCAGGGCCGCCCCCAGCTCACCGCAGCGCAGGCCGCCGCCCACACGACGGCGGCCTATCTCGGTGACTGGACGCCCGCGCCGCTGGCCGACCTCGCCGCAGCACCGCCCGATCTCGTCGTCAGGCCCGGCGAGTCCGTGCAGGCCGCCATCGACAAGGTGCCGCCGCTGGCCAAGGAGGGCAGCCGGCGCTGGGTCATCCAGATCGAACCCGGCACCTACCGCGGCCCGCTGTGCATCCGCGACAAGGCGCCGCTCGCGCTGGTCGGCGCGGCGCTGGACCCGGCCGCCGTCGTGCTCGTGGACGGGCGCTTCTCCGGCAAGCCCAAGGGCGAGCAGGAAGCTGCCCATCCCTGCATCCCCGAGCTGGGCAAGGCCAGCATCGGCACCAGCGGCAGCACGACGCTGCTCGTGCAAAGCCCCGACGTGCAGCTCATCGCGCTGACGGTCGCGAACGACGCCATGGACGGCGTGCGCCGCGGTGAGCCCTACCCGCCCGGCGTCGGCGAGAGCGGCGGCGCGCAGGCCGTGGCACTCACGCTGGCCGGCGACCGCATCCAGCTCGAGAACGTGCGGCTGCTGGGCCACCAGGACACGCTGTTCGCGCGCCGCCCCGCCCCCGGCCAGCCGGCGCGGCAGTTGATCCGCCACAGCCTCATCGCGGGCGACGTGGACTTCATCTTCGGCAACGCCGTCCTCGTCATCGAGCACTCCACCATCCTGACGCGCGCCCACCGCCGCACGCCGGGCCATGGCGGCATCATCCTCGCGCCCAGCACCTCGCCGGACGTGCAGCAGGGCTTCCTCGTCACGCACAGCCGCCTGGTGGCCGAACCGGGCATCGCCCCCGGCGCCACGGCGCTCGGCCGCGCCTGGGACAGCGGCGTGAAGGCCGGCACCTGGGTCGCCGGCAGCAGCCCCAACGGCCTGGCCGTCGTGCGCGACAGCGAGATCGGCGCCCATGTCGGGCCATGGGCGGCCAGCACCTCGCGGCGGCCGTTCGACGCCACCACCCACCGCCTGAGCGAATTCAACAACCGCCCATGACGCTGCGTCGCCGCGACCTCATCGCCCTGGCCACCCTGCCCGCGCTGGGCGCCTGCACCAGCGCACCCCGCGCCACGGTGGCGCTGCCGCTGGGCTGGGCGGGCGTGGGTGCCACGACGGGCGGCGCCAGCGCCCGACCCGAACACATCGTGGACGTGCATGACCGCGCCGGCCTGGACGCGGCCCTGCGGCTGGGTGAGCGGCCCAAGATCATCCGCGTGCATGCCTTCATCGACCTCTGCCCGGGCGGCGCGGAGTCATTCCGCGATCCGGCCTTCGATGCCGACGCCTTCGATCGCGCCTACGCCCCCGCCACCTGGGGCCGCAACGACCCCAGCGGCCCGCTGGAAGACGCACGCCGGCGCTCCGAGAAGCGCCAGGCCGGCGTATCCGTCGTGCGCCTGCCATCCAACACGACGCTGCTCGGCGCCGCGCCCGGCGCCGGCTTCCAGCACGGCATGGTGCTGCTCGACCAGGTCAGCAACATCGTCATCCGCGACCTGCGCTTCTCGGACGCCTACGACCATTTCCCCGAATGGCAGCCCCGCGACAACGGGCATGGCGAATGGAATTCGGCGTACGACGGCCTGTCGCTTCGCGGCGCCGAACGCGTGTGGGTGGACCATTGCCAATTCGACGATGGGGATCACCCCGACAAGCTCGAGCCCATTCGCCTGGGCCAGCGCGTGCAGCACCACGACGGCCTGCTGGACATCACCAACGGCAGCGACCTTGTGACCGTATCCTGGTGCCGTTTCCAGGCCCACGACAAGACCATGCTGATCGGCAGCAGCGACAGCCGCACCAGCGACGCCGGCCGGCTGCGCGTGACGCTGCACCACAACCACTTTGACAGCTGCAAGGAGCGCGCGCCACGCGTGCGGTTCGGGCGCGTCCATGTCGTCGCCAACCTCTTCAGCGCCGAGCATGCCGAGGACTACGGCTACTCGCTGGGCCTGGGCGTGCAGTCGCAGCTGTTCAGCGAACACAACCGCTGGGAATTGCCTGCAGGCGTCACGGCGGACCGGCTCATCCGCCGCCTCAAAGGCACGGCATTCGCCGACCGCGACAGCCGGCTCAACGGCCAGCCCGTCGACATCCTGGCCGCGTGGCGTGCCGCACATCCTGGGGACAGCCTCTCCGCGGAGCTCGGCTGGCGCCCCGACGAGTCCTACGATGCAGCCCTGCTGCGGCCGGACAGGCCTGATCATCTTGCTGAGCAAATCCGGCGGGAAGCGGGCCCCCGCCGGGCCTGAGGGAGAATCCGCATCCCATATCGCGGAACAAGCGCCCGAAAGCATCAAGACGATGGACGAAGACATTGGTGATTCCAAGCAGCCGGAATCGGTTGCGGCGGTACTCAAGGTGTTTGCCATCCTGAACGCCCTGGGCGAGCGCAGCGACATCGGCATCACCGACCTCTCCGTGCGCCTGGCCATGCCCAAGGCCACCGTCTACCGCTTCCTGCAGACGATGAAGAGCCTGGGCTATGTGCGCCAGGAGCCCGACAGCGAACGCTACGGCCTGGCCATGCGCATGTTCGAGATCGGCGCCAAGGCCCTGCCCTCGCCCGATCTCGTCGAGCTGGCCAAGCACCCCATGCAGATGCTGGCCGACGCCACCGGCGAGACCGTCCACCTGGGCAGCCTCATCGACAGCGAGATCATCTACATCCACAAGGTCGACTCGCGGCACATGCTGGGCATGTACTCCCGCGTCGGCCGCCGCGCGCCGCTGCACTGCACGGCCATCGGCAAGGTGCTGCTGGCCTGGGAACATCCCGAGCGGCGCGATCGCATCCTCGACGGCGCCGAGTTCAAGCGCTTTCGCGACAAGACCATCACCGAGCGCCCGGCCTTCCTCGCCGAGCTGGCCCAGGTGAAGGCCCAGGGCTACGGCGAAGACCGCGAGGAGTTCGACGATCACATCCGCTGCCTGGGCGTGCCCATCTTCGACCGGCTGGGCCAGCCGATCGCCGGCATGAGCGTGTCGTTCCCGACCTTCCGCTTCGACGACGCAAAAGCCCCCGACTACATCCGCCTGCTGCAGGCCGCCAGCCGCGACATCTCCGAGAAGCTGGGCTGCACGCGCTTCCCGCTGGACCCGGCGCAGGCCGCCGCCTGACGCACGGCCGGGGCGGCGTTGTCGCCCCTGGGACTCGCCCGCCCCGCCCGGGGATGATTCAATGCCGGCTGTCGTTCAACGAGCAGCCGTCATGAGCCAGATCAACCGCCAGATCCTTCTCGCCTCGCGCCCCAAGGGCGAGGTGACCCCCGAGAACTTCCGCCTCGTCGAGACCGCACTCGCGCCGCTGACCGATGGCCAGGTGCGCGTGCGCAACCACTTCCTGAGCCTGGACCCGTACATGCGCGGCCGCATGAACGACAGCAAGAGCTACGCCGCCTCGCAGCCGCTCGATGCCGTGATGATCGGCGGCACCGTCGGCGAGGTGGTCGAGTCCAGGAACGACCACTTCAAGGTCGGCGACAAGGTCGTCGGCATGGGTGGCTGGCAGGAGTTCCAGACCGTCGACGCCACGCAGCGCGGCGTGCTGCAGAAGGTGGACACGACGCACATCCCGCTGTCGGCCTACCTGGGTGCCGTGGGCATGCCCGGCGTGACGGCCTGGTACGGGCTCGTCAAGATCATCAACCCCAAGGCCGGCGAGACGGTGGTCGTCAGCGCCGCCAGCGGCGCCGTGGGCTCGGCGGTGGGCCAGCTCGCCAAGGCGCGCGGCGCGCGCGCGGTGGGCATTGCCGGCGGCGCCGACAAGTGCGCCTATGTCGTCAATGAACTGGGCTTCGACGCCTGCATCGACTACAAGCAGCACGGCGACGTGAAAGCCCTGTCGACGGCGCTGAAGGCGGCCTGCCCCGACGGCATCGACGGCTACTTCGAGAACGTCGGCGGCTACATCCTCGACGCCGTGCTGCTGCGCGCCAATGCGTTCAGTCGCGTCGCCATGTGCGGCATGATCTCCGGCTACGACGGCCAGCCCATCCCCATGGCCGCGCCGCAACTCATCCTCGTCAACCGCATGAAGGTCGAGGGCTTCATCGTGTCCGAGCACATGGAGGTCTGGCCCGAGGCGCTGAAGGAGCTGGGCGGGCTGGTGGCTGCCGGCAAGCTGAAGTACCGCGAGACCGTGGCCCAGGGCCTGCAAAGCGCGCCCGAGGCTTTCATGGGGCTGCTCAAGGGCCGCAACTTCGGCAAGCAGCTCGTCAAGCTCGTCGGATGAACTGGCACTGCACCCCTTTTGCCGAGCTCGGCGTGCAGCAACTGCACGACGTGCTGCGGCTGCGCTCGGAGGTCTTCGTCGTCGAGCAGCAATGCGTCTTCCTCGAGATCGACGGCCTCGACCCCAAGACCTGGCACCTGCTCGGCACCGGTGACGATGGCCAGCTGCTGGCCTACACGCGCCTGATCCCGCCCGGCGTGAAGGCCCCGGACGCGCTGATCGGCCGCGTCGTCACCGCGCCTGCCGCGCGCGGCGGCGGCACCGGCCGCGCGCTGATGGCCGAGTCCATCACGCAATGCGAGCGCCTGTGGCCGGGCCATGCCATCACCTTGCATGCACAGGCGCACCTGCAGCGCTTCTACGGCAGCTTCGGCTTCGAGCCCGTCGGTGAGCCCTACATCGAAGACGGCATCCCCCACGTCGAAATGAGGAGAGCCCGGCCATGACCCGCAAGACCGCCGTCATCACCGGCGCGGGCTCCGGCTTCGGCCTGGAGACCGCCCGCCTCGCCGCGCAGCGCGGCATGAACCTCGTGCTCGTCGACGTGCAGGCCGACGCGCTGGAGAAGGCCGCCGCCGAGTTCACCCAGGTCGAGGCGCTCGCTCGCGTCGTGGACGTGGCCAAGGCCGACGAGATGGCGGCGCTCGCCGCCGCCGTGCAGGCGCGCTTCGGCGCGCCGCATGTCGTCTTCAACAACGCCGGTGTCGGCTCGGGCGGCCTGATCTGGGAGAACAGCCTGGCCGACTGGGAGTGGGTGCTGGGCGTGAACCTGATGGGGGTCGTGCACGGCGTGCGCCTGTTCACGCCGATGATGCTGGCCGCCGCCGAGGCCGACGCGGCCTACCGGGGCCACATCGTCAACACCGCGTCCATGGCCGGCCTGCTGAACCCGCCCAACATGGGCGTCTACAACGTGTCCAAGCACGCGGTGGTGTCGCTGTCGGAGACGCTCTACCAGGACCTCGCGCTCGTGACGAACCAGGTGCATGCCTCGGTGCTCTGCCCCTTCTTCGTGCCCACCGGCATCAGCCAGAGCCACCGCAACCGGCCGGCCGACCTGCCGATGGCCCGGCCCACGAAGAGCCAGCTGATCTCGCAGGCGCAGACGGACAAGGCCGTGTCGTCGGGCAAGCTGACCGCAGCCGATGTGGCCGCGCTGGTGTTCGACGCCATCGACCACCGCAAGTTCTACATCTTCAGCCACCCGCAGGCACTGGCCGGCGTGCAGACGCGACTGGAAGACGTGATGCTCAACCGCAACCCGACCGACCCCTTCGCCGCGCGGCCGGACGTGGGTGCGGCCCTGAAAGCGCGCCTGCGCGCCGACTGACCCGCGAGCCCACGCCAGGGCCATGGCAAGCCCTGGCCCAGGTCAGCCGCCGGACTCCCGCCAGCCTGCGTCGGCAATCCAGCGCAGCGCGCTCAGCGACGGCATGAACAAGTATTCGCCGCCTTTCAGGTGGTTGAAGGTCGTCAGGCCCTGCACGCGCCTGCGGGCGGGCTGCTGCGGCAGCGTGAAGCTGCCGGGTTCGTCGCCGTGCAGGCCCACCATGGCGTCACGTTCGGTGCCCAGGTCGATGAAGTTGCCGCGATTGATCCATTCCTGTTGCAGGAACTCGATGGTGTCGTAGGCCCGCGCGCTGATGAAGATGAAGAAGATGCCGCGGTCGCCGCGGCCATCGTCGGCCGCCGTCACGTCGGGCGTCCACTTCGGCCCGAATGTGGACGAGCGCCGGATGATGCGGTGGATGTTGACGTCGGTCAGGATGGTCAGCTGGCTGTCGCGCGGGTTCAGGCGGCGCGCGTGCGCGGCGTGCGGGCACATCAGCCCCTTGGGATCGGCCGCGTAGTCGAAGCCGTTGTTGCGCTGCGGGTCCGCGCCCAGCGCCGGGTCGTCATGCTCGGGCGCCAGCACCAGCGGCGCGCCGCTGCGCCAGCGTCCCACCAGTTTGGCGGCCAGCTTCTCCTGCGCGGCCTCGCCGTCGGCGTTGGCGCGCACGAAGTCATTGAACGCGCCCACGTCGCTTTCGTACTTGCGCAGCACGACGAACGACCCGTTGCGCCCCAACACAGCGGGCTCGGGCATGGCCACCGGCGCGCCGGTCTCGCTGGGCTCGCCCAGGATGAATTCGCCGGCGGCAATGGCCCGCTCCTGCCCGGGCAACGCAGGCACGCCGCTTCCCGCGACCGCGGGTTGCGAAATGGAGTCCCGAAAGCCGAACGGGTTCTTCGCGTCGGCATCGGCGCCGAAGCGGTGCGTGGCCACCAGCGTCACGCCCTGGGCCGCGTCTAGCTCGGCCATCGCACGCGCCACCGCGAGCGCCAACGCCGCGTCGTCGCGCGCATAGATCGTCAGCGCCACGTGGCAGGTGCCGGGCTTGAACGCAGCGTCCCAATGCTCGGGCGCGTTGCTGCCGGTGTCGCGCAGTTGCGCGGCGCGCGCGGCCATGCCTTGCTGGAACGGCAGCGGGAAGCTCTTCAGCGACGCGTCGGGCAGCCCCAGTGCCACGAGGCCCGCGTGGCTCAGCGCCACGCCGATCCAGGCGTCGCGGTCTTCCGTCCAGCCGGCGGCCGACGGGATGTGCGCCGACAGCCGACCGAGCAACGCGCGGCCACCCGCCGCGTCGTCGATGTGCAGCATGGCGTGCAGGCCCACATAGGGCTCCGGCCGCGAGCGCAGGATCAACGCCTGGATGTCGTCCAGTTGCAGCGTGACGGGCTCGGGGTTGAACAGCGTTTTCAGGCGTTCGATGACCGTCATACTCAGTAGTCCACGCCTTCGGGTTGGGACAGCGCATCGGTCAGCCGTGCCAGCGCGTCACGCGTCACCGGGTCGACGTCGACGTTGCCGGACATCGCATCCAGGAACTCACCCAGGGCCTTGTCCATGCGCTGGTACCGGCGCACGTCCACCACGGTGACCTGCGGGTTGGCGACGAACCAGCCTGCGGCGTTGATCTGGTGGCTAGCGATGAAGTCCTTCACCGCAGGGCTGTCGATACCCGGCCAGCCCTCGATGTTGGCGAACAGCAGGTCCATCAGCTCCGGGATCTTGGTCGCGAAGTCGTTGATGTAGGCGTCCCAGTCGCCGTCGTATGCGGTGGCGAACAGGATGCGCGTGTCGTCATCGAAAAACACGAAGCGCATGTCGTGCAGCGTCGATACGCGCTGTGCGCCATCCATGTTGCCGCCGGTCAGGTCGAAGATGCGTCGCAGCCGGTCGGCGCCGCCCGGCTTCAGCGGCGCAATGGCCGTCAGCTCCGACACGTTGCCGGACTGCTTGCCCGCGCGGCCCGCCGAGCCGGCGTTGCCCTTCAGGTCGGGGTTGTGCTTGCGCACCATGGCCTCCAGCGCGATCTTGACCAGCTGCGGCGCGTCGGCCGCCACTTCCTCGATGCGGCGGCGGATGGCCTGCAGCGTGGTCTCGTCTGCCAGGCGCGGGTCTCGGGTGGGTTCGGTCATCAGGCAGCCGTCTCGTCAGTCAGGGATGTCGGTCAGCGCGGTGGGCTCCACGCGCGGGCGGGCGTTCATGTCGTGGCGAAAGCGGCTGGATCGCTCGTAAGCAGCGCGACGGATGCGCATGATCTGGCCCAGGGGCTGGTGGGCGTGCACACCGTTCCACGGGTTGAACGACAGCACGTCGTCGCCGTAGACCTGCCGCGCGGGGCCGTAGACAGGCTGCGGCGCGAAGCGCAGCGTGGCAATGGGCCGGTGGGGCGACAGCGCCGGGTCCCAGTGCACGGCGGCATCTTCGACCGGCATGGCGGCCAGGTTCGTGCACAGCTGGGCCCGCAACTCATACACCGCGCCCTGCGCAGCGAAGTGCTCGGCGATGGCATCGCGCAGCGCCGAGAAGCCGTCGCCGGACACGGGCTGGCCTGTCAGCGCCATCACGTCGGCCGACAGCGGGGCCAGGGACAGCTTTGCCACATGGTCGCCAAAACGCAGCGCACCCTGGGTGTGATAGGTCTCACCCAGCGGATGATGGTTGTCGCGCGCAAGGCCGTCGAGCGTCGCGCCGACACGGCCGCCGACCGCCTGCACGACGTCTTTGACGCCACGCGCCGTCGCAGCCACCAGGCGCTGCAGCGCCTCGGGCGCTTGCGCATTGGCCTCCAGCAAGCCCAGCAGCTGCTGGTACTTCTGCAGCGTGCCGAAGGCCAGCTCCGGGAAGTTGACCATCAGGAAGTCCTGATTCGCCGCGCCCAACTCGGGCGACAGCCGCTCCCCCGGCACGCCCATCACCTTCAACGCGAAGCCGCGCGGGGCAGGCACGGCGTCGGAATGGATGTCGCTGTGCGCCGACGACAGCCGTGCCACCACGCCATACGTGCCCGGCGCGGCGAACAGGCCTTGCCGCAGCTCGGGCGGCAGGTCAGCCGGCACCGTCAACTCGCCCTTGAGGATGGCGTGGGACTTGGCGTGCGCATCGCGGATGGCGTGGCGGTGGCGCTCGAAGGTGCAGCGGTTCGAAGCCGCCATGTGTTCGATGATCTCGGCGGTTAGCCGAGCCTCGTCTTCCGCCGGGCTTTCGACGCTGGCGTCGTATCGGAGATAGGTCATGGCGAAAAATTCTGGGATGTCGACCGATCGCCGGCTGTAGGTCGTGACGCCGTTCACCCCGTCCTCTTCACGCTGCCGCGCCGCTCCGGCCGCCACGCCGCAACCGGTCGGCCGGGCCGCCCACCGCAAACGCTGGCGCGGCGCTTCCTAGAATCACGCATGTCTTCTGCATTCCCTGTCGCCATCATCGGCGGCGGCCCGGCCGGCCTGATGGCCGCCGAAGTGCTGGCCGCCGCCGGCCACGCCGTCACCGTCTTCGACGCCAAGCCCAGCGTGGGCCGCAAGTTCCTGCTGGCCGGCAAAGGCGGCCTGAACCTCACGCACGCCGAACCTTTCGCCCCCTTCCTCGGCCGCTTCGGCGCCCGGGCGCCGCACATCGAGCCGCTGCTGCGCGCCTTCGACGCCGACGCGCTGCGCGCCTGGGCCGCCGGCCTGGGGGTGGAGACCTTCGTCGGCACGTCCGGCCGCGTCTTCCCCAAGGACTTGAAGGCCGCGCCGCTGCTGCGCGCCTGGCTGCATCGGCTGCGCGCGGCCGGCGTGAGCTTTGCGATGCGCCACCGCTGGCGCGGCTGGACGGATGACGGCGCGCTGCGTTTCGAGACGCCCGACGGCGAGCGCCTCGTCACGCCGCGAGCGACGCTGCTGGCACTGGGCGGCGCGTCCTGGCCGCAACTGGGTTCCGACGGCGCCTGGGCACCGTGGCTGGCCGCGCGCGGCGTGGACGTCGCACCGCTGCAGCCCGCCAACTGCGGCTTCGACGTCGGCGCCACGGCGGCCCACCCGGCCGGCCCGGGCTGGAGCGAACGCTTCGCCACCGAGTTCGCCGGCCAGCCGGTCAAGCCGGTGGCGCTGGCCGCCGAGGGCTTCGCCAGCCGGCCCGGCGAGTTCGTCATCACCGCCACCGGCATCGAAGGTTCGCTGGTCTACGCCGCCAGCAGCGTGCTGCGCGAGCAGATCGCCCGCGACGGCCGCGCCACGCTGCAGCTGGACCTGCTGCCCCAGCTGACGGCCGAACGCGTGCTCGCCGAGGTGAAGCACCCTCGCGGCAGCCGCTCGCTGTCATCGCACCTGAAGAGCCGGCTGCACCTCAGCCCGCTGAAACTGGGCCTGCTGCACGAGTTGCTGAGCCGTGAGCAGATGCTCGATGCCGCCACCCTGGCCGCGGCGCTGAAGGCGCTGCCGCTGACGCTGCATGCCGCAAGGCCGGTGGCCGAGGCCATCAGCACGGCGGGCGGCGTTCGCTTCGAGGCGCTGACGGCCGAGCTGATGCTGAGCGCGCTGCCCGGCGTGTTCGTGGCGGGCGAGATGCTGGACTGGGAGGCGCCCACCGGCGGCTACCTGCTCACCGCCAGCATGGCCAGCGGCCGCGCGGCCGCGCATGGGCTCGCCAGCTTTCTAGATCGCCTGCCCGCCTGACACCTCGACGCGCTGGGCGTTCACCCAGCGGTTGTCTGGCGACAGCAGGCTCGCGATCATCGGGCCGATGTCGTCCGGCACACCGGCACGGCCCAAGGCCGTCATGCCGGCGAACAGCCGGTTGATGTCGGGGTTGTCGCGCACCGCGCCGCCACCGAAATCGGTCTCGATGGCGCCGGGCGCCACGGTGTTGACGGTGATGCCCCGCGCCCCCAGTTCCTTGGCGAGGTAGACGGTCAACACCTCCACCGCGCCCTTCACGGCCGCATACGCCGCGTAGCCCGGGAAGGACACCCGCGTCAGGCCGGAAGACAGGTTGACGATGCGACCGCCGTCAGCCAGCAGCGGCAGCAGCGCCTGCGTGAGGAAGAACACGCCCTTGAAGTGCACGTCGACGAGGCCATCGAACTGCGCCTCGGTGGTGTCGGCCACCAGCGCGTAGTCGCCGTGGCCGGCGTTGTTGACGAGGTGGTCCAGGGTGTCGCGCGCCCAGATCGTGCGCAGCGCGGCACGCAGGCGTTCGACGAAGACCGGGAAGCCGGCAACCTGCCCCACATCCAGCGGCAGCGCAACGGCGCGCCGGCCCAGCGCCTGAATTTCCGCAACCAACGCATGCGCCGCGTCGGCCTGGCTGTGATAGGTGACGACGACATCGCCACCACGGCGGGCGATGTGCAAGGCGGTGTTGCGGCCCAGGCCGCGGCTGGCGCCGGTGATGAGGCTGATGGTGGTCATGGAAGGCTCCGATGAAAGAAGGCCTCCATGCTCGAGGCCGGCGCCGCGCATGCGTTGCCGGAAGCTCGCCATTGCTTGCCCGATCCTGCCGCGAGCACGCCCGCTGCTGTCACGTACCGCCCACCTCGCTGTAGGCTTGCCCCATGACCGACTTGCTCGATGCTGTCCGCCGCCATGCCGATGCCGAGGCCGATGCGCAAGGCATCGCGCGCACGCCCATCCCTGGCCTGACCACCGTGCGCGCCACGGCGCCCAGCGATCTGCTCTTCGCGATCTCGCGGCCACTGGTGGCCGTGGTGGTGCAGGGCCGCAAACAGGTGACGATGGGGGCGCAGGTGCTGGACTTCGCGGCCGGTGAGTCGCTGCTGATCACGGCCGATGTGCCCACCGTCAGCCAGATCACGCGCGCCACGCTGGCGGCGCCCTATTACGCCGTGGCGCTTGAGCTGGATGTGGCCGTCATCGCCGAGCTGGCCGGGCAGATGCAGGCCAGCACGGCACCCCAGGCCGCGCCGGTGCGCGTGCTGTCCACCGACGCCGAGGTGGCCGGCGCCTTGCTGCGCCTGCTGCGGCTGCTGGACCGCCCGGACGCCCTGTCGGTGCTGCAGGCCGCCATGCTGCGCGAGCTGCACTACTGGCTGCTGGCCGGCCGGCACGGCGCGGCCATCCGGCAGCTCGGCTGGCCCGGCGGCCACGCCGAACGCATCGGCCGTGCGGCCGCGCGGATGCGCGCCGAGTTCGCCCGGCCCTGGACGGTGGAGGCACTGGCCCAAGCGGCCGGCATGAGCGCATCGGCCTTCCATCGCCATTTCCGCGCGACGACCTCGCTGTCGCCGCTGCAGTTCCTGAAGAACCTGCGCCTCATCGAAGCGCGGCGGCTGATGCTGGCCGACGGTGCCAGCGCCAGCACCGCGGCCTATGCCGTGGGCTACGAGAGCGTGCCGCAGTTCACCCGCGAGTACGCGCGACTGTTCGGCCAGCCGCCGGTGCGCGACGTCACGGCCGCGCGGCTCAAGGCGCGGGCGGCGGCTTGAGCTGCGCCTCCAGCTGGGCGACGTCCTTGCCGAGCTCGGCGAGATAGCGGTCACGCTCCTCGCTGGCCCACTCCGCATCCGAGAAGCCCTTCAGCGCGTAGCTGGCGCTGCGATGGACGACGCCCTCGCGCCGCAGCAGCATGGCGCGGTCGGGGAAGCGGTCCTCCAGCAGCAGGAAGCCCTGCAGGTCGCGCAGCTGCAGCGGCATGGCAGGCGCGCCGTCGCGCAGCAGCTTGCCGAACAGACGCAGCCGCGCCGTCTGCGCCCCGGCCCCCAACTCCTCGTTGAAGCTGACCAGCGCGAAGGGCTGGCCCTGCGCATCGTCGACGCGGGCATTGACCACGTAGCGCCCCGGCTGCCTGACGTTCAGGCCCACCAGGAAATCCAGCGATCCCTCGGCCACGCGCTCCGTGATGGCGGCCCAGTCGGCGGGCACCAGCGGCTGGTAGACGACATCGAAGTTCACGACGCCCTGGCGCCCGTCCTGGCTCAACGTCACCTGCAGCCGCAAGGTGCCGGCGAAGTCGGCGAACGCCGTCTGCGAGGGCTGGAACTGCGCGCTGTAGACGCCGTCGCTGGCCGTGAAGTTCAACGCCAGCTGCGGCCGCCCGGCGGCCTGGCGCGGGTCGGGCAGGTCGAAGGCCACCGCCCGCGTGACCAGCAGCGGCAGGGACTGCCCGGCATCGTCCTGCGCGCTGACGCTGACCTTCACCACCTCTTCACCGCTCATGAAGACGCGGTCCTGCGTCGTCAGGATGTTCACGCCCGCCACCGCAGCCTTGGTGCCGGAGAACCGCAGCGGCAGGCGCTCGCGAATGGGCGCGAAGGGGCGCACCTGGTCCGGATGCTCGGCCAGTGGCCGCGACTCGTGCGGGTAGCGGGTCTGCTCGCGGTAGGTGGCCAGCGTCAGCTTCGCCCGCTCCAGCCGCTGCAGCAGCTGCTCGCGCTGGGCCAGGCGCGCGCTGAGCGCGGCATCGGTGAACGGCGAGCCCGCCGGGCGCGAGGCCGACGGCCGCGGCGTGGCCGACGGCGCGGGCGGCATCACCCGCGCCACCTCGGCCGGCGCCGGCCTCGCCTCGGCACGGGGCCATGCCCACCAGGCGATCACCCCGGCGAGCGCCGCGCCCGCCAGCCAGCCGGCCGCCCTCATTGCGCGTTCTGGACCATGTCGGCACGCACCAGCCCGACCGTGCCCTGCCAGTTGCCGCTGGTGTAGTGGTTGTAGGCCTCGGCCGTGTCACGGAAGACCACCGAGTGGTTGCTCCACTTGGCCGTGCCGCCCTCGGTGGCCGCCGTGCCCAGCGTCAGGTCGTTGCACAGCCAGTCGCTCGGGTTGCAGTAGCTGCCGCCGCCCGAACCCGACACGCCACCCGCCGAGTGATAGGCCACGGCCTCGTCGTCCTGCCCGGGCAGCACGAAGGAGTACAGCGTGCCCTTGGCCCCGGCCCACATATAGAACATCTTGGCGCGCGTGTTGTTGTGGTCGTACAGCGCACGCGCCGTGCCGGTCTTCAGGTCGCTCACCAACGGTTCGCTGAGCGCCCAGTCCCCGGCGTTGGCCAGTTCGCTGCCACCGCCCGCACCGGCGGCCACGTTCACCCACTTGATGTTCCAGCCGGTCTGCGTCGAGCCATCGCTGTTGGCGCAGCTGCCGTCGCTGCCGGGCGACGCGTTCTTCTTGTAGCGCGACGTGCCGCCGTATAGCGACAGCGTGTAGCCGATCATCAAATCGCCCGCGCTGTGGGCCGCGATGTAGCACCAGTTGCTGCCCGTGCAGAAGCAGTCGAGCGCGTTGCGCACCAGGTAGTTCTGGTCCGAGATGTGGTTGTAGCCGTCCCAGTTCACGGCCTTCTTGTTGACGCCAGCGGCCGTGCCGGCCGGGCCCCAGTAGGTGAAGTCGGCATAGTTGCCGGCCACGCCGCCGCCGGTGCGGCCATTGATCCACAGCGAATAGTTGGTGGCCAGCGCCGCGCCAGCCAGCGCGGCGCCCGCCAGGGCGATCATCAGGAACCGTTGCAAGCGAGAGCGTGTCATCGTTGTCTCCTGTCGATGTTGTGGTGTCAGCAGGAGTCACTTTAGGAACGCCGCCCCGACTCGGCCAACCCGCGCTAACCCGCAGAAGAACCGGCCCGCACTGACACGCGGCCGTCACGCGCCGCCTGTGGCGGCGAACAAGAGGGCGGCCGGCCGCGACGTGGGGTTGACAAGCCCGATGGCCTACACCCGTAGTGTTGACAGGCCCTAGACTGCCCGTCACTCCACGACTCGAACCCCACGACCGATGCGCCGGCGCACCCTGCTGTTGACCCCTGCCCTGGCCGTCGCGAACCACGCGCGGGCTCAGCGGCCGCAGGTCGTCATCGGCGCCGAGGACGACTGGCCGCCCTACTCGTCCAACGTGGGCGGCCGCGCACAGGGCATCACCGTCGATCTCGTCAGCGCCGCATTCGCCGCCGTGGGCATCGACGCGCACTTCGACCTGCTGCCGTATGTGCGCTGCATGGCGCAGACGAAGTCCGGCGCACTGTTGGCCTGCTTCGACACCACACGCACCGCGCAGATCGAGGGCGACTACCTCTGGCCGGCGCGGCCGATGTTCGAGGAGCGCTTCCTGATCTGGGCCCGGGCGGACGGCCCGGCGCCCCAGCCCGCGCTGCAGGTGCGCGATCTCGAGGGCGAGCAGGTCGCGGTGACGCGCGGCTACGAGTACGGCAGCGCGTTCGACAGCAACCCGCTCATCGCACGCGTCGTCACCGCGCACGACGAGAACAACTTCCGGCTGCTGCTGCGCGGCCGTGCCACCTACACGCTGGCGCCCGACATCACCGCGCGGCTGCTGTTCAGGCGGCATGCCGACCTGGACGGCCGTTTCAAGGTCGTTGGCCAGCTCGACGCCTTCGGCATCTACACCGCGTTCTCGCGCCGCCATCCGGCCTCCGCCGCCACGCTGGCCGCCTTCAACGAAGGCATGCGCATCATCCAGGCCAACGGCGTGGCCAGGTCCATCCTCGAGCGCTGGCGGCGCCAGGCTGGCGCCCCCTGAGCCAGCCGCCCGCCGCAGCCGGTTTGGCAGAATGCGGCCCTCGCGTGTTACCCAGGGCGCCCTGCAACCGGCGCCCTTCGTGTTTGTGGACCCTATCGTTTCCCAGATCGCCGCCGAACTGAAGGTTCGGCCCGCGCAGGTGCAGGCCGCCGTCGACCTGCTGGATGGCGGAGCCACCGTGCCCTTCATCGCCCGCTACCGCAAGGAAGCCACCGACGGCCTGGACGACATCCAGCTGCGCGAGCTGGAGGCCCGGCTGGCCTATCTGCGCGAGCTGGCTGACCGCCGCGAAGCCGTGCTCAAGAGCATTGCCGAGCAAGGCAAGCTGACGCCCGAACTGCAGGCCGCCATCCTGGCCGCCCCCACCAAGCAGGAGCTCGAAGACCTCTACCTGCCCTACAAGGTCAAGCGCCGCACCAAGGGCCTGATCGCGCGCGAGGCCGGGCTGGAGCCGCTGGCCGACCAGCTGTTCGCCGACCCGTCGTTGGACCCGCAGGCCGAGGCCGCCAAGTTCCTGAACCCGGACGCCGGCTTTGCCGACGCCTTCGCCGTGCTGGACGGCGTGCGCGACCTGCTCAGCGAGCGCTGGGCCGAGGATGCCGTACTGGTGGGCAAGCTGCGCGAATGGCTGTGGGAGGAAGGCCTGTTCCAGTCCAAGCTGATGGACGGCAAGAATGGCGAGCTGCCCGACAACGCCAAGTTCCGCGACTACTTCGACTACGCCGAGCCCATCAAGACCGTGCCCTCGCACCGCGCGTTGGCCGTGTTCCGCGGCCGCACGCAGGAGCTGCTGGATGCCAAGCTGGTGCTGGATGAAGAGCCCGTTGCCGGCCAACCCGGCCTGGCCGAAGGCCGCATCGCATCGCACCTGGGCTGGCGCCACAGCAATCGCGCGAGCGATGCGCTGATCCGCAAGACCATTGCCTGGACCTGGAAGGTCAAGCTGTCGCTGAGCCTGGAGCGCGACCTGTTCGCCCGCCTGCGCGAGACGGCCGAAGCCACCGCCATCAAGGTGTTCGCCGAGAACCTGCGCGACCTGCTGCTCGCAGCACCCGCCGGCAAGCGCGTCGTCATGGGCCTGGACCCCGGCATCCGCACCGGCGTGAAGGTGGCCGTCGTCAGTGACACCGGCCGCGTGCTGGACACATCCACCGTCTACCCGCACGAGCCCCGCCGCGACTGGGACGGTAGCCTGCACACGCTGGCCAAGCTGTGCGCCACGCATGGCGTGAACCTCATCGCCATCGGCAACGGCACCGCCAGCCGCGAGACCGACAAGCTAGCGGGCGAACTGATCAAGAAGCTGCAGGCGCTGGACGCCAACGTGAAGATCGAGCGGGTGGTGGTCAGCGAGGCCGGCGCCTCGGTCTACTCGGCCAGCGAGTTCGCCTCCAAGGAGCTGCCCGACCTCGACGTGTCGCTGCGCGGCGCCGTCTCCATTGCCCGCCGGCTGCAAGACCCGCTGGCCGAGCTGGTCAAGATCGACCCCAAGAGCATCGGCGTCGGCCAGTACCAGCACGATGTGAACCAGAGCGAGATGGCCCGCGCGCTGGACGCCGTCGTCGAGGACTGCGTGAACAAGGTCGGCGTGGACCTGAACACCGCGTCGCAGGCGCTGCTGGCGCGTGTGTCGGGCCTGTCCGCGTCCGTCGCGAGCAGCATCGTGCGCTGGCGCGATGCCAATGGCGCCTTCCGCAACCGCAAGCAGCTGCTGGACGTGACGGGCCTGGGCCCCAAGACCTTCGAGCAGGCCGCCGGCTTTCTGCGCATCCGTGGCGGCGACAACCCGCTGGACTTCTCCGGCGTGCACCCCGAGACCTACCCCATCGTCGAGAAGGCGCTGGCCCAGCTCAAACGCACGGCGGATGAAATCGTCGGCCGCAGCGAGGTGCTGCGCACGCTGAAGCCCGAACTGCTGGCGGACGAGAAGTTCGGCCTCATCACCGTCAAGGACGTGCTGGCCGAACTGGAGAAGCCCGGCCGCGACCCGCGCCCTGACTTCAAGGTCGCCCGCTTCAACGACGGTGTCGAGGACGTGAAGGACCTGCAACCCGGCATGCTGCTGGAAGGCACGGTCAGCAACGTCGCGCAGTTCGGCGCCTTCGTCGACCTGGGCGTGCATCAGGACGGCCTCATCCACGTCAGCCAGCTGTCCAACAAGTTTGTCAACGACGCCCGCGAAGTGGTCAAGACGGGCGACATCGTCAAGGTCAAGGTGCTGGAGGTGGACCTGGCGCGCCAGCGCATTTCGCTGACGATGAAGCTCGATGCACAGGCACCCCGCGCCGGTGCCGGCCGCGGCGACAACAGCTTCAAGCCCGCCGGCCGCCAGGAGCGCGGTGGCCGTGCGGCGCCGGCGCCCGCACCCGCCGGCGGCGCCATGGCGGCCGCCTTCGCCAAGCTGCAAACCAAGCGCTGAGTGGCGTCGCTGCCGCGCCACTGACCTTCGTCATGGCGCGGCCTCATCGCCATCATGCGAGCGCCCGCCACGCTGCACTTTCGGCGCCTGGCGCCCCACATTCCGCGTTTGGTCGCAAGCCGCACCAACGCACCGGTCCGGCTGGCTATCGTTCGCGCCGTCCCGTCTTCCCGGAGTCCGTCTTGAAAAGCCCCGAACTCGCTTCGCTGCTGCTGCTCAGCCCCGCCGTTCTGCTGGCGCAGCAGGAGGCCGACCGCAACGGTCCGCCGCTGCCCGGCAACAACAACCAGCTGGAGCGTGTGGAGGTGCGCCGCACCCTGAGCGACACCGACCTGCGCCGCCGCGCACCCGTGGCCAAGCAGGTGTTCGGGCGCGACGAACTGGACAAGTACGGTGACACCAACGTGGCCGACGTGCTCAAGCGCCTGCCCGGCGTGAACGTCTCCGGTGGCGCGCCGCGCATGCGCGGCCTGGGCTCGGGCTACACGCTGATCCTGATCAACGGCGACCCGGCCCCCCCGGGCTTCCAGCTCGACCAGCTGGACCCCAAGCAGGTCGAACGCATCGAGGTCACGAAAGGGCCGACCGCCGACCAGAGCGCCCAGGCCGTGGCCGGCGCCATCAACATCATCCTGAAGGACGCACCGCGCCTCTCGCAGCGCGACCTGCGCCTGGGCCTGGGCTACAACGTGGAGCGCCCCACGCCGTCGGCCACGCTGACCTTCGGCGAGAAGATCGGTGCGGCCGCGCTGTCGGTGCCGGTGTCGCTCTTCTCCTGGCGCAACCTCGGCGAGACGACGACGCAGCGCCACGTCGTGAGCGACAACGGCAGCAGCGGCGACTCCGAACAACGCGGCGAGCAGCTGAACTGGGGCCACGGCCTGAACACCACGCCTCGGTTGAACTGGCGCATCAGCGATGACGAGACGCTCACGCTGATGGGCTTCGGCCAGCAAGGCTGGTGGAACAACCGCCTGCGCTACGACACGCTGTCCAGCAGCGGCATCGCCAGCAGCGGGCTCGATGACGACGCCGACAACAAGGGCCACTGGCAGATGCTGCGCGGCAATGTGCAGTGGAACAACCGCTTCAGCGAAACGCAGAAGGTGGAGCTGAAGGCCGGCGTGCAGCGCGCCAAGGGCGGCTTCGACAACCTGACGGTGGACACGACGACGCCGGTGCGCAGCGTCGGCGACAACATCGACCGCAACTTCACGCAGGCCGGCAAGTACAGCCAGCTGGTGGGCGAGGAACACAGCCTGACCGTCGGCTGGGACCTCGAATGGCGCCGCCGCGACGAGACCCGCACGACCACCGTGAACGGCCAGTCGCAGCTGCCCCAGTTCGACGGCGAGACCTTCGGCGCGCGCATCGAGCGCCAGGCGTTCTTCGTGCAGGACGAGTGGGAGATCGCGCCGCAGTGGTCCACCTACCTGGGCCTGCGCAACGAGCGCATCGTCACCACGAGCCGTGGCAACGCGCTGGACGCCCGCAACGTCAGCAGCGTGCTGACGCCGCTGTGGCACCTCAACTACAAGCTCGACCCGAAGGGCCGCGACCTGATCCGCGGCAGCCTCACGCGCAGCTACAAGGCGCCGGACCTGAGCGCCATGCTGGGGCGCTACTCGCTGAACAGCAAATACCCCTCGGCGGCGCAGACCAACGAGGAGCTCTACCCCGACCGGGTCGGCAACCCGCTGCTCAAGCCCGAGCTGGCCACCGGCGTGGACATCGCCTACGAGAAGTACTTCACCGGCGGCGGCATGTTCAGCATCGCGCTGTTCCACCGCGACATCCAGGACCTGATCCGCAACGCCACGACGCGGGAAGTGCCGGCCGGCGGCACGGTGGCCCGGTACGTGTCGCGCCCGATCAACCTCTCCAAGGCGCAAACCAGCGGCATCGAGATGGAGCTCAAGGGCCGGGCGTCCGAGCTGATGCCGGCGTTGTTCGACGCCAAGACGGCGCTCAACCTGCGCGGCTCGGTCAGCTTCTACCACTCGCGCGTCGACGCGCTGCCCGGCCCGGACAACCGGCTGGATGGCCAGCAGCCCTGGTCCGGCAACCTGGGCTTCGACTACCGCCTGCCCACGCTGCCGCTGACGACCGGCGCCAACCTCGCGTTCACGCCCGGCTACAGCACGCGCCAGACCCAGACGCAGGTGCTCGACCAGACCCGCAACCGCTCGCTGGACCTGTTCGCGCAGTGGGTGCTGAACCCCAGCCTGTCGCTGCGCGTGTCGGCCAACAACCTGGCGCCGCTCGACACCCAGTCGCTGACCACGGTGTCCAACGGCTCGACGACGTTCACCGACCGCGAAGCCCGCGCCTGGTACGGTGTGAACCTGGAGATCAAGCTCTGAGCACCAGCGCCCGTTGATGACCGCCCTGCAGATCCTCGCCGGCCCCGCAGCCCGCGCCCGCCTCGCCGAGCGCGGGCTGCGGCCCGAGGACATCGGCCTCATCCCGGCTGCCGCCGGCGGCCCCAAGGGGCTGATCCTCAACGGCCTGGATCGCCTGCTCTTCGGCGACTGGCTGACGCGCAGCCACCAAACCGTCCATCTCGTCGGCGCCAGCATCGGCGCCTGGCGCATGGCCACGGCGGCGCTGGCCCACCGCGACGTCGCCACCGCCTTCAACACGATGGCCGAGGCCTATGTGACGCAGGAGTACGACGTGCTCCCCGGCGAGAAGCGGCCGCGGCCCGAGGGCGTCAGCCAGCGCTTCGGCGAGATCCTGGCGGAGATCTTCGAAGGCCGCGAGGCCGAGGTGCTGGGTCACCCACGCTTTCGGCTGCACGTCGTCACGTCGCGCGGCCAGAACAAGGGGCTGGGCCTGCTCGCCCGCGAGGGCCGGCTGCGCACGCCGCTGGGCTACCTCGGCGCCTTCGCGGCGAATGCCGTGTCGCGCCCGCTGCTGGGCCGCTTCCTCGAACGCGTCGTGTTCTCCGACCCGCGCGACCGCCTGCCGCTCAAGCTCAAGGACTTCACCACCCGCGAGGTGCACCTGTCGCGCGCCAACCTGCGCGGTGCGCTGCTGGCCAGTTGCTCCATCCCGTTCTGGCTGCGCGCCCAGCACGACCTCCCCGGCGCGCCGCGCGGCGCCTATTGGGACGGCGGCATCACCGACTACCACCTGCACCTGGACTACCGCGCCCTCCAAGCCGCACCGGCGCCGCTGGTGCTCTACCCGCATTTCCAGCAGCAGGTCGTGCCCGGCTGGCTGGACAAAGCACTCAAGCACCGCCACCGCTCGACCGCCTTCCTCGACAACGTCGTGCTGCTGTGCCCGTCGCCGGAGTGGATCGCCACGCTGCCCGGCGCCAAGCTGCCGGACCGCAACGACTTCATGACGCTGGACACCGCCGAGCGGCGCCGCCGCTGGCGCGTGGCCGTCAGCGAAAGCCAACGCCTGGCCGACGATTTCGCCACGTTGACCGCGCGCGACACGGTTCAGGCGTTGCCGCTTTAGAATCCGCGCTCCCACCCTCAAGACTCCCTTAACAAGAGCGAGAAAGGCACCCTGGTTATGACACCGCGAACTACGACCACCACCTTCACCGGTAACTAGTCGGCCGCGGCACGTCACGCCAGTCCTTTTCGGACTTCACCAATCAAGCGCGGCAAGTGGCCGCGCTTTTTTGTTTCTCGCTCCCGGAGCACCCCATGATTTCCATCCAACTCCCCGACGGCTCGCGCCGTGAGTACCCCGCCGCGCTCACCGTCGGCGATGTGGCTGCCAGCATCGGCACCGGCCTGGCCAAGGCCGCCCTCGGCGGCAAGGTCGACGGCAAGGTCGTCGACCTCTCCTACGTCATCGACAAGGACGCTCAGGTCGCCATCGTCACCGACAAGGACGCCGACGGCCTGGAGCTGATCCGCCACTCAACGGCCCACCTGCTGGCCTACGCCGTCAAGTCGCTCTACCCCGACGCCCAGGTCACCATCGGCCCGGTCATCGAGAACGGCTTCTATTACGACTTCGCCTACAAGCGCCCCTTCACGCCCGAAGACCTGGCCGCCATCGAGTCCAAGATGACCGAGCTGGCCAAGAAAGACGAGAAGGTCGTGCGCCGCGTGCTGCCGCGCGACGAAGCCGTGGCCCACTTCAAGGCCCAGGGCGAGGCCTACAAGGCCGAGATCATCGAGAGCATCCCGGCCGACCAGGACGTGTCGCTGTACGCCGAAGGCGCCTTCGAAGACCTGTGCCGCGGCCCGCACGTGCCCAGCACGGGCAAGCTCAAGCACTTCAAGCTGATGAAGGTGGCCGGCGCCTATTGGCGCGGCGACCACCGCAACGAGCAGCTGCAGCGCATCTACGGCACGGCCTGGGCCACCAAGGACGACCTGCAGAAGTACCTGACGATGCTGGAGGAAGCGGAGAAGCGCGACCACCGCAAGCTCGGCAAGGAACTCGACCTGTTCCACATCGACGAACACGCCCCCGGCGTCGTCTTCTGGCACCCCAAGGGCTGGACGGTGTGGCAAGAGGTAGAGCAGTACATGCGCCGCGTCTACCGCGACAACGGCTACCTGGAGGTCAAGGGCCCGCAGCTGCTCGACAAGACGCTGTGGGAAGCCACCGGCCACTGGGACAAGTACCGCGAGAACATGTTCACGACGGAATCGGAGAAGCGCGACTACGCACTCAAGCCGATGAACTGCCCCGGCCACATCCTGATCTTCAAGCAGGGCGTGAAGAGCTACCGCGACCTGCCGCTGCGCTACGGCGAGTTCGGGCAATGCCACCGCAACGAGCCCACCGGCGGCCTGCACGGCATCATGCGCGTGCGCGGCTTCACGCAGGACGACGGCCACATCTTCTGCATGGAAGACCAGATCCAGGGTGAAGTCACCGCGTTCACGACGCTGCTGCAGAAGGTCTACAAGGACTTCGGCTTCACGGACATCATCTACAAGCTCTCCACTCGCCCCGAAAAGCGCATCGGCACCGAGGAGAGCTGGGACAAGGCCGAGGCCGCGCTTGCCGAGGGCTTGAAGGCCTCGGGCTGCGACTTCACCTACCTGCCGGGCGAAGGCGCGTTCTACGGCCCCAAGATCGAATACACACTCAAGGACGCCCTGGGGCGCGAATGGCAGTGCGGCACCATCCAGGTCGACCCCAACCTGCCCGAGCGCCTGGACGCCGCGTTTGTGGACGAGGACGGCGAGCACAAACGCCCCCTGATGCTGCACCGCGCCATCGTCGGCAGCCTGGAGCGTTTCATCGGCATCTTGATCGAGCAACACGCCGGCGCGCTGCCCACCTGGCTGGCTCCGACGCAGGTTGTCGTCGCCAACATTACGGATGCGCAGGCCGATTACGTCGGTGAAATTGTGAAATCGCTGCAAAAACAAGGGCTTAGGGCCCAGGCCGATTTGCGCAACGAGAAGATCACCTATAAAATCCGCCAGCATTCCATGCAAAAGCTGCCGTACATCCTCGTCGTGGGTGACAAGGAAAAGGCGAATGGCAGCGTTGCGGTACGCGCCCGTGGCAACCAGGACCTCGGCGTGATGCCCCTGCAGGACTTCCTTGACCGGATCTCCGCAGACATCACCAACAAGGTCTGACAGCCTGTCGGGCGCGCTTCTGTTTATTGGGGCTCCTCGCCTTGGGGCCCGTTGAAAGGTCTACACCATCGCTACGTTTGCCGACCGTCGTGCGATTCCGGAGCGCAAGCACCGGTTGAACCGCGAAATCATGGCGCCCGAAGTCCGTCTGAACGGCCCCGAGAACGAACCCATCGGGATCGTCAGCATCCAGGAGGCCCTGCGCATGGCGGGCGATCTGGATGTGGACCTGGTCGAAATCTCTGCCACTGCCAACCCGCCGGTCTGCCGGCTGATGGACTACGGCAAGTTCAAGTACCAGGAGCAGAAGCGCGCTGCCGAAGCTAAGGCCAAGCAGAAGATCATCGAGATCAAGGAAGTCAAGTTCCGCCCGGGCACGGACGAAGGCGACTACCAGATCAAGATGCGCAATCTGCGCCGCTTCATCGCCGAAGACGGCGACAAGGGCAAGGTCACGCTGCGCTACCGCGGCCGCGAGATCACACACCAGGACATCGGCATGCGCCTGCTGGAGCGCATCCGCGACGAACTGGCCGACGTGGCGGTGGTCGAGAACATGCCGAAGCTCGAAGGTCGGCAGATGATCATGGTCCTGGCGCCGAAAAAGCGCTGAGACCAAAACAGGTTCAACCCATCGGTTTGGTCGCCGGTGGGTTCACAAGTCTCCTGAG
Source organism: Pelomonas nitida (assembly GCF_043555975.1). Lineage (NCBI taxonomy): Bacteria > Pseudomonadati > Pseudomonadota > Betaproteobacteria > Burkholderiales > Sphaerotilaceae > Roseateles > Pelomonas nitida. Next base: position 460,571 of record NZ_JBIGIA010000001.1, on the reverse strand, counting down.
GCCAACAAGCGTGACGGACTCTCCGCCACCGCCCCAGGGACACACTTAAAAGGAGCATTCACATGCCCAAGATGAAGACCAAGAGCAGCGCGAAGAAGCGTTTTCGCGTTCGTCCGGGTGGCACCGTCAAGCGCGGTCAGGCGTTCAAGCGCCACATCCTGACCAAGAAGACCACGAAGAACAAGCGTCAGCTGCGCGGCGCTGTGAACGTGCACGAAACCAACATGGGCCACATGGCTCAAATGTTGCCTTTCGCCGGCCTGTAATCCACCAAGACTAGAAGGAGAAACATATGCCTCGCGTCAAACGTGGTGTTACCGCTCGCGCCCGTCACAAGAAGGTCCTGGCCCTGGCCAAGGGCTTCCGCGGTCGTCGTAAGAACGTTTTCCGCATCGCCAAACAGGCGGTGATGAAGGCGGGCCAATACGCCTACCGTGACCGCCGCACCAAGAAGCGCGTGTTCCGTCAGCTGTGGATCGCCCGTATCAACGCCGCCTCGCGTGGCCTGGGTCTGTCCTACAGCAAGTTCGTGGCGGGTCTGAAGAAGGCCCAGATCGAGATCGACCGCAAGGTCCTCGCCGATCTGGCCGTGAACGACCCGGCTGGTTTCGCCAGCATCTTCGCCAAGGTGAAGGCCGCGCTCGCCTGATTGCGACCCATCCCGGCTCGCGTCGGGATACGCAACCTTTCGGGGCCGGTCACCGCGTGACCGGCCCTTTTTGTCTTCGACGCAGGGGCACAGCCCTTGTCATCCCGAATTCCGAATGTCTGATCTCGACGCACTGCTGGAGTCTGCCAAAGCCGACTTCGCCGCCGCTCCCACGCCCGCCGAGCTGGAAAACGCCAAGGCCCGGTTCCTCGGCAAATCCGGTCGCGTGACTGAACTGATGAAAGGCCTCTCGGCCCTCAGCATCGAGGAAAAGAAGACCCGCGGCGCCGAGATCAACCAGACCAAGGTGGCCATCGAGGCCGCCCTGACCGCCCGCCGCGACGCACTGGCAGCCGCCGAGCTCGAAAAGCAACTGAAGGCCGAAGCGCTGGACGTGACGCTGCCCGGCCGCAGCCGCGGCACCGGCGGCCTGCACCCGATCACGCGTGCGATGGAGCGCATCGAAGCCATCTTCGCCTCCATGGGCTTCGACGTGGCCGACGGCCCCGAGATCGAGACCGACTGGTACAGCTTCTCGGCGCTGAACAACCCCGAGAACCACCCTGCCCGCTCCATGCAGGACACGTTCTACGTCGACATGAAGGACGAGAACGGGTCGTGGCTGAACCTGCGTCCGCACACCAGCCCGATGCAGATCCGCTATGCGCAGGCCCATGCCAAGCGCTATGCCGGTGAGTCAACGATGCCCGAGATTCGCGTCATCGCGCCGGGCCGCACCTATCGCGTCGACAGCGACGCGACCCACTCGCCGATGTTCCACCAGGTTGAAGGCCTGTGGGTGGGCGAGAACATCTCGTTCAAGGACCTGAAGGCGGTCTACCTGAACTTCATCACCGCCTTCTTCGAGACGGACCAGCTGCAGCTGCGCTTTCGCCCCAGCTACTTCCCGTTCACCGAACCCAGCGCCGAGATCGACATCATGTTCGAGAGCGGCCCGCTGAAGGGCCGCTGGCTGGAAGTGTCCGGTTCCGGTCAGGTGCACCCGCAGGTCATCCGCAACATGGGCCTGGACCCCGAGCGCTACATCGGCTTCGCGTTCGGCTCCGGCATCGATCGCCTGGCCATGCTGCGCTACGGCGTCAACGACCTGCGCGCCTTCTTCGACGGCGACCTCCGCTTCCTGGCTCAGTTCCGCTGAGCCTCGCCAGCTTCAGGCAGTTCAAGTAATAAGAACGTTATGCAATTCCCCGAGTCCTGGCTGCGCGAATTCTGCAATCCGCCGCTCAACACGAAGCAGCTCGCCGAGCTGCTGACCATGTCCGGCATGGAAGTCGAAGAGCTGCGCCCCGTCGCGCCGCCCTTCCACGGCATCGTCGTCGCCGAAATCCTCGAAGCCGAGCAGCACCCCAATGCGGACAAGCTGCGGGTCTGCAAAGTCAACGCCGGCGGCGCGGAGCCGCTGCAGATCGTCTGCGGCGCGCCCAACGCCCGCGTGGGCATCAAGGTGCCGCTGGCCACCGTGGGCGCCGAGCTGCCGCCAGGTGCTGATGGCAAGCCCTTCAAGATCGGCGTGGGCAAGCTGCGCGGCGTCGAGAGCTTCGGCATGCTGTGCTCGGCTCGTGAGCTGAAATTGAGCGAAGACCACGGCGGCCTGCTGGAGCTGGCGCCTGACGCCGTCGTCGGCACAGACATCCGCAAACACCTCGCGCTGGACGACACGCTATTCACGCTCAAGCTCACGCCCAACCTGGGCCATTGCCTGAGCGTCTACAGCGTCGCGCGAGAAGTCGCCGCGCTGACCGGCGCGCCGCTGCTCAAGCCCGAGTTCCCGGCCGTCAAGCCGACGCTCGACGACAAGCTCCCCGTGCGCGTGGAAGCCACCGACCTGTGCGGCCGTTTCTCGGGCCGCGTCGTCAAGGGCATCAACACCGCCGCCAAGACGCCCGCCTGGATGGTTCAACGCCTGGAGCGCTGCGGCCAGCGCTCGGTCACGGCCCTGGTCGACATCTCGAACTACGTGATGTTCGAGTACGGCCGTCCGTCGCACATCTTCGACCTGGACAAGATCAGCGGCGAGCTGGTGGTGCGCTGGGGCAAGGCGGGCGAACAGCTCAAGCTGCTGAACGGCAACACCATCACGGTCGACGAGAAGGTTGGCGTCATCGCCGATGCACGCGAGGTCGAATCCCTGGCCGGCATCATGGGCGGCGACCACACCGCCGTGTCCGACGACACGACGAACGTCTACGTCGAAGCTGCGTTCTGGTGGCCCGAGGCCGTCATGGGCCGCGGCCGCCGCTACAACTTCAGTACCGACGCCGGCCACCGCTTCGAGCGCGGCGTCGACCCGTCCAAGACGGTCGAGCACATCGAGCGCATCACGCAGCTCATCATCGACATCTGCGGCACCGCTGAGACCCAGGTCGGCCCGATCGACGACCAGTCGCCCAACGTGCCGGTCGCCACGCCGGTGACGCTGCGCGTTGCACGCGCGGCCAAGGTCATCGGCATGCCGCTCACACAGGCGCAATGCGAAGGCGTGTTCACGCGCCTGGGCCTGCCGTTCACATCCGCTGACGGCACCATCACGGTGACCCCGCCGAGCTGGCGCTTCGACATCCAGATCGAGGAAGACCTCATCGAAGAAGTCATCCGCGTGCTGGGCTACCCGACGCTGCCGTCCACCGCGCCGCTGGCGCCCATCGTCGGCCGCACAGGGTCGGAATCGCGCCAGGCCAAGCACGCGCTGCGCCGCGCGGTTACTGCGCGTGACTACTTCGAGACCATCAACTTCAGCTTCGTCGAGGAACGCTGGGAGCGCGAGCTGGCCGGTGTCGCCGACCCGATCAAGCTGCTGAACCCGATCGCCGCGCCGCTGTCGGTGATGCGCACCAGCCTGATCGGCAGCCTCGTGCAGGTACTGCGCCACAACCAGGCCCGCCGCGCGACACGCGTGCGCGTGTTCGAGCTGGGTCGCGTGTTCAAGCGTGACGCAACCGTCACCAACGGCCCGCTATCCGTCGCCGGCATCGAGCAGCCGCTGCGCCTGGGCGGCCTGGCCTGGGGCCCGGCCGATCAGCAGCAGTGGAGCCAGAAGGACCGGGCCGTCGACTTCTTCGACGTGAAGGGCGACCTGGAAGCCCTGTTCGCACCGCAGACGCTGAGCTTCGAAGCCGCTGAACACCCGGCCCTGCACCCGGGTCGCAGCGCGCGCGTGGCCCTGAACGGCGCCGTCATCGGCGTCGTCGGCGAACTGCATCCGCGCTGGCGCCAGGCCTATGAGATCACCGGCGGCGCGCCCGTAGTGTTCGAACTGGATCTGGACGCCGCGCTGACCCGCACGCTGCCGCACGGCCGGCCGTTGCCGCGCCAACAGGCCGTGCAGCGGGATCTGTCCCTGGTCGTCAAAGACAACGTCAGCCACGACGCGCTGATGACCACCATCAAAGCCGCTGGCGGCTCACTGCTGCGCTCGGCCCGCCTGTTCGATGTCTTCAAGCCCGCAGCAGGTGCAACGACCGACCTGCAGGCCGACGAGCGCAGCCTGGCCGTGCGGCTGGAGTTGCTCGACGACGACACCACGCTGACCGATGAGCGCATCGACGCTGCCGTAGCCGCCATCGTGACAGCCGCTACCCAACAGCTGGCGGCACGCCTGCGCGGTTGACCGGAGAAACCATGGACGACCACGACATCAAGAAGGACCCGGCTGCCGTCGTCATCGGCAGCCTGGAAACGCCCACGCTGACCAAGGCGGAACTGGCCGAGCTGCTGTTCGACAAGCTGGGCCTGAACAAGCGGGAGTCCAAGGACATGGTCGAGGCCTTCTTCGACATCCTGCACGACAGCCTCGTCAAGGGTCAGGACGTGAAGCTCTCCGGCTTTGGCAACTTCAACATCCGACGCAAGGCTCCACGCCCCGGGCGCAACCCACGCACCGGCGAATCCATCCCCATCAAGGCTCGCAACGTCGTGACCTTCCACGCCAGCCACAAGCTCAAGGGGTTGGTGCAGGGCGATGCATCCGGCGGAGAAGACTTCGAGTAGAGTGCTTCCTCCCCTCGCGAACCTGTTGATTTGCAATGGAAAAGGCGCTTCCCGCCATCCCCGCCAAACGCTACTTCACCATCGGTGAAGTGAGCGAGCTGTGCGGTGTGAAGCCCTACGTGCTGCGCTACTGGGAGCAGGAGTTCTCCCAGCTCAAGCCGATGAAGCGGCGCGGCAACCGGCGCTATTACCAGCACCACGAAGTGCTGCTGATTCGCCGCATCCGCGATCTGCTTTACGACCAGGGCTTCACCATCAGTGGCGCCCGCAACCAGCTCAACGAAGGGCTGCCTCCCGCTTCAGCGCAGAACTTCCGCGACGAAGCCGAGGCCGCCCAGGCGCTGGACGAAGGTCCTGACGAGGATGAAGACAACGAACTGCCGGCAGATCTGGCCCACCTGCCCGCCGCCCGTGCCGCTGTGGCCCAGGCTCAGCCCCTGAAGGCCACCGAAGCCTCCATGACGCTGCCCGTGCGTTCACTCGACCCACTGACGTCGCTGGAACAGGTCCGGGCCGAACTTCTTTCAATTCGCGCCTCGCTTTTGAGTTGAGTCGAAAAATTTGGGCTATACTGCGAGGCTCAGTCGGGGCGTAGCGCAGCCTGGTAGCGCACTTGCATGGGGTGCAAGGGGTCGCGAGTTCGAATCCCGCCGTCCCGACCATTTTTATTAAAGTAGATCAGGGACTTAGAAGCGAAAGCCTCTAAGTCCTTTTTCCTTTTCCGGCCCGCTGAATGCTCAATGGGTAAACCAATGGGTAAACCGGCGACTGGCTGGCCCCTCCCCTCGACGAAAATCTGAGCGGCATCCCCATCGCGCCGCGACTCGCGTGAGCTCTCCAGGTGCAGCGGCGGCACCACCAGCGCCGCGGTTGCGGCGCTGGCTGATCCAGTTGCTCAGCGTGCCCGTCGGGATATCCAGCTTGGCCGCGGCTTCCTGATGACTCAGCCCCTGGTCGGTCACCAGCTTCACTGCTTCGACCTTGAACTCCGGCGTGTATGTCGTCGTTTTCCTCATCGCTTCCTCTTCGGTCAATCCGCCCTCAAGCGGGCGTCCGGGAAAGTCAGGCCACCTCAGACCATGACTGTCCGGAATTGACAGTACACCTCAGTTCGAATAAAACTGGCTCGCCGGTCAACGCCGGCAAGTCAACGCGTAGTCCAGCTATGGGATACGGAATTCAGGGGCAAGGTCACCAGCGGCCTGCCCTCTGGACTGGCGGCCTGCAGAGTTGCTTCATCAGCAATTCAAAGAATCGGCATGAAAAACTTTTTAGTTGGCGTTACCCTTATCGCCACAGGTTCAGCAGCATTTGCATCGGACGGCTGGTTGGGCTTGCGCAGCTCCATCGAGGCAAGCGGCAGCATCTTCGACAGGAAGATCGAGAAAGTTTTGATCGAATCAACCACGTCCGGCAGTCCGGCCGAACGGGCTGGCCTCAAACAAGGCGACACGATCCTGGCAATCTACGGCCGCGAGGTGCGCGGCGCCAAGGCCAGTGAGCTTGCCCAGCAACTACAGCTGCAAGCAGGCCAGCAAGTGACGCTTACGGTGCGCCGCGGGAGTGATGACAATGAAGCACGCCAAATAGTCATCACGGCCGTCGAGAAGAAGTGAGCAATGTTTCAAAACCTTCTTCGCAACCTCGCATAGGTACGGGTAGCACGCTAGCACACTAGCCGACAACTTCAGCCTGAAGAGCGAGTCGCGCTGGCGAGCCTGCAACAGCAGGGATACAGCCTCAGAGACATTGCCAAGACGTTGAACCGCAGCGCCAGCACGCTCAGCCGCGAGGTGGAGCGCAACACGAGCCCGGAATCGGGGCAGTTCCGCAACACTACAGCACACCGCACGCATGGCAACGCAGCCCACCGCAGCGGACTGAGCCGCGATCATTCGCCCTGCGCAAGGCCGTCACGTGCCTTTCTGGATCACTGGGCTGGGCCTCAGACGGCCGCCGTCACAACGATCTCGATCTTCCACTCCGGCCGAGCCAGCGCGGCCTGCACGGTGGCGCGCGGCGGCGTGTGGCCGGCCGCGACCCACTTCTCCCACACGCCGTTCATCGCGGCGAAGTCCGCCAGGTCGACGAGGAAGATCTGGGCGCGCAGGATGCGCGACTTGTCGGAGCCCGCACGGGCCAGCAGCTTGTCGATGGCGGCCAGCACCTGGGCCGTCTGGCCCTCGATGCCCTGGCTGCCGTCCTCGGCCACCTGGCCGGCGAGGTAGGCCACGCCGTTGTAGACGGCCATCTCGGACATGCGGGGGCCGACGTCGTAGCGGTCGATGGGGTTGCTCATGGAGTCACTTCTTTCGTGCGGGATGGTGATGCGAATGCCCGGCTGGCTTTGGGCCCGTGCCGTGCGGATGCTTCTTGCTGGTGCCGGGCGCCGGCGCGGCACCCGCCGCCTTCTGGCCCAGCTTGCTTTCGGTGCCGGCCATCAGCTTCTGGATGTTGGCCTGATGGCGCCACACGAGCAGCAAGCCCATGATGATGAGGGCCAGCGCCGTCGCTCCGGCTTCCCAAATGAGCAACTGATACATCGGCGCGAGCGCGGCCGCGACGATGGCGGCCAGCGACGAATAGCGGCTGACCCAGGCCACCGCGCCCCAGGTGGCCAGCGTCGCCACACCCAGCAGCGGGTTCAGGCCAAAGATGACACCGGCGGCCGTGGCCACGCCCTTGCCGCCTTCGAACTTGAAGAACACCGGCCACAGGTGGCCGAGGAAGGCACCCAGCCCCACCAGGGCGGCCGCGCCCTCGCCCAGGCCGTAGCGAGCGCCCCAGAGGTTGACGGCCAGCACCGGCAGATAGCCCTTGAGTGCGTCGAACACCAGCGTCAGCACGGCCGCGACCTTGTTGCCCGAGCGCAGCACATTCGTGGCGCCGGGGTTGCCGGAACCATAGGAGCGCGGGTCGGACAGGCCCATGGCGCGACTGACGATGACGGCGAAGGAGAGCGAGCCGATCAGGTAGCCGATGACGGCGGCGAGCAGGGGGAGAAGCGTTTCCATGGGGCGTGATTGTCAGCCAGCTCGCGCGTCGCGCCGGCCGGGCGTCGCGCACTCACCGATTGGTGCGCCATCGCCGCTCAACTACCGCTCAAACACCGCTCAACTGCCGAAGTAGGGCCCGTCGCCACGAGCTTGCTCGAAGGCGGTTTGCGGGGTTTCCACGATGACGCGTTCGCCCAGCGCGCCCTGCAGGGAGGCGATCACGGCGGCCTCCGAGGGCGCAGACCATTGCGGCCGGACTTCCTGCCAGTGGCCGTCAGCCCCGACAAAGCGGTAGGTCCGGTGGCCGGCCGGGCCGTAGACGACGAGGTGGACCAGCGGCAGCAAGGGCACGGTGACATCCTGGCCGGTGTGCCGGATCGTCAGTACACCGTCGGCCAGCCGCACCAGCGGGCGCCCACGGGCGCCATGGCGGCGCCACGCCAGCAGCGTTCGCAGCGCGAACCCGAGCGCCAGGCCCGCGGCCACACTCAAACTCATCCACGCCCCACCCCGGCCCAGCACCAGCAGCACGCTCGCCACCATGGCCGCGCCCAACAGCGCGAGCGACAGCCCAGGCGGCGGCAGCGGTTGATAGACGCCGTCCGCCTCCTGCCTCAAAACCGGCAACCAGGCACTGCGCGCAGCGGCCAGCATGCGGCACACCACAGCCTTCAGTTGGCGCATGTCACCGGCCGCGCTCCCAGCAGCTCGGTCAGCACCTGGGGCGCGATGCCGACGAGATAGCCGCGCCGCCCGCCGTTGATGCAGATCTTCTCCAGCGCCAGGATGCTCGCCTCGACGAACACAGGCATCGCCTTGCGCACGCCGAACGGCGACGTGCCGCCGACCTGGTAGCCGCTGTGCCGCTGCGCCACCTCCGGCTTGCAGGGCTCGACCTTCTTGCACGGGATCTGTCGCGCCAGCTCCTTCAGGCTGACCGTGCGGTCGCCGTGCATCAGCACGATCAGCGGCTCGGCCTTTTCGTCCTGCATGACCAACGTCTTCACGACGGCATGCTCGTCCACGCCCAGCTGCCGGGACGACTCGGCGGTGCCGCCATGGTCCACATAGTCGTAGACATGTTCGGTGAACTCGATGCCCGCGCGCCTGAGCGCCTGCGTGGCCGGGGTCTCGCTGACATGACTGCTCTTTTTGCTCATGGGCGCATTTTGGATGCGTGCGGACGGCTCATGCCGCTGCCACGCCCTCACCGGCAGAGATTCTGTTCTGCGGCAATGAATTATTGTTTTACAGTAAGTTTTTCAGCCACACCGAGATCCCCATGCCCGACTCCGTTCCCTCCGACAGCCTGCGGCGCATTCGCCGCCTGGCGTGGGTCGTGCGGTCGCTGTGCCTGCTGGGGGTCGTCGTCATCGGGGCGCTGCCCTTCATGTTCTGGGCGCAGCCCGAATGGGTCGCGGAAGTGGCGGGCCAGACCTGGAACCTCGACACCGTTCAGCTCGACGTCGGGCCACGCCTGTGGGGCCTGGCGGCCATGATGCTGCCCACGAGCGCCAGTCTGTTCGCGCTGTGGCATATGTGGTCGCTGTTCGGCTGCTTCGCGCAGGGCGAGCTGCTGACCCGGCGGCCGGCGCGGCATCTGCGCCACCTGGGCCTGGGCCTGTGCACGCTGGCGGCCGCGCAGCCGCTGAGCCACACGCTGGCCATCCTGGCGCTGACCTGGGGCAACCCGCCGGGGCAGCGCCGGCTGTGGTTCGGCCTGTCCTCCGACCACTACCTCGCGCTGCTGTTCGGCCTGCTGCTGCTGGCGCTGGCGCAGGTGCTGCACGAAGCCGCCCGCGTCGCCGACGAGAACGCCGAGTTCGTATGAGCCCCTCGCCGAAGGATAAGGTTGGCCGGTCCCGCGAGGGGGCGGCGATGCCCGCGGCATCGAGCCGCGAGCACATCGCCATGACGGGCCGGCTCGTGAGCGGCCCGGCGCTCGGCCCGAAAGCCCGCCGCCTGCCGGCGTTGCGGTACCGCTGACATGCCCATCGTCGTCACGCTCGACGTCATGCTCGCGCGGCGCAAGATGCGCTCGCGCGAACTGGCCGAGCGCGTGGGCATCACCGAGGCCAACCTGTCCTTGCTGAAGAGCGGCAAGGTGCGCGGCGTGCGCTTCGACACGCTCTCGCGCATCTGCGACGTACTGCAGTGCCAGCCCGGCGACCTGCTCACCTGGGAGCCCGGCCCCGAGCCGGAGGACGGACGGCATGCGACTTGAGCGCCGCCATGCACTGTGGCTGCTGATCGTGGCGGCTCATGGCTCGCTGCTGCTCATCGCGCCGCGGCAACACCCGTCCGACCACAGCCCAGCCGCAACCAGCACCGTGCGGCTGATCCTGCCGCCGCCACCGCAGGCGAAGCCAACGCGCCGGCCGGCCGACGCCGCGACGACGCCGACTCCGCGGAGCAATCGCCAACAGCGCCAACAGCGCCGGGACGACCCGTCTGCGCCACCGATCGACACAGCACCCCCGACCACCGACGCGCCCGTCGCCGAAGCACCTCCCACTTCCGAGACCCCACGCATCAGCCTGCTACAGACCGACGCGACACGGCGCGCCATCCGCGAGGCCGGCCGCCAGCCGCTGCTGTCCGAGCGGGCCGCCTCGGCCTCCCAGGACTCCGGCCGCGAAACCGCCCACGCGCGCCTGGGCCGCGAGATCCAGCAAGCCGGCACGACCGACTGCCTCAAGGGCGAGTTCCTCGGTGGTGGCGGTGGCCTGCTGAGCCTGCCGTTCTGGCTGATGGCCGAAGCGCGCGGCAAATGCAAACACTGACCCCAAAGCCCGATGCGACACCTCTTCCTCATCCTCCTGCTGCAGTCCGCCACCCTGTCTGCCCTGGCGCAGACCGAAGTGCTGCCGCCCGTGCGCACCGAGCTCAAGCGCGACGGTAGCGCCCTGCCCTATGCGCGCATCAACACGCTGCTCAGCAAGATGAAGCGTTATGGCGAGGGCGTCTACCGCATGGACTTCAAGGTGGACACCAAGAAGACCCAGCTCGCGCTGGCCGACATCCGCCTGGCCGTGGCCAGCGACGACGCCGACTACCCGATCCCCATCGGCGCCGAAGGCGGCTTCGATCTGCCCATCCTGCCGGAGGCCGAGGCCAAGACGGCCGACCTCGCCACCAACGTGCCCAAGGGCAAGCTGGCCGTGCGCGGCAGCATCGAGCTCAACATGAAGCCCGAGGAACTGACGCTGGCCAAGGTGCGCCAGGCCCTGCGCGTGGCCCACACGCTGCGCGAGGAGCTGCTGCCCTTTTATCTGCGCTGGCTGTTCCCGCGCGTCGAGGCGGTGCGCATCTGCTCGGCCACGCCGACCTGGGAGCTGGAGTGGCGCGAGAACGGCCAGTTGATGGGCCTGACCCTGCCGCGTGCTGTTGGCGAGCGCGACCCCGAGACCAAGAAAGGTGAAGCCGGTCGCCCCTGCACGCTGCTGAACGGCCAGGAGAACTGGCCCGAGGCGGCCCGGCTCGTGCCGCCGGCCGACACCAAGCTCAGCATCAAGTTCTGACCCCATGCAGCACCGCTGGCTCGCGCGCGTCCTGGTGGCGGCGCTGCATCTGGCGCTGCTGGCGGTGTTGTTGCAGCAGCAGGCACCGCGCGCGCCCGACACCGGCGAGCGACGTTCGGTGTCGATGCGCATCATCCTGCCCACACCGCCACGCCCGCAGCCATTGCCGCGCAGCCCCGCGCCCGAAAGATCAGCACCACGCCCGCCAGCAGCGCCAGCGCCGCAGCCGGCGGCCACACCCGACACCCCGGCCACCACCACACCGCTGCCCACATCGCCCGCGCCCCCTGCGGCGCCGGCCGCCCCGCCGCCCCCCGCCCCCGGCGCCGAGCCGCCACGTACGGCGCTGCGCCTGACGCTGCCGCCGGGCTATGCCGCGTCATCGGCCGCCGCACGCAACCCGGCCTTGAGCGACCCGCGCAGCAACACGCCCAAGCCAACGCTGGAAGACAAGATCGCCGACGCCACCGGCGGCGCCGGTGCCTGGGTGGAGGAGCGCGTGGACAACCATTCGCAGTCCATCGGCGCCCAGGGCGAATACCGCACCGTCATGCGCCGCGGCAACACCTGCGTGGAGATCTTCCGCTCGCGCATTTCCGACAACAACGCGTTCAACAGCAGCGTCGCACCGAGCACCATCTCGATGGTGGGCAAGCCCTATCCCTGCAAGTGAGCGGCCTCCAGCTGACATAGACTGCGCGCACAAGAAAGTTCCTGGGGGGAATCGAACACATGTCGGCCAGCAGCCCGCTGACCTCGGAAGCCGTGCTCGCGCTTGCGCCAGACGCGGCCTCGGCCAAGGCCGCGCACGGCCTGGTGCGGCCGGCCCAATGGCCGCTGCTCGGCGCCAACGACGCCGCCGTCTGGGGCGAATGCCAAGGCAGCGGTTCCAAGCCCTACCAGACGCAGGTAGACCTCGCCGGCCCGGCCTTCCGCTGCTCCTGCCCCAGCCGCAAGTTCCCCTGCAAGCATGGCCTCGCGCTGCTGCTGATGCGGGCACAGCAGCCGGCCAGCTTTGCCGCGAGCGACGCGCCCGCGTGGGTCACCGAGTGGCTGACCGGCCGCGCCGAGAAGGCCGAGAAGCAAGCGGAGAAACAGGCCGAAAAGCAGGCCCGCGCCGCCGACGCGCCGCCCGCCGACCCGGCCGCCGCCGACAAGCGCGAGGCCCAGCGCTGGCAACGCATCGAGACCGCCGCGCAAGACCTGCAGCGCTGGCTGGCCGACCAGATCGCACGCGGCCTCGGCGCGCTCGACGACACCGCGCTGCAAGGCTGGGCCACGATCGCGCGCCGCATGGTGGACGCCCAGGCACCAGGCCTGGGCCAGCGCATCCAGGCCGCCGCGGCCGGCGTGCGCCGCGGTGCCGACTGGCCCGAGCAGACGCTGCTGCGCCTGGGCCTGCTGCAGCTGGCCTGCGAGGCGCTGGCCCGCCGTGAGCAGCTCACGCCGGCGCAGCAGGGCGACCTGCGCGTCGTCGCCAGCTGGCCGATGGACCGCGACGAGGTGCTGGCCCACGGCCCGCGCGAGACCGACCGCTGGACCGTGCTGGGCTGCGCGCTCGAGGAGCGCGACGACCGCCTCATGGAGCGCCGCGTGTGGCTGCACGGCGAGCGCAGCGGCCGCCGCGCCTGGCTGCTCGACCACGCCTTCGGCGGCCGCGGCTTCGAGCAATCCTGGCTGACCGGCGCGGCGGTCGACGCGACGCTGGCCTTCTTTCCGAGCGGCAGCGAGCTGCGCGCCCTGCCGCTGGACACCCCCACCGCCGCCGGACCGGCGCGCTGGCCCGCCCCCACGGCCCGTGAGGAATGGCTGGCCGTGGCCCAGCGTGTGGCCGGCTGCCCGTGGGCGAGCCTGCACCCCGTCGTGCTGCGCGGCGCACTGCCGCTGCGCCACGCCGAACGCCTGCGCGTTGTTGTGGACGGCCGGGCGCTACCCGTGTCGTTGAGCGACGCCGACACCTGGACGCTGCTGGCCCTGTCCGGCGGCCGGCCGCTGGACCTGGCCGGCGAATGGGACGGCCAGGCCTTTGCGCCGCTGACCGCCTGGGCCGGCGACGGCGCGCCGCTGTGGTTGAGGAGTGCGTCATGAGCTGGTCTGCCCTGCTGCCCGCCGCCACGGTGGGCACCGACCGCCAGCCCGGCCCCTGGCCGCTGCCAGACAGCGACATCGGCGGGCTGGCCCGCCAGGCCGCTGCGGCCGCCGCCAACCCGGCCACCGGGCTGCTGCGGGCGGCGGCGGTCATCGCCACCTGCTCACTCGCCGGAGCGCAAGGCCCGGTCTGGGCCGAAGCCCTGCCGCCCGCGGCGCCAGACGACACGCGCGCCCCCATCCCCGCCGGCAGCGCGCTGGACGCCGTGGCCTGGGTGCTGCGCGAAGGCCCGGCGCGCCTGCAGCACGACGCACTGCTGCGCACCGGCCAGGCCGGCCTGCGCCTGCCGGCGCCGCTGCTACCGCTCGCGCTGGAGGTGGGGCGGCGCTCCGTCGCGCTGCGCGCGCCGCAGCTGGACGCCCTGGGCGAACGCGGCCTGTGGCTGGCCGCCCAGCGCGCCGACTGGGCTTACGCGGCCGGCACCACGGCCACCGAGCAGCACGACGCGACCTGGACCGACGGCACGCTGGAGCAGCGCCGCGCCTGGCTCGTGCAGGCGCGGCTCGACAACGCCACCGCTGCCCGCGAACGCCTGCAGGCCGCGCTGCCCGACCTGCCGGCCCGCGAGCGCGCCGATCTCGTCGCCGTGCTGGCCACAGCATTGAGCGACGACGACGAAGCGCTGCTGGACACGCTGCGCACCGACCGCAGCCGCGAGGTGCGCCAGGCCGCGCTGCAACTGCTGCTGCGCCTGCCCGCCGCCGCCCACCCACAACGCGCCGCCGCGCGCCTCACGCTGCTGCTGACGCAGGAGCGCGGCCTGCTGCGCAAGCGCTGGGTGCTGGACGCCCCCACGGCGGTGCCGGCCGACGCCAAGGCCGACCAGCTCGACACGCCGCGCCCCGAGAAGGAGTCGCTGGGCGAGCGCGCCTGGTGGCTGTATCAGCTCGTGCGCCAGGTGCCGCTGGGCTGGTGGTGCGCGCACACCGGCATGACGGCCGCCGAGCTGCTGGCTTGGGGGAGCGGCACCGACTGGGCCGAAGCCCTCGTGCGCGGCTGGGCCGACGTGCTGTTCGCCGCGCCCGACGACGACTGGTGCGACGCGCTGCTGGACCGCTGGCCGCCTGCGATGCGCGAGAGCCCGGCCCGCGTGCTGGCGCTGCTCACACCGGCCCGCCGCGACCGCCACCTGCTGCGCGACGCGCGCGACCCGGCCCTCGCCGCCAGCACGCTGGTGCAGGCGCTCGCCGCCTGCGCGCCGGGCCAGACGCTGTCGGCCGAGCTGTCTGCGTTGCTGGCCCGCACGCTGCACGCACGCGTCGGCAACGGCGACCTGAACAACGACTACGGCCTGCGCGGCCTGCTGACCGAGTTCGCCTGCGCGGCCCATGCCGACAGCCTGGCGCTGCTGGCTACGCTGCCACGCCGCGCCGACGAAACCCCTTCCTGCGCCGAGGCGCTGCTCACGGTGGACCGCATCGTCAGCACGCGCCGCGCGCTGCTCACCCTGATCCCGACGACGAGGACGACCCCATGACCGCCGCCACCGTTCTGCGCCAGCACGCCGAAACCCAGTTCGCCGAGGAACTGGCCGAACTGAAGCGCGCCGACACCCGCCAGCGCCCGGCCAACTGGGAGCTGTCGCCCTGGGCCGTCGTGCGCTACCTGATGGGCGGGCGGCTGGACAGCGGCTTCGAGGTCAGCGCCAAGTACATCGGGGATGCCCGGCTGATGGAGATCGCCGTCGCCACGCTGGCCACCGACCGCGCGCTGCTGCTGTACGGCGTGCCGGGCACAGCCAAGTCCTGGGTGTCCGAGCACCTGGCCGCGGCCATCAGCGGCGACTCGACACGGCTCATCCAGGGCACGGCCGGCACGAGCGAAGAGCAGCTGCGCTACGGCTGGAACTACGCGCAACTGCTGGCACACGGCCCGTCGGAAAACGCGCTGGTGCCCAGCCCGCTGATGCAGTCCATGCGCGCGGGCAAGATCTGCCGCGTCGAGGAGCTGACGCGCATCCCAGCCGACGTGCAGGACAGCCTCATCACCGTGCTGAGCGAGAAGACGCTGCCCATCCCCGAACTGGGCAGCGAGGTGCAGGCCGTGCGCGGCTTCAGCGTCATCGCCACGGCCAACAACCGCGACAAGGGCGTCAACGAACTGTCCGCCGCGCTGAAGCGCCGCTTCAACACGGTGGTGCTGCCGGTGCCGGGCAGCGCCGCAGACGAAATCGCCATCGTCACCAAGCGCGTCGCCGAGATGGGCCGTTCGCTGGAGTTGCCGGCCGAGCCGCCGGCGCTGAAGGAGGTGCAGCGCGTCGTGCAGATCTTCCGCGAGCTGCGCAGCGGCCAGACCGAAGACGGCAAGACGCGCATCAAGTCGCCCACGTCCACGCTGTCCACCGCCGAGGCCATCTCCGTCATCAACAGCGGCATGGCGCTGGCCGGCCACTTCGGCGACGGCGTGCTGCGCCCCGCCGACATGGCCGCCGGCCTGATCGGCGCGGTCGTCAAAGACCCGGTGCAGGACCAGGCGGTGTGGACGGAATACCTGGAGACGGTCGTCAAGGAACGCAGCGACTGGAAGGATCTTTACCGCGCCTTCCGCGAACTCTGACGTGGCCCCCTTCCACTTCTTCGGCATCCGCCACCACGGCCCGGGCTGCGCGCGCAGTCTCGTGCGCGCGCTGGAGGCGCTGAAGCCCGACTGTGTGCTCATCGAAGGCCCGCCCGAGGCCGACGCGCTGGTGGGCGCGGTGCTGCACGAGGGCATGACGCCGCCCGTCGCGCTGCTGAGCTACGCGCCCGACGAGCCCGGCCGCGCCGTCTATCACCCCTTCGCCGAGTTCTCGCCCGAATGGCAGGCGCTGCGCTGGGCGGCGGCTGCCAACGTGCCGGCGCGCTTCATCGACCTGCCCATCGCGCTGTCGCTGGGCCGCGAGCGCGATGACGAGGCCCCGCTGCGCGCCGACCCACTGACCCGGCTCGCCGAAGCTGCCGGTTATGCCGACGGCGAGGCCTGGTGGAACGATCAGGTGGAAGAGCGCGGCGACGGCGAAGAACTGTTCGCCGCCATCGCCGAGGCCATGACGGCGTTGCGGGCGGAGGTCGGCGAGGACGACGCCCACGACCTGCTGCGCGAGGCCCACATGCGCCAATGCCTGCGCGCGGCCAAGAAGGAAGGCCTCGAGCGCATCGCCGTCGTCTGCGGCGCCTGGCACCTGCCCGCGCTGCAGGCCGACGTGACCGCCAAGGCCGACACCGCGTTGCTGAAGGAGGCGCAGGCCGGCCAGGCCAAGAAGCTCAAGATCGCCTGCACCTGGGTGCCGTGGACGTATCGCCACCTGACGCGCGCCAGCGGCTACGGCGCCGGCATCGCGTCGCCCGGCTGGTACGAGCACCTGTGGGCCAGCACGGCCGGCGACCGGCCGCGCGCCATCGGCTGGCTGGCGCGCGTGGCCGCGCTGATGCGCGCGCGCGACCTGGACTGCTCCTCCGCCCACCTCATCGAAGCCGCCCGCCTGGCCGACACGCTGGCCGCGCTGCGCGGCCGCCCGGCGCCGGGCCTCGACGAACTGCACGAGGCCACGCGCACGGTGCTGACGATGGGCGACGAGGCAGTGCTGCGCTTCGTGGCCGATGCCCTGGTCGTCGGCGACCGCTTCGGCCATGTGCCGGCCGACGTGCCCACCGTGCCGCTGCAGCGCGACCTGGAGGCCACACAGAAAAGCCTGCGCCTGAAGGCCGAGGCCTTGCAGAAGACGCTGGACCTGGACCTGCGCCAACCCAACGACCTGGCGCGCAGCCATCTGCTGCACCGGCTGCAGCTGCTGGACCTGCCGTGGGGCACGATCGCCCAACTGGGCCGCTCCTCCCGCGGCAGCTTCCACGAGGTGTGGACGCTGCAATGGCAGCCCGAGTTCGCGCTGCGCCTCATCGAGGCCAGCCGCTGGGGCCAGACGGTGGCGCAGGCGGCCACGGCGCGGGCCGTCGAGCGCTGCGCCGAGATCGAGAAGCTGGCCGGCCTGGCCGCGCTGGTGGACCGCGTGCTGCTGGCCGACCTGGAAGGCGCCGTTGCCGCCGCCACGCAGGCGCTTGAAAACCGCGCTGCGCTGACCGGGGACGCCGCCCAGCTACTGGCCGCGCTGCCGCCGCTGGCCAATGTGTTCCGCTACGGCAATGTGCGCCAGACCGACGCCGCCATGGTGGGCCATCTGCTGGACGGCCTGATCGTGCGCGCGGCCATCGCGCTGCCGCTCGCCGGCACGGCGCTGGACGACACCGCCGCCGAGGCGCTGCGCGAGCACCTGCTGGCCGCCCACGCCGCCGTGGGCCTGCGCGACGGCGAGGCGCAGAGCGCCGCCTGGCGCCAGGCCCTGGCCCAACTGGCCGGCCTGCCGACCGCACACGAGCTGCTGCGCGGGCTGGCCACGCGGCTGCTGCTGGATGCGGCCGTCTGGGATGGCGAGCAAGTGGCGCAGCAGCTGTCGCTGCACCTCTCCACCGGCGCCCCGGCTGCCGACGCCGCCGCCTGGCTCGACGGCTTCCTGAACCGCAACGCCGTCGTGCTGCTGCATGACGACGCCGTCTGGCGGCTCGTCGACGAGTGGCTGGCGGCCTTGAGCGAGGAGCATTTCATCGCCGTGCTGCCGCTGGTGCGGCGCAGCTTCTCGCACTTCGCCGCCGGCGAGCGCCGCGACCTCGGCACACGTGCCGCGCGCGGCGCCGTGACGGCACAGTTCACCGGCACGGCCGACTGGGACGACGCCCGCGCCGTGCTGCCCTTGCCGCTGCTGCGGCACCTGTTGGAGCTGCAGCCATGAGCCCCGCACGGCCGCCCGAAGGGGCTCAACTCCCGCCTGGCGGGACAGCGCGAAGGGTGCACCAATGAGCCAAGACGACACCGAACGCCTGCGCCGCTGGCGCCTGGTGCTGGGCAGCGAGGCCGAAGCCAGCTGCGGCGCACTGAACGGCACCGCGCAGGAGATGGACCAGGCGCTGACGGCGCTGTATGACGCGCAAGGCCCCGGCGGCCTGCAGTCCAAGGACCGGCGCGGCGGCCGCGGCGGCTCGGCGCCCAGCGTGGCCCGCTGGCTGGGCGACATCCGCAAATACTTCCCCAGCCCCGTCGTGCAGGTCATGCAGCACGACGCGCTGCAGCGCCTGAACCTGCGCGACATGCTGCTGCAGCCCGAGATGCTCAACGCCGTGCAGCCCGACGTGCACCTCGTCGCGCAGCTGATGGCCTTGTCACGCGTGATCCCGGCCGGCACCAAGGACACGGCGCGGCTGGTCGTGAAGCAGGTCGTCGACGAGCTGATGAAGCGGCTGGACGAGCCGCTGCGCTCGGCCATCAGCGGCGCGCTGGACCGCAGCCAGCGCAACCGCCGGCCGCGCCATGCCGAGATCGACTGGCACCGCACCATCCGCGCCAACCTGCGCCACTGGCAGCCCGACCACCGCACCGTCGTGCCGCAACAGCTGATCGGCTACGGCCGCAAGGCGCGCCGGCCGCAACGCGAGGTGGTGCTGTGCATCGACCAGAGCGGCTCCATGGCCAACTCGGTCGTCTACTCCAGCATCTTCGGCGCCGTGATGGCCTCACTGCCAGCGGTGGCCACCAAGCTGGTGGTCTTCGACACGGCGGTGGTCGACATGACCGAGCAGCTGGACGACCCGGTGGAGCTGCTGTTCGGCGTGCAGCTGGGCGGCGGCACCGACATCAACGGCGCGGTGGGCTACTGCCAGTCCATCATCCGCGAGCCGCGCAACACCATCCTCGTGCTGATCTCCGACCTGTACGAGGGCGGCGTCGAAGCCGGCTTGCTCAAGCGCGCCGCCGAGCTGGTGGAAAGCGGCGTGCAGTTCGTCGCGCTGCTGGCGCTCAGCGATGAAGGCGCCCCCGCCTACGACCACCAGCTCGCCGCCAAGCTCGCCGCCCTGGGCGTGCCGTCATTCGCCTGCACGCCCGACGCCTTCCCCGGCCTGATGGCCGCAGCCATCCGCCGCGACGACATCAGTGCCTGGGCGGCGGCGCAGGGGTTGGCGACGAGCAGGTAGGGGGTGGTGCTCCTGGACGTGGGAGACGGGGTTTGCCGGGGCTGCCACCGCGCTGTGCGCGCCTGGTTCACGCCGACCCCACCTAAGCAAGGGCAGCGGATAGCGTCAAGGACGGCTCTCGACCCGGAGCGGTCCTCGCCTAAGGCGATCTCGCGGTGCCAAAGCGGCCGTTGAGGGTTTGACGTAAACGATGAGCCGTGGGTGTGCCAGAACGAATAGTTAAGTGCTTGGCAGCCAACCGTCATTCTCTTCACACCAATCGTGAAGGATGATTATTTGCTCAATCTCGTAGAGTGCTTGAGCCAAACCACCGTAGAGCTTTCGTTCGCTGAAGTTGGCTATCTGTCAAACGGGCAATCTCGGTGTTGACGAGGAACTCATGTGCCATGTTGTTCCGGTGATCAACGACGCCATCCAAGAACCTAATGAAATCGGGCCGAAGTCCTCTCTGCCGAAGCTCGTTCTTGGTTCTTCCAAGCGTCCACAGCTCCAAATCTTCAAGTGGTACGTTGAATTTGCGAGCGAGCAATCCTTTAAGCCCGAACTCCAGGATTTGAGCCTTACCCATGAATATTGCGTACTGCTCAAGCAAGCTCCAATTCTTGTACTCGTCAAGCTTCGCGAGGACCTCTTTCCTGATCTGCTCTCCAGATAGTTCAGTGAGTTCAGTCATGTTGCGGCCTCCACTGATTTGGTAGGCGCATAACTTTTTAATTAAAAGGCCGCCATGGGATCTTCGCCGGAATAGCAGGCTAGGCAGCAGTTTCATCCCGCGTGGCCTTTGTAGCGAGTAAATACACCGCAAGAGCGCCAGCCAGATTGACAGCCAACTCCGCATGCCGCGCAGCTGGCTTTACGCCGGCCTTGCCCTTGCCATGTGAGTCGCTAAGGCGATTCCGCAAGGCGCCCAGTCCTTCAACGACCGCCGTGCAGCCGCCCAAAATCTGCTTGAACACGCCCTCCGTGTGCTGCGAGGGAGCCAACTTCAGAAGTTCGGCCGTTTGCTTGTACAACTTGCTTATGTCCGGGCTGTCGTCGTACGGCACCTCGGCTTCTTCTAGGATGTGCTTGCAGACCGATTCCAAGAGTGTCCGCGCGATTGTGATTGCTCCCTCGGGATCGGAGGCTCGGCGATCCAGAGCCTTGGACCAAGCGGCTTGTACGTGCGCGGCGTCAAATTTTTCAAGCGAAGTACTGACCACCAGGTCAGATGGCGCCGTGCCGCCCTTCTCAAGAAGCTCCAGCATGGGGCGAAACTCGTCCCAAAGATACTTGCGACGCTCGGCGTACGTGCCGAACTTGTTCTTGATGAACTGCCAAAACTGCCCGAGGCTGCGACAGGTACGGATGAAGCGCGGCGCAATGGCATCAACAGACGGTTCAGCCAATACGACTTGACGCAGTCGCGTGAACTCGGCCTCATCCTCAGCGCCTCCGGTCGCGTGACTGACCAGCAGATTCTGCAGTGACTCCACTTCTTCAAACAGCGGATGGCGTGCTGGCATTTCTCTGGCGCCTACCGATTGCGTTCAGCCGCGCTGTTAGCCGCCACCTGGAAATTCAGGTTAGGCAGCATGCTGCGCCTCGCCTTCAACGACACCCTCAGGCTGCTTGTAGTGATACCAAGCCTCATGTGGCGAGTATTGCCCGCAACTTAAACAGGCTGTGATTGGCCATTTGACCCCGCAGCCCGGGCACACGGCGCGAGTCCAGAAAGTATTCCAAACCGTCCCGCAGGACGGGACGCAACACCAGCGATCTTCGGCGCGAGGTTTCCACTCACACTTCGGACAATATATATCGACGTTCTCGTCATTCATCCGCGGCTCTCGCACTGTTGCAACGTTAGCATTCGAGAATATTAATCTACCGCCCATTGTCGAACGCGAGCGGCGGCTGGACGCGTGCAAAGCGCACCGGAGGCTGTTTGCTGGGCGTATTAGGCATTACCGCTCCTTCTAGCCCTTGATCTCGAACTGCGGCATACCAGCGTAGCCATCGACGTGCGAGACCGTGCGGCCCTTAATCTCGTACTGGGGCATTCCAACGTAGCCATCCACGTTTGAGACCGTCCGGTAGATTCTGTTGCCCTTAATTTCGTACTGCGGCATGCCGGCGTACCCGTCGACGTGCGAAACAGTCCGATAGATCTTTGCGCCTTTGATCTCGAACTGGGGCATGCCGGTGTATCCGGCAACGTGAGAGACAGTGCGATAAATCTTCGACATCGTTTCAGTCTCGATGGGGTGTTGTGGGCCTAATGCGTCTTAGCCCACAGGGCGGCGCTGCCTACAACGGCAACCCGCGCAGTAGCTGCCATGCGGGCCATGGATGTTGCCACTGCTAGTGCTCCGTGGCTCACACGGAGAACCCTGGCTCAGATCGTCGCATCGGGTCGACTCGGCCATGGCGACGTCCAACTCGACAACATGAGCGCGAGCTACAGGTCCAGGGCGCCATGAAGCAGTCAGTCGTCAGCGGCCGCTCCTGGCCGAGACCTGCCGTTTTCCGTTCAACCTCGGCCACGCCTCCTCTTCAAGGTTCATGCTGGCGACAGGCCGTTGAGAGGTCAACCCGGCTGCGCCGTTTGACCCTGCCCATGCCGCGCCTGCTCCTGCAGACGCAACACCCGCCGCTGCACTTTGCCGGTGGTCGTCATCGGCAGCGCGGCGATGAACTCGACTTCCTTGGGGTACTCGTAAGGCGCCAGCCGCGCCTTGACGTGGGCCTGCAGTGCCGCGACCAGCGCCGCGTCGCCGACATACCCCTCGGCTAGCACGACATAGGCCTTGACCAGCGCGCCGCGCTCGGCGTCGGGCTTGGGCACGACAGCCGCGTTGGCGACGGCCGGGTGCTTGAGCAGGCAGTTCTCGATCTCGCCCGGGCCGATGCGGTAGCCCGCGCTCTTGAAGACGTCGTCGGCGCGGCCTTCGTACCAGAGCGTGCCGTCGGCGTCCATGCGGGCGAGGTCGCCGGTGCGGCACCAGCTGTCTGCGGGGTCGCCGGTGAACTTGGCGCGTGTCGCCGCGTCGTTGTTCCAGTAGCCGAGGAAGAACACCGGGTCGGGCTCGCCGTGGCGGTCGCGAGCGTGCACGGCCACTTCGCCGATCTCACCCGGCGCGCACTCGCGGCCGGTGTCGTCGATGACGGCCACACGGTGGCCCGGGTAGGCGCGGCCCATGCTGCCGGGCTTGGCCGGCCATAGGGCCTGGCAGTTGCCGACGACGTAGTTCATCTCGGTCTGGCCGAACATCTCGTTGACCGGCACGCCCAAGGCGTCGCGGCACCAGCCGAACACCGCATCGCCCACCGCCTCACCCGCGCTCATCAGCGCGCGCAGCTTCAGGCCGTGGCGCTTGGGGCGGGGCTCGGCCTTCATCATGGCCTTGAGCGCGGTCGGGAACAGGAAGGCGTGCGTGACGCCGTAGGCGGCCATCAGCTCGAAGGCCTTGGCGGCCGAGAACCGGCCCTGCCACGCGACGATGGGCCGACCGAAGTACAGCGTGGGCAGCAGGGCGTCCATCAACCCGCCGGTCCAGGCCCAGTCGGCGGGGCTCCAGAAAACGGCGTCCGTCTTCGGGAGCCCTTTGCTGTGCCATGGCCCTTCATCGCCGCCCGCGATCTCCCGCGCCCTCTTCCCCGGGGACGAAGGCCTGGCCGTCTGCGTGGCGTCGGGAAAGGGGTCGAAGCCGAACCAGTCCTGGCTGGCGACGAAGCCGCTGAGGTTGCCGATGAGCGCCCGCTGCGGGATCAGCGCACCCTTGGGCGCACCGGTGGTGCCGCTGGTGTAGAGCAGAAAGGCCGGGTCGCCCGGCTGCGTCGCGACGGGCTTGAAGCGCGCCTCCTCTGCCTGCAGCGCCTCCATCCAGGCCATTTCATCGGCGGCCACCGGGCCGTCGCCCACCACCAGCACGCGCCGCAGCGCCGGGCAGCAGGCCTTGGCCTCGCGCAACGCGGGTAGCACCTCGCGGGCGGCAATGGCCAGCACCGCCCCGCTGTCCTGCAGCCGATGCGCTAGCGCGTCGGGGCCCAGCAGCACGGACAGCGGCATGGCCACGGCCCCCAACTGCTGAGCGGCGATGTGCGCGACGACGGTCTCGAAGCGCTGGGGCAGCACGATCGCGACGCGGTGGCCACGCCGCACCCCTTGGCTGAACAGCGCGTTGGACAGCCGGTTGGCGGCGCGCTGCAGCTGCGCATAGCTGTAGACGGAGCGGCAGCCGCTCTCGCTGTCGAAATAGATGGCAGTGGCCTTCGGCGTCTCGCGGGCCCAGCGGCCGCAGCAGGCCTCGGCGATGTTGAAGTCTTCGGGAACCTTCCAGCGAAAGTCGGCGTGCAGTTGCGGGTATCGATCAACCGCCATGAGGAACCAGAGTTAGGGAAGGGGCGCCGATGCTAGCCACCCTGCCCCGTGCCGCGCTCAGGGCTAGCCCGCAGTGTTGGCCTCCAGCAAGCAAAGGCCGGCCAGGCCACGCCGCAACTTGGTGAACACCGCTGAGCGCTGGTGCACGCCGCGGTGGGGGTGGTGCATCGGGGTCGTCGAGACCGGGGCCGGCAGCCCCTGCGCTCACAACCCCAGCCAGACCGAAGGCGACCACATGCTCGGCCGCTCGCCATCGGCATAACGCTGCAATGCGTCGCCGGCCAGGCGGCAGATGCGCCAGTCGGGCAGCACCTCGGCACCCAGTTTCTCGTAGAAGTGGATGGCATCCTCGTTCCAGTCCAGCACCGTCCAGTCGAACCGGCCGTAGCCACGTTCGCAGGCCAGCCGAGCCAGCTCGACGATGAGCGCGCGGCCCAGGCCGCTGCGGCGATGCGCCGGGCGCACATAGAGGTCTTCCAGGTACAGGCCGGGCTTGGACAGGAAGGTCGAGAAGTTCTTGTAGAACAGCGCGAACGCGACCACCTCGCCATCCGCCTCGCCCACCAGGCACTCGGCGGCCGGCGCGTCGCCGAACAGATGCGGCGCCAGGCGATCGGGCGTCACCTCCAGCAGATGCGTCAGGTTCTCGAACTCGGCGAGCTCGCTGATCAGCTGGACGATGGCGTTCAGGTCGCGCGGCTCGGCCGTGCGGATGGCGGATCGAGGTGCGGGCATGGCGGCATTGTCGGTGGATGCCCGTCGCCTACAGTGCGGATATGCCCGATGTCTACGCCCCGCTTCGCCCGCATCGCGACGAGTTCCTGACGCTGCGCGGCCTGCGGCACCACCTGCTGCGCTGGGGCGCACCCCGGCCGGGGCAGGCGCCGCTCGTGATGGTGCACGGCTGGATGGACGTCGGCGCGTCGTTCCAGTTCGTCATCGATGCGCTGCGCGAGCCGCGCGAGGTCATCGCGCTGGACTGGCGCGGCTTCGGCCTGAGCGACACCTCTCGAGCCGACAGCTATTGGTTCCCCGACTACCTCGCCGATCTCGACGCGCTGCTTGACCACCTCAGCCCCGACGCCGCCGTCGACCTGCTGGGCCACAGCATGGGCGGCAACGTGGCGATGAGCTACGCGGGCGTGCGGCCGCACCGCGTGCGCCGCCTCGTCAACCTCGAGGGCTTCGGGCTGCCCGACGTCTCACCAGCCGCAGCGCCCGAGCGACTGGCCCGCTGGCTCGACGAACTGAAGGACCCACCGACGCTGCGCCCCTACGCCGCGCTGGCCGACGTGGCCGAGCGGCTGCGCCGCAACAACCCGCGGCTGCCGCCCGACAAGGCCGCCTGGCTGGCCGGGCACTGGGCGCGAGAGACCACCGACGGCTTCGTGCTCAACGCCGACCCGGCCCACAAGCTCGCCAACCCCGTGCTGTACCGCAAGGCCGAGGTGCTGGCCTGCTGGCAGCGCATCGCCGCGCCGACGCTGTGGGTCGAGGGCAGCGACGACCAGCTCGCCCGCTTCTGGGGCAGCCGCTATCCGCGCGAGGACTTCGAGGCCCGCCTGGCGCAGGTGCCCCGGCTGGAGCGCAGCGTGCTGCCCGACGCCGGCCACATGCTCCACCACGACCAGCCCGCCGCCCTGGCCGCGCGCCTGGAGCTGTTCCTCGCCTGACCGGCCGCACTGCCAGAATCCAACAGCGACAAATCATTTCTGCCGAACCATCGGCAAAATCCGCGCATGCCTGCGCTCTCCTCCCGGACTCCCGCGCCCCCGCACCGACGCCACTGGCTGCTGGCACTGATCACGCTGTGCTGCCTGGGCACCGCCCAGGCGCAGTGCGGCCGCCCGCTGAAAGTCGCGCTGTCGGACCTCGGGCTGGGCAGCTACGTCGAGCAGGGGCAGATCCGCGGGCTCATGCCCGACCTCATCGCTGAACTGCAGGCCCGCACTGGCTGCAACTTCGATCTCGTCTTCCTGCCCCGCGCGCGGGCGCTGATGGACTTCGACCACGGCACGGTGGACATCATCACGTCCATGCTGCGCACGGCGGCGCGCGACCGCGTGGGCGCCTACCTGCCCTATGGCTACACCAAGCACGACCTACTCGTCGTGCCCGAGGCCGCAGCCGGGCTGCAAGGGCTGGCCGACATCATCCGCCGGCCGGAGCTGACGCTGGGCGTGGTGCGCGGCATCCGCACCAGCGAGCGCATCGACGCCCATCTGGAGCAACTGCTGGCGATCCGGCGCGCCGAGTACTCCACCGACTTCGCCAACCTTGCCGCCAAGCTGTCGGCCCGCCGCGTGCAGGCCGCGCTGATGCCCAACGCCGTCTACCTGAAGCTGCGCCGTGACGGCGCGCTGCCGGCCGACCTGGTCGTCGTCGACGAACCCGAAGCGCGCCCGCAGATGCTGGGCCTGTACGTCAACCGCCAGGCCGTGGCAGCGCGCACGCTGGCGCTGCTGGAAAAGCAGCTCGACGAGATGGTTCGCAGCGGCTGGATGCGGCAGCGCTATGCCCAGCATTTCGGCGAGGCCGAGACGCGCCGCATGGAAGAGGCGCTCAAGCCGCGCTGACGGCGGCGCCGTTCAACACGGCCCGGCGCGATTCAGCCGGGCTCGTCGGCGCCACCCGCCTTGTCCAGCCGGCGCATGCGCCAGGCATAGACGATGACGATGGCGCAGAACCCCAGCAAGGCCCCCTGCGAAGCCAGCCAGAAGGCCAGCGGCCAGCCGAACACCTCCACGCTGAGCTCGCGCGCGAACACCACCGGCCCGAAGGCGACGACCGCCCAGGCCAGCAGCAGCACCACCGTCAGGCGCCGCGTGCGGCGCCAGTAGTCGTCAGGGGAAGCGGCACTCATGGCGTCATTCTGGCGCGGCGCGCAGCCCCTATTCGGCAACCCGGCGCCGGTGCCGCAAGGGCGAGTCGTCCTCTTGAGGGAAAATCTCCGTTTCGCTTGAAGCACAACGACTGTCATGGACATCGAACACATCAACCAAATCGGCAACACGCTTGCCGACCTCTCAGCGCGCACCGACGCGCTAAGGGGGTATCTTTGACTTCGATCGCAAAGCACTGCGACTGAACGAGGTCAACGCCGCGCTGGAGAACCCCAAGGTCTGGGATGAGCCCAAGCGCGCGCAGGAACTGGGCAAGGAAAAGCGCACGCTGGAAGCCGTGGTCGACACGATCACGATGCTGACCACCGCGCTGGCCGACAACACCGAGCTGTTCGAGATGAGCCGCGAGGAAGGCGACGAGGCCGGCATGCTGGCCATCGAGGAAGACGCCGGCAAGCTCAGCGAGAAGATCGAGGAGCTCGAGTTCCGCCGCATGTTCAACAACCCGGCCGACCCGAGCAACTGCTTCATCGACATCCAGGCCGGCGCCGGCGGCACCGAGGCCTGCGACTGGGCCGGCATGCTGCTGCGCCAGTACCTCAAGTACTGCGAGCGCAAGGGCTTCAAGACGACGATGGAAGACGAGACGCCGGGCGACGTGGCCGGCATCAAGAGCGCCACCATCAAGGTGGAAGGCGAGTACGCCTTCGGCCTGCTGCGCACCGAGACCGGCGTGCACCGCCTGGTGCGCAAGTCGCCGTTCGACTCCTCCGGTGGCCGCCACACGTCGTTCGCGTCGCTGTTCGTCTACCCCGAGGTCGACGACTCCATCGAGATCGACATCAACCCGGCGGACGTCCGCACCGACACCTTTCGCGCCAGCGGCGCCGGCGGCCAGCACATCAACAAGACCGACTCGGCCGTGCGCCTGACGCACATCCCGACCGGCATCGTCGTGCAATGCCAGGACGGCCGCAGCCAGCACAGCAACCGCGACGTCGCCTGGCGCCGCCTGCGCTCGCGGCTGTACGACCATGAGATGAAGAAGCGCATGGAAGAGCAGCAGAAGCTGGAAGACACCAAGACCGACGTCGGCTGGGGTCACCAGATTCGCAGCTATGTGCTGGACCAGAGCCGCATCAAGGACCTGCGCACGAACTACGAGACCTCGGCCACGCAGAAGGTGCTGGACGGCGACCTCGACCCGTTCATCACCGAGTCCCTCAAGCAAGGCGTCTGACCCCGACGCGGCGCGCCCGACCGTCGCCGCGAGGCCGGGCGCCCTCCACCGAACCCCTCCCACAAGGAAGCCCCTCATGCGTGAAGGCACCGCCCCCCTGATCCAGCGACTGGACTACCAGCAACCGGCGTTCTGGATCCGCAAGGTCGACCTGACCTTCGACCTCGACCCGGCCAAGACCCTGGTCACCAGCAAGATGCAGGTCGAGCGCAACCGCGCCGTGCCGCACGGCCCGCTGCGCCTGCACGGCGAGGAGCTGAACCTGCTGCGCGTGCTGATCGACGGCAGCAGCGTGTCGTTCCGCCAGGAGGGGCAGGAGCTCGTCATCGAGAGCGCGCCCGATGCCGATTTCGCGCTGGAGATCCGCAACACCACCTGCCCCGACAAGAACACCGCGCTGTCGGGCCTCTACACGTCGGGCGGCAGCTTCTTCACGCAGTGCGAGGCCGAGGGCTTCCGCCGCATCACCTACTTCCTGGACCGGCCGGACGTGATGGCCGTCTACACGGTCACGCTGCGCGCCGACAAGGCCAAGTACCCCATCCTGCTGGCCAACGGCAACCTGCAGGACAGCGGCACGCTGGACAACGGTCGCCACTTCGCCGTCTGGCATGACCCCTTCCCCAAACCCAGCTATCTGTTCGCCGTCGTGGCGGGCGACCTGGTGGCGCGCGAGCAGCGCGTGCGCACCCGCGCCGGCAAGGACCACCTGCTGCAGGTGTTCGTCCGCCGCGGCGACCTGGAGAAGACCGAACACGCGATGAACAGCCTCATCGCCTCCATGGTGTGGGACGAAGCCCGCTTCGGCCTGCCGCTGGACCTGGAGCGCTTCATGGTGGTCGGCGTGTCCGACTTCAACATGGGCGCCATGGAGAACAAGGGCCTGAACATCTTCAACACCAGCGCCCTGCTCGCCTCGCCCGCCACGGCGACTGACGTCGACTTCGCGCGCATCGAGTCCATCGTCGCACACGAGTACTTCCACAACTGGACCGGCAACCGCGTGACCTGCCGCGACTGGTTCCAGCTGTCGCTGAAGGAAGGCCTGACGGTCTTCCGCGACCAGGAGTTCTCGATGGACATGGCCGGCACGCCGTCGGCCCGCGCCGTCTGCCGCATCCAGGACGTGCGCCAGCTGCGCGCCATGCAGTTCCCCGAGGACAGCGGCGCCATGGCCCACCCGGTGCGCCCGGACAGCTACAGCGAGATCAACAACTTCTACACGGCCACCGTCTACGAAAAGGGCGCCGAGGTCGTGCGGATGTACCAGACGCTGGTCGGCCGCCAGGGCTTCGAGGCCGGCATGAAGCTGTACTTCGAGCGCCACGACGGCCAGGCCGTCACCTGCGACGACTTCGCCGCAGCCATCGCCGACGCCAACCCCGGCTCCGTGCTCGCCACGCACCTGGACGCCTTCAAGCGCTGGTATGCCCAGGCCGGCACGCCGCGCGTGACCGCCCACGGCGAGCACGACAGCGCCGCGCGCACCTTCACGCTGCGCCTGTCGCAGACGACCCCGGCCACGCCCGGCCAGGCCACCAAGCTGCCGCAGGTGGTGCCCATCGTCATGGGCCTGCTGGATCGCCACGGCCACGCGCTGGCCCTGAACGCTGCCGGCGACACCGAACAGGTGCTGGTGCTGGACCAGGCCGAACAGACCTTTGTGTTCGAGAACATCGACAGCGAACCCGTGCCGTCGCTGCTGCGCGGCTTCTCGGCGCCGGTGGTGCTGGACGATGGCCTGTCCGACGCGGGCCTGCTCGTGCTCATGCGCCACGACAGCGACCCCTTCAACCGCTGGGAAGCCGGCCAGCGCCTGGCGCTGAACCGCATCCTGCACGCGCTGCGCGACGGCCAGCCCCTGGTGCTCAGCAACGCCTTCATCGACGCCATGCGTGGCGTGCTGAACCACCCCGACCTGGACCCGGCGTTCAAGGAACTCGCGCTGACACTGCCCGGCGAGGCCTATATCGCCGAGCAGCTCCATGTGGTCGACCCGCAGGCCATCCACGCGGCCGTCGTCGCCGCCCAGCAGCAGCTCGCCAGCGCGCTGCGGGCCGATTGGGCCGCCGCCTTCGAAGCCCACCAGGTCAAGGGCGGCTACACGCCCGACCCCGTGTCCTCCGGCAAGCGCGCGCTGGCCAACCTGGCGCTGTCCATGCTCGTGCTGGACGCCCAAGCCACCGGCGACACCGTCTGGCCCGGCAAGGCCTACCAGCGCTTCAAGGACGCGTCCAACATGACGGACCGTCTCGGCGCACTGGCCGCGCTGGTCAATGCCGGCGCCGAACTCGCCACGCCCGCGCTGGAGCGCTTCCATGCGCTGTTCAAGGACGACGCCCTCGTCATCGACAAGTGGTTCGCACTGCAAGCGCGCGCGCCCGAGGCCAACGGCCGCGTGTTCGCCCGCGTGAAGGCACTGGCCAAGCACGCCGACTTCACGCTGAAGAACCCCAACCGCGCGCGCAGCCTGCTGGCCAGCCTGTGCATGTTCAACCCGGCCGCCTTCCACCGCGCCGACGCCGCGGGCTATGTGTTCTGGGCCGAGCAGGTGCTGGCCATCGACGCCATCAACCCGCAGCTCGCCAGCCGCGTCGCCCGCGCGATGGACCGCTGGGCCGTGCTGGCCGAGCCCTATCGCAGCGCCGCACGTGAAGCCATCGCCCGGGTCGCGGCCAAGCCCGACCTGTCCTCCGACGTTCGAGAAATCGTCGAACGCGCCCTCGCCTCTGGAGCCTAAGCCGTATGTCCCGCCAGACCAGCCTGACGCAATACCTGATCGAACAGCAACGCGAGCACGGCCACATTCCGCAGGAACTGCGCCTGCTGATCGAGATCGTCGCCCGCGCCTGCAAGCGCATCGCCATCGCCGTCAACAAGGGCGCCCTCGGTGACGTGCTCGGCACCGCCGGCAGCGAGAACGTGCAGGGCGAGGTGCAGAAGAAGCTCGACATCATCGCCAACGAGGTGCTGATCGAGGCCAACGAATGGGGCGGCCACCTCGCGGCCATGGCCAGCGAGGAGATGGACGGCATCTACGTCGTGCCCAACCGCTACCCCCAGGGCGAATACCTGCTGCTGTTCGACCCGCTCGACGGCTCGTCCAACATCGACGTCAACGTCAGCATCGGCACCATCTTCAGCGTGCTGCGCAAGGTGGGCCACGCACGCGGCGTGGCGGAGGAAGACTTCCTGCAGCCCGGCAAGCAGCAGGCCGCCGCCGGCTACTGCATCTACGGCCCGCAAAGCATGCTGGTGCTGACGGTCGGCGACGGCGTGGCCGCTTTCACGCTGGACCGCGAGACCGGCTCCTGGGTGCTGACGCAAGACCAGATCAAGATTCCCGAGGACACGAAGGAATTCGCGATCAACATGTCCAACATGCGCCACTGGGCGCCGCCCGTGAAGCGCTACATCGACGACTGCCTGGCCGGCTCCACCGGCCCGCGCGGTAAGGACTTCAACATGCGCTGGGTGGCCAGCATGGTGGCCGACGTGCACCGCATCCTCACGCGCGGCGGCGTGTTCCTCTACCCCTGGGACCAACGCGAACCCGACAAGCCCGGCAAGCTGCGCCTGCTGTATGAAGCCAACCCGATGTCTTTCCTCATCGAACAGGCCGGCGGCGCCTCGACCAACGGCACCGAACGCATCATGGGATTGAAGCCGACGAAGCTGCACGAGCGCGTCGCGGTGGTGCTCGGCTCAAAAAATGAAGTCGATCGCATCACGGCTTATCACCAGGACGCAAATTAAGCGCTATACTCTTAGGCTGACTTAACAGTCACAGCCGGCATAGCTCAGTTGGTAGAGCAGCGCATTCGTAATGCGAAGGTCGGGGGTTCGACTCCTCTTGCCGGCACCAGATCAAGTCACACAAAGCCCAGCAACGCTGGGCTTTGTTGTTTCTGGCTCCTGCGTTGCCGCCTGCGCGGCATCTGGAACGCCACACAGCTGACTCGGCACCGCAGCGGCGGCAACGCCGTTCAGTCAGTCCTCCAGCGGCACCAGCAGCAACCCCAACTCCTGTTCGCTGAACTTGGCCAGCAGGCTGCCGTCGTCGTGGCCCAGCAGGCCGTCGGCGAGGGCTTGTTTGCGGGCCTGCAGTTCCAGCATGCGCTCCTCGATGCTGCCCTGCGCGACGAGTTGGTAGATGAACACCGGCTGGTCTTGCCCGATGCGGTGGGCGCGGGCGCTGGCCTGGGCTTGCACGGCCGGGTTCCACCAGGGGTCGACGTGGATGACGGTGTCCGCCGCCGTCAGGTTCAGGCCCACGCCGCCGGCCTTGAGGCTGGCCAGCAGGATGGGCTCCTGTCGCGCCTGGAAGCGCGCGACGACGCTGCCGCGCTGGGCCGCCGGGGTGGCGCCGGTGAGGCTCAGATGCGGCAGCCCGAGCGCGGCGAGTTCCGCGGCGATGAGGTCCAGCATCTCGGTGAACTGGGAGAACACCAGCAGCCGCCGGCCCTGGGCCACGAAGTCCGGCAGGTGCTCGCGCAGCCAGGCGAGCTTGGCGCGCTCGGTGTGCGGCGCCATCTCCACGCCCTTGAGCAGGCGCGGGTCGCAGCAGACCTGGCGCAGCTTGAGCATCGCGTCGAGCACGCTGATGAGGCTGGTGGGCGTGAAACCGTCGCGCTGCAGGATGCGGCGCACCATGTGGTCGGCCGCCACGCGCACGCTCTCGTAGAGCTGCTTTTGCTGGCCCGCCAGCGTGACGCGCCTGACCAGCTCGGTCAGCGGCGGCAGCTCCGTCGCGACTTCGGTCTTGAGCCGGCGCAGGATGAAGGGCCGCACGCGCGCCGCCAGCAGGCGTGCGCGCGCGCCGTCGCGGTTGACCTCGATGGGCTTGCGCCAGTGCCGCGCGAACGTGCGCGAATCGCCCAGGAAGCCGGGCATCAGCAGGTCGAACAGGGCCCACAGCTCGCCGAGGTGGTTCTCCAGCGGCGTGCCGGTCAGCGCGAGGTGGTGGCGGGCGTCCAGCCGCCGCAGCGCGCGCGCCGCGCGGGCCTGCGCGTTCTTGACGGCCTGGGCTTCGTCGAGGATGAGCAGATGCCAGGGCTGGGCCGACAGCCGGCGCAGGTCACGCCAGACGAGGTTGTAGGTGCTCAGCACGACGTCGGCACCGGCCAGGTCCGCGTCGGCGCGGTCTGTGCCATGCCAGGTCAGCAGCCGCAGCCCCGGCGCGATGCGCGCGGCCTCTTGCTGCCAGTTGAAGAGCAGCGAGGTCGGCACGATGACGAGCGCCGGCCGGTCCAGCCGCCCGGCCTGTTTCTCCACCCACAGGTGGGCGAGCGTCTGGGCCGTCTTGCCCAGGCCCATGTCGTCGGCCAGGATGCCGGCGAGCCGGTGCTCGCGCAGATGCTGCAGCCAGGCCAGGCCGTGCAGCTGGTAGGGCCGCAGCGCGAGGCCGAGGCCCGGCGGCTGCGCGACGGCGGCCGGTGCGCCGGCCGCCAGCAGGCGCTGCCCCATCGCCTTCAGACCGGCGTCGCCGTGGATCTGCCAACGGCCCGGCGATTCGTCCTCGATGACGCGCAGCCGGTCGGCGTCCCAGGCGTTGAGCCTGAGCGGCTTGCCCTTCTCCAGTTCGGCCGGCTTGAGCAAGTCCAGCAGCGCCAGCATCATGGCCTTCAGCGGCGCGGCAACGGCGTGATAGCGCTTGCCGCCCGGCGCCCGCAGTGACACGAGGGTGTCGTCTTCGATGGCCGCGATGGCCCACGCGTCCAGCCAGCGCTTGTCGCGCCGCAGCAGGTTGGCGATCAGCGGCGCGAGGTCGAGCTCCTTGCCGTCCACCTCCATGCCGAGGCTGACCAGCCAGGCGCCGGTGCGGCGCTCCAGCGCCAGGCCCTCGACGCGGCGGCTGGGCTTGGGTGCGGCATCGGCGCCCTCGTCCGCCAGGCCCAGCTTCCAGCCGCTGACGAACTGGCTGTGGTGGGCAAAGCCGGGCTCGGTGGCGACCTGCCAGCCCAGCGCCTGCAGCTCAGGAACGGCCTCGGCATGGAAGTCGCCGAAGAACTCTTCCTGCACCAGCGTCCACAGGGACTCACCGCCCAAGGCCAGCGGCGCGCCGCGCCACTGCAGCAGCGCGGGGTCGAGGGCGATCAGGCCCTGCTTCAGGAGAATTTGCTCGGCGTCGGCATCGCGCCGCGCCAGCGTGGCCACCGTCACCTGCTCGCCGCGAGGGCCCAAGGCGCCACGCGGCCGCAGGCCCAGCAGGCCATCGCCACGCGTCAGCGTGCGCAGCGTGAGGTGAGGGGCAGAAACAGACATCGCGACAGTCTCGCAGCCCGCGAGACGGTCATACGGCGCAACGGCGTAGTGAATTGCGCGGGCCGAGCGCCGAGCCGCTCCCAAGCCGGCCCGTCCGGCGATGTGCCTGCCGAAGCTCTCCGGCCACTGGTCGGAGAGCGGTCCCGCCCAGACCGCCCGCGTTCAGCGCGGCGGGCCGGGCGAGGGGCTTACAGCACCGACTTGATGTGGGCAGCGATGGCGTCGTCCTGGCAGTTCGTGAAGAACAGCTCCTGGAACTTCTCGCCCGCCACGGCGGCCTTCAGCAGGTCCTGGTCAACAGTCTTCAGCACCGTCAGCATGTCCTTGCAGGAGGCTGCCTTCAGGTCCTTCAGGATGCCGCGGTTCTTGGCCATGATGGCGGCGCGCTCCTTGGGGTAGCCGGCGCCGCGCTCGTTCTCGAACAGCTTGCGGTAGCAGTCCTGCAGGTTCAGCTCGGCGGCCCAGCCGAAGCCCTTGGAGTAAGGCATGGAGATGGCGTTGCCGTCGTTGATCTGGCCGAACAGGAAGGCGTCGGTCGGGTCGATGACGAGGCCGCAGAACACGCCGGGCATGCTGTTGGCAGCCAGCATGGAACCCATGCCCGTGCCGCAACCGGTGACGACGAAGTCGGCCGCCTTGGAATTGAGCAGGATGCCGGCCAGCAGGCCGTTCATCACATAGGTGAGCGAGGCCTTGTCTTCCGGCGTGTACATGCCGTAGTGGTGCACGCTGTGGCCCAGCGGCTCCACGACCGACTTCAGCGCGGTGTGGACGATCTCCGACTTGGCGGCTTGGCTGTTCTCGATGATGAGGGCGATCTTCATGGCAGTGGCTTTCGGGTCGAGGCGGATGGGTGGCGAAAGCGGCGCGGCGCGGGCCACAGGGCTTCGTGCGCGGGCCGTCGGGCCGATGGCAGCGGACG
The DNA here is from genome assembly GCF_043555975.1 of Pelomonas nitida. NCBI lineage: Bacteria > Pseudomonadati > Pseudomonadota > Betaproteobacteria > Burkholderiales > Sphaerotilaceae > Roseateles > Pelomonas nitida. The sequence goes on along the minus strand of NZ_JBIGIA010000001.1, from coordinate 425,617 downwards.
GCATGGTCCGGTGTCCACCTGGCCACCGCGCACCCCGGCAGGGAGGTGCAGGCGCGGGCGCCATTGTGCCCGTTAGTGGAACGCCGTTTCAGAAATATCGCTCAAACCCGTGAGCGAGCAGGGGCTTGCGGCTCAGTCGCCCTCGCCGCCCAGCGCCTTGAGTTGCCGGCCGGCCGGCAGCGCGCGCAGGTATTTGAAGGTGCCGGTGGCATGCGCGCAGAGCTGGTCGTCCGCGCCGATGAGCGAGCCCTCGCAGAAGGCCATGGTCGTGGAGCGATGCAGCACCCGACCGACGGCGCGCAGCCGCCCTTCGCCGGGCCGCATGAAGCTGGTCTTCATCTCGACGGTGACGACGCCCGGGCCGAGGTCGGGCAGGTGGCGGTTCACGCTGCGCGCCGCGTGGGCCATGGCCACGTCCAGCAGCGTCATGACGACGCCGCCGTGCGCCACGCGCCAGGAGTTCAGGTGCTGCTCGGCCACGGTCAGCCGCAGTTCGGCCTCGCCGTCGCCGAGGGCGTGCAGCTCGAAGCCCAGTTGCTGGACGAAGGGAATGGGGATGGGGAAGTCCATCCCGTCAGTGTCCATGAACGGCGCTGACGCCGCCGTCGATGGCCAGCACCTGCCCGGTGATGTGCTTGCCCGCACGCGACGCGAACAGCAGCGCGGCGCCCTTCAGGTCGTCATCGTCGCCCAGGCGGTTCAGCGGCGCGTGCGCGGCCATCTTCTCGGCGCCCACCGCCGCCAGCAGGCCCTGCGTCATCTTGCTCGGGAAGAAGCCCGGCGCCAGCGCGTTGACGGTGATGCCATAGGCGCCCCACTCGCCGGCCAGCGCGCGCGTGAAGTTCACGGCCGCGCCCTTGCTGGTGTTGTAGGCGATGGTCTTCATCGCGCCCGAGTTGCCCGACAGCCCGGCGATGGACGCGACGTTGATGATGCGGCCCGACCGGCGCGGGATCATGCTGGCCTGGGCCACGGCCTGCGCGAAGACGAACAGGCTGCGGATGTTGAGGTCCATGACCTTGTCCCAGGCCGCGATGGGGTGCTCCTCGGCCGGCGCGCCCCAGGTGGCGCCGGCGTTGTTGACGAGGATGTCGATCTGGCCCAGGCGCTCCATCGTCTCGGCCACCACGCGCTGCGCCTCCTCGGGCCGGGCCGCGTCGGCCGCGATCCACCGCGCGTCGATGCCGCGGTCCTGCAGATGGGCCACGGCGGCCTCCAGGTCGGCCGCCTTGCGCGAGGTCAGCATGACCTTGGCGCCGGCTTCACCCAGCGCCTCGGCGATCTGCAGGCCCAGGCCCCGCGAACCGCCGGTGACCAGGGCCACCTGGCCGCTGAGGTCGAAGAGGTCTTGGACTTTGGTGCTCATGGTGTGTCTCCTCTGAAGCTGTGAATGAATCGCGCGCGGCCGAGCAGACCGTCGCGGGGGCGCCAATCAAGGCGCAAAGCGGAGCCGTCGCAGGGACTACGGCGAGCACTTGCAACGCCGAGTGGCGGCGTTGCGGCGGGATGAGCGGCTGTGCGGGGTCCGTTCACAGCTTCAAAAGTACTCGGCTTTCATGTCGCGGCACAGCGGCTCGCGGCGCGCGACGACGTCCAGCCAGGCGCCGATCTTGGGCAGCTCGTAGGCGAAGAAATAGCGGGCCGCGGCGCGCTTGCCCTGGGCGAAGTCGCTGTCATCGCACACCGCCAGCGCCACGTCCAGCCACAGCCAGGCCAGCACGGTGTGGCCGAAGGCCTGCATATAGGGCACGGCGTTGGCGAGCGCGTCCTCGGGCTGGCCGGTACTCCACGCCTTCTTCGTCGCGCCGCCGACCTGGGCCAGCGCTGCGGCGAGCTGGTTGGCCTGCGGCGCCCAGTCGGTCTGGATGGCGCGCTCGATGGTCCGCTGAACGCGTGCCGCCAGCGCAGCCAGCGAGGCGCCACCCTGCTGCACGACCTTGCGGCCCAGCAGGTCCAGCGCCTGGATGCCGTGCGTACCCTCGTGGATCATGTTCAGCCGCTGGTCGCGCCACAGCTGCTCGACGGGAAAGTCGCGCGTGTAGCCATAGCCGCCCAGCACCTGGATAGCCAGCGAGTTGGACTCCAGACACCACTCGCTGGGCCAGCTCTTGGCGATGGGGATCAGCACGTCCAACAGCGCCTGCGCTTGCGCCTTGTCCTCGCCGGTCTGGAGTTCGTCGACGAGGCGGGCGCAGTACAACTCCAGCGCCAAACCGCCTTCCACATAGCTCTTCTGCGCCAGCAGCATGCGGCGCACGTCGGCGTGCTCAATGATGGGCCGCTGCGGGCTGGCGGCGTCTTTGCCGGCGGCGGTCATGGGCCGCCCCTGCGGGCGCTGCTTGGCGTACTCCAGCGAGGCCTCGTAGCCCGCATAACCCAGCATCACAGCGCCAAGTCCAACACCGATACGCGCCTCGTTCATCATGTGGAACATGGCGCGCAGGCCGTCGCCGGGCCTGCCGACGAGATAGCCGATGGCGCCCTTGCGACCACCCGGCGTGAAGCGGCCTTCGCCGAAGTTCAGCAGGCAGTTGGTGGTGCCGCGGTAGCCCAGCTTGTGGTTCAGCCCGGCCAGCGTCACGTCGTTGCGCTCGCCGGTCAGCTCGGCATTCGCGTTCACCAGCCACTTCGGCACGATGAACAGCGAAATGCCCTTGGTGCCCGCAATGAGCTTGCCGTCGGGCCCGGGGATCTTGGCCAGCACCAGGTGCACGATGTTCTCGGTGATCTCGTGGTCACCGCCAGAGATCCACATCTTGTGCCCGGTCAGCCGGTAGCACGGGCCCAAAGCATCGGCCTCGTCCTCCAACTCCGCCCGGGTCGTGATGTCGGACAGCGACGACCCCGCCTGCGGCTCGGAGAGGCACATGGTGCCGAACCAGCGGCCGGCGAACTCGTTCTTGGCGAACACCGCGCGCTGCAGCGGCGTGCCGTGCGCCATCAGCAGGCTGGCGTTGCCGGAGGTGAGCATCGCGTAGCCGCCCAGCGCCACGCTGGCCTTGCTGAAGAAGGCGTTGCCGGCCATCTCGATGACGCAGGGCAGCTGCATGCCGCCTGCGTCGTAGTCCTGCGCCGCCGCGAGCATGCCGGACTCGGCATAGGCCCTCGTCGCGTCGTGCGTGGCCTGCGGCAGGTGCACGCGCTCGCCATCGAAATGCGGCTCCTGCGTGTCGGCCAGGCGGTTGTACGGCGCGAACTTCTCGCGGGCGATGCGTTCGCAGGTGTCCAGCACGGCGGAGAAGGTCTCGGCCGAGTGCTCGGCGAAGCGCTCACGTGATGTGAGTTCGCCGGCCTTGAGCCAGTCGAACAGCAGGAAATCCAGGGTCTCGCGCATGCGCACTCCCTCATCATTGAGGCAGGGCCAAGCCCCGCCGACTCATCCAGCAGAGCCCGCAGATCCGGCTTTACCGGGCTGCGCGGCTCGCCCCCTTGAGGGGGGGGAGGCTGGACACAAGGAGTCCTGAGGACTCGTTGTGCCTGCCGAACGCCAAGGCCTCTGGCCTTGGCACGGCGAAGCCGGTAGGGGGTGGGCTAGATCACTTCGAAGACGCCGGCCGCACCCATGCCGCCGCCGATGCACATGGTCACGCAGACCCGCTTCGCGCCACGGCGCTTGCCCTCGATCAGAGCATGGCCCGTCAGGCGCTGGCCCGACACGCCGTAGGGGTGGCCCACGGCAATCGCACCGCCGTTGACGTTGAGGCAATCCATCGGGATGCCCAGCGTGTCGGCGCAGTACAGCACCTGCACGGCGAAGGCTTCGTTCAGTTCCCACAGGTCGATATCGGCCACCGTCAGGCCCAGCTTCTTCAGCACCTTCGGGACCGCGAACACGGGGCCGATGCCCATCTCGTCGGGCTCGCAGCCGGCGACGGCAAAGCCGAGGAAGCGACCCAGCGGCTTCAGGTTGTGCGTGGAGGCGTACTGCTCGCTGACGAGGGCGCAGGCGCCCGCGCCGTCGCTGAACTGGCTGGCATTGCCGGCGCTGATGACACCGCCGGGCAGCGCCGTGCGCAGGTCCTTGATGCCCTCGAAGGTGGTGCCCTCGCGCAAGCCTTCGTCGGCGCTGACGGTGACTTCCTTGGACATCAGCCCCATCACCTTGTCGGCCACGCCCATGGTCGTGGTCACCGCGATCATCTCGTCAGCGAACTTGCCGGCGGCTTGGGCGGCGCAGGCCTTCTGCTGGCTGCCTGCGCCGTAATGGTCCATGCGCTCGCGCGAGATGTTGTAGCGCTTGGCCACGTTCTCGGCGGTCTGCAGCATGCTCCAGTAGATCTCGGGCTTGATCTTCAGCAGCGCCGGGTCCGTCAGCATGTGCTTGTTCATTTCCTGCTGCACGCAGGAGATGCTCTCCACACCACCGGCGATGTAGACATCGCCCTCGCCCGCGATGATGCGCTGCGCCGCCATCGCGATGGTCTGCAGGCCGCTGGAGCAGAAGCGGTTGATGGTGACGCCGCTCACCGTGACCGGCAGGCCTGCGCGCAGCGCGATCTGGCGCGCGATGTTGGCGCCGGTGGCGCCCTCGGGGTTGGCGCAGCCCATCAGCACGTCTTCGATGGCGCCGGCCTCGATGCCGGCCCGCTCGACGGCGGCCTTGACGGCATGGCCGCCCAGCGTGGCGCCATGGGTCATGTTGAACGCGCCCTTCCAGCTCTTGGTCAGCGGCGTGCGGGCGGTGGAGACGATCAATGCGTTGCTCATGTCTTGTTCCTTGTCAGTCGCGCTGCGATCAAGTGAAGCTCTTGCCTTCCGCCACCAGGCGGGCCAGCAGCGGTGCCGGCGTCCAGAACGCGCCGTCGTCCATCGGGTTCTTCGCAAAGCGCTTCATCGCCTGCACGACGTTGAAGAGGCCCAGCGTGTCGGCGTAGCACATCGGGCCGCCGCGCCACATCGGGAAGCCGTAGCCGGTCAGGTAGACCATGTCGACGTCGGACGCGCGCTGGGCGATGCCCTCTTCCAGCAGGTGCGCCGCCTCGTTGACGAGCGCCAACACCAGGCGGTGCACGATCTCGTCGTCGCTGATGTCTCGCTGCTTCGCGCCGATGGCCTCGCGGTGTTTGGCCAGCATCTCGTCGACCACCGGCGACGGGATCGCGTCGCGCTTGCCGGGCTGATAGTCGTACCAGCCCGCACCCGTCTTCTGGCCGAAGCGGCCCAGCTCGCACAGGCGATCGGCGCTGGCCGAGTACTTCATGCCGGGCTTGTCGACGTAGCGACGCTTGCGGATGGCCCAGCCGATGTCGTTGCCGGCCAGATCGCCCATGCGGAACGGGCCCATCGCGAAGCCGAACTTCTCGACGGCCTTGTCCACCTGCTGCGGGCTGCAGCCTTCATCCAGCAGAAAGCCGGCCTGGCGGCTGTACTGCTCGATCATGCGGTTGCCGATGAAGCCGTCGCAGACGCCGGACACGACCGCCGTCTTCTTGATCTTCTTGCCCACCGCCATCACCGTGGCCAGCACGTCCTTGGCCGTGGCCTTGCCGCGCACGACCTCCAGCAGCTTCATCACGTTGGCCGGGCTGAAGAAGTGCATGCCCACCACGTCCTGCGGGCGCTTCGTGAACGACGCAATCTTGTCGACGTCCAGCGTCGACGTGTTGGAGGCCAGGATGGCACCCGGCTTGGCGATGTCGTCCAGCTGCTTGAACACCGCCTCCTTGACGCCGATCTCCTCGAACACCGCCTCGATGATGAGGTCGCAGTCCTTCAGCGCGTCATAACTCAGCGTGGTCGACAGCAGCGCCATGCGTTGTGCGTACTTGTCTTCCTTCAGCTTGCCCTTCTTGACCTGGGCTTCGTAGTTCTTCTTGATCGTCGCGACGCCGCGATCCAGCGCTTCCTGCTGGGTCTCCAGGATCGTCACCGGGATGCCGGCGTTCAGGAAGTTCATCGCGATGCCGCCGCCCATGGTGCCGGCGCCGATGACGCCCACCTTGGCGATGGTGCGCAGCGGCGTGTCCTCGGGCACGTCGGCAATCTTCGAGGCCACGCGCTCGGCGAAGAACAGGTGGCGCAGCGCCTTGGACTCGGGCGTCTGCATCAGCGCCGCGAAGCCTTCGCGCTCGGCGCGCATGCCGTCGTCGAACTTCAGGTTCACGGCGCCGGCCACAGCCTCCAGGCAGCGCAGCGGTGCGGGGAAGTTCTTGCTCATGCCGCCCACCATGTTGCGGGCGAACTGGAAGTAAGCCTCGGCGTTGGGGTGACGAGCCTTGAGGTCGCGCACCTTGGGCAGCGGCCGCTTCTCGCAGACCTCTTCAGCGAACTTGACGGCGGCGTCGACGACGTCGGCATCCACGACCTTGTCGAACAGCTTCTGCCCCGGAACCAGGGCCAGCATCTGCGCCTCGACGGGCTCACCGCTGACGATCATGTTCAGCGCAGGCTCCACGCCCAAAGCGCGCGGCAGGCGCTGCGTGCCACCGGCGCCCGGCAGCAAGCCCAGCTTCACCTCCGGCAACGCGACCTTGGTGCCGCTCTGCGCCACACGGTAGTGGCAGCCCAGCGACAGTTCCAGCCCGCCCCCCATGCACACCGAGTGGATGGCCGCCACGATGGGCTTGCTGCAGTTCTCCACCAGCGCGATCAGGCTCAGCAAATTGGGCTCGGCCAAGGCCTTGGGCGAGCCGAATTCCTTGATGTCCGCGCCGCCGGAAAACGCCTTGCCGGCCCCGGTGATGACCAGGGCCGTGATGGCCGGGTCGGCCTCGGCACGCTCCACGCCAGCGGCGACGGCCGCGCGGGTGGCGAACCCCAGGCCGTTGACCGGGGGGTTGTCGAGCGTGATCACGGCGATGGCGCCGCGAACTTCGTAGTGAGCTGTCATGGGCACGACCTCGGTTGACGGGTCGTGCCGCGTCTCCAGCAGCCGACCCAGAAAATAGAACGACCGTTCGATTCTAGGCAGCGCCCGTGACGCCCCCTTGTCCCGGCAGTGACAAGGCCGTGCGGTGCAGCGTCAGCTGCGTGGCATCACTTCCGTATCCTTGAAGTCCATGATGCGTTCCAACGGCTCCGCGCCATCCAGCATGGCCTCCGCCAGAAGCCTCGCCTCCTGCACAGCGTCCGGCGCTTCGGCAGGCTCGGCCACCGGGCTCGGCGCGGGCCGCGCGGCCTGACGCAGTTCATGGTTGTCGCGCTGCAACTGCTCGACCTGCCTGCGCGCCTGCGTCAGCTGCTGCGCCGAAAACTGCCGCGCCTGCTCCATTTGCTGCCGGCGCTGCTCCTCGCGCTTCAGTCGGGCCGTCAGCCAACCGTACGCCCCGCCCCCGGTCAGCATGCTCCCAAACACCAGGCCGCCCAACATCGGCAGCCACACGCTGTTATTCATTGATTTACCCCCATCCAACGACACGGCAAATGTAACTGCGCAGCCCGTGTGTGGCTGCCAGGATTTCCCTCTGCCGCGCCCACGCCACACCGGGCGAACGCGCTACACAAAGCAGTCACGCGGCAAACCCGACGCCGCCCACCGTGCAAGCCACAATGCCTCCGCCATGAAAACGCTGCTGTCCCTCTTCACCGCTCCCGAGCGTCGCCAGATGTGGCGCTATGTGTTCACCGTGCTGCTCGCCGTGGCCAGCTGGCTGGCGCTCTCGGGTGCGCCGCCCAAGACCGTCGACACCGGCTGGGACAAGGCCAACCACGCGCTGGCCTTTGCGTCGCTGGCCTTCACCGCAGTCTGGGCGTTCTGGCCGCAGCCGCCGCAGTGGCGCGTGCTTTTCGCGGTGCTGCTGGCCTACGGCATCGGCATCGAGATCGCGCAGAGCTTCCTGCCGCCCCGTAGCGCGGACTGGCACGACGTGGTGGCCGACGCTGTCGGCATCGTCGTGGGCTTGCTGGCGGCATGGCCGGCCACCGTGCTGGCGCGAAGGGACTAGCGCCCGTCCTACAGTCAGTGCATCTGCACTGACATACCGTTGGCAGCAGATTGCGATACGGTGCCGACCCATGTCGATCACTCTGCTGCCGGACCTGCTCCGCACCACCCGTGCCCGCACGCTGGCCCTGGCCGCGCCGCTGACGGACGAGGATGCGCAACTGCAGTCCATGCCCGATGCCAGCCCGGCCAAATGGCATCTGGCGCACACCACCTGGTTCTTCGAAACCCTGGTGCTGGCCCCGCACCTGAGCGGCTACCGCAGCTTCGACGACCGCTGGCCGCGGCTCTTCAATTCGTATTACGAGAGCCTGGGCCCACGCCACGCGCGCCCGCAGCGCGGCCTGCTGAGCCGGCCGTCGCTGGCCGAGGTCAAAGCCTACCGCGCCCATGTCGACGCCGCGCTGGCCGACCTGCTTGCGCACGCCTCGCCCGGTGTCTCCGCGCTGATCGAGCTGGGCTGCCACCATGAACAGCAGCACCAGGAGCTGCTGCTGACCGACATCCTGCACGCCTTCTCGTGCAACCCGCTGCTGCCGGTCTACGACGCGGCTGCACCTCTGAAGGCCGAAGCGCCCGAGCAGGCCTGGCTGCCGCACCCCGGCGGCATCGTCGACATCGGCCATGCCAGCGACGGCTTCGCCTTCGACAACGAAGGCCCGCGCCATGCCGCGCTGCTCGCGCCGTTCCAGATCAGCAACCGCCTCGTCACCTGCGGCGAGTACGCCGACTTCATCGCCTCCGGCGGCTACCGCGAGCCACTGCTGTGGCTATCCGACGGCTGGGCCGCGGTGCAGGCGCAGGGCTCGCAGCGGCCTCTTTATTGGCTGGAGGACGGCAGCATCTTCGGCCTGCACGGCGTGCAGCCGCTCGACCCGCAGGCACCGGTCATGCAGCTGAGCTTCTACGAGGCCTGCGCGTTTGCCGAATGGGCCGGCGCGCGGCTGCCCACCGAGTTCGAGTGGGAAGCAGCCCGCGGTTTGCCGGGCTTTGCGCAGGCCGCGGATCAGGCCTGGCAATGGACGCGCTCCAGCTACGCGCCCTACCCCGGCTTCAAGGCCGCACCGGGCGCGGTCGGTGAGTACAACGGCAAGTTCATGGTCGGCCAGCAGGTGCTGCGCGGCGGCAGCCTGGCCACGCCGGCAGGCCATGCACGGCCGAGTTACCGGAACTTCTTCCCGCCAGCAGCGCGCTGGCAATTCAGCGGTGTGAGGCTTGCACGATGAAACCAGGACTTGATTGGCGCCAGCCCCGGGCTTCGGCCGAGAACGAGCAGTTCGCTGCCGACCTGCACGCGGCGCTGAGCCGCTCGCCCAAGGCCATCTCGCCCAAGTACTTCTACGATGAGACCGGTTCCCGGCTCTTCGAGCAAATCTGCGAGCTGCCGGAGTACTACCCCACCCGCACCGAGCTCGCGCTGCTGCAGACGCACGCCCGCGACATGGCGGCCCAGTTCGGCCCGCAGGTGCAGCTCGTCGAATACGGCGCCGGGGCGTTGCGCAAGGTGCGGCTGCTGCTGGACGCCATGCCGCTTGATGCCGTGCAGTTCGTGCCGGTGGACATTTCCGGCCCCCACCTGCTGGCCGCCTGCGACGGTCTGGCGGCCGACTACCCCGGCCTCGCCATCCAGCCACTGGTGGCCGACTTCACCCGGCCACACACGTTGCCGCCCTGCTCGGCCGGCACACGCCGCGTCGGCTTCTTCCCGGGCTCCAGCATCGGCAACTTCACGCCCGCCGAGGCCGACGCCTTCCTGCGCCTGGCCGCGAACGAGTTGGCCGGCGGCGGCCTGCTGATCGGCATCGACCTCGTGAAGGATCACGACGTGCTGCACGCGGCCTACAACGATGCGGCCGGCGTCACGGCGGCCTTCAACCTGAACGTGCTGACCCGCGCGCGCGACGAGCTGGGCGCCGAGTTCCCGGCCGATGGCTTCGCGCACCTGGCCTTCTACAACCCCGCCTACTGCCGCATCGAGATGCACCTGCAGGCGAGAAGGCCGCTGGCGCTGCGGCTGGGCGGCGAGACCTACGGCTTCAACGAGGGCGAGACGCTGCACACGGAGCACTCGCACAAGTACACCGTCGACGGCTTCCAGGCGCTGGCCGCCCGAGCGGGGTTCAGACCGGGCAAGGTGTGGACGGATGAGAATGGGTGGTTTGCGGTGTTGTGGTTGGAGGCAGCCTGCGCAGAGTAGTCACTACAAAGAACACTGCAGCTTCACACTTTCTCGCTCTCCGCGTTCCGCCAATGCCTCTGCCAGAAGCGAAATACCGTCTCCTGAGAGACGCAATCCCGCCGTATGCCCGCGAGGGATGAAGTCCAGATGGCGGCGATACCACTGGACTTCCAAGAGTCGAAGATTCACGTTGGCGAGTTCGCCCAAATCGAACGGCTGGAGGTTTGGCATTTCCCCGACAAGCTTCGACTTGCGCAAGGCAGTGAAGACGGTGCCAACAGGAATGTCCTGGTACTCGTTGCGGCCGATGATCAAACCATCAGTCAGGATCGTCTCGACGTCAAAGTAGCAGTTCGGCATACGGCTGAATGATGCTTCAAATCGCCAGTCGCTCCCTCACTCCATCCGCCTTCATGTCGACCCCGCGACCGCGCATGACGATCTCGCCGCGCTGCATCAGCAGGTACTGGTCGGCCAGTTCCTCGCAGAAGTCGTAGTACTGCTCGACCAGCACGACGCACAGGCCCTTGTCGTGGGCCAGGTGCTGGATGACGCGGCCGATGTCCTGGATGACGTTGGGCTGGATGCCTTCCGTCGGCTCGTCCAGCAGCAGCACCTTCGGGCCGGGCGCCAGCGCGCGGGCGATGGCGAGTTGCTGCTGCTGGCCGCCGGACAGGTCGCCGCCGCGGCGGCCGCGCATCTTGTCGAGCACGGGGAACAGTTCAAACAACTCCTTGGGCAGCGGCGTGCCGGCGGGCTGGCTGGCCAGCCCCATCTGCAGGTTCTCCATGACCGTCAGCCGCCCGAAGATCTCGCGGCCCTGCGGCACGTAGCCGAGACCGGCACGCACGCGCTGGTGGGTCTTGAGCTTGTCGATGCCCTCGCCGGCCAGCGTGATGCTGCCGGACGTGACGGGCACGACGCCCATCAGGCTTTTCAGCAGCGTGGTCTTGCCGACGCCGTTGCGGCCCATGACGACCGTGATCTCGCCCGGCTTCAGCTCAAAGCCCAGGCCGCGCAGGATGTGCGAGCCGCCGTAGTGCTTGTGCAGGTCTGCAACTTCAAGGATGGACACGGTCAGGCTCCGAAGATCGGCATGGCCGGCGCAGCGCCGCCCACATCAAGCGATTCACGCGGATCCGGCTCTGCCGGGCAGCCGTGAGTGCCCCCTTGAGGGGGCCGGCGCAGCCGGTACGGGGTGGGCTGTCCTCATCGGCCAAGGTACACCTCAATCACTTTTTCATCCGATTGAACGGCGGCCATCGTTCCCTCGGCCAGCGTCTTGCCTTCATGCAGCACGGTCACCGTGCGGTGCGCGCCGGCCAGCGTCGCGACGAAGCTCATGTCATGCTCGACGACCACCAGCGAGTGCTGGCCTTCCAGGCTCAGGAACAGCTCGGCCGTGCGCTCGGTCTCTTCGTCAGTCATGCCGGCGACGGGCTCGTCCAGCAGCAGCAACTTGGGGTCTTGCGCCAGCAGCATGCCGATCTCCAGCCACTGCTTCTGGCCGTGGCTCAGCAGGCCGGCGACGCGTTCGCGCTCGTCGGCGAGGTGCACGGTCTTCAGCAGCTCGCCGAGCCGGTCGCGCTGCGCGCCGCTGAGCTTCGCGCGCATCGCAAAGCGGGCACGGCGGTCGCCGGCCAGGGCCAGCTCCAGGTTCTCGGCCACGGTCAATGCCTCGAACACCGTGGGCTTCTGGAACTTGCGGCCGATGCCTGCGCGGGCGATGGCTGCCTCGTTCATCTGGCGCAGGTCGAGGTTGCTGCCGAAGAAGACGCGGCCGCTGTCGGGCCGGGTCTTGCCGGTGATGCAGTCCATCGTCGTCGTCTTGCCGGCACCGTTGGGGCCGATGACGCAGCGCAGTTCGCCCACGCCGATGGTGAAGCTCAGGCCGCCCAGCGCCTGGAAGCCGTCGAAAGCGACCTTGAGGTCTTCGACGTAAAGCGCCACGCCCTGGTTGAAGATGGGCTCGCCGGCCGTGGCGATGCGGGTCAGCGCGCGCGAGTGCGCCTCGGCGCCGGCTTCGAGAAGCTCTGGAGTCATTTCTTGAACCTCTTCGCCAGCCCCATCAGGCCTTGCGGCAGGAACAGCGTCACGGCGATGAAGAGCCCACCGAGGATGTAGAGCCAGCCCTCGGGCCAGACGGCCGTGAACACCGACTTGGTGCCGTTGACGAAGAAGGCGCCGAACACCGGGCCGATCAAGGTGCCGCGGCCACCGACGGCCGCCCAGATCGCCATCTCGATACTGGCTGCCGGGCTCATCTCGCCCGGGTTGATGATGCCCACCTGCGGCACGTAGAGCATGCCGGCCAGCCCGCACATCATGGCGGAGATGACGTAGGCGCTGAGCTTGTAGGCCACGGGGTCATAACCGAGAAACCGCACGCGCCCTTCGGCGTCGCGGATGGCCTGAAGGATGCGGCCCCAGCGGCTTTGCGTGAGCCAGCGCGCCAGCAGGTAGCAGCCGATCAGCGCCACGCCGCTGGCGATGCACAGACCGACCTTCATGCCCGGCGACGTGATGGCCAGGCCGGCAATGCGCTTGAAGTCGGTGAAGCCGTTGTTGCCGCCAAAGCCCGTCTCGTTGCGGAAGAACAGCAGCATGGCGGCCACGGTCAGCGCCTGCGTGATGATGGAGAAGTACACGCCCTGGATGCGCGAGCGGAAGGCAAAGTAGCCGAACACCGCGGCCAGCAGCCCCGGCACGGCCAGCGCGAGGATGACCTGCGCGACCAGCGAGTCGCTGAGCGCCCAGTGCCAGGGCAGCTCCTTCCAGTTCAGGAAGACCATGAAGTCCGGCAGGTCCGACTGGTACTGCCCGTCGCGGCCGATCTGGCGCATCAGGTACATGCCCATGCCGTAGCCACCGAGCGCAAAGAACAGTCCGTGGCCCAGCGACAGGATGCCGCCGAAACCCCAGATCAGGTCCAGCGCCAGCGCGCAGATGGCGAAACACAGGAACTTGCCGAGCAGCCCGACGTAGAACTCGCTCAGGTGCAGCGCATGCCCCGGCGGAAAGGCCAGGTGAAGCAGCGGCACGAGCAGCACCAGGGCCGCGAGGGCGATGAGCAGCGCCTTCTTCATTCGACGCTCCGGCCCTTGAGGGCGAACAGGCCTTGCGGCTTTTTCTGGATGACCAGCACGAGCAGCAGCAGCAGCGCGATCTTGGCGAGCACGGCGCCCTGCCAGCCTTCCAGCAGCTTGGACAGCACACCCAGGCCCAGCGCGGCGTAGACCGTGCCGGCCAGCTGGCCCACACCACCCAGCACGACCACCATGAAGGCGTCGACGATGTAGCTCTGGCCCAGGTCGGGGCCGACGTTGCCGATCTGGCTCAGCGCGCAGCCGGCCAGCCCCGCGATGCCCGAGCCCAGTGCGAAGGCCAGGGTGTCGACCTTGGCGGTGTTGACGCCCACGCAGGCCGCCATGCGGCGGTTCTGCGTGACGCCGCGCACCATCAGCCCGAGGCGTGTCTTGGCCAGCAGCGCGGCCATGCCAATGAGCACGAGCGCCGCGAAGGCGAGGATGGCGAGGCGGTTGTAGGGCAGCGTCAGGTTGGGCAGCAAGGCCCAGCCCCCCGACAGCCAGGCCGGGTTCTCGACGGCCACGTTCTGCGCGCCGAACAGCGTGCGCACGGCCTGCATGAGCACGAGGGAAATGCCCCAGGTCGCCAGCAGCGTTTCCAGCGGCCGGCCGTAGAGCCAGCGGATCACGCTGCGCTCCATCGCCGCGCCGACCAGCGCGGCGGCCAGAAAGCTGGCAGGCAAGGCCAGCCACAGGTAGTAATCGAAGGCGGCAGGCGCCCAGGTGCGAAAGGCCTGCTGCACGCTGTAGGTGGCGTAGGCGCCCACCATCAACAGCTCACCATGGGCCATGTTGATGACGCCCATCAGGCCGTAGGTGATGGCCAGGCCCAACGCCACCAGCAGCAGCACGGAACCCAGGCTCAGGCCGGAGAACAGCAACTGGGCACGCTCGCCCCAAGCCAGGCGGTCGCCGATGTCGGCCACGGCCTTTTGCATGGCGGCCTTGGCGCCGGGGTCGGTTTCGCTGCCGAGCTTCTCCAGCAGCAGCGCGCGTGTGGCGGGGTCGGCACTGCCGGCCAGTTCACCGGCCGCCGCGCGACGCTGGCCGGGATCGGCCGAGGACAGCTTGGCGCCGGCCACCAGCGCCTTGAGCTGCTCGCGCAGCCCGGCGTCGCTCTCTGCGGCCAACGCCCGCTCGAACAGCGACAGCTTGGCGGCATCGGCATCGTCGCGCAGCGTGGCCAGCGCCCGGGCGCGAACGTCACGGTCGCGGGACAGCAGGTCCAGCCCCGCCAGCGCGCTCTCGATCTCGCGGCGCATGCGGTTGTTGAGCATGGGCTCCTCGGCATCGGCCGGCGCCACCGCGCCCTCGGCAATGACCAGCGCCTGCCCGCCCTTGACCCGCACGCGGCCGTCCTGCAGCGCACGCAGGAAAGGCCCCAGTGACTCGTCACCCGCCGCCAGCGCCTGCTGCAGCGCCGCGACGCGGTCATCACTCTCGCCCGCCGCGATGCGCGACGCCAGCTCCGGCGCCAAGGCCCAGGCCGACAAGCCGCAAAACGCGAACAGGCATCCCAGAAGAAGTCGTTTGATCATGAAGATCCAAGCGAACGGACCAGCGCCGTGCGAACGCACGCGCGCTCCTCAAGCAGCCGCCGTGGAACTGGCTTTGCCAGGCCACTGGCGGCGCCCCCTGGGGGGAGGCGCCTTGGCGCCTCGGGGGGTCTTATTTCGCCGGCTCGTCCTTCTTACCCTTGTTCTCGGGGATGTAGGGGCTCCACGGCTGGGCCTTGACCGGGCCGGGCGTCTTCCACACCACGTTGAACTGGCCGTCCGCCTTCACCTCGCCGATGAAGACCGACTTGTGCAGGTGGTGGTTCTTCGGGTCCATCGTGGACGTGATGCCCGACGGCGCCGTGAAGGTCTGGCCGGCCATGGCGGCGATGACCTTGTCGGTGTCGGTGCTGCCGGCCTTCTTGACGGCTTGCGCCCACATGTTGATGCCGATGTAGGTGGCTTCCATCGGGTCGTTGGTCAGCGGCTTGTCCTTGTGGCCGGCAATGCCCTTGGCCTTGGCGTAGTCGCTCCACTTCTTGATGAAGGCGTCGTTGGCCGGGCCCTTGATGGACATGAAGTAGTTCCACGCGGCCAGGTGGCCCTGCAGCGGCTTGGTGTCCACGCCGCGCAGCTCTTCCTCACCCACGGAGAAGGCCACCACCGGCACGTCCGTCGCCTTCAGGCCCTGGTTGCCCAGCTCCTTGTAGAAGGGCACGTTGGAGTCGCCGTTGATCGTCGACACGACGGCGGTCTTCTTGCCCTCGGAAGAGAACTTCTTGATCTTGGCGATGATGCTTTGATAGTCCGCGTGGCCGAAGGGCGTGTAGTCCTCCATGATGTCCTCGTCCTTGATGCCCTTGCTGTGCAGGAAGGCGCGGAGGATCTTGTTGGTGGTGCGCGGGTAGACGTAGTCGGTGCCCAGCAGCACGAAGCGCTTGGCGCCGCCGCCGTCCTTGCTCATCAGGTATTCCACGGCGGGAATGGCCTGCTGGTTGGGGGCCGCACCCGTGTAGAACACGTTCTTGCTCAGTTCCTCACCCTCGTATTGCACGGGGTAGAACAGCAGCGAGTTGGTCTGCTCGAACACCGGCAGCACGCTCTTGCGGCTGACCGACGTCCAGCAGCCGAACACGACGGCCACCTTGTCCTGCGAGATGAGCTGCTTGGCCTTCTCGGCGAACAGCGGCCAGTTGGACGCCGGGTCCACCACCACCGGCTCCAGCTTCTTGCCGAGCAGACCGCCCTTGGCGTTGATCTCATCGATGGCCATCAGCACCGTGTCCTTGAGCACGGTCTCGGAAATGGCCATGGTGCCGGACAACGAGTGCAGCACACCAACCTTGATGGTGTCCGCAGCGAAGGCAGCAGGCGCGAACAGGCTGGCGGCAGCGGCCAGGGCGAGGGCGGAACGACGAAGCATCAGGAAACCTCCGTAGTGGGTATGAGGGGTAGCCAGTCCCCTGCAGCGCAAGCCCCGTGCCAGGCGCGCGCACTTCATCACGCCGCGCCACACCGCTTTGGCGGCATCGCGCGCCGCAAAATCCGCCCTCACTCAGTGCGCACGCACCACAAGCATCCCGCCCGAACGGCTCAGCGCACCGGCATGAGACGCCCTGCCCCGCATTGAGTCAGCGCGGCGCTTGGGATCAGAGCGCCGGCAGGATGCGCCCGTCGCAGGCGCCGAAGCCGACGCGCCGAAACCCCGGCTTCTCGGCATACGCCCGCAGCCCCAGCTCGTCGCCATCCAGCAAGAAGGTGCGCTGCTCGCCGTTGGGCAGCGTGAGCGGCTGCTTGCCGCCGGCCGTCAGCTCCAGCAGCGACCCCGCCTCCTCGGGCTGAGGGCCGCTGATGGTGCCGGTACCGAGCAAGTCGCCCGGCTGCAGGTTGCAGCCGTTGCTGGCGTGATGGGTGAGCATCTGCGCGAGCGACCAGTAGGCGTGGCGCAGGTTGGAACGCGACAGCCGCACCGGCGCGGCCATGGCGGGCGTCCGCAGCCAGATTTCCAGCTCGATGTCGAACGCGGCCTGCGCGCGGTGCGTGGGCGAATCCAGATAGGGCAAGGGCTGGGGGTCGCCCTCGGGCCGGGTGAACGGCAGGCGGAAAGGCGCCAGCGCCTCCATCGTCACGATCCAGGGCGAGATGGTGGTGCCGAAGCTCTTGGCCAGGAAGGGGCCGAGCGGCTGGTATTCCCAGGGCTGGATGTCGCGCGCGGACCAATCGTTGAGCAGCGTCAGGCCGAAGGCATGCTCGTCGGCCTCGTCGATGCCAAACGGCTCACCCAGCGCATTGCCCGGGCCCACGAACAAGCCCAGCTCCAGCTCGCAGTCGATGCGGGCACTGGCCTTGAAGACGGGCGCGTCGGCATCTGGCGGCTTGACCTGCCCCCGCGGGCGCCGCAGCGGCGTGCCACTGACGACGACGGACGACGCACGGCCGTGGTAGCCGATGGGCACCCACTGGTAGTTGGGCAGCAGCGGGTTGTCCGGCCGGAACAGCCGGCCAACGGCGCGGGCGTGGTGGATGCCCGTGTAGAAGTCGGTGTAGTCGCCGATGCGGCAGGGCCGCGTGAATTCGGCATGGGCCTGCGGCAGCAGCGCCACGGCAGGCGCGCCTTCCTTCAGCGTGTCGAACAAGCGGTGGCGCAGCGCGCGGCGCTCGGTGCCCCGGCGCGCCATCAGCGCATTCATGTCCGTGATGCCCCAGCCCGACAGATCCAGGATCTGGTCGCCAATGCCGACGCCAACGCGAAACGGCTCCAGCGAGCCGAGGCTGCGAAAGGCACAGAACGGCAGGTTCTGCAGCGGGAAGTCCGTGGCGGGGTCGTTGGCGGCGGCAACCCAGGAGCGGGCGGCGGCGTCGTGGGTGTGGTCGAGGGTGGTCATGCGTTGAAGTCGTCTTTCAGGCCCTGCCAGCAATCGGCGTAGCTCGTCTCCAGTGGCGCGTCGCTCAACGCCCAGGCGGTAGGCAGGAGCGGCCAGCGGGTCTCGAACATGAAGGCCAGGGTGTGGTCGAGTTTGTGAGGTTGGAGGTGGGCACCGCTGGCCTTGTCGAAGGCCTCGCTGTCGGGGCCATGCGGCACATAGCTGTTGTGCAGGCTGGCGCCGCCCGGCTTGAAGCCCTCGGGCTTGGCGTCGTACTGCCCCAGCACCAGGCCCATGAACTCGCTCATGACATTGCGGTGGTACCAGGGCGGGCGGAAGGTGTCCTCGGCCACCATCCAGCGCGGCGGGAAGATCACGAAGTCCACGTTGGCCCAGCCCGGCGTGTCGCTGGGGCTGGTCAGCACCGTGAAGATGCTGGGGTCCGGGTGGTCGAAGCTGACGGTGTTGATCGCCATGAAGCGCGCCGTGTCCCAGCGGTAGGGCGCCAGGTTGCCGTGCCAGGCGACGACGTTGAACGGGCTGTGGCCCTGCGTGGCGCGCCACAGCCGGCCACCGTAGCGCTTGACGACCTCGTACTCGCCGGCCGCCCCATCGAACCAGGCCACCGGCGCCTCGAAATCGCGTGGGTTGGCCAGGCCGTTGGAACCGATGGGCCCGAGCTCTGGCAGCCGGAAGGCCGCGCCGTGGTTCTCGCAGACATAGCCACGCGCGCTGCCGTCCAGCAGATCGACCTTGAAAGCCAGGCCCCGCGGCACGAGGGCGATCATGCCGGGCGCGACATCGAGCCGCCCCAGCTCCGTCGTCAGCCGCAGCCGCCCCTGCTGCGGCACGATCAGCATCTCCGCGTCGGCGTTGACGAGGGCGCGCCGGCCCATGTCGCGCGTGGCGGCATAGGCCAAGGCTGCCATGCCGCCGAGGCCCGGCTCGCCGTTGACGGCGTAGCTGCGCAGCCCGTCGACGAAATCGCCTTCGGTCGCCGCCAGCCAGGGGCCCCAACGCAGCGGGTCGGGCGGCGCGTGCTCGCCCTGCGCCGCGCCGGTCTTCCACCCCGCGTGAGCCAACGGCGCATAGCCGCCAACGACGACCGAAGGCCGCCGCCGGTACAGCCAGGTCCGCTGGTTGGCGGCACGCGGTGCGGTGAACGCGCTGCCGGACAACAGCTCTGCATACAGCCCATGCGGTGCGCGCTGCGGGCTGTTGCGCCCGATCGGCAAGGCGCCCGCCACGGCCTCGCTGCTGTGCTGGTTGCCAAAGCCGGTGAGGTACGTCAGTTCGGTAATCAGTTCGGTCGTGCCCATATGGGCACCAAATTTACTCATTGCGAACGGATTCAGCAATATAGAATTTTCCGCATGACGGACGGCAGCACGCCCCGCGAGCCGCGGGGCATCCAGAGCATCGAGGTTGGCGGCCAGTTGCTGCTGGCCCTGGCCCACCAGGGCCGCCCCATGGCCTTGAAGGACCTGGCCCGCAACGCCGGCATGACGCCCGCCAAGGCCCACCCCTACCTGGTGAGCTTCATCAAGCTGGGCCTGGTTGAGCAGGACGGTGGCAGCGGGCCTTACGGCCTGGGGCCGCTGGCGCTGCAACTGGGCCTCATCAGCCTGCAGCAATACGACCCGGTGCGGCTGGCAACGCCCGTCATCGAGGAACTCGCCCGGCAACTGGGCCACACCGTGGCCATCGCCGTCTGGGGCACACGCGGCCCGACGATCGTTCGCGTCGCCGAAGGCCCGACACCCGTGCACATCAGCATGCGCCATGGCACGGTGATGAGCCTCGCGGGCACGGCCTCGGGGCGACTCTTCTCCGCCTGGCGAATGGCCGATGCCGCCGCGCTGGGCGAACCGCTGCCCGACGACGCGACGCTTGAAGCGGTGCGCCAAGCCGGGCTGGCCACCTCACGCGACAGCGTGCTGCCCGGTATCAGCGCGGCGGCCGCCCCCGTGTTCGACGCGGCAAACCACCTGGCCCTGACGATCACCGCCATCGGCCCCAGCGCCAATTTCGACACCGCCCTCGACGGCACCCTGGCTCAAACGCTGCGCCAGGCCGCCCTGTCGCTGTCGCGCAAGCTCGGTCACTGACTGCAAGCTTCGCGACAGGCTTGTTTGGCGGGGTCCAAGCAAACTAATTTTGCAATTTATCGGCAAATTGCATTCCATTCTGGTGCGCCGCACGGGCCTTTCGCGTCAATCAATCCCCTGTGGCACCGGAATGCGGCAAAAGCCAATTCATTCACCCAAATTGTCGTTACATATATTTCTGCAAAGTTAATATATGTTAAGCAGTTTATATATTTGGTGAATTGCATCGGTTGCGGCGCACAGCGGCGGTGCACGGGAACGAAACTTCGTTCCAAATCAACGCGCTAGCGAATAGATGAGCGCACCAGAAGTGCAACACACCAAAGATAAGTAGTTTCCCTAGTCACCTGGTGTTTCTACCCCCCAGCAGAATTTGACCGCCAGCCAGTGCCCCGAACGGGTGCGTAGTTTTAGGCTGAGCTGTTGACGGGCCATCTGTCCGTCAATGTTTTCTGGAGTAGAAATGCACACCCCTCACTCGCGCACCAAGCTGGCAGTCTCAATTTCCGCCATCCTGGTTTCCGGCCTGGCCACCTCGGCCGCTTACGCACAAGACGCCTCGACGCAAACGCTGGAGCGCGTCGAAATCACCGGCTCCGCCATCCGCCGCATCGACGCCGAGGGCGCGCTGCCGGTGATGGTCCTCAAGAAGGATGACATCGCCAAGACCGGTGCCACCAGCACGGTCGACCTGCTGCAGCGCCTGTCCACGGTTCAGGGCGGCACGCCCGAGGCCGGCTCGGTCGGTGGCAGCACGTTCGGCTTCTCCGGCGTGTCGATCCACGACGTCGGCGAAACCCGCACGCTGGTGCTGCTGAACGGCCACCGCCTGTCGCAATTCGGCGGCCAAACGCTGACCGGCTTCGCGGCTGGCTTCGACCTGAACGGCATCCCCGTCTCCGCCATCGAGCGCGTGGAAGTGCTGACTGACGGCGCCTCCGCGCTGTACGGCTCCGACGCCATCGCCGGCGTGGTGAACTTCATCACCAAGCGTGACTACCAGGGCGCAAGCATCACGGTCGGCGTCTCCACGCCCAAGGACGGCGCCAAGGAAAAGCGCGCAAGCATCAGCGCCGGCTTCGGCAACCTCGACACCGACGGCTATAACATCGGCGTCACTTACGGGCACGACGAGCGCACGGCGCTGAAGGCAACGTCGCGGTCCTATGCCTCGACCGGCAACCTGCTCTTCTCGGAAGGTGGCAAGACCTACCGCTCGCAGAACTCCTCGGCCAGCTCGATCCCGGCCAACGTGGTCGATGACAACGGCAACCTCATCAGCCCCTACCTGATCAAGAACGGCTCGTGCCCCACGAACACCTTCCGCGTCACGGACGGTAGCGACGACTACTGCGGCTTCGACTACGTCAGCACGCTGGAAATCTACCCGGTTCGCAAGCGCGACTCGCTGATGACCTCGGCCACGGCCCGCGTTGGCACGCACGACCTGTTCGCCGATGTGCTGATGTCGCAGACCAAGCAGACGTCGCGCATTGCTCCGGTGCCTGGTGGCGTTCCCGTCACGGCCGGCTCGGCACTGTTCAACCAGTACCTGGCGCCGCTGGGCATCACCCAAGACACGACCGCCTACTACCGTGTGAACGACCTGGGCTGGCGCACGAACGAGGACAAGGCCAAGTTCCTCGACATCGCCATCGGCTCGCGCGGCACGTTCGGCACGATCGACTACTCCGCCACCTACACGCACTCCAAGTCGGACGTGAAGGGCAATATCTCCGGCTACCCGGGCGCCCTCGCACTGTCGAAGCTGACCTCCTCGGGCTTGATCGATCCGTTCGTCCTGAGCGGTCAACAGTCCGCTGACGGCCAGAAGGCGCTCGACAGCATCGCCTACAAGGGCTACTGGGACGGCGGCGCGGCCACTCTGGACACCATCCAGACTCAGGCCTCGACGGCCATCGCCACGTTGCCGGCTGGCGAAGTGACGCTGGCGGTCGGCTCGAACTTCAACAAGGAGAAGTTCGAATCCAAGCCCAGCCTGTTCGCACAAGGCCTGCTGTCCGACCCGGTCACCGGCACGCTGTGCGACCCGGCCAAGGGCCTCGAGTGCAACCAGCGCTTCGGCGATGCGGCCGCCATGGTGCCCTACACCGCCAAGCGCAATTCCTGGGGTGTGTTCAGCGAAGTCAACGTCCCCGTGGTCAAGGGCCTGGACCTGACAGGCGACGTCCGTTATGACCGCTTCTCGGACTTCGGCGGCGCCTCCACCGGCAAGCTGAGCTTCCGCTTCACGCCCACCAAGACCTTCCTGCTGCGCGGCTCCGTGGGCACCGGTTTCCACGCGCCCAGCGTGCCGCAAGTCAACGCCGCGCTCCAGTCTTACGGCGTGACGGAAGACCCCTACACCTGCACGGCAGCGCTGCAACAGATCGCCACCAGCCTGAGTGCACAGTGCCAGCCTGGCAAGAAGCAATATGACGTGCTGGCCAGCGGCAATCCCGACCTGAAGGCGGAACGTTCCAAGCAGGCCACGCTGGGTTTCCGCATGGAACCCACTCGCTCCATCTCGGTGGGCCTGGACTACTGGTGGGTCGGCATCCGCGACGCGTTCGGCCAACTGGACGAAGAAACGGTGTTCAAGAACCCGCTGAAATACGCAGGATCATGGTCCACGCAGAAGGACATTGCCACCGGCGCCACCTACCTCGCGTTCAAGAACGACAACCTCAACCTGGGCAAGTTGTTCAAGTCGGGCCTGGACCTGGACGCCACCTTCCGCGAGAAGTTCGGCTTCGGCAAGGTCACGTCGCAGATCCAGGCGACCTACATGCTGCGCTCGCGCTTCCAGTACGAGCAGAACGGTGACTACTTCAGCAACCTGGGCGACAACACGACGGGCAGCATGGCCTTCCGCTGGAAGGGTTCGTGGCGCAACACCGTGGCGATGGGCGCCTGGGAGCACACGCTCGGCATGAACTTCAAGTCGGGCTACCACGACGCCGAGACCGAGGTTCAGGAGCTGGATGCCGCGGGCAACGTCGTCAATCCGGCGGCCGTGGTGCGCCTGCGCGCCAAGGCCTACTACACCTTCGACTGGCAGACCACCTGGAACATCAACAAGACCATGAGCCTGAGCGGCGGCGTGCTGAACCTCGGCGACAAGGCGCCTCCGTTCGTGCTGAACACGACCGGCGGCCAGCAGGTGGGTTACGACGCCAACCTGTACGACCCGCGCGGCCGCACCTGGTACCTGAACGGCACGGTGCAGTTCTGAGCCCCTTGATCTAGAGGCTGCTTCACGCCTCGTTTCGACAAGCCCCTCCCCACCCGGCGAGGGGCTTTTTCATGGGCGACAGCACCGCCTTTCACGCGCCACAGAGCGCCGTATTCATGTCAAACACCACCGCACAGGGCCTTGCTCAGTCGCTCCAGGAGGCGCTGGATCTGCATCAAGCCGGCGCCACGCAGCGCGCCCGCCTCCTCTACAGCCAGATCCTGGACGCCCAGCCCGACCACCCCGACGCGGCGGCCGGCCTTGCACGCATCGCGCTCGACGAGCAGCGCCGGGACGATGCGGAGCGCGCGCTTCGAGCAGCGGTGGCCAGCCACCCGGCACACGAAGATGTCGTTGCGATGCTGTCCTCCTTGCTCGCCACGTCGGGGCGACTGCCAGAGGCCGTGCGCCTGCTCGAAGGCGCAACACGGCACGCCCCTGACGCGCCACTGGCCTGGCTGCTTCTCAGCACGGCCCGAAGCCGCCTGGGAGATGCGCACGGCAGCCTGCGTGCCGCGCATCAGGCCATCACGCGCGCGCAGCAGGCGGGCCAATGGCTCGACGAATCCACCACGCCGCGCCACCTGATCGCCGCCGTGGCAGATGCTGCGCAACGCGTCCGCGCGGGCCGGCGCGAGCTGTTTTTCGGCGCGTACGAGGATCTGCGCACCGAGCACGGGGGAGCCGCGCTCGCGCGCATTGACCAGGCATTGCGCGGCTACCTGAAGGAGATCGACCTGCGCCCGCCCCATCCTCGGCAGCGCCCGCGATTCTTCTACGTGCCCGACTTGCCGGACGCCCCCTACCAGGACCCAGGCCTGAACCCCTGGGCTCGCTCGCTTCAGGGCGCGTTTGCACAGATTCGAGACGAGGCCTTGCGGGTCGTGCGCGAGGACGCCGCGTTGCCGGAGTTCATCAAGCCCGCCGCCGGCCAGTCGATGAGCAACTACCTGGGCGGTGACTCGCCCACGCCAAGCTGGCAGGCCTTCTTCTTCTATCGTCGGGGCAAGCGCTACGACGAGAACCACGCCCGCTGCCCCAAAACCAGCGCATTGCTTGAGTCGATCGATCTGTGCCGCATCCGGGAGCAGGCGCCCGAAATATGCTTCTCCGTGCTGCGGCCACGAACCGTCATCAAGCCCCACTACGGCGTCACCAATGCCCGCCTGGTGACGCACCTGCCGCTGGAGGTGCCGCAGGACTGCGCGCTGAACGTGTGCGGCATCGAAGCACGCGCCTGGCGTGAAGGCGAACTGCTGATGTTCGACGACACCTATGAGCACGAAGCCTGGAACCACTCCGAGCGCACGCGCATCATCCTGCTCATGGACTGCTGGAACCCGCATCTCACACCGGTGGAGCGGCAGGCTTGCCGGCAACTCATCGAGATGATCAGCACCTTCAGCCCACAACACCCGGAAGACTGATTCGTGTGATTGCTTGTCTGCGGCAGCCAATGAGTGGCGCGAACCGTGCACGGGTTCGCGCAGGCGATGCAGGAACTGCAGGCGGCGTGACCCGCCCAGACGAGACGGCCTGGCCGGCGCGCCCCATGTGAACGACTCATGAATCACGCGCGGCGCCTGGCTCACCACCGCGGATTGATGAGTCCAGTTCATAGCGCCATGCGCGGTGTGCCGGCTAGTGCTGCGTGGTCACCGTCCCTAAAGTGCCGGACTTCTGCGCGACGCCGCTCACGCCGTCGCCCCGCATTGCGGCTCCGCGCCGCGTGCCGCGAACGCTTCCATCGACCTCCATCCTGCCTGCGGCATCCCGGCCGCCGGGCCGGGCTCATCTTTGTCCGCCGTGACTCCGCACACACCGTCGACCGACACCTCCCCCGCGCCCAAGGGCAATGCCTGGAGCGCCGTGGGCTCCATGACGCTTTGCGTCGCCATGCTGATTGCCTCGGAATTCATGCCGGTGAGCCTGCTCACGCCGATTGCGTCGGACCTGCACGCCACCGAAGGCATGGCCGGCCAGGCCATCGCCATCTCAGGGCTTTTCGCGGTCGCGACCAGCCTCATCGTGGCAACCGTCGCCAGCCGCTTCGACCGTCGGCATGTGCTGATCACGCTGACCGGCGTGATGGTCGCCTCGCTCGCCCTGATCGCGCACGCGCCCAGCTTCAGCATGCTGATGGTGGCCCGCGCGCTGCTCGGCATCACGATTGGCGGCTTCTGGTCGCTGGCCACCGCCACCATCATGCAACTGGTGTCGGCGCCACAAGTACCGCGTGCGCTGGGCGTCATGTACATGGGCAATGCGGCGGCGACGGCGCTGGCCGCCCCCGCCGGCACGTATCTGGGCCACATGATGGGCTGGCGCGGCGTGTTCTGGCTGCTAGTCCAGCGGATCAGTGAAATCGGTGGTGCGTGAGCCCCTGGCCAACCGCAATCAAGGCGCAAGCGTGCGGGCGTGTAGGCACCCGGCAAGCGCTTGCAACGCGGAGTGCGGCTGGCCAGGGACTCACCCTTCGGGCAGGGGGCAGGCCGGGCCGGCCGCGTCGTTGCAGCGCTTGCCAAGGCGGCCAGCCTTGGCTGCGCGCTGCGCCTTGCCGCCAGCCCGGCTTGCCTCCTGCGCACCACCGATTTCACCGATTCGCTGGACTAGTACCCCTGGGCCTGCTGACCCTGCTCTGGCAGGCCGTGTCGCTGCCGAAGATGCCGGCTTCGCGCGCCATTGCGCCGTCCCGGATGCTGGCGCTGCTGAACCGCCCGCATGTGCGCGCTGCGATGATCGCGTCGATGCTGACCTTTGCAGGGGCGTTCGCCGCCTTCACCTATTTCCGGCCCTTCCTCGAGACGCGCACCCACGCTTCGGCCACCGAACTGTCCTTGCTGCTGCTCGCCCTGGGCGCCGCCGGGTTCGTCGGCACGTCGGGTGCGACGGCCTTGCTGGCCCGGCGCCTGGACCAGCTGCTCTGGGCCTGCCCACTGATGCTGGCCATCGTGACGGCGAGCCTGATCGAACTGGCGCCCCTCGTGTGGCTGACGGCCGGTGGCCTGGCGGTGTGGGGCGCCCTCAACGCGGCGCTGCCCGTGGCCTGGTTCAACTGGCTGGCGCAGGAAGTCCAGGATGAACCAGAAGCCGGCGGTGGCCTGATGGTGGCGGCCATCCAGCTCGCCATCATGGCCGGCGCGGGCCTCGGCGGCATGCTGCTCGACCATGGATCGGTCGAGGCCACGTTCCTGGGGGGCTCGACGCTGCTGCTCGCTGCAACCGCCATGGCCGCATCGCGTCGACGCCTCCGTGCCACGCCCGAGCGAACCGTCGCAGACGCACCATGAGAGATGGCTTTCAAGACCTCGTCTACTTCATCGCGGTCGCGCGGGAGCGCAGTTTCACCCGCGCGGCCGCGCAGCTGGGCATGTCGCAATCGGCGCTCAGCCACGCGATGCGCGCGCTGGAGGCCCGCATCGGCGTGCGGCTGTTGACGAGAACCACGCGCAGCGTGGCGCCGACCGAAGCGGGCGAGCGCCTGCTGAGGACCATCACGCCGCGCTTTGCCGAGATCGAGGCCGAGTTGCGCGAGGTGCGCTCATTGAAGGACCAGGTGGTGGGCGCCATCCGAATCACGGCGACGGACTTCACGGTGGACCACTATCTGTGGCCCCGGCTTCATCCGCTGCTGGCCCAGCACCCTGGGTTGAGCATCGAGTTGAACGTGGACTACGGGCTCTCCGACATCGTCGCTGACCGCTACGACATCGGCGTACGTCACGGTGACCAGGTCGACCAGGACATGGTGGCGGTGCGCATCAGCCCGGACGTGCCGATGGCCATCGTGGCCCACCCGGACTACCTCGCCGCACACGGGCGCCCGCGCACGCTGCAGGACCTGCTGGCCCACGACTGCATCTGCTTGCGCCTGACGTCGAGCGGGGGCATCTATGCCTGGGAACTTCAGCAGGCTGGCAAGGCCGTGCAGGCGCGGGTGCGCGGGCGGGCCACCTTCAACGGCGTCTACCAGATGGTCGCCGCCGCCCGCAGCGGGGCGGGCCTGGCCTTCGTCCCGCTCGAGTTGGTGGCCGACGACCTGGCCGCCGGGCGTCTGCACGCCGTCATGCCGGACTGCTGCCCCACGTTCCCCGGCTTCCACGCCTACTACCCCAGCCGGCGAGCCAGTTCACGGGCACTGCAGGTCGTGATCGACGCCCTTCGGCATCCCAGCGATTGCGCCTGACCCCATCTTCAACAGGGCGGCGCTCCCTGCTGCATGCATCGCCGGCCTGCCCGCCGAGAACTCGTGCCAAGGCGGGCAGCTGTCGACGGTTGGCGCCGCGGCGGGCGCGATGGGCGCCGCCGTGCCTGGGGCCTCAGCGACGCCGGCCGAAGCCCACGAGCTGCAGCGGCACTCGACGGGGACGACAGCGACCGCGGAAGGTCCGGATGGCCCCCACGGTCGAGACCTCAGGCGCGTGGCTTGCCGAGCTGATCGCGTACCGGCAGCGACCGGATGCGCTTGCCGGTGGCCGCGAAGATCGCGTTCGTCAAGGCCGGCGCAACCGGCGGCACCGGCGGCTCCCCCACACCGCCCGGCGGCAGGCTCGCGTCGCCCCCCACCAGATGGGTTCGGATGACGCGAGGTGACTGGGCGTGGCGCAGCACTTCGTAGTCATGGAAGTTGCTCTGCTGAACACGGCCGTTCTCGAAGGTGATTTCGCCGCTCAACGCAAGCGAGAGCCCCATGACCGCTCCCCCTTCCATCTGCGCGCGAATCCGCTCGGGGTTGACCTGCGGGCCGCAGTCCAGCGCCATGTCAACGGCGACGATGGCCAACTCGCCCTTGCGGCTCACCGCCACCTCGACCACCGTGGCGGTGTAGCTGACGAAGCTGTAGGCGAAGGCGAGCCCCAAGCCATGGCCCTGGGGCAGCTTGCGCCCCCAGCGGGCCCCGCGGGCGGCCGCCTCGATGACGGCACGCATGCGGCCGGTGTCGATGGGGTAGTCGACCGGGGACTCCGAGTAGTTGAAGACATCGGAGAGCGTGGTGGGGTCGATCTTGCGATCCGGGCCCAGCAGCATCAGCGCGTACTTCAGCGGGTCCTGCCTGGCCCGATGTGCCAGCTCGCCGACAAAGCTCTGCGTGGCGAAGACATGGGGGATGTTGGCCACCGAACGGAACCAGCCGATGCGGGCGTGAGCCGCCACCTCGGCGCGCTCCACGCGGACGTTGGGCACGGCGAACGGCATGTTCGTGGCGGACATGCCCGTCTCGAACGGCGCCGCGGCCTTCGACCCCGGCGCAAAGAGCGAGGTGATGGTGGGGGCCGCCGTCCGATGCAACCAGGCCTCTGGCAAGCCGTCCGCCTTCACGGCGGCTTCGAGGTGGTCCAGTGAGACTGCGTGGTAGTAGCCGTGGTGGATGTCGTCCTCGCGCGTCCACACCAGCTTCACCGGCGTGCCGCGCATGGCGTTCGCGACGATCGCGGCCTCACTCACATAGTCGGGCTTGGACTTGCGGCCGAAGCCGCCGCCCAGCAGCAGCACGTTCACCTTCACCTGGGCGGGCTGGAGCTTCAGCGTCGCTGCCACGCCGTCCAGCGCGGCCTGCGGATTCTGCGTGGAGGCCCAGACTTCACAGCCCTGGTCGGTGACCAGGGCTGTCGCCACCGGCGGCTCCATCGTGGCGTGCGCCAGGTGCGGCACGAAGTAGTCGGCCGACAGGCGGCGTTCGGCCGGCGCGTCGCCAATCACCTGGGGCGCGTCCCCGTTGTTGCGATACACCGTCCCCGGCGACTTGACGGCCTGCTCCTGCTCGCGGCGGAAGGCTGCGGAGTCGTAACTGCCGTTGGGCCCATCCTCCCACTGCGCATTCAGGGCCGCACGCCCTTGCATGGCGGCCCAGGTGTTGCGTGCGACCACCGCGATGCCGCCCAGAGGCTGAAACACCGGCGCACCCTGGAAGCCGGGGATCTCTACGACCTTGATGACGCCCGGCACCTTCAGCGCCGCCGCCGTATCGGCCTGCTTGACCTTGCCGCCGACGACGGGCGGGCGCGCCACGACGGCGAACACCATGCCAGGCAGCACCGCGTCCATGCCGAATGTGGCCTGGCCACGCGTGATGGCGACCTGATCCACGCCGGTCGTCTTGCCTTTGCCGATGTAGCGCCAGTCTGCGGGCTTCTTCAGCCGCAGTTGCTCACGGCCCGGCACGGGTTGCCTGGCCGCCTCGGCGGCGAGCTCGCCATACCCCAGGCGCCGCCCGCTGGGGGTGTGCACCACCTCGTGCTGTACCGCCTTGACCTCGGCGACGGGCACGGCCCAGCGCGCGGCTGCAGCCGCTTCCAGCATCTGGCGCGCCGCAGCGCCGACCCGGCGCATCGGTGCAAAGAAGTGGCGAACGCTGCGCGAGCCGTCGACGTTCTGGTTGCCGAAGCGGGCCTCGTCCGCCGGTGCCTGCACCACGCGAACCCGGTCCCAGCGCGCTTCCAGCTCGTCGGCCACCACCATGGGCAGGCTGGTCCGCACGCC
Source organism: Pelomonas nitida (assembly GCF_043555975.1). NCBI lineage: Bacteria > Pseudomonadati > Pseudomonadota > Betaproteobacteria > Burkholderiales > Sphaerotilaceae > Roseateles > Pelomonas nitida. The sequence goes on along the minus strand of NZ_JBIGIA010000001.1, from coordinate 396,287 downwards.
CGTGCCCATCTCGGCCCGGTGGGCCACGATGGTGACGACGCCATCGGCGTCAATCGATACGAAGACCTGCGGGCTGTCCACGGTGCCGCCCGGCATGGAGTCGGCGCCGTACTTCTGCGGGGCAGCGGCCTGCGCCGGGGCGTCCAGGCCGATGACGAGCGCGAAGGGCGCTGCCGATGCCTGCAGGAAGCGGCGGCGCAACATCAAGGCATCCGCGTGATTCATGCGTTGTCTCCGGCAAGGCGGCGTGCGGCCAGTTGGATGGCGGCGCGGATGCGCGGGTAGGTGCCGCAGCGGCACAGGTTGCCGCTCATGCCATCGTCGATCTGGCGGTCGGTGGGCTTCGGGCTGGCCTTGAGCAGCGCGACGGCGCTCATGATCTGGCCTGCCTGACAGTAGCCGCACTGGGCCACGTTCAGATCCACCCAGGCCTGCTGCACCACCCGGCCCACCTTGTCGTTGTGCATGTGTTCGATGGTATGAACCGGCTGCCCGAGCGCCGACCCGATGGGCGTGAGGCAGGCGCGCACGGCCTGACCGTTGACATGCACGGTGCAGGCGCCACACAGCGCCATGCCGCAGCCGAACTTGGTGCCGGTCAACGACAGCTCGTCGCGCAGTAGCCAGAGCAGGGGCATCTCATCGGGAGCATGGGTGCTTCGCACCTGCTCGTTGATCTTGAGTGTGGTCATGGTGGGAGGACGGACACGGTCGGGAGTGCGACGGTACGTGGCAGGCGCCGGCCTGACTAGGTGCTGCGCCGTGCATGGCCTCATGAGGCATGTTCATCAGTCCACCCGGCACATGCCGTGCGCCACTGAACCGTTCCCCATGCGCATCACAACGCACATCACAACGCACATCACAACGCGCATCGCGACGCGCATCACCACGCACTCATGAGGCGCGTCGATAAGCCCATGCGGTCGGGACCGGCTAGTTCAACCCGCTGGGCGCACCTACGCTTGCGGCGACCCCTGATCCAGGGGCAGACACCAGGAGCAATGAAGCATGCAAGGCAAAGTCATCATCATCACGGGCGCATCGTCCGGCATCGGCGAAGCGACCGCGAAGCTGTTGGCATCGAAAGGCGCGAAGGTCGTGCTCGGCGCCCGACGCGAAGATCGCCTGAAGGCGCTCGCTGACGACATCCGCGCCGCCGGCGGCGAAGCCGTCTATCAGGTACTCGACGTGACTCGCCAGGCAGACAACGACGCCATCGTGAAGCTCGCCAAGGACAGCTTCGGCAAGGTGGACGTGATCTTCCTGAATGCGGGCATCATGCCCAGCGCACCGCTGTCGGCATTGAAGACCGACGACTGGCACGACATGGTGGGCGTCAACATCACCGGCGTGCTGAACGGCGTCGCGGCCGTGCTGCCCACCTTCATGGCACAGAAGTCGGGCCAGGTCATCGCCACCTCATCGGTCGCGGGGCTGAAGGCGTATCCGAACAGTGCCGTCTACGGCGGCACGAAATGGTTCGTGCGCGACTTCATGGAAGTGCTGCGCATCGAGTCCGCGCTGGAGGGCACCAACATCCGTACCTCGACCGTCTATCCTGCGGCCATCAATACCGAGTTGCTCAACACCATCAGCGACAAGGGCACGGCAGCCGGCATGGACGCCTTGTACAAGGCTCATGGCATTTCGCCGGAACGAATTGCCGGCGTGGTCGCCTTTGCCATCGAGCAGCCCGGCGACACCACGGTGAGCGAATTCACCGTGGGCCCGACCTCTCAGCCTTGGTGACGGTTGCCCGTCTGCGGTCATGGCGAGCCGCGCCCGACCCGCGACGGGCAGGGGCGCGGCTGCCGATCAACCAGCCGAACCCGGCTCCGACAGGAAGATCTCCACGCGGCGGTTGGCCGCGCGGCCGCGATCGGTGTCGTTGCTGGCCACCGGCTCATGCGAGCCGCGGCCGGACGTGCTGATGCGCGAAGGCGCCACGCCACGAGCGGACAGGTAGTCGCGCACGGCCGCCGCGCGTTCGCGCGACAGCGGGTCGTTGATGGCGTCGCTGCCCGTGCTGTCGGTGTGACCCACCACCATCACGCGCACATTGGCGTCGAGGTTGCGGCCGATCTCGTCGAGCACCGGGCGCATCTGCGGGCGGATGTCGGCGCGGCCGGTGTCGAAGGACACGTCGCTGGGCACGTTGAGCTTGAGCCGGTTGTCGGCCGTCTGCGTCACTTCGACGCCGGTGCCCTGGCTGGCCTGCGCGAGCGCCTTGCGCTTGTCTTCCATGTGCTTGGACCACAGGTTGCCGGCCACCGCGCCGAGCGCACCGCCGATAACGGCACTCTTGCCCGCACTGCCACCCGTGGCCGAGCCGATGATGGCGCCGGCCACGGCACCCACGCCTGCGCCCTTGGCCGTGCCTTGCTGGCGCTCGCTCATGTTGGCGCAGCCGGTGGTGGCGGCCAGCACGGCCGCGCTGATGGCGGCGATGGTGGCGCGACGGGGGGAAAGCAGGGAAATCGTCATCTGGGAGCTCCTAAAACTGACTAGAAATGCAAAGGCCGCCGCCCCGCGCGCAGGGCAGCGGCCTTGATGCTGGAAACATCAGATTTTGCGCACGTTTGCGTGGGCGTCCTTGAAAACTTCCTTCACGTCGCCCGCAGCCTTCTGCGCCTTGCCTTCCACCTGCTTCAGCGCACCCTTGACCTGCTGGTCGGTGCTGCCGACGGCTTCGCCGAGCTTGCGCTGAGCCTTGCCGGCGATGTCCTTCACGGTGCCCTTCACTTGATCGGTGTTCATGTGTCACTCCTGGGTTGGCCGTCGCGACGGGATGTCCGACTGACAGGTGTCAGCCTAGGTGGATGCGCGAGGCGGCGGCACCGGAGACGGCCCCGTCGGCCGGTGGGTCACGTCCTACGGCCTGCGCTGCGCGCGGGCGTCCTACGCGTTCGCCGGGCGTCGTCTGCTTCGACGGCGGCGGGCGGGCGTCGATGCTGAGGCCATCACCACTTACTTTTGGAGATCCCTCATGGGCAAGTACCTTCTGGCCTGGCTGCTCGGCGTTCCCGGCATCGTGCTGGTTCTCATCTATCTGTTCTTCCACTGACACGGCGCGGGGCGGGGGTGGGCACGGCGCTTGCCGTGCGGGTGGCATGAGCCGCCTCTTTCGCCGCCCCCTGCCCTTCGCTTCTCTTTGCCTGCCGCTGATGGCCGCCCTCGGCGGCTGCGGCGAGAGCTCCCGGCTGCCCAGCAACGCCGATGTCGGCCCGCAGCCCACGCTGCTGGCGCCAACCAAATCTGCGCTGCCCACCGTCCATGTCGCAGAGCCCCGGCCCTGGCGCGCCGGCGAGGCACCCACAGCCGCGCCGGGCCTGCACGTGCAGGCCTACGCCACGGGGCTGGATCACCCACGCTGGCTGCACGTGCTGCCCAACGGCGACGTGCTGGTCGCCGAAACTAATGCGCCGCCCCGCCCCGACGACGGCCACGGCCTGAAGGGCTGGGTGCAAGGCCTGTTCATGAAGAAAGCCGGCGCGACCGCGCCCAGCGCCAACCGCATCACCTTGCTGCGCGACGCCGACGGTGACGGCCGGGTGGAGCGCCGCGCCGTGTTCGCCCAAGGGCTGAACTCGCCTTTCGGCATGGCGGTGGCCGGTGGCCACTTCTATGTCGCCAACACCGACGCCGTGCTCGAATTTCCCTACACCCCCGGTCAGACGCAGCTGGAAGGCTCCGGCCGCCGCCTGACCGAGTTGCCGGCCGGCCCCATCAACCATCACTGGACCAAGAACCTCATCGCCAGCCCCGACGGGCGCAAGCTCTACGCCACCGTGGGCTCCAACAGCAACGCGGCAGAGAACGGCATCGAGGCCGAGGAAGGGCGCGCGGCCGTCTGGGAGATCGACCGCGCCAGCGGCGCGCGGCGCCTGTTCGCCACCGGCCTGCGCAATGCCAACGGCATGGCCTGGTTGCCGGGGCCGGGCGCGCGCACCGCCACCATGCTGTGGACCGTGGCCAACGAGCGCGACGAACTCGGCAGCGACCTGGTGCCCGACTACCTGACCGCCGTGCACGACGGCGCGTTCTACGGCTGGCCCTACAGCTGGTGGGGTGGGCATGTGGACGAGCGCGTGACGCCACAGCGGCCCGACCTGGTGGCGCGCGCGCTGGCGCCGGACTACGCGCTGGGCGCCCATGTCGCGGCACTCGGCCTGGCCGCAGCCGGCGCCAGCCCGGTGCCGGGCGCGCTGCCTGGCGCGGCGCCGGGCGGCGTCTTCATCGGCCTGCATGGCTCGTGGAACCGCCGTCCGGCGGCGGGCTACAAGGTCGTCTACGTCGGGTTCGACAACGGCCACCCCAAAGGCCTGCCCATCGACGTGCTGACGGGCTTCCTGGACGGACAAGGCCGCGCCCGGGGCCGCCCTGTCGGCGTGGCCGTCGACCGCCAGGGCGCGCTGCTCGTAGCGGACGACGTGGGCAACACCATCTGGCGCGTCACCACCCACTGAGCGCAGGCCCGCGCCGCGCTGCAGGCATCAGGCGGCGCGGCGGCGGCGCTCCACCGCGTCAATCTTCAGCATCTGCCGGTACTTGGTGACCGTGCGCCGCGCGACGACGAGGCCCTGCTGCGCGAGCTGCCGCGTGATCTCGGCATCGGACAGCGGCGCGTCCGGGCTCTCGGCCTCGATGATGTCCTTGACGAGGCTGCGGATGGCCGTGCCCGAGCAGGCGCTGCCATTGGCGCTGATCATGGCCCGACTGAAGAAGGACTTCAGCTCCAGCACGCCCACCGGCGTGGCCATGTACTTGTTGTTGGTCACCCGCGAGACCGTGCTTTCGTGCACGCCCACCTCGTCGGCGATCTCCTTCAGGCCCAGCGGCTTCATCGCCATCGGGCCGTAGTCCAGAAACGCCTGCTGGCGCTTCACGATGGCCTCGGCCACGTCCAAGATGGTCGAGAAGCGCTGCTCGACGTTGCGCAAGGTCCAGCGCGCTTCCTGCAGGTGCTCGCCCAGCTCGGCATTGGCCGGCGTGCGATGGCGCTGGAACAGCTGCTCGTAGACCTGGTTGATGCGCACGCGCGGCACCACGGCCGGGTTGAGCTGCACGGTCCATTGCCCGCGCACCTTGCGCACGATGACATCGGGCACGACATAGGGCACCTGCGACGACCCGATGCGCCAGCCGGGCCGCGGGTCGAGCCGCCGGATGCGCTCGCAGGCGGCTTCGACGCGTGCCGCCGGTTGGCGCAGGCGGCGCGCCAGGCCCGCCGTGTCGCGCGCTGCGAGCGCGGGCAGGTGGTCGGTGATGATGGCGCGGGCCAATGCGCGGGTGTCGGTGCAGGCGATGGTGGGCAGCTGCAGCAGCAGGCACTCGGCCACATCGCGCGCGCCCACGCCGGCCGGCTCCAAGGCCTGCACGCACCGCAAGGCAATCTGCAGCTCCTGGAGGTCGACGGCGGGGTCCAGTTCGGCCACGTCAAGCAACTCCTCCAGCGGCGTGCGCAGATAACCATCGTCATCCAGTGACTCGACGATGGCCCTCGCCAGCAGCAGGTCACGCGCGGGCAGCGGCAACACGTTCAGCTGGCGGTGCAGGTGCTCGTTCAGCGGTGTGTCGACGGCAATCAAGTCCAGCGCTCCGAATTCGCCGTCACCGGCGCCGCGCGCGGCCGAGGCGCCGTCAGCGGCCCACAGTTCGCGATCGCCGTCGCTGTGGGCCCCATCGTCGTCGTGCGTCGCCGCCGGGCCATCGAAGCCGCCATCGGGGTCGACATCGGACATGTCGGCAGGCGCCGCCTGCGGCGCCAGTGCGTCCTGCAGCAGCGACGGCGGCGCGTCGTCCCAATCGGCGGGCGTCGCGTCGGCGTCCCCGCCCTCGCCGTCCTCGCCCTCCTCCACCTCCAGGAAGGGGTTGCGGCCCAGCGTCTCGCGCAGCATGGCCGCGAAGTCCAGCGATGACATCTGCAGCAGGCGCACGGCATGCTGCAGGCGCGGCGACAAGGTCTGGGCCTGCGCCTGGCGATGCGCGACCCGGATGTCCAGTGATGCCACTTGCGTTCCTCGATTTCGTTTGAAAAGACTCGCGCCGCCATGCCGGCGTGCGATGCAACGGGACGTAACGCAACCTTCGTGCCGCAGCGGCAGCGAGCGATGGAACTGCTGTGGCGCCAGGGCGCGCCCGCCACAACGGGGTGTGCGCAACCAGCCGAGGCTGCAGCTTTTACCGGTCGCCCTGGGGGCTGCGACGCAAAGTCGGTAAACGCTGCCGGTCGGCCGCAGTGCAACGCGCGCTCGCCCAGCACACCCTGGCATGTCGCGCGCCCGGCCATGACGAGTGAGTCGGGCACATGCTTTGCTTTACATGGGTCAGCGAGCGCTGCGCCTCGCCTTGGGAGACACCATGAAGAACATCCTCCTCGCATCGCTCATCACGGCCGGCGCGCTCGTCACGGCGGGCTGTACCCTGCCCGCCGGCCCAGGCGGCTCGGGCGCGCCCCTCGCCGACGCCGCCCTCAGCACGCGCGTGAAGGCGCGCTTTGCCGAAGACGCCGACGTCAACGCCATGGGCGTTCAGGTCACCGCATCACAGGGCACCGTACAACTTGCCGGCTTCGCTGCCACCGAGGCTGAGAAGGCGCGTGCCGGCCAACTCGCGCGCGGGGTTCCAGACGTGAAGGACGTGCGCAACCACATCGTCGTCGGAGCGGCGGCCCGCTGATGGACACGACCACCCACACCGCAGCCCGCATCGCGGGCAGCAGCTGGGCGCTGCGTGGCGTGTTCGCGCTGACGCTGGTGTTCGCCGTTCGCGAGGCGCGGCCGCTGCTGGCCCCGGTGCTGGTGGCCGTGCTGCTGACGCTGGCGCTGGCCCCGGCCGTACGCTGGCTGCGCCGACGTGGCGTGCCCGAGATGCTGGGGGCACTGCTCATCGTGCTCGCGCTGCTGGGCAGCACCGTGCCGATGGCCATGAGCCTGGCCCGCCCGGCGGCGGCCTGGTGGGAGGCTGCGCCGCGAACCGTCTCCCAACTCCTCGAACAGGTGGAGGCGCTGCGCGCCACGATCCCCGGGCTGCGCGCGCCAGAGGGCCGCAGCGGACGCCCCTCGACGCTGTCCGCCACACCGGCCGACCCGCTCAAGGAACGCCTGGCCAGCGAGGGCGTGGCGCTGACCGGGCTGGTCGTGACGCGCAGCCTGGCCTTCGTCTTCTCGGCCAGCGCGACGGTCATCCTGCTGTACTTCCTGCTCGCCTCGGAGCACTGGGTGCTGTCGCGTGTGGTGGAGGCGGTGCCGCGCCAGCGCAAGCGGGCCTTGCTGCTGAGCGGTGTGCGCGCCGCCCAGCGCGAGATCGGCCGCTGGCTCGTCGTGGTGGGTGTCGTGAATGGCACGGTGGGCCTCATCATGGGCTTCACGCTGTGGACGCTCGGCCTGCCCAACCCGACCCTGTGGGGTGCCATCGTCGCGGTGCTGTGCTTCGTGCCCTACATCGGCCCGATGGCCGTGATGGGCCTGCTGCTGCTGGCCGGCATCAGCAGCTTCGACAGCGGAGCGCAGATCTTCGCGCCGATGCTGGCCTTCGCCGTCGTGCACGCCGTCGAGAGCAACATCGTCAGCCCGCTCATCATCGGCCGGCGGCTGTCGCTGAGCCCGGTGGCGGTGTTTCTGTCGGTGATGTTCTGGGGCTGGCTGTGGGGTATCGCCGGCGCGCTGATCGCCGTGCCACTGCTGATCGCGCTGCGCAGCGTCTGCCGCCGCGTGCGCGGTCTGCGGCTGCTGCGGCACTTCCTGGAAGGGGAGCGCGAGCGCCCTCCCTCACTTCGCTCACTGCTGCGTCGCCCGGCCGCCCGGCCGGCCCGCGCACGCTACACCTGAGCAACTTGCCTGCTGAAAGTCTGTCCGCGCGAATGCCTGCCCTCCCCAATGGCACCCGTGGCGATACGCTCGCCCATTTGCCATCGCTGCCACCAGCCCGGCGCGCGCGATCCCTCCGTTTCGAGATGCCCGTCACCATCCGTTCCCGCCTCTTGTTGCTCGTCCTGTCGGTGCTGCTGCCGGGCATGCTGGGCGTCAGCTGGCTGATCGGCAGCACCTACGCCGCCGAGCGCGAAGCGCATGACCGCAATCTGCGCGCCACCGCGCGTGCGCTGTCCATGCTCGTCGACAGCGAACTCTCCCGCCGCGCCACGATCGCCAGCGTGCTGTCCCAGTCCCCGGCGCTGGATGGCACCGAGCTTCCGCCGCCCGAACGGCTGCAGGCCTTCGAGCAGCAGGCACGCCGGGTGATGCAGGACATGGCCGGCTGGGTGGAGCTGCGCGCGCCGGGCCGCCTGCTGCTGAGCACCCGCCAACCCGAAGGCATGCCGCTGGCGGAGATGGCCGCGCCCGCCACGCTGCTGGCCACCGCCCAGATGCTGCCCCTGCAACCGCTGCCAAGGCCGGCCGGTGCGGTGGGCGAGCCGCACGGCGATGACCTCGCGGCGGCCTGGGTGGAGCCGGTGCTGCGCGACGGCCAGCTGCTCTACAACCTGGTCGTCACCATCCAGCCGTCCGAGCTGCAGCGCATCGTGCAGAGCCAGGCCAACCCGGGCTGGATCGGCACGGTGATGGACAACGCCGGCCGCGTCGTCGCGCGGCAGCCCGGCGGCATCAGCTACGCGGGTCGCCCGGTGCGAGACGAGCTGCGCCAGCGCATGGCCCTCGGCACCGAGGGCAGCTTCCAGGCCGTGGCGCTGGACGGCATGCCGACCGCAGGCTACTTCAGTACCTCACCACTGGGCTGGAGCTACGTCACCGCCATGCCGCTGGACGCCTACGCCGGCCGCCTGCCTAACGAGGTGGTGCGCGTCGTCGTCGGGGCGCTGGCGCTGGGCATGCTGGCCTTGCTGGGCGCCTTGTGGGTGGCGCGCCGCATCGAGCGCCCCATCCGCACGCTGAAATCCGCCGCGCAGGCGCTGCAAGCCGGCCGCCACGTGCCCGGCGGCCCGACGGGCATGGTCGAGTGCGACGAGGTGGCCGAAGCACTCGCCACGGCCGGGCGAACCATGGCCGGCTCACGCGCGGAACTGGAGCGCAGCGTGGCCCAGGCCGTGGAGCGCACGCGGGTCATGGAGCAGCGTGGCGCGCAGAGCCAGCGCGTCGAGGCCCTCGGCCGGCTGACCGGCGGTGTAGCCCACGAGTTCAACAACCTGCTGGGCATCGTCAGCAACAGCATGCATCTCATCCAGCGGCACGCGGCGGCAGCGGAGTTGCAGGCGCCGCTGGGCGCCACACAGCGCGCCGTCGCCCGAGGCAGCCAGCTCACGCAGCACCTGCTGCGCGTGTCAGGCCACCGCACGGGCGTGCGCCTGCAGACGCTGTCGCTGGCCCGCTATCTGCCCGAAGTGCAGGAGCTGCTGCGCAGCGTGCTGGGCCGGCGCATCGACATCCAGGTGCACGTGGCACCCGACGTCGCCCCCGTGCGCGTGGACGCCAGCGAGCTGGACCTGGCGCTGCTCAACCTCGCGCTGAACGCGCACGACGCCATGCCCCGTGGGGGCGAGCTGCGGCTGCGCGCCGCGCCCGCAACGGCCGACGACATGGAAGGTTTGCCGCAACTTGCACACACCGACTATGTCCTGCTGACCGTGGGTGACGACGGCGTGGGGATGGAGGCTGACCTGGCCGCCCATGCGTTCGAGCCCTTCTTCACCACCAAGCCGGTGGGCCAGGGCAGCGGCCTGGGGCTGAGCCAGGTCTACGGCTTTGCCACCCAGGCCGGCGGCACGGCACGCCTGGCCAGCACGCCCGGCCTGGGCACGACCGTGTCGCTGCTGCTGCCGGCAGCGCAAGGCGACGAGCCCCAGCCAGCCGCCACACCACCCGCCGTGGAGCAGGGCCTGGCGGGCGCGACCGTGCTGCTGGTGGAGGACGAGGAAGCGCTGGCCGACGTGACCACCGCCCTGCTCGCAGCGCAAGGCGCACGCGTGCTGCGCGCCAGCCAGGCCGACGCGGCGCTGCGCCTGCTGGAGGCCGGCGCCACGGTGGACCTCGTGCTGAGCGACATCGTCATGCCGGGCGCACTCGACGGCGTGGCCCTGGCGCGGCGGCTGCGCGAACTGCGGCCGGGGCTGCCCGTGACGCTGATCACCGGGTTCAGCAACACGGCCATCGCCGATGGCGAGTTCACCGTGTTGCGCAAGCCCTGCGCACCGGCCGAGCTGCTGGCGGCGCTGCAGGCCGCGTGGCGGGCCGCGCGAGCGCCACGACCGCACTGACACGGGTTGTTCATGGGGCGGGCACGCCATGTGCCCTGATGGAGGTGCGTGCTGTTGCGGCGCCGTCGCACAGCACCTCTCCACCTTGAAAGGAACCTCGACATGAGCAACGACGACATCATCGACACGCTGAACGACCTCATCGAAACCAGCAAGGACGGCGAGTACGGCTTCCGCACCTCGGCCGAGTACATGCAGGACCCGGCGCTGAAGCAGAGCTTCACGGCCCGCGCCGAAGAGTGCCGCCAGGCCGCAGCAGAGCTGCAGCAGCTGGTGACACGACTGGGCGGCAAGGCCGAGGACAGCGGCACGGCGGTAGGTGCACTGCACCGCGGCTGGGTGGCCGTGAAGGGCACGCTGGCCGGCTACACCGACAAGGCCATCCTCGAAGAGACCGAACGCGGCGAAGACAGCGCGCTGGAGAGCTACCGCAAGGCACTGGACGAGCCGCTGCCGCCGGAAGTGCGCCTGGTCGTAGAGCGCCAGTACGAGGGCGTGAAGCGCAACCATCTGCAGGTGCGCATGCAGCGCGACGCAGCCCGCGCCGCCGCGCTCTGACGAGCGCCCGGGCCGCTCTGCCAACCCACGGGCGGAGCGGCCCTCCCCCTTTGCGCGCCGATGCCGGGCCTCAGCCCGCGGCGCGGATGACGCCGTGCACCAAGTAGAGCTTGCGCACGACGGGCGCTGACAGCACGAAGGGATAGAAGTCCGCCACGCCCATGCTGCGCGACAGCTCGTTGAGCACGCCGGTCAGCTCCATCCAGCTGTTGATGAGGTGAAGAAACTCCGCCGCGCTGTCGTCTGGCGCCGCGACAGGGATGCCGGCCAGCACCTCGGCGCCGAAGCGCTCATAGCTCAACTCCACGCGCTCCCCGTCCAGGCCGAAGCTGCGCGCCGTGTCCAGCGTGTCCACCAGGTGCAGGTAATGCGCCCAGGTCTCGGCCCAGTCCTCCCACGGGTGGCAGCTCGCATAGGCACTGACGAAGCGCTGGCCCCAGTCCGGCGGCTGGCCTTGCGTGTAATGCCGCTGCAGCGCGGCGGCGTAGTCCTCCCGGTCGTCGCCAAAGACCTCGCGCACCGGCGCCAGCCACGCGCTCGGCGCCACCAGCAATTGCCAGTAGTAATGGCCGATCTCGTGACGCAGATGGCCCAGCAGCGTGCGGTAAGGCTCACCCAGGCTGTCCCGCCGGGCCTCGCGGCGCGCGTCGTCGGCTTCGGAAGCGTCCAGCGTGATGACGCCGTCGGCATGGCCGGTGATGACGCCCGGCCCTTCGGGCGGCGCGATCAACAGATCGAACGCCAGACCCAGCCCGTCGGGCACCTCGGCCTGGGCCCGCACCGGCAGCGACAGGCCCAGCAGCGACGACACCAGCCGACGCTTGGCCTGCTCGATGCGGCACCACCACAGGCCGGCGTCCGGCCGGGTCAGGTCCGGTACCGTGCGCGTCAGGCGACAGCAGCGGCACAAGGTGAAGCCGGCAGCCGCCTCGTCGGCGCCGAGCAGCCAGTTGCAGGCGGCTGCCGAATCGAGATTGGCACAACGCGCGTAACGCGGCGCGCCGCGCGCCGGCCGGCCGGCCTCGCGCCAGCCGCCCCTGCCTGCCCGCTGCGGCGCGGGCTCCAGCGCCAGCAGCGCACCGCGCTCGGCCGCATAACCCAATGGCCGCCCGCAGGCCAGGCACTGGCTGTTGCGAAAGAACACTGGCCGGCCACAGAGGCAGGCAAAGGCACGCGGCGTGGTGGGCTGAGGCACGGCGCGCCGGGCCGTCGAAGAAGCCGGCGTCATGTCTGCGCGCTCCCATTGGGCGCCGCCGGCAAGGACCGGCCCCGCGCGATGCGCGAATCAGCGACAGCGATGTGAGGGGCAATGGCGATGCGCACGGTCAGGCCTCTGCAGGAAGTGGTCAGCGCCGCTTCACGGCAAGCCACGTGCCGGCGTGGGCCGTGGCCGGCGACGCTGCGAACCCGCGCCGCCGGCCCCGCCTCACTCGCGCACCGGCCCGTCGGTCGCCGTCCCTTCGGCCGCGTATTCCTTGAGCCGGTTGTAGAGCGTCTTCAGGCTGATGCCGAGCGCGGCGGCCGTGCGCTCCTTGTGATGGTTGAAATGACGCAAGGTCGCGAGCATCAGCGCGCGCTCGGCCTCGGCGACGCTGGAGCCGATGGGCAGCGTGATGCTGGGCACGGCATCGGGCTCCGGTGCCCTCGCGCGCGCGGGCGCTGCGCTGTCGATCGAGCCCCAGCCCGATGCGAGGCCGACACTCTGCACCGTCGGCAGCCAGGCCTCGTCGACGAATTCGTCCTGCGCCATCACGTAGGCGCGTTGCACGGCGTTGCGCAGTTCGCGCACATTGCCGGGCCAGGGGTATTCCACAAGCGCCGCCAGCGCGGCCGGCGTGAAGCGTCGCACCGTCCCTTCCTTCTCGCTGATGCCGGCCAGGAAGTGGTTGGCCAGCAGCGGGATGTCCGCCGCGCGGTCGCGCAGGGGGGGCAGGTCGATGGGGAAGATGTTGAGCCGGTACAGCAGGTCCTCGCGCAGCTTGCCGGTGGACACGGCCTGGTAGGGCTGCCGGTTCGTCGCGGCGATGATGCGCACGTCGGTCTCCTGGCTGGTCGTGGAGCCCACGCGCATGAAGCGACCGGTTTCCAGCACGCGCAGCAGTTTGACCTGCAGCTCCAGCGGCATCTCGGTGATTTCGTCCAGGAACAGGGTGCCGCCGCTGGCGCGCTCGAAGAAGCCCTGGTGCTGGCGCTCGGCGCCGGTGAAGCTGCCCTTCTCGTGGCCGAAGATCTCGCTCTCGATGAGGTTGGGGCTGATGGCCCCGCAGTTCACGCCCAGGAAGGGCCGCTTGCGGCGGCGGCTGAGGTCGTGCACGGTCTGCGCCACCACCTCCTTGCCGGTGCCCGACTCGCCGGTGATGAACACCGACACGCTGGTGCCCGCCACGCGCGAGATCTGCTGGTAGATGCGCTGCATGGGCGCGCTGCGGCCCCACAGGTGGCCGAAGTGACCCGACTGCGCCAGGTTGGCGGTCAGGTCTTCCACCTCGGCCTGCAGCGCCGCCGGCTTCATGATGCGCGACAGCACGCCTTGCAGCTGCGTGAGGTTGACGGGCTTGATGAGATAGTCGGCCGCCCCCAGACGCAGCGCCTGGATGGAGGTTTCGAGGTTGGCGTGGCCGGTGCACAGCACCACCTCGGAATTGGCCACGAGCTTGGGGTCGGCCAGCAGGTCCATGCCATTGCCGTCGGGCAGGCGCAGGTCCAGCAGGATGATGTCCGGCTGCTGCAGCGAGATCTGCCGCCGCGCGTCGCGCAGCGTGTGGGCAACGGAGACGGTGAACTGCTCGCCCGCGATCAGCGCACGCAGCGAAGCGGCCGAATCGGGGTCGTCATCCACCACCAGGGCATGGGGCATCGGGGTTGGTTCCTAAAGTTGTCAGCCTATCGATGGGGCTGCGGGCCATGGGTGAGAGATTCGTCGAAAACGATCGCGTGGATTCTCGCCCAGCAGGTCGATCGCTCGTAGGACGGCACGCCGTTTGCAACTGTCAGCCCGGGTGCCGTTCAAAACGACGCATCGCGCCCTTCGGTCGGCAGGATTTGCAGCAGCTTTTCCCAGCCGTGCTCGCCACGCCTTGTTCAGGGCCCTCCGATGACCCCGCGTCCTCCCCCGCCTTCGCCGAACGATGCCGCCATCGCCGACGCCGACAGCACCTCCGCTGCCGGCGAGGAGGACCCGGGCGCCAGCCTGGAAGAACTCGCGCCCGCGACGCCGCCGCCCGCCCCACCGGGTGCGGTTGCGCACATCGACCAACGCCCGCACTGACCCATCGGCACGTGGCTTGCTCGTTGCGGGTTGCAGCGATGGGTGCTGCCAACCGATCTGGCCCTCGACATGAACCAAGCACGCGCCCGGCGACGCGCCGGGTGGTTAGGACTGCTGCTGGCGCTCGGCGTGCTCGCGGCGACAGCCGCCTGCGGCCGGCTGCCTGCGCGCGCCGCACCGTCCCCATCCCCCCCGGCTTCGGCGCCCGCCGTGGCGGACCGCGTGACGCTGGTCGGCCATGCCGGCCCGGTCTCGGCGGCGGCCGAGGCGCATGACCTGGCCCGCGTGCGCGCGGAAGGCAACGCAGCGCTGTTCGAGCGCCACCTCGCGGTGCTCGCCGAGAACGGCGACAACCGCCTGCTGCGCGGCAACACCGCGCGGCTGCTGGTCGACGGCCCGGCCACGTTTGCCGCGATGAAGGCGGCCATCGCCGCCGCCAAACACCGCATCCTCGTGGAGTTCTACATCGTCGAGGACGAGGGTGTGGCGGCCGAAGTCGCCGAGCTGCTGAAGGCCAAGGCCAGCGCGGGCGTGAGCGTCGCGCTGATGTACGACAGCGTCGGATCGATGGGCACCGAGCGCGCCTTTTTCGACAAGCTGCGCGACGACGGCGTGGCCGTCTGCGCCTTCAACCCGGTCAATCCGCTGGAGCGGCCCGGGCACTGGGGCCTGCTGCAACGCAACCACCGCAAGATGTTGGCGGTGGACAGCGACGTCGCCTTCACGGGCGGCATCAACCTGAGCAACGTCTACGCCGAAGGTTCCTTCGGCAGCGCCCGGCGCAAGCGCCCGCCGGAAGACGCTGACCGGCAGGGCTGGCGCGACACGCAGGTAGCGCTGCACGGGCCGGTGGTCACCGCGCTAGCCACCGTCTTTCGCGAGTCCTGGGAGCGCCAGGGCTGCAAGGGCGAACTGCCAACGGCTCCGGCGCCGCGCGTGCCGGCACCGGGGCAGCGCGTCGTCAAGCTTGTGGCCGGCGACCCCGCCAACGGCATCAATCCCACGTACACGGCGCTGCTGCACGCGATCAACGCGTCGCAGCGCAGCGTGCAGCTGACGATGGCGTACTTCGCGCCGGGGTCCGAACTGATCGACGCGCTGTGCGCCGCCGCCCGCCGCGGCGTGGCCGTCAGCCTGGTGCTGCCGGGGCGCAGCGACGTGACGATGGTGTTGCACGCCGCGCGCTCCCGCTACGCGCAACTGCTGGAAGCCGGCGTGCAGATCCACGAGATGTCCCACGCGGTGATGCACGCCAAGACGGCCGTCATCGACGGCGTGTTCTCCAGTGTCGGCTCCAGCAACCTCGACTGGCGCAGCATCGTCGGCAACAACGAGATGGACGTCATCGTGCTGGGCGACGACTTCGGCGAACAGATGCAGGCCCTGTTTTCGCGCGATCTCGCCACGTCCACGCCGATCGAGGCCCGCCGCTGGGCCCAGCGCGGGCTGGGTCAGCGCCTGCTGGAAGGGCTGGCGCGCGTCATCGAACCGCTGCTCTGACGCGCCGCGGGCACACCGCTTGCCCATGGCAGACAGGTTTCACCTTCACCCGCTGCCAAGGAGTCATTGACATGGATTTCGACGCTCAACTCGCCGCCTCCGTCCAAGCCACGCCCCTGCACCGCGTCGAGCCGACGCAGCCGGCCGTGACCCCGGACGCTGCGGCCACCCCCGCCACCGGCGATGAGCAAGCACCGCGGCAGCGCCGGCCCGGCGGCAGCGCCATGGGCCGCCTGATGCGCCGCAGCCGCACACGCACGGCCGGCATCCGCTTCGAATGGGCGATGCGCAGCTGCGGCCCCGTGCTGCGCGTGGTGGCCACCTGGACCGATCGCCAGGGCCAACCGCACCACACGTCCTACTCGGTGCAATGCAACGGCATCGAAGGCGCACTGGACCGCGCCATCGCCTCGCGCACCTCGTGCGGCGCACCGCAGCCCGATCGCGAGGATCTGCTGCAACGCCTGCACAAGGAATTCGCCACGGCGCCCTATGGTCCCGCTTTCGCCGCACCCGGCCGCCCTGTCATGGAGTCGGCGGAACTGCAGGCGGCCTGATTGCACGGTGCCGCGCCAGCAGACGCGGCGCTCAGGCAATCAGTAACGACATGCGCCACGCGGCCAGGCGCGCAGCGCCCAGCCCTTCACAGCCAGGCGATCAGACGCTGAATCCAGCGCGGCAACGGCTGGCTGGGAACATAGTTTTGGCGGTATTGGCTGTACATGGCATAACCTCGCTGTTTGGTGCTGTTCGTTAACACACTGTCTTTGGCCATCTAACCGAACGTATTCTCGGATTAGGGGGCAGTTTCCTGGCGATGTCATTTGCAACTACTTGCGCCACGCGCGCCACGGCGATGAAGAACCTCCATCTGCTGCGCTCGGCGGCCGTCGTGGCCTGCAGCCTGCTGGCCGGATGCGCCACAACGGTGCAGCCAGCCGACCACTCGCGCTGGATCGCCGCGTGGGGCAGCGCGCAACTTGAACAGCCCTCGTCCCCTGGGGCAGCCCCCCTGCGCGACGTCAGTTTTCGCCAGGTGATACGCGCAACGGCCGCCGGCACGACGCTGCGTGTGCGCTTCACCAATCTGTTTGGCCGCGAGCCCCTGCAGCTCGGTTCGGCCAGCGTTGCACTGCTCGCCGCGCCGGCCGGCCCGGCCACCCCGCTGTTGCGAGAAGGTAGCCTTGTAACACTCAGATTCGATGGCATGCGGGCCCTGAACCTCCCGCCCGGCGCCGAAGCCTGGAGCGACCCCGTGGCGCTGGCGGTGCCGCGCGGGGCCGACCTCGCCGTGCAGATGCACATCGTCTCGGCACCGGCCGCCGCAACCGCTCACCCCGGATCACGCATCAACAGCTGGACAGCGCCGGGGGACCGCGCCGATGCCACCGACTGGCCCGACGCCGTGGCGCGCGACGGCTGGTGGCAGCTCGCTGCACTGGATGTAGGCGGCGCGGCGCCGCAGCCGGTGCTGGTGGCGATCGGCGACTCCATCACCGACGGCTATGGCGTCCCGGCAGGCAGCTACCAGCGCTGGACGGACGCCCTCGCCCGCCGGCTTGCGGCCCTGGGCCGGCCCGCGGCCGTCGTCAACACGGGCATCGGCGGCAACCGCATCCTGCAGGATGGCCTTGGCCCGAAGCTCATGGCCCGCTTCGACCGCGACGCACTGGCCCGCAGCGGCGTCACACATGTCGTGCTGCTGGAAGGAGTCAACGACCTCGGCACCAGCCACCGCCAGCGCGCCACGACGCCGGCCTCGCGGGCGGCGCTGCTGGCCGAGTTGCAACAAGGCCTGACGACCCTTGCCAGCCAGGCCCGCGAGCGCGGTGTCTGCCTGTTCGCGGCCACGGTCATGCCCTACGGCGGCAGCGATTACTACCGGCCAGCCCCCGAGAACGAGACGGACCGGCAGGCGTTGAACGACTGGATTCGCACGCCCGGCCGCTTCGATGGCGTCGTGGATTTCGACGCCCTCGCCCGCGACCCCGCGCGGCCCTCGCACCTCCGGCGCGAATTCGACAACGACGGCCTGCACCCGTCATTGGCCGGGTACCAGGCCATGGCCGAGGCCTTCCCGGTCGAGTGGCTGAACCGGCGCTGCGGACAAAAATAGGCGTGCACAGGTCCGCCAGGCCGGTGCGACCTGGCCTTCCGGTCGCATGGACATGCCAGCGGCGGGCCACCCCGTCGCCGACCGGCCGCTGCGCGAGCCGGCGGCCGTCTCGTCGGGCCGGTCCGGTCAGCGCAGCGCTTGCAACCGCTGGCGTGCCTGTGGCGCCTGCTCGAAGCCCCCCTTGGCCGCCAGCGCACGCTGATAGGCGGCTTTCGCCTCGCCGCGCTGGCCGGCGGCCTCGTAGGCCTGGGCCAGGTGGAACTGCAGTTCGGGCTCACCCGGCGCCAGCTTCACCGCTTCGCGATACGCCGCGAGCGCCCCCTGGGCGTCTCCCTTGGCGGCCAGCACCTGGCCCAGCGTGTCGTGGAAGTGCGGCACGGCCCCGCCCAATGCCACAGCCTTGCGCGCCCAGGGCTCGATCTGCGCCTCGTCCTTGCCCTGACGAAGCCCCATCATCGCCAGATTGTTGTACGCCACGGCCAGTTGGTCATTGCGCTGCAGGGCAGCCAGGTAGGCGTTGCGCGCCTCGGCAAACCGGCCGACGCGCTGGTAGAGCATGCCGAGCTTGAGCTGCGTCGTCGGGTTGCCCGGTTGCAGCTTCATGAGCCGTTCATAGTCCGCCACTGCTGCCGCCGGTTGCCCCGCCTCGGCCTGCAGATCAGCCCGATCGCTCAGCGCGGGGACGAACGCGGGCGCGCACTCCAGCGCGCGCCCCATCGCGGCAATCGCCGCGTCGAAGCGTTTCTCCGACGCATGGATGCGCCCAGACATGTAGGCAGGATTGGGGTCGTTCAGCGTCAGGCGCTCGGCCTCGGCCAGAGACTTCAACGCTTCGGCCTTGCGATCGGTCGCCAGCAAGGCCATCGCCAGCCCGAAGCGAGCGGCGCCGTCCTGCGACGCCAGCTCGATGGCACGCGAGTAGGCCTTGACGGCCTCGGCCGGCCGGTTGAGCCGGTTGAGCAGCAGGTCACCCATGTCACGGTGAGCCGTCTCGTCCTTCGGCGCCTGGGCCGCCGCCTGCCGATAAAGCGCCATCGCCGCCTCGCCGCGGCCACGGAAGGCCTCGTAGCGTGCCGCCGCCAGCATCACGACCGGGTCTTCGGGCGCGGCCTTGCGGGCCTGCTCGAGCCGCTGTCCCGCCTCCTCGGCACGGTTGAGCTTGAGCAGCGCCTGGGCCAGCCCTGCAAGCGCACGGGGATGCCCGGGCTGCTGCGCCAACACGGCGCCGAAATCGCGCTCCGCGTCGACCCAGCGGCCTTTCTGCAGCGCACCGAACCCCTGCCCCAGCGGCCCCTCCTGTGGGTCGGAGACCGCACTCGCCGCGACACCGACACGCCCCCGCTGATCCACCGGACCGGCATGGCACGTGGCCGTTAGCCAGAGGGCGGGCAATAACAACAGGGCTTTTCTGGGCAGAGCTGCAGACATAACGAATGGTGCGTGTGTGTTCTTCGCAAAGGTCGCCATTGAAGCCGACATCGGAGCGGCCTCACCCCCCAAATCTGAAGTGTCGACATTTCTTACAGTTGAAGACGCAACGAATTGGGGGTATCTCGCAAGCAGTTGATATCAAACAGAAAGATCCGGTGGCACAGCTCGTGCTCGCCAGCGTCGCCGGGCTTGGCCCGCTATTTCAAAACTGGATATCAGCGATGAACAAATCACCACGAATTGCAGGCCTCGTTGTCGGCGCCATGCTGGCGATCGGGATGGCCGGAACAGCCTCCGCGACGGACCTGACGATGTTCAAGACCGTCTATGACACCGACTTCAAGTCCTTCGGCTACGGTGGCATGCGCGACCTGGGCACCGGTTCGCTGGACGTGACGGGCACTGGCTCGGGCACTGTCAGCGAGGCCTATCTGTTCTGGCACGGCCCGAGCAACGCGGCCGCAACCGCCGCCCCCACCGCAAACGCGAACGTGACGTTCAACGGCACGGCCATCACGGGCACCTTCCTCGGTATCTCGTCTGACAACTGCTGGGGCTTCGCGAACAGCATTGCCTACCGCGCCAACGTCACCAGCCTCGTGACCGGCGACGGCACCTACTCGCTGGACAACTTCGTCAAGCCCAACGGCATCGACGTGAACGGCGTCTCGCTGGTCGTCTTCTACGACGACGGCAACACTGCCAACAACCGTGACGTCGTGATGTTCAACGGCAACGACTCCAACATCAACAACGCCTACGACGCCGACGGCTGGAACATCACGCTTGCTGGCATCGACTACACGGCCGGCAACGCGTCGGCCCAGTTCCATGTCTCCGACGGCCAGCAGTTCCCTGACGCCGCCGTCATCGGCAATGGCCAGACCATCGCGCCGGCCGGTGCCGTGTTCGATGGCAGCACCGTGCCGGCAGGCGCGGGCGGCGCGGGCAACGGCAGCCTGTGGGACATCCGTGACTTCAGCGTGACCAGCCTGCTGAACCCAGGCCTGAACAACCTGAACATCAGCTCTTCGGTGAACTCCGACTGCCTGTCCTGCGTGCTGATCGCCATCGACCTGCCGGCCGGCGCCGCGCCGCCGACCAACAACGTGCCGGAGCCGGGCTCGCTGGCCCTGGCAGGCCTGGCCCTCGGTGGCCTGACGCTGGCCAAGCGCCGCCGCAAGACCGTCGACCAAGCCTGATCCCCCCTCAGCGCGCCCCGACGCGCGCCACGCACGGGCCTCGCACACGCGAGGCCTTTTCTTTTGAGCGCCGGCAGAGCCAGTTTCCCGCCGGGGCCGACGGCCAACTGCACGCTCAGCCGTCGCGGTAGGCCCAGTTTGTCAGGCGCAAGCAATTACCCGGCGTGATCGAGGCCGAACGCAGATTTCGGCGGCAGATGTTCAGCGCCGCAGGCCCTGCGCACAACCGTTACAAGCCGCTCGCACATCCGCATTGCCAGGCGGGTGGACATGCAGGGATGATCCGGGCGCTTTCCCGACCGGCTTGACCGGCCAGAAGCCAGGCGCGGCTGACCTGCCGTTGGCGCGCCCAGCGCATGTCGGGGCCTGCCTTTGCAGGTCCGCCCATTTCGGCGGAAGTGGATCGGCCGGTCGAGCACGAGCAGCACGCCCACTGGCACGCCAGAAAGACCCCTCTGTCGCTGCGCACGGCGCAGCCAACCCATCCTCCTGGAGGCCTTCCGTGCATCAACTCAAACGCCTGACCTTCGGCCTGGCCCTCGCCGGCCTGACCGCCACTCTCACGCACGCCGCCACGCCCGTCAGCCTCAGCTACAAGGTCAACAGCCAGTGGAACGGCGGCTACTGCGCGACGGTGAAGGTGCAGAACCCCAACGCCACGGCCGTGGTGTGGAACGGCACGCTGACCGTGCCCGGCACCGTCAACAACGTCTGGAACGCGGTGTACAGCCAGAGCGGCAGCACGCTGTCGCTCAGCGGCGTGGAATGGAACAAGACCCTCGCCGCCCAGGCAACGCTGGAGTCGGTGGGCTTCTGCGCCGCGAGCACCGCGCCGGCACCAACCCCAGCGCCTACGCCGGCACCCACTCCTGCTCCCACGCCTGCACCTACTCCCGCCCCTACTCCCGCGCCCACACCGGCGCCCACACCGGCTCCCACGCCAGCGCCCACGCCTGCCCCTACTCCCGCGCCCACACCTGCCCCCACGCCAGCACCGACACCTGCACCCACCCCGGCGCCGACGCCCAGCGGCGCAGTGCTCGTGCCGACGGCGCCGCCACCAGTCATCACCAGCGGCACCGGCGTGGTCACCGTCAACCCGACGCTCGTGCGGCAGACCATCGAAGGCTTCGGCGGCTCCAACGCCTGGACGGGCCTGCCCTCTGACGTCACGACCCGGGCGCGCCTGGTGAAGCTGCTGTTCTCACCGACCGAGGGCATCGGCCTGACGCTGATCCGCAACCGCATCCCGTTCCGCGAGTCCACCACCTACAACGACGCCTTCATGGCGAAGGACAGCAGTGGCCGCTACACCTACACGCTGGACAGCACGGGCCACAAGAGCTTCAACCTGAACTGGTCCAACTGGGACCTGCAGAACACCAAGACGCTGTACGGCCTGGCCGCCAGCTACAGCAGCGACATCCGCGGCTTCAGCACGCCATGGACCCCGCCCAACAACCAGTACGACCGCTGGAAGATCGACGACGCCGCCAACGGCAACACCATCGGCGGCACGATGGGCAACATCACCACCTGGCCCGACATCGGCGGCGTGCTGTCGCCCACGCACTACCAGGACTACGCCGATGTGCTCGCCGACTACGCCCGAAACTTCAAGGCCAACATGGGCTACCCGCTGATGGCGATCTCGCTGCAGAACGAGCCCAACTACCTGCCCAAGACCTACGAGTCGGCCTCCTGGACTTCAGCGCAATTCAGCGCCTTCCTGCCATCGCTGTCCAAGGCCTGGACGGCCAAGGGCGTGGCCACGCCGGTGATCGCGCCGGAGGGCATGAACTTCAATGACGACCTCATTGCCCCGGCGCTGAACGACAGCACGCTGGCGCCACTGGTGTCCATCGTCGGCACCCACCAGTACGCCAGCGACATGAACACCGTCTACAACACCGCCAAGTGGTTGACCACCACGAAGTCCAAGGGCAAGCGGCTGTGGATGACGGAGGTGTCCTCGGGTGCGAGCAACGACGCGTCCATCACCGACGGCCTGGTCTGGGCCCGCACCGTGCACGCCGACATGACGACCGCCGAGGTCAATGCCTTCTGCTACTGGTGGCTGTGGACGAGTTCGTCCTCGCCCACCAAGGGCAGCCTGGTCAACCTGAACGCTGCCGGCACGCAAATCACCGAGAACAAGCGCCTCTACACGCTGGGCCAGTTCAGCCGCTTCGTGCGCCCGGGCTGGGTGCGCCTGAATGCCGAGACCTCACCGCTGACCAATGTCTACAGCAGCGTCTACCGCAACCCGGCCAGCCAGGAAATCGCAGTGGTGCTGATCAATGCGGGCAGCAGCGCCGCGCAGGTGAGCCTCAAGCTCTCGGGTGCCACGGCGTTCGCGTCGCTGGCGCAGTGGCGCACCTCGGCGACGGAAAGCCTCACCGCGGCCGGCAGCCTCAGCGCCGGCGCCACGCTGAGCAGCGTGAGCCTGCCAGCCGCCAGCGTCACCACGGTGTACGGCACCTACACGCCCTGAGCCGGGGCCATCCCGGGCCCACGCGCGGCGGCATGCTGATGCTGCCGCCAGCCCGGGCCCTGCAAGTCCGTCACCGCACGGCGCCCCGCGCGTTCACGTACAGCGCATACAGCGAGTGGCTGCTCGCCATGAAGAGCCGGTTGCCCTTGGCGCCGCCGAAGCACAGGTTCGCGCAGCGTTCAGGCAGGTGGATGTGGGCCAACGGCTTGCCCTCGGCGCTGTAGACGCGCACGCCGTCGAGCTGCGCCGGGTCGGCGTCCGGCTGGCCACCACCGCCGAAGCCACACCAGATGCGGCCCTGCGTGTCCAGCGCGATGCCGTCCAGCGCGCCATACCCTTGCGCGTCGATGAGCAGGCGCTTGTCGCTGAGCGTCGCGCCATCCACCGCGTAGCTCCAGATCAGCCGATGCGGCTGCGCGCGGCTCTCCACCACCAGCAGCCGCTTGCCGTCGGGTGTGAAGGCCAGCCCGTTGGGGCCGGCGAGGTCGTCGAGCACACGCGTGAGCTCACCGGTGTCCGGGGCAATCCGGTAGACGCCGTGCAGCTGCTCACGAGTCGCCGGCGCACCTTCCCAGTCGCCATGGATACCGAAGTCGGGGTCCGTGAACCAGATGCCGCCGTCGGGCCCGCAGGTGATGTCATTGGGCGAGTTCAACGGCTTGCCGTCATAACGGTCAGCCAGCACGGTCACACGGCCGTCGAACTCCGTGCGCGTCACGCGCCGGCCCAGGTGCTCGCAGCTGACCAGCCGGCCCTGCGCATCGCGTGCATGGCCGTTGGCGTTGCCGCTGGGCTGGCGGAACACGCTCACCGCGCCGCTGCAATCGTCCCAACGCAGGATGCGGTCATTGGGGATGTCAGACACCAGCAGATAACGGCCGTCACCGAACCACACCGGGCCTTCGGCCCACTGCAGGCCGGTGGCGAGTTGCTCCACACAGGCCGAGAACAGCCGCAGCTCGCGCCCCTCGGGCGCGAGGATTTCGAAGGCGGCATCGGGCAACCGCGCCGCAGGCTGGAAGGGGATGCGGGGACCGCGCTCGTGGCTCATGCTCATTCCTGCCCGGCGAACGGGAACGGGCCCAGCGTGACGAAGGCGCCGCCCTGGTAGCGCGCCTCGGGGCGCTTCGGGTTGACCAGCGGCTGCTTGGCCTCGATGGCCGCACGCCACGGCTCGGAACTGTCCTGCGGGCGGTAGCCCACGTGCCGGCTCTGGTCGTTGTGCCACCAGGTCGTGCGGTTATCGCTGACGCCGTACACGATGCTGTGGCCGACCACCGGCGCACTCAACGCGGCGACGAGCAGCCGCTCCAGGTCGTCGTGGCTCAGCCAGCTCGACAGGTGGCGGCGATCTTCGGGCGCGGGCACGCAGGAGCCGATGCGCACGCTGACGGTCTCCAGCCCGTGACGGTCGAAATAGAACTGCGCGAGGTTCTCGCCGAACGCCTTGGACAGGCCGTAGTAGCTGTCGGGGCGCGGCACGACATGGGCCGGAATGGTCTCGCCCTGGCCATAGAAGCCCGTCACGTGGTTGGAACTGGCGACGATGATGCGCTTCGTCCCGTGCCGGCGCGCGGCTTCATACAGGTTGTACGCGCCGACGATGTTGGCTGGCAGCACGGTGCTGAACGGCTTCTCGATGGAGACGCCGCCGAAGTGCAGCACGGCGTCCACGCCGCGCAGCAGCTCGTACATCGCGGCCTCGTCCTCGAGCCGCGCGACGACCACTTCCTCGCCCTCGGCGGCGGGGTCCATGGCCGCGATGTCCGAGACGCGCAGCGTCTGGCAATAACGCTTCAGCCGCGGGCGCAGCATGCGCCCCAGGGTGCCAGCGGCGCCCGTCAGCAGCAGCCGGTTGAAATGCAATCCAGTCAGTTGTTCCATAGGGTCTGTGGCCCGGCGTCGGGCCTCGAAATAGAAGTTTTGTCGCGCGTCAGCCGCCCTTGCGCAAGGGCGGGCGAAGACGGGGTGCCGCGTCGGACTGGCGTCGGACCAGTTCGAAATCCTTGAGCTCATGCTCGCAGGGCAATGGCTCGCCACTGCGGCGCGCACGGATGTGTCGCACCAGCAGGTCCACCGCAGCCCCAGCCATCTCCATGATGGGCTGGCGCACGGTGGTCAGTTCAGGCCAGATTGTCGTGGCCAGCGGCGCATCGTCGAAGCCAACGACGGTGAGGTCGCTGGGCACATCCAGGCCCAGCCGATGGGCAATGGCCACGGTGGCCGCCGCCATGTCGTCGTTGCTGGCAAAGATGGCCGTCGGGCGCTGCTCCTGCGACAGCAAGCCCTCCGCAGCGTCCAGCCCCGAACGGTAGGTGAACATGCCCTGGGCGACGACCTCCTCGTCGGCGATGTTCAGCCCCGCGTCGCGCATCGCGGCGCGAAAGCCGGCGAGGCGGCGCGCGCTGCTGCTCTGGTAGGGGTCGCCGATGATGAAGCCCAGGCGGTGGTGGCCCAGCGTCAACAGGTGGCGCGTCATCTCGTAGGCGGCCTGGTAGTCGTCGATGCCGACGGCGCAGACCTGTTCGGGCGGCACGCCGCTGGAGACGACGACGGCCGGCGTGTCGGTCTCGGCGACGAGCGTGAGCAGCGGCTGCGAGTCGCAGAACGGCGGCGGCAGGATGAGGCCGTCGATGCCGTTGGCGATCATCTCGGCCACCGGGGCCTCCTCGCCCGCGCGCGCCGCGTCGCAGCGCTGCACGACCAGTTGCACATGGCGCAGGCTGGCCTTGTTCAGCAGGCCGATGAGGAACTCGTTGAGATAACCCGCCGTCGGGTCGATGTAGAGCATGCCGATGCGGATGGGCTCGGAGCCCGCCAGCCGGCGTGCCGCCTGATTCGGCATGTAGTTCAACGCGGTGATCGCGGCCTGAACCTTGTCTCGGGTGCCGTGGCGCACGTTCTGTTCGCCGTTGACGACGCGAGACACCGTCATCGGCGAAACCCCCGCCAGACTGGCCACATCGGCGATGGTTGCGGCCTTGGTGCTACGCCCCTTGCGCACGTTTGGCTTCAATCTGCACCTCGAATCTTCATTGTTCTTAGGCGGCCGGCGCGCGCAGCGCCACCGCTCTGTTCATTGTCCATCATGGTCATGGCGTGCCCTGTCGTTCAACGCCCCGGCGCGAAGCCGAAGTGCAAAGCTTTGTAGGCCGCCAAGTCCAGCCCCGGCGGTCGCGTGCCCGCCGGCAAAGGCAGGCCCGAGACCGACTGAAAGTAGGCAATGCAAGCATCGCGCCACCAGCGCGCCTCGCGCAGCTGCACGGCCAGGTGGGCGGCCACGTCGGCATGCCGCTCCGCGTCGACGTCAGGCTTCAGCGCCTGCCAGCGCCGCGCCATGTCTTCCACCGTCGCGACGCCACGGTCGTAGCGCGCGATGAGTTCCGCCCACAGCGTGCGGCCCGACGGCATGCCGTAATCCCACGGCAGGTGGTGAAACCACAGCAGCAGCTCGGGCGGCGTCGTGCGCGGGTCGGCCCAGCGCTGCGCCACCGGCGCGGCGTACTGCGCCACGGCGTTGCTGCCCGTGGCCGTGCGGTCGAAGCCGATGCCGTCACGCCCGGCCCGGTGGAAGTAGGTCGGGTTCCAGTCGGCGCGCGCCAGATCGTCGACCCAGGGGCCGGGGCCGTGGTGGTGCCCGGTGGCCATCAGGTGGTGCAGGCCCAGCGGCGTCATGTAGTCCACCACTGCCTCACGCGACGCCAGCATCATCTGCACGATGGCGTCGCGCGCCGCTGGCTGCGCGGTGAAGGTCTGCGCCACCCAGTCGCGAGCGACGGTGCGGGCGTCCTGGTCGGGGTCCCAGGCCAGGCGGCCGAAGGCATACCAGTTGGCCTGGTCGAAGTGCGAGCCGCACCAGTTGCGGTCCGCTCCCGTGTTGGCCACACCCGCGATGGCCGTCACGCGCTGGCCGTGCAAGGTACCGTCGACGACCCGTGCCACCGTGCCGCCCTGCCCCGTGTCGGCGCGCAGCACCTCCTGGAACAGCGGGCCGAGGTGCACCAGATGCGTGGAGAAGCCGAGGTACTCCTTGGTGATCTGCAGTTCCAGCGCCAGCGGCGTGCGCGGCATGGCACCGAACAGCGGGTGAAAGGGCTCGCGCGGCTGGAAGTCGATGGGGCCGTTCTTCACCTGCACGATGACGTTGGGCGCGAAGCGACCGTCCAGCGGCTGGAACTCCGCGAACGCCTGCCCGGCGCGGTCGCTCGCGTCGGCCGCATAGACGAAGGCTCGCCACAGCACGACGCCGCCATGTGGTGCCAGGGCTTGCGCCAGCATGTTGGCGCCATCGGCGTGGCTGCGGCCGTAGTCCTGCGGGCCGGGCTGGCCCTCGGAGTTGGCCTTGACGAGAAAGCCACCGAAGTCCGGCATGGCGCGGTAGATCTCGTCCGCCTTGACCTGCCACCAGGCCCGCACGGCCGGGTCCAGCGGGTCGGCCGTCGGCAGGCCGCCCAGCTCCACCGGCGCCGAGAACCGCGCCGACAGATAGACGCGCACGCCATACGGGCGGAACACGGCCGCGAGTGCGGCTGCCTTGGCGATGAAGGGCGCGGTCAGCGAGTCGGCCTTGGCGTTGACGTTGTTCAGCACCGCGCCGTTCAGCCCCAGCGACGCGTTGGCGCGCGCGTAGTCCACGTAACGCGGGTCCAGGATGTCCGGCAGCTTCCACCAGTCCCACAGCGACGCGCCCGCATAGCCGCGCTCGACATGGCGATCCAGGTTGTCCCAGTGGTTCAAGAGGCGCAGGCCGATGCGAGGCGCCGACTGCGTGTCGACATGAGCGGGGTGCGCCCCCGTCTGCACCGCCCGCAGCCACGCGAAGCTGCCGTACAGCAGGCCCAGATCGCCGTTGGCGGCGATGACTGTCACCGCCTGGCCCCGCAGGTGCACGCGGCGCAGCACATAGCCCTCCGCCCCCAGCTCGCTCCAGGGCAGCACCAGCCCGGGCGGCGCCTGGCTGCGCGTCACCAACACCAAGGCACCCGCGCGCAGACGTGACGTGAGCGCCGGCTCGCGGCCCGCCAACCCGGCAATGCCGCGCCGCAATTCCTGCACGGCCGCCTGCAGCGTCGGCGACGGCGCCGCGAGCGGCACGACCTCTCTCGCCTCGGCCAGCAGGCGGGCCTGCGCCGCGCCGGTCAGCGGTCGGTAGCGCAGCCAGAGTTCATGGCCGTCCTCGGCCAGCGCCCACGCCGGCAGCAGCGCCAGGCACAGGGCCAGCACCAGCGCTCGAAACCTGTCGTTCATTCCATCTCCTGGCGCCCGGCCCGCCTGCATGGGCGATTTCCCGGCTTGCGCGATGCCAAATGGTAGCGCTACATTTCATTCGCACAAGCCGCGCCCTACCCTGAGCGTGGCGGCTTTTTCCAAGAGGCCTTCTCCTGATTCCACCCTTTCATGCGGTGCACCCGCCGCCCTATTCGCGGCGAGCAGTTGCGCCGGGGATCTCTTCGCTAGCGCTACCAATACCACCCAACATCCGCTGTCGATCGCCCCGCCCAGACCCACACGCCTTGCGCCCACGCGACGCCTGACCGCCTCACCTCACGATGATTGCCAACCCCATCCTGCCGGGCTTCCACGCCGACCCCTCCATCTGCCGCGTGCCCGGTGCCGGCGGTGACGACTACTACATCGCCACCTCCACCTTCGAGTGGTGGCCAGGCGTGCGCATCCACCACTCGCGCGACCTCGTTCACTGGCGCCACCACAGCTATGCCGTCACGCGCACCAGCCAGCTCGACCTGACCGGCCACCCCGATTCCGCCGGCGTCTGGGCGCCCTGCCTGAGCTATTCGCAAGGGCTGTTCTGGCTCATCTACACCGATGTCCGCTCCACCATCGGCGCCTTCAAGGACACGCACAACTACCTCATCACGGCGCCCAGCATCGACGGCCCCTGGAGCGAACCCGTCTACCTGAACAGCTCTGGCTTCGACCCCAGCCTCTTCCACGACGAGGACGGCCGCCACTGGCTACTCAACCAGCAGTGGACGCACTGGCCCGGCAAACACCACTTCAACGGCATCCTGCTGCAGCAGTACGACCACGCAGCGAAGCGCCTCGTCGGCCCCGTGAAGAACATCTACCGCGGCACCGAGCTGGGTGTCGTGGAGGGCCCGCACCTGTACCGGCGCAACGGCTGGTACTACCTGCTGACGGCCGAGGGCGGCACCTTCTACGAACACGCCGTGACGCTGGCACGCTCGCGCCAGCTCGACGGCCCTTACGAGACGTTGCCCGGCAATCCGCTGCTGACCGCCTGGCAAAAGCCCACCGACGGCCTGCAGCGCAGCGGCCACGCCAGCCTGGTCGAGACAGCCAGCGGCGAGTGGTTCATGGCCCATCTGTGCGGCCGCCCGCTGGAGTGGAGCGGCCCCAACGCCGCCAACAACAAGCCCGAGCACGGCTACGCCGGCCTGCACTGCCCGCTGGGCCGCGAAACGGCGCTGCAGCGCCTGCGCTGGCGCGACGACGATTGGCCCGAAATCGTCGCCCCCGGCGGCCAGGCCAGCCAGCAGCCCTGCATGCAGGCCGCCGCGCCCGACCTGCCGCCCCACCCCTTCCCGGCCGAGGCCGCACGCGACGACTTCGACAGCCCGGTGCTCAACGGCCACCTGAACTCGCTGCGCCGCCCATTCGACGAGAGCTGGGCATCGCTGACGGCGCGGCCGGGCCACCTGCGGCTGACGGGCCGCGAGTCGCTGATGAGCCTGTTCGACCAAAGCCTCGTCGCCCGCCGCCAGCAGCACTTCAATTGCCGCGTCGAAACCCGCGTGGACTTCGCGCCTGACAGCTTCCATCAGATGGCCGGCCTGGTGGCCTACTACAACACCCGCAACCATGCCTACCTGCACGTCACGTGTGAGCCCGACAGCGGCCGGCGCGTCGTCTATCTCACGGTCAACCGCGACGGCCAGATCGCCGGGCCAGCCGCCCCGGTGCCGCTGGCCGCCGGGCCGGTGGACCTGGCCGTCGAGTTCAGCCACGCCACCTACCAGTTCCAGTTCCGCCAGGCGCCGAGCCCCTGGCAGCCGCTGGGCCCGGCGCTGGACACGGCCATGCTCAGCGACGAGTTCGCCACGCGCTTCCTGAACGGCTTCGCGAACAGCTTCGGCTTCACGGGCAATTTCATCGGCATCGCCTGCCAGGACCTGGCCGGCACCCGCAAGACGGCAGACTTCGACTATCTGAGCTACGAAGCCAAACCCTGACGCGCACAGACCCTCAACGGGCAGCGACGACCTCAAGACACACGAGGAGACAAATGAGCCAACCACTTTCCTTCATGGAAAAGGCGGGGTACAGCTGCGGTGATGCCGCCGCCAACTTCGTCTTCATGTCCATGGTGCTGTTCCAACTGAACTTCTACACGGACGTCTTCGGCCTGTCCGCCAGCACGGCGGCGGCCATCCTGCTGTGGCCGCGCCTGTGGGACGCCATCTTCGACCCCGTCATGGGCGTGCTGGCCGACCGCACCACCACCCGCTGGGGCCGGTTCCGCCCCTGGGTGCTGTGGACGTCGGTGCCCTGGGCGGTCGTCATGATCCTGGCCTACACGACGCCCGACCCGAGCTGGGGCTGGAGCACCGGCATGGTCATCGCGTACGCCGGCATCACCAACACGCTGCTGATGACGCTCTACTCGATGAACAACATGCCCTACTCGGCGCTGGGCGGCGTCATGACGGGCGACCTCAACGAACGCACCAAGCTCAACGCCTACCGCTTCGTGTCGGTCAACGTCGCGCAGTTCATCGTCGGCGGCTTCACGCTGCCGCTGGTGGCCAAGTTCGCGCAAGGCCATGGCCGCGCGCACGGCTGGCAGGTCACGATGACGATCTGGGCCGTGCTGTGCCTGGTGCTCTTCCTCGTCACCTTCTTCACGACGAAGGAGCGCATCAAGCCCATCGTCGAGGTGCACGCCACACCGCGCCAGGACTTCAGCGACCTGCTGAAGAACTCGCCATGGCTGGCGCTGGTCTGCTACACGGTCTTCAACTTCGGCATGCTGTCGCTGCGCGGCGGCGCCCACTACAACTACTACCACCACTACGTGGACAAGGCCGCGATGTTCGACTTCGTCGCCGCGCTGGGCCTGACCACACCCGACCCCGCCGGCACCGGCAGCGTGGCCGATGCGCTGGGCTACATCGTCCACGGCACGCGCGACCAGCTCGCCAGCTCCAACGTGGCCGACGTGTTCAACAGCATCGTCAACATGGCCGGCTTCGGCACGACCATCGTCGTCATCATGCTGACCGCCGGGCTGTCGGCGCGCTTCGGGCGGCGCAGCGTGGCCGCCACCGGCTTCGCGCTGTCGGCGCTGCAGTCCTGCGCGCTCTACCTGATGCCGCCCACGGCCGTGTGGGGCATGCTGGGCCTGCACATGCTGGGCGCCGTCTTCTACGCGCCGACCATCGCCGTCATGTGGGCCATGTACGCCGACGCGGCCGACTACTCCGAGTGGCAGACCGGCCGCCGCTTCACCGGCATGGTGTTCGCCACCATCGGCTTCTCGCTGAAGGCCGGCCTGGCGCTGGGCTCGGCCAGCTTCCTGTGGCTGCTGGCCGGCTTCTTCGGCTACGACACGGCCCAGCCCTCGGCGCCCAACGCCGTGGAGGGCTACCGCGTCACGTCCAGCCTGGTCGTGGGCCTGCTGTTCGCCGGCTGCACGCTGAGCCTGCTGGCCAACAAGCTCGACAAGCAGACCACGCTGCGCATGTCCGAAGAACTCGCGCAGCGCCGCCGCCAGGCCGGCCTCAGCGCCGTCGCGGCCTGAGCGGGTGAGGAAGCCATCCGCATGCCCGCCTTGCGGCCCGAAATCCCTCTCACCCTCTAACGCGCCCACCGCCTCCTTCATCACCCCGCTCCCGCAGTAAGGACCCGCCATGAGCACCGTCTATTCCGACCTCCCCACCGTCAAGTACGAAGGCCCCTCCTCCACCAACCCGCTGGCCTACCGCTGGTACGACGCGCAGCGCGTCGTGCTCGGCAAGACGCTGGCCGAGCACCTGCGCCCAGCCGTCTGCTACTGGCACAACTTCTGCTGGAAGGGCGAGGACATCTTCGGCCTCGGCAACACCGTGTTCCAGCGCCCCTGGTTCGCCGAGGCCGATCCCATCAAGGCCGCCCACCTGAAGCTCGACGCCGCGTTCGACTTCTTCGGCAAGCTGGGCCTGCCCTACTGGTGCTTCCATGACCGCGACGTGGCCCCTGAGGGCGCCACGCTGGCCGAGTCCAACCGCATCCTGGACGGCCTGCTGGAAGCCGCCGCCAGGAAGATGCAGGACGGCAAGGTCGGCCTGCTGTGGGGCACGGCCAACCTGTTCTCCCACGGGCGCTTCATGAGCGGCGCCGCCACCAACCCCGACCCCGAGGTCTACGCCTACGCCGCGGCCCAGGTGAAGCATGTGCTGGAGTGGACGCACCGCCTGGGTGGCGCCAACTACGTGCTGTGGGGCGGCCGCGAGGGCTACGAGACGCTGCTCAACACCGACCTCAAGCGCGAGCTGGCGCAGTACGGCCGCTTCCTGAGCAGCGTCGTCGAGCACAAGCACAAGATCGGCTTCAAGGGCACCATCCTCATCGAGCCCAAGCCGCAAGAGCCCACCAAGCACCAGTACGACTACGACAGCGCCACGGTCTACGGCTTCCTGAAGACCTACGGCCTGGAGAACGAAGTCAAGGTGAACATCGAGGTGAACCACGCCACGCTGGCGGGCCACAGCTTCGAGCACGAAGTGGCCACCGCCTGCGCTTTAGGCATCTTCGGCTCGCTGGACGCCAACCGTGGCGACGAACAGCTGGGCTGGGACACCGACCAGTTCCCCAACAACCACGTGCAGCTCGTCCCCGCCATGCTGGAGATGATTCGCCACGGCGGCTACACCACCGGCGGCACCAATTTCGACGCCAAGGTGCGCCGCCAGTCCATAGCCCCGATCGACCAGCTGGAGGGCCACATCGGCGGCATGGACACCATGGCCCGCGCCTTCCTGGCCGCCGCTGCGCTGTTCGAGAGCGGCCAGCTGGAGCAGGCCGTGGCGGATCGCTACGCCGGCTGGAACGGCGAGCTGGGCCAGAAGATCACCGGCGGCGCATCGCTGGACGATCTGGCTTCACTGGTCCACACGCAAGGCATCTCGCCGGCCCCGCGCTCCGGCCGCCAGGAGCGCCTGGAGAACATCGTCAACGCGTTTGTTTGAGCGATCGCCGGGCGCGGCCAGGGCACCGCGACGTTGGGCTTCACCTCGCTGGCGCGCCATGTGCCTGTGCTGGGACGTCGTCCACGTCAGAGGCCGCCCGGGAACGGCCTTGCCTCGTCAGCGTCGCGGATGCCTCTGTCGTCATGCCAGTTCTGCCTTGCGTGGGCCCGGGTAGCAACGGACGACAACCGGGGCACGACAGCGACAGCGCGGGCCGCACAGCACCGCCGGCGCACCGGCTCAGGCATCATTCGCCGCCCCATCAGCGCCCGCGTTTGCCCGCCCCCCCCCTGCCTTGACCTTGCGCCTGCTGCACCTCGACGACCATCTCGTCGCCATCGACAAGCCCGCCGGGCTGCTGGTGCACCGCACCCAGCTCGCCGCGCACGAGGATGAGGCCGCGCTGCAACGCCTGCGCGACCAGCTCGGCCGGCCGGTGTGGCCCGTGCACCGGCTGGACCGTGGCACCTCCGGCGTGCTGCTGTTCGCGCTATCGGCCGAGGTCGCCTCGCGGCTGGGCACGATGTTCGAGCGGGGCGGCATGGACAAGCGCTATCGGGCGCTGGTGCGCGGCTGGCCGGCCGAGGATGCAGGGCTGGTCGACCACCCGCTGGCCCGCGACCCGGAGCAGGCGTCGGCCGGGCAGGTGATGCTGGCCGCACAGACACGCTGGCGCGTGCTGCAGCGCCACGAATGGCCCATCGCCACGCAGCCTGGCTTTGCGACCACACGGGTTGCGCTGCTGGAGGTGGAGCCGCTGCAAGGCCGTCGCCACCAGATCCGCCGGCACCTCAAGCACATCGCCCACCCCATTTTGGGCGACGCCACGCATGGCAAGGGCCCGCTGAACCGTGCCGTCGCGGCCCACCTCGGCCAGAACCGGCTGTGGCTGCATGCCTGGCAACTGCAGCTGACCCACCCGGTGAGCGGCGCGGCACTGCGGCTGGAAGCGCCGCCGGAACCAGGCTGGCCGCTAACCATCTGACAACGCGCCACCCCAAAATGGCGTGACATCCTGCGCACGCTCATCGGTCGACGGCCAGTCGTGGCGTCCGCCTCACATAACATCGCGTTCACAACAACACGTCATCTCAGGGAGATCGCGATGAATCAACGACATGGCCCGGCACTGGCCATCCTGGCGGCTGCCACCTTGGCGGCCTGCGGCGGCGGCGGCGACAGCAGCACCCCCGCTTCCACCACCACCACCACCCCCGCCCCTGCCAGCTCTTCGCCCAACACCGCCCCGCCCGTCGCCACGAGCACCTTCCTCGACGGCACCGCCGCTTACGGCGCGCCGCTGGCACAGGCGAAGATCACCATCGCCGACGCGAACGGCAAGACGGTCACCGTCACCGCCGCCGACAACGGCAGCTACAAGGCCGACGTGACCGGCCTGAAGGCCCCGCTGCTCGTGACGGCCACCGCAGCGTCCGGCGAAGCGGTGCGCCTCTATCGCGCACTGGTCGCCAGCGACGTGGCGGCCGGGTCGACCGGCCACGCCAACGTCACGCCGTTGACCGACGCCATCGTCTCGCTCGCCTCCAGTGACGGCAGCACGCCCGGCGAATTCGCCAGCACCGACAAGCTCAAGGCCCTGGACCCGGCCCGCGTGCAGAAGGCCCAGGACTTGGTCAAGACCATCGTCAAGGATGTGGCGACCTCGCTGGGCGCCGCCGGCTACGACCCCTTGACGGCAACCTTCACCGCTGACGGCGCCAGCAGCGCCGACAAGGTGCTGGACATGGTGAAGGCGACCATCGACCAGCGCGGCGTCACGCTGCGCGTCGTGGGCGTGCCCGCAGCCACCGGCGGCGACGGTGCCGCCAGCAGCACGGTGGTCACCGTCAAGGACGCAAGCGCCACCGCACCCGCCGCGCTGCCCGCGCCTACCGTCACCGACGGCATCACCGCTTTCGACCCGTGGGTGGCGAGCGTCAACAAATGCCTGGCGCTGCCTGCCGCCCAGCGCGTGAGCACCGACACCAGCGGAGCCCCCACCGCCTTTTTGGGCGACTGCGCCAAGATCAGCGGCTTCACGACCAACTACCTGCACAACGGCTTCACGCTGCTGCAGTACTGGGGCAAGCAGCTGCATGACGTCATCCCCGACGGCGCCGTGATGGGCCGACCGGAAGTGCTGGGCTTTTTCAAGACCGATGCCGGCGCCGACACCGCCATCGTGCGCTTCCCGTACAGGAGCCCCAAAGGCGGCGGCAGCTATGTGCAGCCGACTCGCAAGCTCACCGCCGGATGGGCACTCGAAGGCAATCAGCAGAAGTACGACGCCGGCATCAGCGTCCGCATGCTGCGCTCGACCGACATCAGCACCAATCCGTACACGCCGCCCAGCGGGCCGGATGCCGGCAAGAGCGTCGGCTGGTTCAACGCCTACTCGCCGCGCATCCACCTGCAGTTCAACCAGGCTGGCCCCAATGGCGCTGCCGTCTACGCCGTGCGCGTCAAGGGCCCGGGCCTGCCCGACGCTGGCATCGTGCTGGCGCGCTCTTCCGCTTGCGGCACGAGCGACTACCTGGCGACCTATTCCAACGACGGCAGCCTGCCGGCGACACCGGCCGCCGGCACGGCGGTGCTGCCCCTGGTCAGCAGCGCAACGAGCAACCGCTACACGCTGGGCGTCGCGCAGAACGGCACCGCCTACACCGGCTCGGACTTCTACAACGAGTGGCGCGGCCGCAATGCGGACGGCACGCCCAGCACGGCCAAGTCCAACATGATCGCGCCGGCCCCGGGCGTCGACCTCGCGGCGATCCCGATGTTGGCGCGCTACGTGTTCGAGGTGTTCAAGGCCGGCTCCAGCACGCCAGCCGACACCTTCGCCGTGCGTACCGTCGCCAGGCCCGTGTCGGCCGAGTTCGCGGCCAAGCTCCCTTGGGCTGAACCGACGGCCGATGCGCTGCAATACGTCAAGCCGACCAGCGCCGCGCTGACCATCGCACTCGACAGCGCATCGCTCAGCTGGACAACGCCTGCCGGCGCTCCGCCGGTGACGTCAGCCTACCTGTACGGCACCGGCTACGAGGGCAGCGTCTTCCAACGGATGCAGGCCGACGCGCCGGTGGCCGTGCTCGGTGACACCAGCCTCACGGTGAAAGCAGCCGCCGAACGTGACGGCAATGGCCAGACCTGTGGCTACGCCAAGATCCCCGCGTTCACCACGGCCAACGGCTCGCGTGAGCTCGGCCTGCGCCAGGCCACGGTGGAGGGGCTGGTGATGCAAAGCATCACCCAGCACCTCGCGCGCAGCGCCGCGAAGTGATGGCTTGACCCACCCGCCGTCGCGGCCTGCGCCGCGATGGCGTCACCGCGGCTCGATGACCGTCAGCGCCAGGCCCGATGCCTGGCCTTTCCAGCGGTAGAGCTTCTGCGTCGCCGGCTGGAAATCCTCGGGGCGGGCGCTGCGGATGGGCACGAAGGTCTGCGGATTGCGGTCGATCAACGGGAACCAGCTGCTCTGCACCTGCACCATGATGCGATGGCCGCGCCGGAAGCTGTGGTTCACGTCTTGCAGCGTCACGCGCAGTTCCTCCACCTGGCCGGGCACCATGGCCTGCGGCGTCTCGAAGCTCTTACGGAACCGGCCGCGCAGCGGGTCGCCACGCACGAGTTGCTGGTAGCCGGCCAGCGGGCTCTCCTGCGGCTCGACGTCCTCGGTGCGCGCTCGGCGCTTGGCCGTCGGGCTGTCCTCCAACTCGCTGGGATAGACGTCGATCAGCTTGACCACCCAATCCGCGTCTGTGCCGGAGGTGGAGGCGAACAGGCGCGCGGTGATGGGGCCGGCCACCGTCACGTCTTCTTCCAGCACGTCGCTGCGGAAGGTCAGCACATCGGGCCGCGTGGACGCGAAGCGCTGGTCGCTTACCATGTATTCCTGCGGCATGCCGAGCGCCGTGTAGCCGACGAAAGGCACGGGCTTGGCCGGGTCGCTGACCCAGCTGTCGAACTCCGGCTGCGCGGCCGAGGGCGGCGTGAAGCTGAGCCTGCCGCCGGGTGCGAAGTACAGCGTGCGGGGCTTGGCTTCCTTGGGCGGCCAGGCGTCGTAACGGCGCCAGACGTTGGTGCCAGTCTCGAACACGGTGGCCTTGGCGATCGGCGTCGCCGGCGCAACATCACGCAACTGCTGCTCGAAGAACGGCAGCAACACGTCGCGCTGGAACTGCTCGGCCGTGGGCTGCTGGAACTGCACGCGGCCCAGCTGCCGGCCCGGCGCGCCCACCCAGCCGCCGTGCACCCACGGGCCCATGACCAGACGGTTGTCCGTCTTCGGGCTCTGCGCGCCGATGGCGCGGTGGATGGCCAGCGGGCCGGCCAGGTCCTCGGCGTCGAACCAGCCGCCGACCGTCAGCACCGCCGCGCCGATGTTCTTCAGGTGCGGCGTCAGGCCGCGCGGCTTCCAGAAATCGTCGTAGCTCGCATGCTCGAGCTGGGCGTCGAAATACGGGTTCGGCCCGCCGTCACGCGCCATGCGGGCAGACATCGCGTCGAGGTTGGTGAACTGCAGGAAGAACTCGTAGCCGTCCTGCGTGCCCCAGTCGAACTGCGGCCACTGCTTGGGCGGCAGCACGGGCGTCTGCTGGGGCTTGAAGAAGGTGTAGAAGCCGAAGTTGGCCGCCAGCATGAACGCACCGCCGTGGTAGCTGTCGTCGCCCATGAACAGGTCGGCGATGGGCGCCTGCGGCGAGGCGGCCTTGATGGCCGGGTGCGAATCGACGATGGACGCCGCCGTGTAGAAGCCCGGGTAGGAAATGCCCCAGAGGCCGACGCGGCCATTGTTGCCCGCGACGTGGTCGATGAGCCACTGCACGGTGTCGTGCGTATCGCTGCTCTCGTCGATGTCGGCGGGCCTTGTCTTGACGGCCTTGTGCGGCGTCATCTCGACGAAGCTGCCTTCTGACATGAAGCGGCCGCGCACGTCCTGGCACACGAAGATGTAGCCCGCCTTCAGGAAGGCCTCGCTCGGCGCCAGATGACGCACGCTCTCGCCACGGTCCACGCCGTACGGCCCGCAACCGTAAGGTGTGCGCACCATCAGGAAGGGGTAACGCTTGCTCTGGTCCTTGGGCAGGTAAACGGCGGTGAAGAGCTTCTTACCGTCGCGTGCCGGGATGCGGTACTCGTACTTGGTGTAGTGCTCGCGCGGCTCGTACTTGGGCGGCGCGTCGGCAGCACCGTCAGCAGGCGCCGCGAGGGCGCTTGCCAGGGGGGTCAGGGTCATCAGGGCGGCGAGGCCGCAGGCGAGGTGGATGCGCATCGTGGGGGCAATCGGTTCGAGAAGATCAGGGGGATCACTTGGCCGGCGGCAGCTCGGCACGGGCGGGGTCGACGACCATGAGCTGCACGCGCGAGGCCTGCGCGCCGCTGCGATAGACCGTTTGCGTGGCGACCTGGAAGTCTTCGGGCTTGGCGCTGCGGATGCGCACGAAGCGCTGCGGGTTGCGGTCGATCAGCGGGAACCAGCTGCTCTGCACCTGGATCATCAGCCGGTGGCCGCGGCGGAAGCTGTGGTTCAGGTCCGGCAGCTCGAACTGCAGCTTCTCGACCTGGCCGGGCACCAGTGCCTCGGGCTTGTCGAAGCCATGGCGAAAGCGCGCGCGCAGCGGGTCGCCGCGCACCAGTTGCTGGTAGCCGCCGAACGCGGGCGTCGGCGGCTCGACATCGACGGCCTTGTCGCGCGGCGGCTGCGCCGGCTCCGGCCCAGCGTCCTGCGGCCACACGTCGATGAGCTTGACGACGAAATCGGCGTCGGTGCCGGTGCTGGCCACGAAGAGCTCCACCCCCACGGGGCCGGCCACGGTCAGGTCGTCCTCCAGCGGCTCGGTCTCGTAGACCAGCACGTCGGGCCGTGTGGCGGCGAAGCGCTGGTCACCCACCATGTAGTCCTTGGGCATGCCCAGCGCCGTGTAGGCAATGAAGGGCACGGGGCGGTTGGTGTCGCTGACGTAACGGTCGGCCGCATCCGCTGCGGTGGGCGCTGAAGAGCCCAGCTTGCCGCCGGCCTGCAGGTAGAAGCTCTGCACCTTGGCCTGCCGGGGCGGCCAGGCGTCGTAGCGGCGCCAGACGTTGGTGCCGGTCTCGAACACGGTGGCCTCGGCGATCTTCGCGTCGGCGGCGCCGCGAAGGTGCTGCTCGAAG
Source organism: Pelomonas nitida (assembly GCF_043555975.1). Classification (NCBI taxonomy): domain Bacteria; kingdom Pseudomonadati; phylum Pseudomonadota; class Betaproteobacteria; order Burkholderiales; family Sphaerotilaceae; genus Roseateles; species Pelomonas nitida. The sequence continues at coordinate 357,144 of NZ_JBIGIA010000001.1, read as the reverse complement.
AACGGCAGCAGCAGTTGCTTCTGGAACCACTCGCTGTGCTTGCCGTCAAAGCCGATGGCCCCCAGCTGCTGGCCGATGCCGCGCATCCAGCCGCCGTGCACCCAGGGCCCCATGACGAGCCGGTTCGGCACGCCGGGGTTCTGCTGCTCGACGGCACGGTAGATGGACAGCGGGCCGGCCAGGTCCTCGGCGTCGTACCAGCCGCCCACGGTCAGCACGGCCGCGCGGATGTTCTTCAGGTGCTCGGGCAGCCGGCGCGAACGCCAGTAGTCGTCGAAGCTGTCATGCTGCACCAGCTCGTCGAAATACGGGTTGTGCGCGGGCTGGCTGCCATCCGGGCCGGCCAGGCTCGCCGCAATGGCATCGAGGTTGCCGAGCTTGAGGAAGTAGTTGTAGGCGTCGCGGTCGCGGTAGTCGAAGCTGTGCCACTTCCTGGGCTCGACGGTGGGCGTCTGCTGTGGGCGGTAACCCGTGTAGAAGCCGTAGTTGTGCGCCAGCATCAGCGCCCCGCCGTGATAGCCGTCATCGCGCTGGTAGTAGTCGGCGATGGGCGCCTGCGGCGAGGCGGCCTTGATGGCCGGGTGCGAGTCGATCACCGACGCGATGGCGTAGAAGCCCGGGTAGGAGATGCCCCACAGCCCCACCTTGCCGTTGTTGCCCGCCACGTGGTCGAGCAGCCACTGCACCGTGTCGTGCGTGTCACTGCTCTCGTCCACGTCCTGCGGCGTTCGCTTGACGTCCAGATGCGGCGTCATGGTGCGCCAGGTCCCCTCGGACATGAAGCGGCCGCGCACGTCCTGGCAGACGAAGATGTAGCCCGCCTTGAGGAAGGCCTCGCTGGGCGCCAGCCGCCGGACGGCGAAGTTATCGACGCCGTAGGGGCCGCAGCTGTAGGGCGTACGCGTCATCAGCATCGGGTAGGTCTTGCCGCCCTGCCCTGCGTCCTTGGGCATGTACACCACCGTGAACAGCTTCTTGCCATCGCGCGCCGCGACGCGGTACTCGTACTTGGTGTAGTGCTCGCGCGGCTCGTACTTGGCGGCCGGTGCGTCGTCATCGGCCGCGCGGGCGAAGCCGCCGGCGAGGCTCGTCAACAGCAGGAGCAAGGCATGCAAACGGGTCATGGGAGGAGGGCGCCGATGAGCAAAGACGGCGAGTCTGCCACCACGCGGCACCCATGCCGTTCGCCAGGGGTGCGCCTTTGCGACGCTCCGCTACGCTCGCGGGCAGGAGGCCCCGACATGCCCATCGACACCACGCCCTTTCGCATCGCTCCCGGCCACAAGGTCAAGCTCAAGCACTGGCCCACGGCCGTCGATCCGCTGTACGTCGACGACGCCGACTACGAACGCCAACTGGCAACGCAAGTCACCCGCCTGAGCGAACTGCAGGATCTGCTGTACGCCCACAACCGCTACGCGCTGCTGCTGGTTTTCCAGGCCATGGATGCGGCGGGCAAGGACGGCGTCATCAAGCACGTGATGTCGGGCGTGAACCCCCAGGGCTGCCAGGTGTTCAGCTTCAAGCACCCCAGCACGCAGGAGCTCGAGCACGACTTCCTGTGGCGCACCGCGCAATGCCTGCCCGAGCGCGGGCGCATCGGCATCTTCAACCGCTCCTATTACGAGGAAGTGCTGATCGTGCGCGTGCATCCCGAGATCCTGGCGGCGCAGGGGCTGCCGAAGTCCACGGCGCGGCCACCCAAGCTGTGGGACGAGCGCTTCGCATCCATCAATGGGCTGGAGCGGCACCTGCACCGCAACGGCACGCGGGTCATCAAGTTCTTCCTGCACCTCTCCCGCGAGGAGCAGCGCCGGCGTTTCCTGGCACGGCTGGACGACCCGGCCAAGAACTGGAAGTTCACTGCCGATGACCTCGCCGAACGCGAGCACTGGCCCAACTACATGAAGGCCTACGGCGAGATGCTGGCCGCCACCAGCAGCACCCACGCGCCCTGGTACGCCGTGCCGGCCGACGACAAGCGCAACGCGCGGCTCATCGTGTCGCAAGTCATCGCCGACACGCTCGCCGGGCTGAAGATGAGCTACCCCGAGCCCACGCTGGATGCCGCCGCGCTCAAGCGCATCCGCAAGCGGCTCGCCGAGGCCTGACGATTTTCATGAGCGGGCCCGGCCCGCGCGGCGGATAGGCTCAGGCGGCCCGGGTGTTGAACACACGAACCTCGTCCGCCAGGCGCTGCGCCTGGTCACGCAGGCTTTCCGCCGCAGCGGCGGACTGCTCCACCAACGCCGCGTTCTGCTGCGTCACCTGATCGAGCTGACCCACGGCCTGGTTCACGCGGCCGATGCCTTCGCTCTGCTCCGACGCCGAGCGTGCGATGTCGCCGATCAGCTCCGCAACCTGCTGCGCGGCCGCCTCGATCTCGCGCATCGCCTCGCCCGCCGAGGCCACCAGCCCCGAGCCGGCCGCCACCTGTTCGGTGGACTGCGCGATGAGGCCCTTGATGTCACGCGCCGCCGCCGCGCTGCGCTGCGCGAGGCTGCGCACCTCGGAGGCCACGACGGCGAAGCCGCGCCCCTCCTCGCCGGCGCGGGCGGCTTCCACCGCCGCGTTGAGCGCGAGGATGTTGGTCTGGAAGGCGATGGAGTCGATCAGCCCCGTGATGTCGGCGATGCGCGCCGCGCTGGCATCGATGGCCTGCATGGTCGTCACCACCTGCTGCACGACGCCGGAACCGCGCGACGCCGACCCCGCCGCACCGCTGGCCAGGCCATGCGCCTGCCGGGCCGACTCGGCGGTCTGCCGCACCGCCAGCGTCAACGCGTCCATCGACGATGCCGTGGACTGCAGGCTGGCCGCCATCTTCTCGGTGCGCACCGACAGGTCCTGGTTGCCCGAGGCGATCTCGGCGCTGGCGCCGTCGATGCTCTTCGCGGCGGTCTGCACCTGGTGCACGGCGCCATGGATGCGGTCCACCGCACCGCGCAGCAAGCCGGCGGTGCCGGCGGCAGCCACGACCTGGCCGGTGTCCAGGTTGATGCGCTCGTGCGCCGTCAGGTGCTCGACGAGATTGACCAGCGCGACCTGCTCCACCTGGCGCCGCTGCATCTGCACGGCGATCAGCAGCTCGAAGGCCGTCTGCCCCACGACATAGCCGGCATGGATGAGCACCCGCGAGAAGCCCGGGTCCGTCAGGCAGTACACGCCCACGCCTGCGGCCTGCAGGCGGTCGAACAGCACGTGATGCACGGCGATGGTGAGCGCCCCCGTCAGCACCGGCGCCCAGTGCCGGTAGGTCAGCAGGAAAGCCAGCGTGACGAAGACGCCGAAGTGGAACTCCAGCATGCCGCGCGCGAGCTGGATCTCCAGCGCCACCATGGCCATCGCGGCGACCGCCATCGTGTTGGCAGACAGCGTGGTGCCACCAGCCCCGAGATGCAGCCCGACGGCCACAGCCATGACCACCACGCCCACCCCGACCGCCAGGCCGATGCCACCGAAGTACAGCCCCAGCACCAGCGCGATCAGCAGGTGCAGCCCCAGGCAGACCAGCATCAGCCGATCCGCCGCAAGCGCGATGGCCCGCGCCGCCCCGCCCTCAACACGCCCACGTTCACCCCAAGCGTCGTTGCCCATGTCGAGTCTCCTCTCGATGCTGGTGCGGCGATGTTAGTCGGCCACCGCGCGGCAAGTCAGCCGAACTTCACGGCGTAGATCGGCGGCAGGTGAGAGGAGATGGTCTGCCAGCTGTCACCGGCGTCGCCGCTGGCCCACAGCCCGCCGGTGGTGGAGCCCATGAGCAGTCGCTCGCCGCTGTCGTCCACGGCCAGGCCGTGGCGGTAGATGAGGTCGTAGCAATGGCGCTGCGGCAACCCGGTGCGCAGTGCCTCGAACGAGCGGCCGCCGTCACGCGTGCGCGTCACGCACAACGCGCCGTCGACGGGAATGCGCCGCTCGTCCTTGATCGCCGGCGCGAACCAGGCCGTGTCGGGGTCACCGGGATGCGCGGCCACGGCGAAGCCGAAGCTCGACGGCTGCGCCTGCGTCTGCACCCACGTTGCGCCGTTGTCCGTGGACCGGTAGATGCCGCAGTGATGCTGGCACCAGAGCACCTCGGGCACGGCGCGGCAGCGGGCGATGAGGTGGGGGTCTTGCGAGTTCTCGTCGCCGGCGAGGTCGGGCGGCATGAAGTCGGCCCGCATGCCCCTGGCGCGCAGGCCCCAGGTGCGGCCGCCGTCCGTCGTGCGCCAGGCCCCGCCGCAGGACACGCCGACGAGCAACTCGTCCGGCCGCGTCGGGTGCGGGCAGATGGAATGCAGCGCCGGCGCCGGGTTGCCACCGCCCATCCACTGCTCGCGCCGCGGGTCGCGCCACAAGGTCTCGTCGAGCTGCCAGGACTCGCCCAGATCTCGGCTGACGAACAGCCCGCCCGGCACGCTGCCGCACCAGATGGCGTCGCCCGAGCGCTCCAGCGCGAACACCTGCTGCAGCTTCCATTCGGGCCCCGCTGCGTCGGCCGGCTGCGGCGGGAAGCTGGGTGCCGTGACCTCGCGCCAGGTCTGGCCGGCGTCGTCGCTGGCATGCAGCTTGGTGCCGAAATGGCCCAGGTTCAGGCCGGCCAGCATGTGGCCGGCGGCATCGGGCGGCAGCAGCATGGTGACCGGGTCGGCCACGAAGCTCAGCCGTTCGATCTCCCAGCCGGTGCGGCGGCGCCGCAGTTCGAACAGGCCTTTGCGGGTTGCGGCCCAGGCGCGGTCAGTCATGGTGTCAGCCTCCGGACAATGCTTGCAGGACGTGGATGCGGCTGTCGGGCACTAGCGGGTCGCTGAGGCCGCGCAGGTCGCGTGCCCGCCGGCCGTCGATGAAGACGACGACGTTCACGCGCAGATGCCCCTGCTCGTCGACGATGTAGCCGCGCAGCCGCGGCTGGGCGGCGAACGCCGCCTCGAGCGCGTCGCGCAGTGTGGTCGCCTCGCAGCGGCAGGCGGGCGCATCGACGAAGCGGTGCAGTTGCGGGGTGAACTCGACGAGCGGCATGCGAGGACGACGTTTGAGGTCGGCCGCATTCGACGTCCACACCCCCACGAGAGCACCCGGACTTACCCTTAACGACAATCCGCGCCATGAACCCCGGCATCCTCTTCGCCCTCGGCGCCTACCTGAGCTGGGGGCTGTTCCCGCTCTATTTCCGTCAGATCACCGCCATCCCGGCGCTGCAGATCGTGGCCCACCGAACGCTTTGGTCGCTGGCCTGCGTCGCCCTCGTGCTGGTGCTGACGCGGCACCTCGCGTGGCTGAAGCAGGTCAGCGCCGCGACCTGGCGTCGCTTCACCGTGTCCGCCGCGCTGATCGCCATCAACTGGCTGGTCTATGTGTGGGCGGTGAGCCACGGGCATGTCATCGACGCCAGCCTGGGCTACTTCATCAACCCGCTGGTCAACGTGGCGCTGGGCTTTGCGCTGCTGCACGAGCGGCCGCGGCCGGCACAGTGGTTTGCCGTGGGGCTGGCGGCGTTCGGCGTGCTGTGGCTGACGGTGGCCGGCGGCCAGCTGCCCTGGGTGGCGCTGGTGCTGGCGGTCAGCTTCGGCTTCTACGGGCTGATGCGCAAGACGGCACCGCTGGGCGCGCTGGAGGGTCTGTCGCTGGAGACCCTGATCCTCGCGCCGCTGGGCGTGGCCGGCTTCGCGTTCTGGGGCACGGGCGGCGGGTTCGCCGGCCAGACCGTGGTGGACTGGGCCTGGCTGATCGGCACCGGGCCGCTCACGGCCGGCGCGCTGCTGATGTTCGCGGCCGGCGCTCGCCGCCTGCCGCTGGCGACACTGGGCATCGTCCAGTACGTGTCGCCGTCACTGCAGTTCCTTCTGGGCGTGTTTCTGTTCAGGGAGCCCATGGACGCATCCCGGCTGGTCGCCTTCGGCTGCATCTGGGGCGCGCTGGCCGTCTACAGCGCCGAGGGGTTGTGGCAGACGCGGCGCAGCCTCGCCGCCCGGCCCGCATGACAACCCGCACCACCGCTGCCGAAGGGCTCTTTTAAAATTGCCTCATGCCACTGAACATCGTCGTCTTTTCCAAGTCCGCCTGCCCGCAGTGCGACATCGTCAAGAGCCTGCTCAAGGCCAAGGGCCTCGCGTTCGAGGAGATCAAGATCGACGACGAGGCCCAGCGCCTGGCCTTCTATGAGAAGTGCGGGCCGGCGGTGCGGCAGATGCCGCAGGTCTTCATCAACGACCAGCGCGTCGGCGGCGTCGCTGGCCTGCAGGCGGCGCTCGCACAGCTGAAGCTGTAGTGCCGCCGAGGGCGCCGCCGTCTGCCCGCGCAACCGCCAGAGCCGCCCGACCCGCCACTGCTAGCAGGCCGAGCGCTGGGCCGTTCAGCTGCGCATCAGGTGATCGAAAGCGCCCAGAGCGGCCTTCGCACCGTCGCCAGCGGCAATGATGATCTGCTTGAACGGCACCGTCGTGACGTCGCCCGCCGCGAACACGCCGGGCACGGACGTCGCGCCCTTGGTGTCCACGATGATCTCGCCGTGCTTGCTGAGCTCCACCGTGCCGCGCAGCCATTCCGTGTTGGGCACCAGGCCGATCTGCACGAAGCAGCCATCGACTTCCACGCGCTTGGCCTCACCCGTGACGCGGTCCGTGTAGTTCAGGCCGTCGAGCTTGCCGTTGGTGCCGGTGAACTCGGTCGTCTGCGCGTTGGTGATGATGGTGACGTTGGGCAGGCTACGCGCCTTCTTCACCAGCACCGCGTCGGCACGCAGTTCGGCGCCGAACTCGATCAGCGTCACGTGCTTGACGATGCCGGCCAGGTCGATGGCGGCCTCGACGCCCGAGTTGCCACCACCGATGACGGCCACCGGCTTGCCCTTGAACAGCGGGCCGTCGCAGTGCGGGCAGTAGGCCACGCCCTTGTTCTTGTACTCGGCTTCACCGGGCACGCCCACGTTGCGCCAGCGCGCGCCCGTCGACAGGATGACCGTCTTGCCCTTGAGCGTGGCGCCGTTGGCCAGTTCCACCTCGATGAGGCCACCGGGCTGCGCGGCCGGGATCAGCTTCTCGGCGCGCTGCAGGTTGTGGATGTCGACCTTGTAGTCCTTGACGTGGCCTTCCAGCGCGGCCGCGAACTTCGGGCCATCGGTCATCGAGACGGAGATGTAGTTCTCGATGCCCAAGGTGTCGTTGACCTGGCCGCCGAAGCGCTCGGCCGCGACGCCGGTGCGGATGCCCTTGCGGGCCGCATACACGGCCGCCGCCGCGCCCGCCGGGCCGCCGCCGACGATGAGCATGTCGTAGGGCTCCTCGGCGTCGAGCTTCTTCGCGTCACGCGCGGCCGAACCGGTGTCGAGCTTGGCGATCAGCTCTTCCAGGCTGATGCGGCCGGACACGAAGTGCTCGCCGTTCAGGTAGACGCTGGGCACGGCCATGATCTCGCGCGCTTCCACCTCCGCCTGGAACAGGCCGCCGTCGATGACGGTCGTGCGGATGCGCGGGTTGAGCACCGACATGAGCGACAGGGCCTGCACGACGTCCGGGCAGTTGTGGCAGGTCAGGCTCATGTAGATCTCGAAGTCGAGATCCACCTCCAGCGCCTTGACCGCGTCGATCTGCGCGGCCTCGACCTTGGGCGGGTGGCCGCCGGTCCACAGCAGCGCCAGCACCAGCGACGTGAACTCATGGCCCAGCGGGATGGCGGCGAAACGCAGGCTTTGCTCGGTGCCCGTGCGGCGCAGCAGGAACGAGGGCGTGCGGGTGTCGACGCCGTCGGCACGGAACGAGATCTTGTCGTTCATGCCGGCGATTTCTTCCAGCAGCTCGCGCATCTCGTCGCTGCTGGCCGAGTTGTCCAGCGAGGCGATAATCTCGAAGGGGAGCTTGACGTGGTCCAGGTAGCCCTGGAGCTGGGTCTTCAGTGCGGCATCCAACATGGGGTACTTCCTTTCAGTAAGGCGTGGCGAGACGGGCCACTGCTGAAAGGGTCCCCGCACCGATGATGGGGTGGAGGCCCTTTCAGCAGAACCGGTTTGGCTCTGCGAAAGACAGGAACCCTCCCGGGCTCCTGGTGTTCGTCATGGAACGAGGATCAGATCTTGCCGACCAGGTCCAGCGACGGGGCGATGGTCTTGGCGCCGTCGTTCCACTTGGCCGGGCAGACTTCGCCGGGGTGAGCGGCGGTGTACTGGGCCGCCTTCAGCTTGCGCAGCGTTTCCTTGACGTCACGGGCGATTTCGTTGGAGTGCACTTCGGCGGTCTTGATCTGACCTTCCGGATTGATGATGAAGGTGCCGCGCAGCGCCAGGCCTTCTTCGGGGATGTGCACGCCGAAAGCGTTGGTCAGCGTGTGGGTCGGGTCGCCCACCAGCGGGAACTTGGCCTTGCCGACGGCCGGCGAGGTTTCATGCCAGACCTTGTGCGAGAAGTGCGTGTCGGTCGTGATGATGTAGACCTCGGCGCCCAGCTTCTGGAACTCGGCGTAGTTGTCGGCAGCGTCCTCGACTTCCGTCGGGCAGTTGAACGTGAAGGCAGCCGGCATGAAGATCAGCACGGACCACTTGCCCTTCAGCGTCTCGTCGCTGACGGTCACGAACTTGCCGTTGTGGAAGGCTTCGGTCTTGAAGGGTTGGACTTGGCTGTTGATCAGGGACATGTAGAGCTCCAAAGGGGGCGGGTTGAAGGAATGGGTAGAACTATATCGACGAACTGTTTTCGGTTGAAAACATTTATCAAATCGACGTTATTGATTCAACCTATCGCGGCGGCGGCCAGCGGCGCAGGACAGCCCCACATCACCCAGCCTCACACGCGAAAGCGGCGTTGGCGCGGGGCCGCAGCATCCTGCACCCGCCGCCCCGCCATCACGCCGCAACACCAAGCCTAGTGCATCTCCGTGTCCGTGCATCACCGCGCGGGCGCTGAGGGCATGGCCGCCCCGCGCGCCGCCCGCGGCGGCAGCGCGGTCAGCGCTCGAGCGCCAGCAGTTCCTCGACCGTCTGGCGGCGGCGGATGAGGCGGCTGGCCTCACCGTCCACCAGCACCTCGGCCGCGAGCGGTCGGCTGTTGTAGTTGCTGGACATGGAGGCGCCGTAGGCCCCGGCATCGTGGATGACGAGCAGGTCGCCGACGCGCGCGTCGGGCAGCGCCCGCGTCAGCACCTCGCCACCGGCGCCTTGCGTGAACACGTCGCCAGACTCGCACAGCGGCCCGGCCACCACCGACTCCCGCAGCGGCCGCGCCACGCCGTCCTGGGGCAACAGCGTCATCGCATGGAAGCTGCCGTACATCGCCGGCCGCATCAATTCGTTGAAGCCGGCATCCACCAGCACGAAGCGGTTGGCGCCCGCGTTCTTCACCGCCCTCACCTCGGCCAGCAGCACGGCGCTTTCGGCGACGAGATAGCGGCCGGGCTCCAGTTCCAGCGTCAGCTGGTGGCCCACCAGCGCCTCGGCCTCGCGGCGGGCCGTGTCCCACAGGTCGAAGTAGTGGTCGACGTCGATGCCGGCATCGCCGTCGCGGTAGGGAATCGACAGGCCGCCGCCAGCCGAGATGGCGTGCAGGTCGTGGCCGGCCGCGACGGTCTGCTTCACCAGGCCCACCATGGCCTGGCCGACCTGCGCCAGGTGGCCGTAGTCCACGCCCGAGCCGATGTGCATGTGCAGGCCGGCGAGCTTCAGCCCGTGCTGGCGGATGGCAGCCAGCGCCTCCGGCAGGTCGGCGTGCCAGATGCCATGCTTGCTGTGCTCGCCACCGGTGTTGGTCTTGTGGCTGTGGCCGTGGCCGAAGCCGGGGTTGATGCGCAGCCAGACCGGGTGGCCGGCCGACGCGGTGCCCAGCTGGTGCAGCATGTCGATGGAGCCGGCGTTGACGGGAATGCGGTGCTCGACGACGGTGGCCAGCGTCGCGTGGTCCAGCAGGTCGGCGGTGAAGACGATGTCATCGCCGCCTACCGCGTAGCCGGCGGCGAGCGCGCGCAACAACTCACCGCGCGACACCGAATCCACCTTCACACCGGCCTCGCGCAGCAGCTTCAGCACGTGGATGTTGGAACAGGCTTTCTGCGCGAAGCGGACAACGTCGAAACGCTTCAGCGACGCGGCACGGGCGCGGATGGTGGCGGCGTCGTAGACCCACAGCGGCGTGCCGTGTTCGGCAGCCAGGGCTTGCAGGCGGGAGGGCGTCAGGGCGGTCGGCAGGGGCTTGGTCATGTCTTGCAGCATGCCCGCCGCCAGCCATTCAATCAAATTGCAATTTGTCGGCGGACAATCGATTTTTGATATGGATATCCAGCACCGCCACATCGAAGTCTTCCGCGCCGTCATGACGGCCGGCAGCGTCACCGCCGCCGCGGCGCTGTTGCACACCTCGCAGCCGACGCTCAGCCGCGACCTTGCCCGCCTGGAGCAACTCCTCGGCTACGCCTTGTTCGAGCGCGAGCGCGGCCGCCTGAAGGCCACGGCGCGGGCGCGCGCCTTGTTCGACGAAGTGGAGCGCAGCTTCCAGGGCCTGGCCCGCGTCATCGAACGCGCCGAGGCCCTGGGTAGATCGGAGGACACGGAACTCAGCGTGCTGAGCCTGCCGGCCCTCAGCCACGCGCTGCTGCCGGGCGCTCTGGGCGCGCTGCTGGCCGACCACCCGGCGGCGCAGGTCTCGATCACGCCCGCCGAGCCACCATTGCTGGACGGCTGGATGAGCGAACAGCGCTTCGACCTCGGGCTGGCCGAGCAGGCGACGGCACCGCCAGGCGTGCGGGTCGAGCCGGTGCTGGAGGCCGACGAAGTCGCCTTGCTGCCGGCCGGGCACGCCCTCACGTCACGGCCGCGACTAGACCTGCAGGACTTTGCCGGCCAGCACTTCATCAGCCTGGCCGAGGACGACCCCTACCGCCGCGAGATCGACGGCCGGTTCGAGGCGGCCGGCGTGCAGCGCCGGCTGCGGCTGCAGACCCACAGCGCAGTGGCGGTGTGCGAACTAGTGCGAGCCGGCCTGGGCGTCGCCATCGTCAACCCGCTGACGGCTGCGGCCTGCGCCAGCGACAGCCTCGTCGTGCGCCCGCTGTCGGTGTCGATTCCCTACCGCGTGTTCGCGCTGATCCCACTGCACCGGCCGGCGCAGCCGCTGGTTCGCGCGCTGCTAGCCGCCCTTCAGGACTGACGCACAATCAAGCCGACAAACAAAGCCCTGCGCCGTATAACAGGCCAGGGACTGATCAGCGGTCAGGGAGATCAAGCACATGTTCGGACTTCTTCGCAGCCCCAATGCGGCGGTTTGCCTTATCGGCCTCGGCGCCCTCTTTATGTTCTTGGGCCACAAGCATGCGGCGAGGACAGCTGCCTTAAGCGCACATGGCAAGACGGCCGATGCGCAGATCGTCAAGTTGGATTGGCGGGAAAAGAAGCGAAACCACGAGGACAGCGACTACACCGCCCATATCCGTTTCACGACCGAAGCCGGTCAAGAGATCCGCGACGAAGTCGGCGTTTCCACCGAGTTGGGTCGGGCTTTGCGAAGCAAATCGGGCCCAGCGGTGCTGACGGTTCGCTATCTTCCTGAAGATCCGCACACACTTGACGACGTCAACAAGGAAGACTTTTCCGATGCCGAGAGGGACCTCGGGCGCTACGTACTGCTGGGCGGCATCGCGATTCTGGTGATGAGCTTCATTTTCCCGAAGCGCTCCCGGTGAGCCAGTCAGATGGCCTGACTGCAACTCGGCAAGATAGCGGTCGCTGCTTGCTGACAGTGCAGGCGATCAGCCCCGCTCGTTCGCCGCGCGGACGACGCTAGGCTTCACGCCAAAGCGCTTGACGATGCTGGCCTCGATGCCGGCGGCGTCCAGCCCGCACAGGCTCATCAGCTTGGCCGGGTCGCCATGCTCGACGAACTCGTCGGGCAGACCCAGTTGCAGCACCGGAATGCTGATGCCGGCGGCGCTCAGCGCCTCGGTGACCGCACTGCCCGCGCCCCCCATCACGCAGCCGTCCTCGACGGTCACCAGCGCGTCATGCGTGCGGGCCAGCTCGGCCACCAGGTCGGCGTCCAGTGGCTTGACGAAGCGCATGTTGGCCACCGTCGCGTCCAGGCGCTCGGCCACCTCCAACGACGGGTACAGCAACGTGCCAAACGCGAGGATGGCAATGCGCTGCCCTTTGCGGCGCACCTCGCCCTTGCCCCAGGGCTGGGCCGTCATGGCCTTCACCGGCGTGACGCCCGCGCCCGCACCACGCGGGTAGCGCACGGTCACCGGGCCGTCATGCATGAAGCCGGTGTAGAGCGCCTGACGGCATTCGTTCTCGTCGGCGGGCGTCAGCACCGCCATGTTGGGAATGCAGCGCGTGAAGGCGATGTCGTAGTTGCCGGCATGCGTGGCGCCATCCGCCCCGACAAGGCCGGCACGGTCCAGCGCAAACAGCACCGGCAAATTCTGGATGGCCACGTCGTGAACCATCTGGTCGTAGGCGCGCTGCAGGAAGGTGGAATAGATGGCGACGACCGGCTTGATGCCTTCGCAGGCCAGACCGGCGGCGAAGGTCACCGAATGCTGCTCGGCGATGCCCACGTCGTGATAGCGCTGCGGAAAGCGCTGATGGAACTCCACCATGCCGGAGCCCTCGCGCATGGCCGGCGTGATGCCGACCAGCCGCTCGTCCTGCTCGGCCATGTCGCACAGCCATTCGCCGAACACCTGCGTGAAGGTCGTCTTCGGGGGCGTTGCCGGCTTGACGAAGCCCACGGCCGGGTCGAACTTGCCCGACGCGGCGTGGTACTTGACCGGGTCAGCCTCGGCCAGCTTGTAGCCCGCCCCCTTCTTCGTGACGATGTGCAGGAACTGCGGCCCCTTCTTGTCGCGCAGGTTCTCCAGCATCGGCACCAGCGTATCGAGGTCGTGACCGTCGATGGGGCCGACGTAGTTGAAGCCGAACTCCTCGAAGATCGTGCCCGGCACGACCATGCCCTTGGTGTGTTCCTCGAACTTGCGCGCGAACTCGTACAGCGGCGTGTTCTTCAACACGCTCTTGGCGCCCTCGCGGGCCGCCGTGTAGAAGCTGCCGCTCATGAGGCGCGCCAGGTATTTGTTCAGCGCACCGACCGGCGGGCTGATCGACATGTCGTTGTCGTTCAGGATGACCAGCACGTCACCCAGCAAGCCGCCGTGGGCCACGCCGGCGTTGTTCAGCGCCTCGAAAGCCATGCCGGCCGTCATCGAGCCGTCGCCGATGATGGCCACGGCCTTGCGGTTCTCGCCCTTGAGCTTGGCCGCCATGGCCATGCCGTGCGCCGCCGAGATGGAGGTGGAGGAGTGCCCGGTGCCGAAGGTGTCGTACTCGCTTTCGTCGCGGCGCGGGAAGCCGCTGATGCCGCCGATTTGGCGCAACGTCGGCATGCGGTCGCGGCGGCCGGTCAGCACCTTGTGCGGATAGGTCTGGTGGCCGACGTCCCACACCAGCCGGTCCTCCGGCGTGTTGAACACGTAATGCAACGCCACCGTCAGCTCGACGGTGCCCAGGTTGGACCCCAGGTGGCCGCCGGTCTTGGAGACACTCTCCAGCACGTAGGCGCGCAACTCGTCGGCCACGCGCTGCAGCTCGGTGCGCGGAAGCCGGCGCAGGTCGGCCGGGCTGGAAATGCCGTTCAGCAGCGTGTAGTCCATGGGGCGAAACCTTTCAGTTCACACGCTCGACGACCGAGTCGGCCAACAGGCTGAGGTGGCTGACATCGGCCAGCCCGCTGGCCACCAACGCCGCCTTGGCCTCGGCGCGCAGTTGCTGCGCCAGCCCCTTGGCCGGCTCCAGCCCCAGCACGCTGACGTAGGTGGGTTTGTTGGCGTCCTGATCCTTGCCGGCCGTCTTGCCCAGCACGACGGAATCCTGCGTGACATCGAGAATGTCGTCAACGACCTGGAAGGCCAGCCCGAGCGCCGCCCCATAGGCCGACAGCGACTGCGCGGCGCCGGCCGACACGTCGCCGCACGCCGCGCCCATGACCACGCTGGCCTGCAGCAGCACGCCAGTCTTGCGCCGATGCATGTCACGCAAGGTGCATTCATCCAGCTGCCTGCCGATGCTGGCCAGGTCGATGGCCTGGCCACCGGCCATGCCGTCATGACCGGCCGAACGCGCCAGCAGCGCGCACAGCCGCGCCTGCAGGGCCGGGGCGATGCCGCTGTCGGGCGTCAGCACCTCGAAGGCCAGCGCCTGCATCGCGTCGCCCGCCAGCATGGCCTGGGCCTCGCCGAACGCGACATGGGTGGTCGGCTTGCCCCGACGCAGCACATCGTTGTCCATGCAGGGCATGTCGTCATGCACCAGCGAGTAAGCGTGAATCAGCTCTACGGCGCAGGCCGCACGCATCGCCGCGAAGCGGTCGCCGTTGACGGCTGCGCAGCTGGCCAGCACCAGCAAGGGACGCAAACGCTTGCCGCCGCCCAGCGACGCATAGCGCATCGCCTCACCGAGGCCAGCGGGGGCGCCGGCCGGCACCAGGTCGTCCAGCGTCGCCTCGAAGGCGAGCAGCGACTGGTCCACCCAGCGATCGAAGTCTTTTGCTTCCATGTTCAAGAGCCCTCCCAGGCCTTCAGCTCTGCCCCATCCAGCAGCTTGACCTGCTGCTCCACAGCCTGCAGGCGACCACGGCACAAGGCCAGCAGCGCCGACCCGCGCTGGTAGCTCTGCAGCAGCTGGTCCAAGGGCAGTTGCTGGCCTTCCATGGCCGCCACCAGACGTTCCAGCTCATCGAGCGCCTGCTCGTAGCTGAGTTCGCCGCCGTCGGATGCGGCAGCCTTGGCGCGGGGGGAAGACTTTGTCATTTCAAAACGCGAAACGCCGATTGTAGACAGCCGACCTGGGCTCGCCGCACAACGAAGCCCCGGCTGTAGCCCCTGACCGACGGCCTGGGTAGAATCCCCAACCTCCTGGCGCGCTGCGCGCGTGCGAGGAGCCGCCCTTGCGGACGCCACCCGCGCTCCGCCCCCTTCATCCACCGCAACCTGGCCGACTCGGCATTCCCGAGATGCGCCGGAGGGACGCAGCACCCCTACCCGCCTGAAAGACCCGCCTGGATCATGTCCGACCTGAGCCTCCCTGTCTCGGCGCTCCAACGCAGCCAGACCCAGCTCCCGGTGAGCGCCTACTTCGATCCCGATCTGTTCCAGCGTGAACAGGCCAGCATCTTTCAGCGAGGGCCCCGCTATGTCGGCCATGCACTGGCCGTGCCTGAGGTGGGTGACCACTACGCGCTCCCCCAGGAGGGTGAAGGCCGTGCGCTGGTGCGTTCGGCTGAAGGGAAGCAAGGCATCGAGCTGATCTCCAATGTCTGCCGCCACCGCCAGGCGGTCATGCTGCGCGGGCGCGGCAACACCAAGTCCAACATCGTCTGCCCGCTGCATCGCTGGACATATTCACATCAGGGCGAACTGATCGGCGCACCGCACTTCGACCACGACCCCTGCCTGAACCTGAACAACTACAAGCTTCAGGAGTGGAACGGCCTGCTGTTCGAGGACAACGGCCACGACGTCGCGGCAGAACTCGCAAAGCTGGGCCCACGCGCGCAGCTGGACTTCTCCGGCTATGTGCTCGACAAGGTCCAGGCCCATGAGTGCAACTACAACTGGAAGACCTTCATCGAGGTCTACCTCGAGGACTACCACGTCGGCCCCTTCCACCCCGGCCTGGGCGGCTTCGTCACCTGCGACGACCTGGCCTGGGAGTTCGGCAAGCACCATTCCGTGCAGACCGTCGGCGTGCACAAGGATCTGGAGCGCCCTGGTTCGCCGGTCTACCAGCGCTGGCACGATCAGTTGCTGAAATACCGGGAGGGCCGCCCACCCGAGGCCGGCGCGATCTGGCTGACCTACTACCCGCACATCATGGTGGAGTGGTATCCGCACGTGCTGGTCGTGTCGACACTGCACCCGCAGGGGCCGCAGAAGACGCTCAACCTCGTCGAGTTCTACTACCCCGAGGAAATCGCCGCGTTCGAGCGCGAGTTCGTCGAGGCCCACCAGGCCGCCTACATGGAGACCTGCGTGGAGGACGACGAGATCGGCGAACGCATGGACGCCGGCCGCCGCGCGCTGATGATGCGCGGCGACAACGAGGTGGGGCCGTACCAGAGCCCGATGGAAGACGGCATGCAGCACTTCCACGAGTGGTGCCGCAACGAACTCGGCGACGCCATCGGGCAGCTGCGCTGATGCCGGCACCACTGCTGATGATCGTGGCGACCTTCCTGTTCGCCACGATGGGGGTCTGCGTCAAGCTCGCCAGCGACCTCTACGCCGCCAGCGAGATCGTCATGTACCGGGGCATCGTCGGCATGCTGTCGATGGCGCTGCTGACACGCCACCAAGGCCTCACGCTGGCCACCAAGGTGCCCGGCATGCACATCTGGCGCAGCATCTCCGGTGTCACGTCGCTGTGCCTGTGGTTCTACGCCATCGGCAAGCTGCCGCTGGCCACGGCCATGACGCTGAACTACATGTCCTCCGTCTGGATGGCCCTCTTCCTGCTCGGCGGCGCCGTGCTGATGGGCGCCAACAAGCTGGACTGGCGGCTGCTCGCCTCGGTCTTGCTGGGCTTTGTCGGCGTGGCGCTGATCCTGCGCCCGACGCTGGACCAGCAGCAGCTCTGGCACGGCCTGGCCGGCCTGGTCTCGGGCATGCTCGCGGCCATGGCCTATCTGCAGGTGACGGCGCTGGGCCGCGCCGGTGAGCCGGACCTGCGCGTCGTCTTCTACTTCTCGGCCGGCGGCGCCATCGCGGGCGGGCTGGTCACCGCCATCACCGAAGGCGGCCTGCAGACGCACACGCTCAAGGGAGCGGCGCTGCTGCTGGCCGTCGGGCTGCTCGCCACCGCTGCCCAGGTCTGCCTGACCCGCGCCTACGCCATCGGCCGGCCGCTGGTCAACGCCTGCCTGCAATACCTCGGCATCGTGTTCTCCTTCGGCTACGGCATGCTGCTGTTCAAGGACCCACTGACCTGGCCCGCCACGGTCGGCATGATCATCATCATCGGGGCCGGCGTCTCGGCCACGCTGCTGCGGGCCAAGGTGGCGCCGCCGCCGAAGGACAGCCAGTTCAATCCCAACGAGGGCTAGCCACCCCCTACGCGCTCCGCGCGTCCTCAAGCGGGCACTGCCAGCCGCCCGCCAAAGCCGGTTGTGCGGCAGTCGCTGGGCAAGACACCCCACCGGGAGCATCCGAGATGCCGTTCACGACGCTGATTTCTGCCACCGAGCTGCGCGGTCTGACCGACCCGCTGATCCTCGACTGCAGCTTCGACCTGGCCGACACCGCCGCCGGCGAAAGGGCCTATGCCGCGGGCCACATTCCCAGCGCCTTCTACCTGCACCTGGACCGCGATCTCGCCGGGCCCAAGACCGCCGCCGACGGCCGCTTCCAGGGCCGCCACCCGCTGCCGGCGCGCGACGCCTTCGCCGCGCGGCTGCGTGGCCTGGGCTTGCGCGCCGGCCGCCAGGTCGTCACCTATGACCTGCAGGGTGGCATGTACGCCGCACGCGCATGGTGGATGCTGCGCTGGCTGGGCCATGCCGAGGTGGCCGTGCTGGACGGCGCCTGGGACGGTGAACGCAACACGCAGGCGCCCACCGCCACGCCCACGGACTGGCAGCCCGGCACCTCGCTGGTGCGGCAGATCGATGCGGCCACGCTGCTGAAGCAGCTTGGCAACGTCCGCCTCATCGATGCCCGCGCCGCCGAGCGGTTTCGAGGCGACGTCGAGCCGCTGGACAAGGCGGCCGGCCACATCCCCGGCGCGCGCAATCGCTTCTTCAAGGACAACCTGGCCGCCGACGGCCGCTTCAAGCCGGCCGCGCAACTGCGCGCGGAACTGCAGCTGCTGCACGCTGACACCGTGGTGCACCAATGCGGCTCGGGCGTCACCGCCTGCCACAACCTGCTGGCCATGGCGCACGCCGGGCTGGGTGACGGCGTGCTCTACCCGGGCTCCTGGAGCGAATGGTCGGCCGACGCGAACCGGCCGATTGCGCGCAGTTGAACAAAGGCTTGATCTCCGACAACTAACGGCGCGGACGATGGTCCACACTGAAGGCCTCTGCAACGACGACAGGAGGACCGAATGTTCAAGCGCATCCTCGTCCCCACCGATGGTTCGGACATCACCGCCCACGCGGTCGACACCGCCATCCAGCTGGCCAAGATCCACGGTGCCCAGCTGCTGACGCTGAGCGTCATGGAGCCCTTCCCCTACAGCGCGGTGTCTGAGATCCAGCCCGTGCCGCCACAGGAATTCATCGACGCCCAGCTGCGAATCGCCACCCAGCGTGTCGAGGCCGTCTGCGCCCAGGCCGCCGCGCAGGGCCTGTCCTGCCGGGCCCACACCGTCGAGGCGCTGCACGCCTGGGAAGCCATCATCGACCACGCCAAGGCCGAGAGCGCCGACCTCATCGTGATGGCCTCGCACGGCCGCAAGGGCTTCGCGGCGCTGCTGCTGGGCAGCGAGACGCAGAAGGTGCTGACGCACATCGCGCTGCCGGTGCTGATCGTCAAGTGATGGCTGGTGGCGCGCAGCCGGCGCAGGCGGGGCGCCACCCCGCCGTGCTGTCGAGAGCACCCGGCGAAGCGCCGCGTCAGTAACCCCGACTCTCCTCGGGCAGCAGCCCGGCGGCCACCCGCGCGCGGGCGCGCGCCTCGTCTTTCATCAGGCGGCCGTTGGCGACGTAGCGAACAATCCAGGGCAGCGGCCGGATGCGCCCGCCCGTGGCCCACGCCAGCACATAGGCCTTGGCGCACTTCTCGAACAGCTCGGCGTTCAAGGCCAGCCGCTGCGCCGTCATGCCCAGCACCAATGCTTGGCCCTCCAGCAGCAGAACGTTGCCGCCCTGCCCCAGACCGGCGGCCCAGTCATTGCCACGCGTGACAGGCATGCGGCCCAGATGGCGCACCTGCTCGTCGAACAGCAGCGGCATGGCGCTTCCCGCCGGCTGAAGCGACGCCAGCAGCTGCCCGAAAACCCCGCCGCCGTGCAGCACGGCGCACACATCGGCGCGCCGCGCCAACACCGCAGCCGCAGGCGGCAAGCCCTGTCCCGACGGCGGGGTGGCGCCATCCAACAGCACCGGCTCGTCCGCCTGCGTGCTGCCATGCCACATCGCCGCGCTGCCGGGGATGCGCAGCGTCAGCGTGGGCTGCGCGCCTCCTAGCAACTGCTTGTGCTGCAGGCGTTCACGCAGCGCGCACCACTGGTCGCGCAACGACGCTGCCAGCGCCTCGCCGTCGGCTCGCTCAGACCAGCGCGAAGACATCGTCAAAACGGTTGAGTGCATCGTCGATCACGTCGTCGGTGTCGGCCAGGCTGGTGTAGATGCGGCTGCCGGCCAGCGTGATCAGGCCGTGCGCCGTGTAGGCCGCGCCCATCTCCTCCATCATGTGCTTGCGGCGCTTGGCCTCGTCCTTGGCGCGGAACAGCTTCCACAGGCTGCTGGTGTCCATCAGCAGCACGCCCGAGGTCTGCAAGTGCACGATGGAGCCCATGTTGTAGGTGACGTAGGGCAGACGGCGGCGCTGGATGATTTCGTCCAGCCCCGCGCGCAGGCGGTCGCCTGCGCGGCCGGCTTTCTGCGCCGCCTGCGTGCGCTCCATCTCGACGATGGCGTGATAACCCGCCACACACGACAGCGGGTTGGCCGACAGCGTGCCGCCCACGAAGGCGCGCCTGGACGTGGTGCCCAGCCCGCCGACCAGCGACATCATCACCTCGCGCCGCCCACCAATGGCGCCCGCCATCGGATAGCCCCCCGTCAGGCACTTGCCCAGCACCGTGATGTCGGGTCGCACGCCGAAGAAGGCCTGCGCGCCACCCAGCCCCACGCGAAAGCCCGTGACCACCTCGTCAAACACGAGCAGCGCGCCGAACTCGTCGCACAGGCGGCGCACCTGCGCGTTGTAGTCGCGGTGCACCGGCCGCGTGCCGCTTTCCGGCCCCAGTGGCTCCACCAGCACGGCGGCTGTGCCACCACGCAGCCGGTTCCACCGCAGCTTGCGGCGCAATTCATCGAGGTCGTTGGGCAGGCATTCCTGGGTGTAGGCCGTGGCACCGCCCGGGATGCCCGTGGCCTCCATGCGGCCGGTCTTGGGCAGCCGCATGCCATAGACCAGTTGGTCGCTCCAGCCGTGATAGGCGCCGCCCACCTTGATGATCCACTTGTGGCCGGTGTAGGTGCGTGCCAGCCGCACCGCCCCCATGACCGCCTCGGTGCCGGAGCCCAGCAGCCGCAGCATCTCCACGGCAGGCATGTGCCGGCACACCAGCTCGGCAAGCTTGACCTCGTACTCGTGCAGCAAGCCGGTGACGGGCCCGCATTCATCGATCAGCTCGTGCACCTTCTGCCGCACGGGCGCGTAATTGCTGCCCAGCAAGGTGGGGCCGCCGGCCTGCAGGAAGTCGATGTACCGGTTGCCATCCACATCGCGCAGATGGGCGCCGTCGGCCGTGGAGAAGGCCAGCGCAAACGGGTAGTTGAACGACAGGTTGTGCTGCACACCGCCCGGAATCACGGCCTTGGCCTGCTCGGCCAGGCGCCGGCTGGCCTGGCAACGCTGCTCGAAATAGCCCATCACGTCGGCCATGGCCGAGGGGCGGATGGGGCGCATCGGCTGGTTCACCAGTTCGGCAAAGCGCGGATACAGCGTGTCCACGTCCGGCCAGGCGGAGATGGCCGAGGGTGACGCCGCCGCATTCTGAGCGGAGGCGGTTTCGAGGGCGGTCGTCATGGAGAGGTCAGACATGGGCTTGGGGCGGCGGCGCCGCGAAGGCTTGATCGGGGGTGTCGGGCTGAGCCGACGCGAGCAGCGCGTCCATCACGCGCTGCAACTGGGGCTGGCGGCCCGCACGCACCTGCTCGGCAATCCGCTCGGCGAGGTGCTCTCGGGCCAGGGCTTCAAGGTCGTCCACCGCCTGCAGCGCCGCGGCGCTGTCCGGCCCGCAGCACAAGATGCCGTGATTGCGCATCAGGTAGGCGTTCAAGTGAGGCCGCAGCGCGGCACCCAGTCGCGCGGCCAGCCACGCACTGCCGGAAGGCGCATAGCCCACCAGCGGCACGCAGTCGCCCAGGCTCGCGCGCCAGCGCGGTGCCACCGTCAGCGGCCGGCCCAGCAGCGCGCAGGCACTGGCCACCGGCTGGTGGGTGTGGATGCTGCACCCCACCTCGGGCCGGGCGCGCAGCACGCGGGCGTGCAGCGACGTCTCCACAGACGCGGGCCGCTCTCCCGCCACGCGGGCGAGGTCACGCAGGCGCAGCACGGCGACATCGGCCGGCCGCATCTCGGCATAGTCGGTGGCCGACGGCGTGACGGCCACATGCTCGGCATCGATGCGCAACATCAGGTTGCCGCCCGTGCCGGCGAAGTAGCCCCGCCGTGAGAGTTCGAGGCACAGCGCCACCACGTGTTCGCAGGCAGATTCAAAAGGCATGGCGAGTCCGTTCTCAGGCCGTTGCGACCGCCGCCGCTGGCGCCGCGTTCAGCCGGTGGTAGAGCGGCGCCAGGCGGCGGCGCAATTCCTTGAAGCTCTCGAACTTGTCGGCGTAAAGGCTACGCAGGGCCGTCGACGGTTCGTAGACACGCCGCGTCTGCTGCAGGGCCGCCGTGTCGGCCAGCGACGCAAAGGCGCCCAGGCCCACACCGGCGATGAAGGTCGCCCCCAGTGCATTGGCCTGGATGGGGTTGGGCGGCTGGCGGATCGCCTGGCCCGTGACATCGGCCAGGATCTGGCACCACACCTCGCTTTGCGCGCCGCCGCCCACGGCCGTCACCACGCCGGGATCCTGCCCCAGAAAGCGGGCGAAGGGCTCCATCATCCAGCGCGTGTTGAACGCCACGCCTTCGAGGAAGGCGCGAAAGATGTCTTCCCGCGAATGCTGGAGCGACAGATTGAACAGCCCGGCCCGCAGATGCGGGTCATCCACGGGCGTGCGCTCGCCGGCCAGCCAGGGCGTGTAGATCAGCCCGCGTGCACCCGGCGGCACGCGCGCCGCGATCTGGTTGAGCACTTCATACACCGCCGGATGCTCCTCGTCGCGCGACAACTCGTCGGGGTGGAACAGGATGCGGTCGCGCAGGAACGACAGGTTGGCGCCGGCCGTCGACTGCAGCGCCATACCCAGGTAGCGCCCGCTGACCGCACAGGGCACGGCCGCGATCTTGTGCAGCACATCCGTCTTCATCGCCGGCACATGCGCGCCCAGCCAGGACGAGGTGCCCAGGTAGAGGTGGGTCTCGTAATCGCGCACCGCCGCGCCCACGGCCACCGCCGAGTTGTCGACCGCGCCGGCCACCACCTGCACGCTGCCGGCCAGGCCCAGGGCCTGGGCCACCTCGGGCAGCAGCGGGCCGAGGATGTCGGTGGAACGCACCAGCTCCGGCAGCTTGTCGCGGTCGACGTCCAGCCAGCGCAGCAGCGCGTCGTCGTAACGCGGCGCTTGAGGGTCGCGGTTGTCCGTGACCCAGGCGGTGAGGATGGAATCGTGCGTGGCGCAGAGGCGGCCGGACAAGCGCAGGTTCAGAAAGTCCAGCGCGTTGACGAATTTGTGCGTGCGCTCGTAGAGATCGGGCCGCTCGTCACGCACATGGGCGATGTGGCCGGCGCTGTCGCGGCCGGTCTGCGAGGGCGCGCCGCCCGTCAACCGCAACCAGCGCCACAGCCGCCAGGGCTCATAACCCTCCACATTCAGCCACCGGCCGCGCGTGCGGCGCCGCATGGCGGCGGCGCCGCGCGCATCCAGCCAGCTGATGGCCGGCGCCAGCGGCTGCCCGTCCCGGTCCAGGCACAGCGTGACCTCGGTCTGCGTGGAGCAGCACACCGCCACCACGCGTGACCGCAATGACGCGTCCTGCAGCAGCTCCGCCGCGGCCGCCAGGAAAGCCTGCCACCAGTCCTGCGCCTCCTGCTCCGCCCGCGCGCCGTCGACCTGCAGGCTCACGGGGCGAAACGCCCAGCCATGCACCGCCCCGTCCAGCGACACCAACGCACACTTGCACCCCGACGTGCCCAAGTCCACGGCCAGCACCAGCCGGGTGTCCGGCAACAACGCCATCGGCAGCCCGCTCAGAACTTGTAGGCCGCAGACAGCACCACCGTCTGCTTGTCAGCCGCCTTCACGTGGTCGCCATCCAGCGCCTGGTAGAGCTCACGCACCCGCGTGTTGGCCTTCATCCATTCGGCGGTCCACTGCACACCCCAGGCCTTGTGCGTGATGCCGACGGCATAGTCGGCGAAGTTGGCCTCGCTGAAGTGCTTGACGCGCTGGTAGCCGGCATGAAAGGTCAGCTGTGTGCGCGGCGCGACGGTGACCTTGTAGCCCAGGTCCAGCAGCACGCTGCCGCGCACGCCATGCTCGCCGCGGGCATAACACTGCAGCGCCTGTGTCGGGTCGGCCATGAAGGCCAGCATCTGCGCGCACACGCCGCCCGTGTTCGCACCGCGGTAGGCGTCCGACAGCACGCTGAGCACGCGGCCCTCGATGGCGCCCCAACCGGCCTCGAGCACCAGGTAGCGCGTGTTGTAGTTGGTGTTGCGGAAGTCGGTGGGCGTGCCCGTGGCCATGTCGAAGGCGTACGGCGCGTCGAACTTCGCGCCAGGGAAAAACTCGGCCGCCACACCCACGCCGAAATGCCAGGCTTCCGGGTCACCGAAGCGATAGCCCGTGGCCAGCAGCAGGTTGTAGCCGTCGCTGTTCGTGTAGTACTTCTTGCTGACGCTGGCCAGCTGGGCCAGCGCGATCACGCCGCTCTCGTGCGCCAGCTGCACGCTCATCTGCACGCCAGGCCCACGCATGGAGTCCGACACCCCGCGCGTGCGCTGATCGCTGACGAGCTTGATCTCGGTTTCCACCGCATAGCTGGCCACATCGTCACCGGCCGCCTGTACGGCGTGCGGCAACAGGGTCAACGCGGCGCAGGCAACAAGCCAGGCGGCCTTCAGGTCTCGGGGGGCATTGCTCATGGTGTTTCCTCGGCAGATCAGGACTTGCAGACAGGGGTGGCAGGCAACTGGGCAACGCGCTTGAACTGCTCGGTCTGCCCAAGGATCTCGGCGCCGACAAAGGCGCGAACGTGCAGCTCGCCGTTCTTCACGCGCACCACGCCGCGGTACTTCTTGCGGTCTCGCGGGTCGAAGATCCAGCCGTCTCGCCAGGCACCGTCGCCGTAGCGCTCCAGTTGGGCGATCTGCACGCCACAGGTGTCGTTGGGCTTGCCAGCGTCCTTGTCCCAGGCAATGCGGCCGCACAGCGCGCTGGGCTTGTCGACACAGGGCTCGAAGCGAAGCACCGCATCTCCGTCAGCCGTGAGCCACAGCCCCTTGGCCTCGTCCTGCCCCTCGGCGCGGGCATTCATCGCGCCCACCGTCAGGGTCAGCGCCGATAGCAACAGCATGCATTTGCGTCTCACGAACAGTCCTTTCAAGCAAGGGCAGGAGGAAGCTTCAAAACAGCAACGGTATTCATGACTAGCTTTTTGCGCAAAAAAAACGAGGTGAGCGCTGCGCTAGGCAGTGCGCCCCGCGAGCGCCCGAAGTGCGCGCATCGACAGCAGCACCACCAACACGGCCGCACCGCAGCCAAAGCTGACCAGCGCCGCGCGGCTGGCGTCGTCGCCCTCCACAACCAGCGACGCCACCAAGGGCCCGGCCGCCGAGCCGAGCAGCTGGGCGGCCGGCATCAGCGACGCCACGCGGCCACTGCGGTCGACCGCGAAGGCCAGCGCCGTGTGAAACGGCACCATGAACAGCCAGACAAAGGCAAACACCATGCACAGCGGAGAAAACCATGCCGGCTGAGCCGCAGTGGCGTAGACCGCCAGCGCCACGCCTCCGAGCAACAGCGCAGCCAGCGCCAACACCGGAGCCGGCGGCAATCGCCCCACCAGCGCCGTGCCCGCCGTGCCGCCAGCGATCTGCGCCAACAGCGCGGCTGCGATGACGGTTTGTGCCGCCAGCGCGTCCAGCCCGGCGCGCTGGCCCAGCGGCTCGGCATAGGCCCACAGCGCCCCCAGTGTGGCCATCAACAGGAACACCGCCAGCAAGGACAGCACCGCGGCGGGCGTCCAGCGCCAACGCCCGGGTTCGGCGCGCGGGTCCACGCCCGCCGCCACCTGCGGTGCCAGTGCCGCGGGCAGGCCATCCAGCAATAACAGCGGCAGCACCGCAGCCACAGCCAACACCCAGAACGCCGCCGGCCAGCCATACGACGGGATCAGCCAGCGGGCCAGCACCAGGCCGACCAAGGCCTGCGCCCCCGTCTGCAGCACGAAGAACACCCCGGCCATGCGAGCCGGGCGCTCGCTGCGCACGATGAAGGCCGTTGTCACCCACAGCAGCAGCCCTTCAGCCAGCCCCGCCGCGGCGCGCACCAGCGCCAGCGCCGCGTCGCCCTGCATGGAGGGCGTCAGCAGATTCAAGGCCACGATGGCGATGACCGCGCCCAGCGTCAGCCAGCGCAGGCGGTGCAACCAGGCCAGCAAGTCACCCAGCAACACCCCCAGGCCCAAGGTGACGATCTCGGCCATCGCCACCACGCCCACGCCCTCCAGGCTGACACGACCCGCCCCCAGCATCTCGCCCAGAACAATCGGCTGAACGCCCAGCATCAGCAAGGCGACGGAGCCCGACACCATGGGCACCAGCAGGCCGCCCACGGTCGGCGGCAGAAGGTGCCCTGTCGATGGATGCAACGGCGATGTCTGCACGTCGAGCCTCATTGCCAACGAGTTTTGACGCCTTCATTTTCTAGTCATAACTATTTTTTAAGAAGCCAAAAACATCAGGGACAATCCCTGATAGCGACCATGCCTAATCGTTCATCCACCCGCAGCCGCCCCTCGCTGGAGACCAAGGTTCAGCCCGCGCAGAAGCGCGCGTCAGAGACCTACGAGCTGCTGCTGGACTCCGCAGCCAAAACGCTGGCGGAGTTCGGCATCGAGCGCTGGTCCACCAACCTCGTCGCAGAGCGGGCAGGCGTGACGCCGCCGGCCCTCTACCGCTATTTCCCCAACAAGTACGCGCTGCTGAGCGAACTGGGCAAGCGCCTGATGCAGCGGCAAAACGAGTGCATCGAGCGCTGGATTTGCCCCCGGGTGTTTGCCGGCGGCGTGGCCACGCTCGAACCCGCCATTGCCGGCCTGCTGCTGGACACCTACAAGGCCACGCGCAAGGTGGAGGCCGGGGTCTGGATCATGCGGGCCATGCGCGCCGTGCCGGCGCTGCAGGAGGTTCGCCTGGCCTCGCACGCGGCCGTGACGGCGGCCCAGGCGCGCCTGCTGGCGCAGGCCTTGCCGCATGTGAAGCGGGCCGAGTTGCAGGTGCTCAGCCGCATTGCCGTGGAGCTGATTTATGCGGCGGTCGAGATGCTGTTCGACGCCAAGCTGCCCCCGAAGGCGGTCGCCCGCATCGTGGCCGGCATGCTGGCCAGCCACCTGCACCGGCTAGCCCCCGAGCCTGGTGTGCAGCCCAACCCGGCAGGCCTGCCGGCGCCTGGCACGGCCTCATAGGGCCTGTTAACCCAAAGGGAGCAGGCCGCGCTGCGGTCAGAAGGCCCGCCGCTCGATGGACGCGCGACGCGGGCCAGCCTCAATGGCTGCCATGCAGCATCTGCGACACCGCGAACGCCACGCCCAGGCCGATGGCCAGCCAGGCCACCTGGGCCAGCGTGTCGCGCCAGGCCAGGCGCTGCTGCAGCTGCGGCAGCAGGTCGGCCACCGAGATGTAGATGAAGCTGCTGGAAGCCAGCACGAGCAGGTAGGGCAGCACGCCGTCGAAACTGCCGATCAGGAAATAGCCCAGCACGCCGCCGACGACCGAGGCCATGCCCGAGATCGCGTTGAACAGCAACGCCTTGGCGCGAGAGAGGCCGGCGTTCAGCAGCACGATGTAGTCGCCCACCTCCTGCGGAATCTCGTGCGCGACGATGGCCAGCGCGGTGGCCCAGCCCAGCTTGGCATCCGCCAGAAAGGCCGCCGCGATGATGGCGCCATCGCAGAAGTTGTGGATGCTGTCGCCCACCAGCACCGTGAGGCCGCCGCGCCCCGCCTGCTCGGCGTCGAAATGATGGTGGTGATGGTGGCCGTCGCCCTCGTGATGGTGCACGTGGCGGTACAGCTCCACCTTCTCCAGCAACCAGAAGAACAAGAGACCGGCCAGCAGCACCGCGAACAGCGTCTGCGGCTGGGCCGTGTGGGTCTCAAACGCCTCGGGCAGCACGTTGAGCAGTGACGTGCCCAGCAGGATGCCGGCCGACAGGCTGACGAGGCTTTTGACGAGGCGCGTCAGCACGCCCACGGTGAGACTTGCGGCGACGAGCACCGACAGCAGCCCGCCGGCGAAGGTGGCGAGCACGATGGAAAGAAGGGTCATGGGATCAGGCAAAGCAATGGGCCGCCTGTACGACGAGGTACGGCGGCCCGACTCCGTCAGCCTAGCAGAGCTGTCAAGCCTTCACGCCACGCCCTGCTTCTTGAACCAGGCCAGGCACTTCGCCCAGCCGTCGTCGGCCGCCGCCTTGCGATAGCTCGGGCGGTAGTCGGCGTGAAAGGCGTGGGGCGTGTCGGGGTAGACGACGAACTCGCTCTTCAGGTGGCCGGCCGCCTTCAGCGCGGCTTCCAGCTGCGTCAGCGTCCCGACCGGGATGCCCGTGTCCGCCGCGCCGTACAGGCCCAGCACCGGCGCCTTGATGGCCGCAGCCTGCTCGATGATGGTCTTGTCGCCGGCAAAGTAGCTGCGCGCCACCGGCCCATACCAGGCCACCGCGGCCTTCACGGCGGGGTTGTGGGCGGTGTAGGCCCAGGTGGTGCGGCCGCCCCAGCAGAAGCCGGTGATGCCGAGCCGGCTCGCGTCGCCACCGTGGCGGGCCGCCCAGGCCACGGTCGCATCGAGGTCGCCGGCAACCTGCACATCGGAGGCCTTGGCCACGACCTCGGCGATGAGCTTGGGGATGTCGGTGTAGGCGCCGGCATCGCCGTGGCGCACGAACAGCGACGGCGCGATCGCCAGATAGCCCTGCTTGGCGAAGCGCCGGCACACGTCGGCGATGTGCTCGTGCACGCCGAAGATCTCGCTGGCCACCAGGATGATCGGCAGGTTCTTGCGGCCTGCGGGCTGCGCCCGGTAGGCGGGCATCTTGAAGTCGCCCACCTCGATGCTGACCGTGCCGGCGTCCAGGCCCGCCGTGTCGGTCGAGATCGTCTGGGCGGTCACCGGCAGCACGGCCGCCGCGAAACCACTGCCAACGGCGGTCTGCACAAAGCCGCGGCGGTTGAAATCGCGTCCGGGGGCGAGGCTGTCGATCTCTTCTTTCAGCATGGGGGCTCCAACGGTGTGGGTGGTTTCAGGGGTGGCGCTTCAAATTTTGCCCGGACAATCGCCCGCCATGACGACACGCCCCCAAGCCAGCCAACCGATCTGGGCCTCCATCGACATCGGCTCCAACAGCTTCCGGCTGGAGCTGGCCCGCCTCTCGGGCGACCGCTACCAGCGCGTCAGCTACACCAAGGAAAGCGTGCGCCTGGGCGCCGGGCTGGACGCCAACGGCATGCTCACCGAGGCCGCCATGCAGCGCGGCCTGGAATGCCTGAAGGGCTTCGGCACCCAGCTCGTCGGCATCGCGCCCGAACGCATTCGCGCCGTCGCGACGCAGACGCTGCGCGAGGCCCGCAACCGCAACGCCTTCCTCGAGCGCGCGCAGGCGGTGCTGGGCCACCCCATCGAGGTCATCGCCGGCCGCGAGGAAGCCCGGCTGATCTTCGCCGGCGTGGCCCGGCTGCAGCCGTCGGACAAGCCGCGCCTGGTCATCGACATCGGTGGCCGGTCCACCGAGATGATCCTGGGCCGCGGCGAGAAGCCGGTGCGCGCCGAATCCTTTGGCGTGGGCAGCGTCGGGCTGTCCATGCGCTTCTTTGCCGACGGCCGCTACACACCCGAAGCCTTCCGCGCCGCCCAGGTCGCGGCGGGCGCCGAGCTGGAGGAGGCGCTGACGCTGTTCCGCCCCGAGCTGTGGCGCGAGGCGCTGGGCTCTTCGGGCACCGTGGGCGCGGTGGCGCAGGTGCTGGCAGCGACCGGGCAGACCGACGGCCGCGTGACGCCGGCCGCGCTGCGCTGGTGCATCGAGCGCTGCCTGGAAGCCGGCTCGCAGGACAAGCTGCAGCTGCCGGGCCTGAAGGACGACCGCCGCCCCGTCGTGGCCGGCGGGCTGTGCATCCTCTACACCCTGCTGACGCAGTTCGGCATCGACGAACTGATGCCCACCAAGGGCGCGCTGCGCCAGGGCGTCATCTTCGACCTGGCCGAACGCCGCCAGCCCAGCGGCGCGCGCGACCCACGCGGCGCGTCCGTCATCGCGCTGCAGGAGCGCTTCGGCGTGGACCGCGCGCAGGCCGACCGTGTCGCCGCGCAAGCCGAGAAGCTGTACCGCCAGCTCGTCGGCAAGCCCGCGCCGGAGCTGCTGCGCGAACTGCGCTGGGCCGCCGCGCTGCACGAGATCGGCATGCTGGTGTCGCACCACGACCACCACCGCCACAGCGCCTACCTCATTGGCCATGTGGACGCGGCCGGCTTCTCCACCAACCAGCTGCAGCGCCTGGCGGCGTTGGCGTTGGGCCAGCGCGGCGGCCTGCGCAAGCTCGAGCCGCAACTGGCCGACGCGCAGTTGCTGGAACAGCTCGTCGCGCTGCGCCTGGCGGTCATCCTGTGCCACGCGCGCAGCGTGCCGGCCGGCAGCCTGCGGCTGGAGCGCGACGGCAAGCAGCTCGCGCTGCACTGCCCGCGCAGTTGGACTGACGGCCAGGCGCGCACGCATTACCTGCTGAAGGAAGAGGCCGAGGCCTGGGCCCGCAGCGCGCTGCTGGAGCTGGCCATCCATTGAGGCGACGCGCGGCACGCGGCACGCCGCGCCGGTGCCGCGCTCAACCCAGCTTGTAGCTCTGCAGGTGGATGCTGGTCTCGGTGCTGGCGATGCCCTTGATGAGCCGCACTCGCTCCAGCACGTCCGCCAGCTCCTGCAGGCTGGCGCTGCCGATCTCGGCCAGCAGGTCCCAGCGGCCATTGGTGTCGAACAACCCGGTGATGCCGGGCTCGCCCAGCAGCATGGCCACCACCTCCCGCGTGCGGTTGCCCTCCACGGTGATGCTCATCCACGCACGGATCTGATCCGGCACGGCATCGGGCCGCAGCTTGACGGTATAGCCGGTGATGACGCCGCTGTCCTCCAGCCGCGCGATGCGGTTGGTCACCGTGCCGCGCGACACCTTCAGCCGGGCGGCCAGCGTGGCCACGCTGGCGCGGGCGTCGGCACGCAGCAGGGCGATGAGTTGCTGGTCGAGGGCGTCCATCAACCTAGATCCTGCAGTTGAGCGCGCCCGAGGGCCTGGCGAGGCGGGGGGCAGACAAGACGCGACGACGCGGTGGGCTCATGCCCACAAGGAGGAGCAACGCAGCCAGCCTCCCGAAGCGCCAGGCCAGCGGGCGTGCAGCGCTGTTGATCGACGTGGTCGGCGGTTCGCCCACCGTGAAGCTTGTGATGCATAGGCTCTCCCGCAACATACCGAGCGGTCGACTGCTGGGTCTAGGTCGAGCAAATCGTCAATGATGGCTGCCATTGTGGCAAACAAGCATGCATTCCTGAGCATGTTTTGCGCTTCTGGCTGGCAGGCGGGCTCGGAAGAATGGCCGCAGCTGCCGGAGACCGCCATGACCACCTTCCTCGCCACCCAGGACATCGCCCGCCTCGTGCAACGCGTCGGGCTGCCCGATCTGCTGCGCCGTCTGGTGAGTTACCTGGAGGCGGACTACGGCCGCTGGGCCGCGTTCGACAAGACGCCGCGCGTCGCCGCGCATTCGGCCGACGGCGTCATCGAGCTGATGCCCATCGCCGACGCCAAGCTCTACAGCTTCAAGTACGTCAACGGCCACCCGAAAAACCACCGCGCCGGCCTGCCCACGGTGATGGCCTTCGGCGTGCTGGCCGACGTCGCCACGGGCGCGCCGCTGCTGCTGTCCGAGCTGACGCTGGCGACGGCTATGCGCACCGCCGCGACGTCGGCCATGGTGGCGCGGCGGCTGGCCCGGCCCGACAGCCGCGTCATGGCCATCATCGGCAACGGCGCCCAGAGCGAATTCCAGGCGCTGGCCTTCCATCACCTGCTGGGCATCGGCGAACTGCGGCTGTTCGACATCGACCCCGCCGCGACCGCCCGCCTCCAGCGCCACCTGCAAGCCACGCCGGGCCTGACGCTGGTGTCCTGCGGCTCGATCGCCGACGCCGTGCGCGGCGCGGACATCGTCACCACCGTCACCGCCGACAAGACCAACGCCACCATCCTCACGCCCGATCTCATCGAGCCCGGCATGCACATCAACGGCGTCGGCGGCGACTGCCCCGGCAAGACCGAACTGCATCCCGGGGTGCTGACACAGGCCCGCGTGGTTGTCGAGTACGAGCCGCAATCGCGTGCCGAGGGCGATGTGCAGCAGATGCCGGCCGAGTTCCCCGTCACCGAGTTCTGGCGCGTGCTGGCCGGTCTCGCGCCGGGCCGCGAATCGGCAGGCCAGGTCACGGTGTTCGACTCGGTCGGCTTCGCGCTGGAAGACTTCTCGGCGCTGCGACTGCTGCACGACCTGAGCCGGCAACTGGGCCTGGGCACGCCGCTGGACCTCGTGCCGCCGATGGCCGATCCCAAGGACTTGTACGGCCAGTTGCAGCTGGGCGGCCAGCGCCAGGCGGCCTGATCCGCGCGCGGACCGCGGCGGCTCAGGGCCGGTAGGCGTTCAAGTCCGTCACATCCACCAAGGCCGATGGCATGAAGCGCGCCGTGTAGGCCTGGCAGACGCCGGCCGCCAGGAACAGGTCGAACAGGTCCGCGTCCAGATGCCCCTCGCGGGCCATGCGCTGCATGATGGTCAGCGCCTCCGACAGCGGCTTGCTGGGCTTGTAGGGGCGGTCGTCGGCGGTCAGCGCCTCGAAGACATCGGCGATGGCGATCATGCGCGCCTGCGGGCTCATCTGCTCACCGGTCAAGCCGCGCGGGTAGCCGCCGCCGTCCATGCGCTCGTGATGGCCGCCGGCCATCTCCGGCACCGCGCGCAGATGCCGGGGGAAAGGCAACTCCTCCAGCATCTTGATGGTCTGCACGATGTGGTCGTTGATCTTGTAGCGCTCTTCCTCGGTCAGCGTGCCGCGGGCGATGCTCAGGTTGTGCAGCTCGCCGCGGTCGTACAGGTGCTCGGGCGGCCGCAGACGCAAGCCCCAGCGGTTGCCTGCGGGCAAGGCGTCGCCCGCCGGCCGCGGCACGCGGTGTTCGGGGCGGTCCTGCAGCAGCGTCTCGGCGGCGGGCAGCGCCGGCCGGGGCCGGGGCTGGCGGCGCGCCTCCTCCACCGACAAGCCGAGGCTGTCGTCCAGCGTGCGCAGCCAGCGGCGCTCGGCAATCTGGCGCAGCCGCGCCAGCGATTCCGGCGCCAGCGCCTCGCCCCCCGCATTGCAGGCCGCCACGAAGGCGAAATCCGCGTCCAGCTCGGCCTGCGCCGTCGCCGCAGCGGCCTGTGCACGGGCGGCGCCGTCTTCGCCCAGCTCGGCCTGCAGCCGCTCGATCAGCACATCCCGCTTGAGCACCTCGAAGCGCGTGCGGATCTCGTGGATGCGGTTGTGCAGCGTCTCCAGCTTGGTGGCCTTGTCGACGACGAATTCCGGGATCGTCACCTTGCCGCAGTCGTGCAGCCAGGCCGCGATGTGCAGCGCCTCCCATTGCTCGGCGGTCAGCGAGAAACCGGCGTAAGGCCCCGCCGTCGCGTCGCACGCGGCCTGGGCCAGCAGGCGCGTCAGCGCCGGCACACGCTGGCAGTGCCCGGCCGTGTAGGGGCTCTTGGCATCGATGGCACCAGCGACGAGCTGGATGAAGCTGTCCAGCAAGGCCTTGCGCCCGCGCAGCAGCAGCTGGTTGTCCAGCGCCGCCGCCGCCGTGCCCGACAGCGCGCGCACGAACGCCACCAGCGCCGACCCCAGCGGCTCGCTGCCGCCGTTGACCGGCAACGGAAAGCTCAGCGTGAGCGCGCCGAGCGTCTCGTTGCGGTGGTTCTTCAACGGCAGCGACAGCAGCCGCAGCCGCGCGGCCGCCAGGCTGGAAAACAGGTAACCATAAGACGCCACGTGCCCCGGGTTGTCCCAGCTCAGCTCCAGCAGCACCGGGCCATCGGCCCGCAACGCCTGCACGGGCGCGCTGGGGTTGTCGGCCATGTCCAGCGGCCAGCGCCGCCCCGCCTCGGGCGCCAGCTCGCCATTGAGCCGCGCGGATGCCGGCAAGAGCATCACCCCGTCATCCGACAACAGGTGCAGCGCGCCGCCGCTGGCGCCACTGACGGCGATGGTCTCGCGCAGGATGAGGTCCAGCAGCGCGTCGAAGTCGCGCTCCGCGCCGAGCGCATCGCTGATGTCGAGGAAATGCCGCAGCGAGTGCTTCATCGACGTCATGGTCTCGGCGAGACGGTCCACCTCGCGGATCAGGCTGCGCGACGGGTCATCGCCGCCAAACTCGAAGCGCTCGATCGCCTCGACCTGCCGCGCCAGCTGGCGCAGGGGTCGCGACACCCGGTCGGCCAGCCAGTGCACGACGGGCAACAGCAGCAACACGAGCGCCAGCGAGATGTAGAAGCCATGCCGGCGGCTCTCGATCTGGAAGGCCTGCAACTCCTCGCGCGGCGCCGCCATCAGCAGCACCAAGGGCGCGCCCGCCGCCGCCGCGCCCGGCAGCGGCAACGCGTGGCTGACCCACTCCACACCGTCCACCACCTGCACCGGCGCCAGATGGCCGGCGCCATCGCGCCGCTGCCACAGCGCCCGCATCAACGGCGACGCGGCCTCGGCCACGCGGGCCATCGTCTGCGCGTCCCGCAACACGCGCTCGCCGTCGTGGCGCGCCTGCGCCACCACACCGCCATCTTCCGTGGCGATGAGCAGCTGCGACGCACGGCTGATCTGCGGCAGCAGCAGCATGTCGTCGAGCGCTCGCAGGCTCACGTCGGCACCAATGACCGCCTCACCCTGCGCCTGCGCCAGCGTGACGCCGACTTCGCCCGTCGTATAGAAGCGATAGGGCGCCGACTGCACGACCGCGCCGTCTTTGGCGCGCCGCGCCTGATCGAACCACGGGCGCGTTCGGGGGTCGAAGTCATAGCCCGGCCGGTCAGCGCCCGCCAGCTCCTTCAGCGCCGCGTCATAGAAGCGGTAGGTGCCCGTCACCACGTCACCGTCGCGGCGCACGATCTGCAGCGCCAGCTCGGCCTGCGGCGGCCCGCCCATGCGCTGGCGCGCCGTGTCGTCCGCGAGACGGCGCAGCAGCAGGAACGCCCCGCCGGTGGTGCCCGCATACACGGCCGACACCGCCGCGTTGCCGCGCAAGGCAGCGGCCATCTGCGGCAGCGCCGCCAGGCGTTCAGCGTCGGTGCGTGCCCGGCCCAGCGGCCCGCTGGCCATCAGCGCCACACTCACGCGCGCCGGCCGCAGCTCCGATTCGACGACGGCCGCCGCCTCGCGCCCGATGCGCCGGGCCGCAGCCCCGGCCTGCTGCAGCAACAACGCGTCGTTGCGCGAGCGCTCGTAGAGCATCAACACGCCATAGACCAACGCAACCAGGCAGATCATCGCCACGCTGAGCGTGACATAGAGCGTCTTGGGTTTGGGGCGCAGCATGTGACCCGTCAGCGACCGAGATGCCCGAGTATCCACGCGCCAGCCAGCGCCTCCGCCGCAGCCGCGCAACGACACCCGGCATGGCATTTTTCCCTTTCCGGCACTGGCCACGTCGCATCGCCGCGACAGGGCGGCCTGAGCGGCCGGAGCTCTGCCCACCGCCCCTTAGCATGCGCGCCGCCTCATCGAGGTCGGCGAGCGGCCCAGCCGCCGCCGGAGAGAAACACAGGGAAAGTCTCCATGAAGAAGCAAGCAATCATCCTGGCCGCACTGATCGGTGCGGCTTCCGCCCAGGCCCAGTCGAGCGACAAGTTCTACGTGACCGGCGCAGTCGGTACCACGCACCTGAACCTCGACTGCGAGGGCGCGCCCTCCTGCGACACCTCCGACACCGGCGGCAAGCTGGTCGGCGGCTACAAGTTCGGCAACGGCTTCAGCGCCGAACTGGGCTACGTCAACTTCGGCAAGTCCAAGCTCGCCGGCGGCGCCGACTGGATTTCTGTCAAGGTATCGGCGATCGCGCTGGGCGGCGCATACGCACTGCCGCTGAACAACGATTGGGGCCTGAACCTGCGCCTGGGCGTGGCTCAGGTCAAGACCAAGGCCGACTCCTTCATCACGGGTTATGGAAGCGGCACAGGCTCACGGAACGACACCAACGTCTATGCCGGTATCGGCGCGTCGTACGCCATCAGCCCTGCCGTCAAGCTGGAACTGGGTATTGACTCGACAAAAGCCGGGGACGCTGACGCGGGAGGTAACG
Source organism: Pelomonas nitida (assembly GCF_043555975.1). Taxonomy (NCBI): domain Bacteria; kingdom Pseudomonadati; phylum Pseudomonadota; class Betaproteobacteria; order Burkholderiales; family Sphaerotilaceae; genus Roseateles; species Pelomonas nitida. The sequence continues at coordinate 321,726 of NZ_JBIGIA010000001.1, read as the reverse complement.
TGCGCCTGATCTCCCTGGGCGCCACCTTCGCGTTCTGATCGGCCCCTGCCGATCCTGAAGGCCGCCTCGTGCGGCCTTTGTCGTTTCTACGTTTCTACACTTGCGGGCATGGACTACGCCCCGTTGATCAAGGAAGTGGGCCGCGGCGCCCGTGGCGCGCGCGACTTGACGCGTGAACAGGCCGAGCAGCTGTTCGGCGAGATGCTGGACGGCCAGGTGCCTGACCTCGAACTGGGCGCCCTGCTCATCGCGCTGCGCGTGAAGGGTGAAAGCGCCGAGGAGGTGGCCGGCTTCCTGGCCGCGATCACGGCCCGCACGGCGCGGCTGGCCGCCCCCGCTGGGCCGCGCACCGTGCTGCTACCCAGCTTCAACGGCGCGCGCAAGCAGGCGAACCTGATGCCGCTGGTGGCGCTGCTGCTGGCCCGCGAGGGCGTGCCGGTGCTGATCTTCGGCCGGCATGACTTCGACAGCCGCGTGAGCCCCTTTGAGCTGCTGGACGCCCTCGACCTGCCCGCCAGCGCCTCGCTGGCAGATGCCGAGCAGCGGCTGGCGGCCGACCGGCTGGCCGTGCTGCCTTTGCAACTGCTGAACCCGGGCTTGAACCGGCTGATGGCCCTGCGCCCGCGCCTGGGCCTGCGCAACAGCTCGCACAGCCTGGCCAAGTTGCTGGACCCCTTCCCCGCCGGCCGGGGTGTGCGGGTCGTGGCTGTCACCCACCCCGAATACCTGGACAGCATGGCCGGCGCCCTGCCCGCGCTGACTGCGAACGGCGGCCGAACGCTGCTGATGCGCGCGAGCGAAGGCGAGGCCTACGCCCACCTGCGCCGCAAGGCCCACCTGATAGGCTTCCAGGATGGCCAGGTCGCGCCCTTGCACGCCGCCGACACGACCGACCTGGACTGGCCGCTGTCGCCGGCCTGCGCCCCGGCCGAGAACGCCGACCTGATCCGCGCGATGCTCGCCGGCCGCGAGCCGGTGCCCACGCGCATCGCCGAGCAGGTGGCCGCGCTGCGGCTGCTCGCCACAAACTGAGATTGCTTATTCAGCCAGGGCATATGGCCCGAAGAATTAAATTGTTCTGCGTCGGCGCCAGATTCCCTAGAGTCGCGCCCTCGGGTGACATGGGGTTGCCGCAGGAGGCTGTCGAGTGCTGGACTGGATGCTGATCGCGATCGCGAGCGGACTGGCGGTCGGCCTCATCGTCGGCATCACCGGCGTGGGCGGCGGCTCGCTGATGACGCCGCTGCTGCTGTCGGTGTTCAAGCTCCATCCGGCCGTCGCCATCGGCACCGACCTCTGGTTCGCCTGCCTCACCAAGATGAGCGGCTCCATCGCCCACGCCCGCCACGGCCATGTGAACTGGGTCATCGTGCGCCGGCTGTTGGCCGGTTCCGTGCCTGCTTCCATCGCCACCATCGCGCTGATGCACCTGAGCGGCATCACGCAGAACTGGGCGTCGACGCTGAAGTTCTCGCTGGGCATCGCGCTGCTGCTGACCGCCGTCGTCGTGGCGTTCAAGCAAAGCTGGCAGACGCTGGGCCTGTGGCTGGAGCGCTGGATTCCCGAGGCCCGCAAGCCCTGGCTGACGGTCGCGGCGGGCCTGCTGCTGGGCGTGCTGGTGTCGCTGTCGTCGATCGGCGCGGGCGCCATCGGCGCAACGCTGATCCTGCTGATCTACCCCCGCATGCTGGCCCGCGACATCGTCGGCACCGACATCGCCCACGCCGTGCCGCTGACCCTGGTGGCCGGCCTGGGCCACGCCAGCCTGGGCAACGTGGACTGGGCCCTGCTCGGCACGCTACTCATCGGCTCCCTGCCGGGCATCTGGCTGGGCGCCCAATTGACCCGCCGCCTGCCGGACGGCATCGTTCGCAGCCTGCTGTGCGCGTCGCTGCTGATGGCCGGCTGGAAAGTGATTCACTAAAAGACTACTTCGATGTACCAGTACACCGACTTCGACCGCCGCTTCGTCCGCGCCCGCGCCGCGCAATACCGTGACCAGCTGGAGCGCCACCTCGCCGGCACGCTGGGTGCCGACGAGTTCCGCGCGCTGCGCCTGCAAAACGGCTGGTACATCCAGCGCCACGCGCCGATGCTGCGCGTGGCCGTGCCCTACGGCGAGCTGAGCAGCCGCCAGCTGCGCCAGCTCGCCAGGATTGCGCGCGAGTACGACCGCCAGCCCGACGGCCCGTTCGCCGGCCAGGGCGGCTACGGCCATTTCACGACGCGCCAGAACCTGCAATACAACTGGATCCCGCTCGTGAAGAGCGCCGACGTGATGGACCTGCTGGCCGACGTGGACATGCACGGCATCCAGACCAGCGGCAACTGCATCCGCAACATCACCAGCGACGCCTTCGTGGGCATCGCGCCGGACGAGATCGTCGACGCGCGCCCCTACGCCGAGGTGCTGCGCCAGTGGAGCACGCTGCACCCCGAGTTCGCCCACCTGCCGCGCAAGTTCAAGATCGCCATCAGCGGCGCCGCCGAAGACCGTGCCGCCATCGGCTGGCATGACATCGGCCTGCAGCTCAAGAGGACCGCCGCCGGCGAAGTCGGCTTCCAGGTCTTCGTCGGCGGTGGCATGGGCCGCACGCCCATCCCGGGCGTGGAGATCAACGCCTTCGTGCCGTGGCATCACATCCTCGTCTACATCGAGGCCATCGTGCGCGTCTACAACCTCGCCGGCCGCCGTGACAACCTCTACAAGGCCCGCATCAAGATCCTCGTCAAGGCCGAGGGCCAGAAGTTCTTCGACGCCGTCAACGAGGAATACCAGCGCATCCTCGCCGGCGACCCGGCCGGCCACGAGCAGATCATTCCGCAGGCCGAGCTGGACCGCGTGGCGGCCTGCTTCGTCGACCCCGCGGGTGTGAAGCCCGAACCCACCGTGCAGCTGGACACCAGCGACCCCGCCTTCGCGCGCTGGCTCTCGCGCAACGTGCACGGCCACCGCGTCAGCGGCTACCGCGCCGTCACGCTGAGCCTCAAGCGCGTGGGCATCGCCCCCGGCGACACCAGCGCCGACGTGATGGACACCGCCGCCGCGCTGGCCGACCGCTTCAGCCACGGTGAGCTGCGCGTGTCGCACCGCCAGAACCTCGTGCTGCCCTGGGTGCGCGAGGCCGACCTGCCCGAACTGTTCCAGGCCGCCCGCGCCGCCGGCTTCGCCACCCCCAACGCCGGCTTGCTGACCGACCAGATCGCCTGCCCCGGCGGCGACTTCTGCGCGCTGGCCAACGCCCGCTCGCTGCCACTGGCCGCCGCCATCGCCGAGCGTTACCAGGACATCGACGAGCTGGAAGACCTCGGCGAGCTGGACCTGCACATCAGCGGCTGCATCAACTCCTGCGGCCACCACCACAGCGGCCACATCGGCGTGCTGGGCGTCGACAAGGACGGCACGGAGTGGTATCAGCTCACGCTGGGCGGCGGCGACGGCACGACGCTGGCCGGCGCCACGGTGGCCGGCAAGGTCATCGGCCCGAGCTTCGCGGCCGACGAGATCGCCGACGCCATCGACGCCGTCATCGACACCTTCAAGCGCGAGCGCTTGAGTGGCGAGCACTTCATCGATGCGGTGAAGCGGCTGGGGCTCGACCCTTTCAAGACCGCGGCCAACGCCGTGCGTGTTTCGACTGCCAAGGCCTGATCACGATATGAAGTTCATCAACGCCTCCACCTGCCCCTGGCAGCACGCCGTCGGCGAAGACGGCCCCAAGCCCGATCCGGATCCGGCGCCCAACCGCCTGCTGAGCCTGGAGCAATGGCACGCCGTGCGCGCCCACTGGCCCCAGGACGTGCAGGTCGCCATCGAATTCCCGAACGACGCCGACATCACGCAGCTGCAGCCTGATCTGGGCCGCATCGCCGTCGTCGTGCTGGACTTCCCGAAGTGGACCGACGGCCGCGCCTACAGCCAGGCCCACATCCTGCGCAGCCGCTTCAAGTTCAAGGGCGCCATCCGCGCCCGCGGTGAAGTGCTGGTGGACATGATGCAGCTGCTGGCCCGCACCGGCTTCGACGAAGTGGTGCTGCGCGGCGACCAGTCGCAGGCGGCCGCGCAGAAGGCGCTGGACCTCTTCGCGCCGGTCGGCTTCTACCAGGGTGACGTGGCCGAGACGCGGCCGTGGTTCCTCAGGAGCGCAGCGTGAGCGAAGGCGTTTCCAGCCTGCCCTGGGCTGCCGCGCCTGCGGCCGGCAACGCCATCGGCCTTTACGCCAAATGGACGCCTGCCCTCGACGCCAAGATCGAAGCCGCGCAGCAGCACCTGCGCAACGCCTGCGCCGCGCACAGGGACGGCCTGGTGCAGAGCAGCAGCCTGGGCGTGGAAGACATGGTCATCACCGACCTGATCTCGCGCGCCGGCCTGAACGTGCACATCGCGACGCTGGACACTGGCAAGCTGCACGCCGAGACGCTCGCGCTGCTGCCTCGGATCAAGGATCGCTACGGCTTAGCCGTCGAGGTGTTCAAACCCGTCGCCGAGGCCGTCATCCAGTTCGTCCGCAAAGAGGGCGAAGAGGCGATGTACAAGAGCATCGAGCTGCGCAAGGCCTGCTGCGGCGTGCGCAAGATGGAGCCGCTCTCCCGCATGCTGGCCGGCCGCACCGCCTGGATCACCGGGCTGCGCCGCGAGCAATCGGGCGCGCGCGGCGATGTCGCGTTTGATGAAGACGACGGCAATGGCCGCCGCAAGATCAGCCCCCTCGCCGACTGGACCTGGGCCGAGGTCTGGGCCTATGTTCAGAAATACGAGGTTCCGTACAACCCGCTGCATGACCAGTTCATGCCCTCGATCGGCTGCGCGCCCTGCACGCGTGCGATCGCGGTTGGAGAAGACTTCCGCGCCGGCCGCTGGTGGTGGGAAGACTCCACCAAGGAATGCGGCCTGCACGCCAAATCATGAATGTTGCTGTGAAACCCGAACAAATGATTGCTGACGTCGATCACGCCCATCTCGACGCACTCGAAGAAGAGGCCATCTTCATCCTGCGCGAGGTGGCGGCCAGCTTCGAGCGCCCCGCGCTGCTCTTCTCCGGCGGCAAGGACAGCTGCGTCGTGCTGCGCCTGGCCGAGAAGGCCTTCAAGATGAAGAACGCCGCTCATCCGAGCGGTTATTCCGGCAGCCTGCCCTTCCCGCTGGTGCACATCGACACGGGCCACAACTTCCCCGAGGTCATCACCTTCCGCGACCAGCGCGTCGCCGAGATGGGTGAGCGCCTCGTCGTGGGCCACCTCGAAGACTCCATGGCCCGCGGCACCATCCGCCTGGCCCACCCGCTGGAAAGCCGCAACGGCCACCAGACGGTCACGCTGCTGGAGACCATCGAAGAGCACAAGTTCGACTGCCTGATCGGCGGCGCCCGTCGGGATGAAGAGAAGGCGCGCGCCAAGGAGCGCATCTTCAGCCACCGCGACAGCTTCGGCCAATGGCAGCCCAAAGAGCAGCGCCCCGAGCTGTGGACGCTGTTCAACACGCGCATCCGCCCGGGCGAGCATTTCCGCTGCTTCCCCATCAGCAACTGGACCGAGCTGGACGTGTGGCTCTACATCGCCCGCGAGAACATCCCGCTGCCGCCGATGTACTACGCGCACGACCGCCAGGTCATGCGCCGCAAAGGCCTGCTGGTGCCGCTGACCGACGTGACGCCGCCGCTGGAAGGCGAAACCGTCGAGACGGTGCAGGTGCGCTTTCGCACCGTGGGCGACATGACCTGCACCTGCCCGGTCGAGAGCCCGGCCGCCAACGCGACCGAAGTGGTCGCAGAAACGCTGACCGTCACCGTCAGCGAACGCGGCGCCACGCGCATGGACGACCGCACCAGTGAAGCTTCCATGGAGAAGCGCAAGAAAGAAGGGTATTTCTAGCCCACCCCCTACTCGCTTCGCGAGCCCCCTCGAGGGGGCACTGCCAGCGGCCCGGCAAAGCCGGTTCCGCGGCAGTCACTGGATTGTGATGGGTTGCTGGCCCACAGCGTCAGCGCTAACGAATACTGAGAATTGACATGAAGGCACTGAGATTTCTGACTGCGGGCTCCGTTGACGACGGCAAGAGCACGCTGATCGGCCGCCTGCTGTTCGACGGCCAGGCCATCCTGGCCGACCAGCTCGACACGCTGGAGCGCCGCGCCGCCGGCCGGCCCATCGACCTGAGCCTGCTGACGGACGGCCTGGAGGCCGAGCGCGAGCAAGGCATCACCATCGACGTGGCCTACCGCTACTTCGCCACCAAGACGCGCAAGTTCATCATTGCCGATGCGCCCGGCCATGAGCAGTACACGCGCAACATGGTCACGGCCGCAGCCGGCAGCGACGCTGCCGTCGTGCTGGTGGACATCACCAAGCTGGACCTGACGCAAGACGAAGTCACGCTGCTGCCGCAGACCCGCCGCCACTCGCTGCTGGCCCAGCTGCTGCGCGTGCCCAGCCTCGTGTTCGCCGTCAACAAGATCGATGCACTCGCCGACCCCGGCGCCGGCTTCGCCAAGGTCAAGGCGGCGCTGGACAAGTTCGCAGCCGCCGCCGGCCTGAACGTGGCCGCCACGGTGCCCGTCAGCGCGCTGCGCGGCGACAACGTGACCCAGCCGCTGGACGCGCCCTGGTGGAGCGGCGAGAGCCTGCTGCAGGTGCTGGAGCGCCTGCCCAGCAGCACCGAGCGCACCGACGCACCGCTGAGCCTGCCCGTGCAATACGTGCAGAAGGACGCCTACCAGTCGCAAGGCACCGGCGTGCAGCCGCGCGTGCTGTGGGGCCGCATCGCTCACGGTGCGGTGAAGGCCGGCGACACCATCGAGGTGCTGCCGTCGAAGCAGAGCGCCGTGGTCATCGAAGTGCGCCTGGCCGGCGAGACGGTCGCCAGCGCCGCGGCCGGCGACTCGGCCGGCCTGGTGCTGGACCGCCAGCTGGACGTGAGCCGCGGCGACTGGATCGTCACGCCGAACACGGCTGCGCAGGCCAAGACCTTCCCGGCCACGCTGGCCTGGCTGGACACCGAGCCCGCCAAGCCCGGCCGCAAATACTGGGTGCGCCACGGCAACCGCTGGGTGCAGGCGCGCATCTCGGCGATCGACTCCGTGCTCGACATCAACTCGCTGACACCGCAGGACGCCCACGAACTGCCCGTCAACACGATCGGCCGCGTGCAGATGGAAGTGCAGCACGAGCTGCCCGTCGAGCCCTTTGCCGACAACCGCGTCGGCGGCGCGCTGATCGTCGTGGACCCCACCAGCCACCGCACCAGCGGCGCGCTGCTGGTGGATCGCCAGGCCGCCACCACCGAAGAGGACTGGTGATGGGCAGGAGCGCCGCGCCGGGCCGCCCCGAGCAAGCTCGCTGCCGCTTGGCGGGGCCGCACGAAGCGCGACGGGTGTGCCGGTGACGGGCCGCGTGATCTTCGTCAGCGCCGGCCCCGGCGCGGCAGACCTCATCACGGTGCGCGGCGCCCGCGCGCTGGCCACGGCCGACGTCGTGCTGGCCGATGCCCTGGCCGACCCCGCGCTGCAAGACCTCGCCCCGCAGGCCCGCTGGGTGTCCGTCGGCAAGCGTGGCTTCGAGCATTCGGCCAAGCAGGCCGAAATCAACGCGCTGCTCGTGCAGGCCGCGCAGCAGCATGCCGTCGTCGTGCGGCTCAAGGGCGGCGACGCCAGCGTCTTCGGCCGGCTCGAGGAAGAGTTGCAGGCCCTGGCCGATGCCGGCATCGCCAGCGAGGTCATCCCCGGCGTCACGGCCGCGTCAGCCGCCGCCGCGCTGACGCAACGCCCGCTGACGCGCCGCGGCCGCGGCCGCAATGTGAGCCTCACGACGGCCATGACGGCCGAGGGCGAGCTGCGCGCGGCGCTGTCGGCCGACACCGAAGTCTTCTACATGGCCGGACGCCAGCTCGACACGCTGGGCCCGAAGCTGCTGGCCGCCGGCTGGCCGCCGGACACGCCCGCGCTGGTCGTCAGCCGCGCGGGCTGCGCCGATGCGCAGACCAGCGAACACCTGCTGCGCGACCTCGCCGACGCTGCACCTGTTCACGGCGGCCGCCCCGCCGTTCTCATCGTTGGGACGGGCGCGCTCCCGGCCTCCAATAAAATCGTCGTTTCGCCCGAACCGGGGCACCTTAACAATCAGAGCCGCTCATGACCCACGTCGTCACCGAAGCCTGCATCCGCTGCAAATACACCGACTGCGTCGACGTCTGCCCGGTCGACTGCTTCCGCGAAGGCCCGAACTTCCTGACCATCGACCCGGACGAGTGCATCGACTGCGCCGTCTGCATCCCCGAGTGCCCGGTCAACGCGATCATGCCGGAGGAGGATGTCCCGGGCGACCAGATCCACATGATCAAGATCAACGCGGACCTGGCCAAGAACTGGCCCAGCATCACCAAGCGCAAGCCCGCCCTGCCCGACGCCGAGGAGTGGAAGGACAAGACGGGCAAGCTGCCCGAGCTGATTCGCTAGAAACGAGCCCCCCCTACGCGCTTCGCGCGCCCCCTCAAGGGGGCACTCCCGGCCGCCTGGCAAAGCCAGATCGGCGGGAGTCGCTGGATGGCGCGAGGCGCGAAGCGCTCGCCAAACCCCTTGAGGCGACATCGCCATGACGAACAGCAGTGCCACTCCGATCATCGAGACCGACGCCGTCATCGTCGGCGCGGGCCCGGTGGGCCTCTTCCAGGTCTTCGAGCTCGGGCTGCTGGGCATGCGCGCCGACGTGGTCGACGCCCTGCCCCACGTGGGCGGCCAGTGCGCCGAGCTCTACGCCGACAAGCCCATCTACGACGTACCCGGCGTGCCGATGTGCAGCGGGCTTGAGCTGATCGAGCGGCTGCAGCAGCAGATCCGCCCCTTTGCGCCGGCGCTGCACCTGGGCCAGGAGGTCACGGCGCTGCAACCGCTGCCGGATGGCCGCTACCAGGTCGAATCGACTGCGGGCACGCGATGGCTGGCGCGCACCGTGTTCATCGCGGCCGGCGTGGGCGCCTTTCAGCCTAAGCGCCTGCGCCTGGACGGCGCCGAGGCGCTCGAAGGCGGGCAGATCCATCACCAGCTCGACGGGCTCGACGCCACCGGCCGGCGCGTGCTGGTGCTGGGTGGCGAGGCGCCGGCCGTGGACGCCGCCGTCCAGCTCGCCGAAACCGGCCTCGCCGCCGAGGTGACGCTGGTGCACCGCAAGGACGCCTTCAAGGCCCCGGCCGACCTGTTGGCCCGCCTGCAGGCGCTGCGCGACGCCGGCCGCGTGCGGGTTGCCGTCGGCCAGCCGGTGGCACTGCGCCTGGCCGGTGACCGGCTGCAAGGGCTGGACATCCTCGACGCCGACGCGCAAACGCAGGCGCTGGCGGCCGACCTGCTGCTGGTGCGCCTGGGCCTGAGCCCGCGCCTCGGTGCCATCGCCGACTGGGGGCTGGCGCTGGAGCGCAAGCTGGTCACGGTCGACACCGCCCGCTTCGAGACCTCGCTGCCCGGCGTGTACGCCGTCGGCGACATCAACCACTACCCCGGCAAACGCAAGCTGCTGGTCAGCGGCTTCCACGAAGCCACGCTCGCGGCATTCGCGGCCGCCGAGCGCGTCTTCCCGGGGCAGACCATCCACCTGCAGTACACGACGACCAGCCCCAAGCTGCACGAGCGGCTCGGCGTCACGCCCCCCGCCGCCGACTGACCCGGCCACCAGCGCTGCTTGACTCGGCGCGCCCGCACCGGCGGGCGGCCAGCCCATAGAATGCCGCCCACGCGCTGCTTCCGGCAGCGCGCTTCGCTAGGGGTGTTGCACCGGCCACGGCCAGTGCGACTGAGACAGTCCCTTTGAACCTGATTGAGGTAATCCTCGCGCAGGGAAGCAGCCGACCCGCCCGGCCCTCCATCACCCGTCTCCGGGCCTGGCGCGTTCTCGTTTGCCGACCTGCCATCGCTTCGCATTCCGATGGCACGCTCCTCTCTTTCCCACATCGCCACGGCGACCGCCCTGCTCGCATCCGGCCTCGCGGCCGCCCAGACGCTGCCCGCCGTCACCGTGACCGGCAAGGCCGCCGAAGCCGCGCCGTCGCTGACCGGCTTCAGCGAACCGCCGGCCAAGCTGCCCATGCAGGCGCTGAGCCTGTCCGCCGAACGGCTGGACGACCTGGGCATCAACCAGTTGGCCGGCATCACCAAGCTGGATGCGTCGGTCTCCGATGCCTACAACCCCGTCGGCTACTGGTCGCAGCTGAAGATCCGCGGTTTCGATCTCGACAACCGCTTCAACCTGCGCCGCGACGGCCTGCCAATCAGCGGCGAGACCGCGCTGTCGCTGGCCAACAAGTCGGGCATCGAGATCCTGAAAGGCAGCTCCGGCATCCAGGCCGGCACCAGCTCGCCCGCCGGCCTCGTGAACTTCGTCGTCAAGCGCCCACTGGCCGACGACGCCACGACGCTCACCGTCGGCGCCATCCAGGGTGGCACGGTGGAGGCCAGCGTCGACCACTCGCAGCGCCTGGGCGCCCAACGCGAGTTCGGCCTGCGCGTGAACCTCGCGGCCGCCCATCTGGAGCCGACGCTGCGCAACAGCCAGGGCCACTCGAACACCGTCGCCGTCGCCACCGACTGGCGCGTCAGCGCCAGCACGCTGATCGAGGCCGAGGTCGAGTTCAACCACCAGGCCCAGCCCAGCCAGCAAGCCTTCAGCCTGCTGGGCAACACGCTGCCCGACGCCAAGCGCATCGACCCCAACCTCAACCTGAACAACCAGCCCTGGAGCCAGCCCGTCGTGTTCGACAACACGCACGCATCGCTGCGCGTGCAGCAGAAGCTGGCCGGTGACTGGCGCGCCCAGGCGTCGCTGGGCCTGCAACGCCTGCGCACCGACGACAGGCTCGCCTACGCCTTCGGCTGCACGGCCGCCGACGGCACCTACTACGCCTCCAGCTTCTGCCCCGATGGCAGCTACGACCTCTACGACTTTCGCAGTGAGCACGAGCACCGCGACACGACGGCGCTGGACCTGTCCGCCAGCGGCCCGCTGCAGCTCGCGGGCTTGCGCCATGACCTCACCGTCGGTGGGCTGACCAGCCGCTTCAAGAGCCGCTCGCAGGGCCAGGCCTACAACGGCGTCGGCACCGGCAACATCGATGGCAGCGCGGTAACGCCGGCCGACCCCACGCTCGCCTACGCCAACACCAACCGCGACGAACGCAGCAACGAGCTCTACCTGCGCGATCACGTGGCACTCAGCGCCGACACGAGCGCCTGGCTCGGGTTGCGCCACACCCGGCTGCACCGCCGGAGCGTGGGCACCGACGGCTCCGAACCGACCAACTACTCGCAAGGCGTGACGACGCCCTGGCTGGCCGTGAGCCATGCCATCGCCGCCGACTGGCTGCTCTACGCCAGCTGGGGCCAAGGCATCGAGAGCCAGGTCGCACCGAACCTGCCGATGTACATCAACCACGGCCAGGCGTTGCCGGCGCTGAAGAGCCGGCAGACCGAGGTCGGCCTGAAGACCGGCACGCAGCGCGTCGAAGGCGCACTCACGGTGTTCGACATCCGCCGCCCGGCGTCGCAGGACATCGCGCTGCCCGGGTTCGCAGCCTGCGGTGACGTCGACAGCTGCGAGCGCCGCATCGACGGCGACGAGCGCCACCGTGGCCTCGAAGCCAGCGCCGACCTGAAGTGGCAGGGCGGCGGCGTGTTCGCCAGCGCCACGTGGCTGCACGCGCGCCGTGAAGGCAGCAGCGACGCCAGCACCAACGGCCGCAAGCCACCCAACGTGCCGCAGAGCGCCGTCAAGGCCCAGGTCCGCCAGGACCTGCTGCCCGGCCTGCAGGCACAACTCGGGCTGCGCTACGAGGGGCGGCGCTACGCGACGCCCGACAACAGCGTCTCGGTGCCCGCGTGGACCGTCGCCGACGCCGGCCTGCGCTACCTGCAGGGCGCGGGCAACCAGACCTGGATCTGGCGTGCCGCCATCGACAACCTCGCCAACCGCCGAGCCTGGCGCGAGTCGCCCTGGCAATACGAGCACAGCTACCTCTACCCCCTCGCGCCACGAACTTTCCGTGCAAGTCTCGAGATCAAACTGTGACGCGGCCGAAAAAACTGCTATAGTCGTGGGCTCTGTTCCTCGATAGCTCAGTCGGTAGAGCGCCGGACTGTTAATCCGTAGGTCCCTGGTTCGAGCCCAGGTCGGGGAGCCACAGAATCTCGTCGCAAGGCGAACAAAAAAGACGCACGTCGCAACCGCTTGACGTGCCGACATAGAAGTCAATTCCTCGATAGCTCAGTCGGTAGAGCGCCGGACTGTTAATCCGTAGGTCCCTGGTTCGAGCCCAGGTCGGGGAGCCAAATCAAAGCCTCATTCGCGCAAGCGGATGAGGCTTTTTCTTTAGTCACGCTCTACAGGAGCCGCCATGTCCACCCTGCCCGCCTGCCCGAAGTGCCATTCCGCCTACACCTACCAGGATGGCGACCAGCTGAGCTGCCCCGAGTGCGGCCATGAGTGGTCGGCCCAGGCAGCACCCGCCGCGGCCGCCGACGAGGCCCGCGTGATCAAGGATGCCGTGGGCAACGTGCTGCAGGACGGCGACACCGTGACCGTCATCAAGGACTTGAAGATCAAGGGCTCGTCGCTGGTCGTGAAGGTCGGTACCAAGGTCAAGAACATCCGCCTCACCGATGGCGACCACGACATCGACTGCAAGATCGATGGCATCGGCGCGATGGGGCTGAAGTCGGAGTTCGTGAAGAAGGCGTGAGCAGCCTCGGCCACACCAACGGCGGTGGCTGAGGCCGAGAAGCTGAACTGCCAGTGGCCGGCTGCACTGAAGCAGCACGGCGCCAGGACAGATCGACCGCCGTGTGCCCATCCTCGACGCCGGCATGGCGCTAGGCCACCACGGCTTCTCCCAGCTGGGTGGCCTGCGGGCCTCAGCCGCCCGACGAACGGGCGATGTCCGTCGAACGCACCGTCAGCGTGGTGATCTGCCCGCCGCCGTCGACGCTGCCCATCACCTGCCCCTCGCGCACGCGGCGCTCGCACAGGTCACGGTCCTCGGGCGGGTGCGCCTGGCAGCGCTGCAGCGCGTTGGCCTGCCATTGCTGGGGGCCGTCGTTCGCGCGGCTGAGCTGGCCGCTGCGCGCCTCGGCGTAGGCCGCGCGGGCTTCACGCAGGCACACGTTTCGCGGCTGGTGGGTACGGCCCATCATGCAATCGGCGCGTTCGCGCTCGTACTGCAGGCGCACCGGGTCCAACGGCTTGCCGGCGGGGGCAGCGTGAGAAGCCACGGCGCCGAATGCCAGCAGGGCGGCTGCCACGCATCGCAGGGGAGTGAAGGTGATGGTCATCGCGATCTCCTTGGACGGGTTGGCAGCGCGGCCCGGCGGGCCGCGCCGGGGTCAGGCTCAGCCGCGTGCGCGGACCGGCTGGCTGTCGTTCGAGATGTAGACCTCGACGCGACGGTTCAGCGCGCGGTCGGACGAGCTCTCGTTGCTGGCGACGGGGTATTGCTCGCCGTAGCCGCGGGTGCTGATGCGCGACGTGTCCACGCCCTGGGCACGCAGCGCGTCGGCCACGGCCTGCGAGCGGCGTTGCGACAGCGTCAGGTTGGCCGAGTCGCTGCCGACGCTGTCGGTGAAGCCCTCGATCAGGATGCGGCGGTCCGGGTGCTGGTTCAGGTAGTGCGCCAGCTTGGCCACGGCCGTCTGGGCGCCCGGCTTGATCTCGGCACGGCCGAACTCGAACAGCACGTCGCCCAGCGTGACGAGCATGCCGCGGTCGGTCTGCTTGGCTTGCAGTTCGGCCAGCTCCTGCTGCAGCGCGGCGGCCTGGGCCTGGGCGGTGGCGGCGTCGGCTTGCGCGCTCGCGGCCTGCTGGCGTGCGGCGTCGGCATCGGCGCTGGCGTTGGCCGCAGCGATCTGCGCATTGGCAGCCTGGGCCTGGGCGGCGTTGGCGCGGCGGGCATTGGCGTCGGCACGGGCGCGCTCGCGGTCGGCCTCGGCCGTCTTGATGGCCTCCTCTTCGCGCGCAGCCTTGGCCAGCGCCAGTGCCGTGCGGGCCTGCGTGGTGGCGACATAGGCCGCCGAGTCGATGTCGGCCGGCGCTTCGCGGTGAGCGCTCAGTTCCTCGGCGCGCTTGAGCGAGTCAGACGCCTTCTTCACGTCCAGCGATGCGTACTTCAGCGCAGCCGGGTCGGACTCGGCGCTGCGCACCGTGGCGCGTGCCTGCTGCAGGCCGGGAGTGACGGTGGGGGCGCTGGCGCAGGCGGCCATCAGGGCGGCGGCGGCCAGGGCGGTCAGGGTGGCGGTGGTTCTCATCGTGGGTCCTCTTTCTCGGATGCTCAGGAACGGTTCAGCTGGCTCTGCAGCTGCTGGATGCTCTGGCGCACTTCGGCCAGCGCACGGCCGGCGCGGGCGGAGCGCGCCGTGGCCTGGGCGAGTGCTGCGTCGGCAGCGGCTTCATCGGCCAGCTGGCGGGCGGCAACGTAGTCCTGGCGAGCCATCGCGGCGTTGGCGCGTGCCAGCTTGTCGCGGGCGGTGGCCAATTCGGCCGGGGCCTCGGCGGCGTTGCCGGTGGCCTGGTCGACGGCCGAATTGGCGACCGCCATCTGCTCCTTGGGCTCCGGGGCCGAGGCGCAGGCCGCCAGCGCAGCGGCAGCGCACGCCACGAGGACGACACGGCCCTTGGTCTTCATCGATTGCGGATTCATCTGGAACTCCTGGTTATGAACGGGCCGTTCGGCGGCGGGCCACCGGGTCGGCTCTGTTGCAGCGGACTGCCCATGCAGTATTCGCAAGCGGCGTGTCGGCCAGGGTCGGAGGGGCCACGCGCCGAAGGTCGGCCTCGGGCCTCGTGGGTTGTGGGACGGGCCCTACGCCCCTGTAGGGCAGTGGCGATTGCGTGCTGCCCGCCCGCGCGGCGCGCGGGCGGCCGCCTCAGCCGGCGGCCTGCCTGAAGGCCATCACGGCCTGGTTGCGCAGCGTGCGCAGCAGCGACAGCTGCTTGTCGTCCAGCGCCACGGCGCCGGCCCGCGGGTGGTCCGCGTAGATGAGGCCCAGCGGCGCACCCTTGAGCACCAGCGGCAGCAGCAGAAAGCTCTGCGCCTGCATCTCGTCGCCGACCCAGGCGGGCAGCCGCGCGGCGATGTTGGGCGCGCGAGCGTCCTGAATGAGCGTGTCCGCCCCCTTCAGGCACACGGCGGCGAGCAGGTCGGGTGGCTGGGCGGTCAGGTCCACGCGCAGCAGCGGCGCGAGGCGCTCGACGTCGTCCCCCACGCCGAGACGCCCACTCAGCATCTGGCCGCGTGCATCGCGCAGACAGAAGATGACGCGGCGCAGCCCCAGCGCGCGGTACATGGTCTCCAGGATCATGCGCAACACGGCGTTGAGCTGGAAGCTGTGGACCATCGTGTCCGTGATCTCCTGGATGCCGGCCGCCAGCAGCTCGCTGGCAGCGGCCGCACCCTGGGGCTGGCCGGGCGCGTCGTGGCGGTCCAGCACCATCGTCGGCGCCAGCTCCAGCTGTGCGAGCGAGTCCTGCACCGACGGCTGCAACGGCGCCAGCAGGCGCTGCGCCTTGGAGTGCTGCGGCAGCCGCAGCTCCAGCGCCTCGGTGGCCTGCGTGAGGCGCTGGCGCGCCGTGTCGGCCGCCTTCTCGAACGCCTCCACGCCCAGCCCCAGCGCGCGCGCATGCCGCTGCGCCAGCGCGCGCACCCTGGCGTGGGCCTGCTCGGGCGGCGTGTTGAGGATGAGGTCGGCCATGTCGTTGGCCACGCGGGCCAGCCAGCGCTGGCGCTCGGCCGGGTCCTCCACGCGGCGCAGCGGCGGCTCGCCAGGCGGGCGGCGCATGGCGCGCTGCAGGCTGTCGGGCAGCCCCCACTGGCGCGCCACGCCCAGGCCCAGCGCCTCATAGCTCATGCCCAGCACCTGGGCCGAGGCCGTGGCCTCGCTGAGCGCGGGGCCGTCGTCCACGGGGCTGGCCAGGCGGCGCACGGTCTCGGCCTCCTCGGGGAAATAGAACTCGGTGAGCGTGCGGCCGAGGTGGTGCAGCATGGCGCCCAGAAAGGCCTCCTCGGCCTCGCGCTCCACCGTGCACAGCTCGCGCGCCACCGACGCCGCCATCAGCGAACGCAGGAAGTCCTCGCGCAGCCGCTGGGCATGGCCTTTGTTCTCCATGCGCTCCAGCAACACCAGGCTCAGCGCCAGGTTGCGGATGCCGGCAAAGCCGATCAGCGCGACGGCGCGCGACACGGTGCTGATGCCGCCGCCGCCCGTGTGCCGGTAGGCCGCCGTGTTGACCAGGCGCAGCAGCTTCTGCGTGAGCGCCACGTCCTTCAGGATCTCGTTGGACAGGCTGGCCAGGCTCTCGTGCTCGGACTGCGTGAGCCGCTGGATGCGCGCCATGGCCTCGGACAGCGCCGGAAAGTCGCTCTTGTGGCGCATGCGGCGCAACAGGAAATCCAGCACGGGCGCGTCCTGCGCGTCGGCATCGGGCTCGGTCGCCGGGCGCAGCCAGGCGGCGAGTGCATCGTGCAGTTGCCGCGCGCCCGCCCAGCGGGCCGCCGGGTCACGTGCCAGGCCACGCTGCACGATGGATCGCAGCGCGTCGTCCACATCGCTGCCCAGCCCCGACGGCAGCACCAGGTCGGTCGTGCGCACGCGCTGCACGGCGCGCCAGGGGTCGGTGTCGTGGTTCAGGCGCTGGCCGCTGAGCATCTCCGCCAGCATGACGGCCGCCGCGAACACGTCCATCTGCGGGTGTGGCGCCGCGCCGGCCGCGGCCTCGGGCGAGATATAGCCCGGCGTGCCGATGATGCGCGCCGGCGCCGCAGCGCCTGACGACACGCGCGCGGCGATGCCGAAGTCCATGACGCGGGGCCGGCCGCGCGCGTCCAGCAGGATGTTGCTGGGCTTGAGGTCGCGGTGGACGATGCCGGCGGCATGAGCGGCCGTCAGGCCATCGAGCACGCCGAGCATGATCGTGACGGCCTCGGCGGCGGTCAGCGGCGGCCCGGCCCGCAGGCGCTGGCTCAGCGTGCCCCCGCTGACGTACTCGAAGACCAGGTAGGCGTGCCCGGCCTGCATGTCGGCCTCGAAGACCGGCACGATGTTGGGATGGGTCAGCCGGCTGACGGCCCGCGCCTCGTGCAGCCATTCGTCCAGCGTGCCGGCTTCACTGGCATCGGGCCCTTCCATCTTCAGCAGCTTGAGCGCGACCTCACGGTCCAGCAGCGGGTCGTGCGCCAGCCACACCATGGCCTGCGCGCCCTCCCCCAGGCGCTTCAACAGCCGAAAGCGGCCGAGTTGGGGCGGGAGTTCGTCGACCATGCCGCCACGCTCAGGATTCGCCGCGGCCGGTCAGTCGTTCGCGCAGCGGCGAGGGCGTGACGACGGCGGGCCGCTCGGGCGCCCCGCGCAGCGGCGCAGGCGGGGACGCTGCGGGCCGCTGGGCGCCGGGATTGAGCGCCTCCATGACCTCGCGCAGCCCCAGCCCCAGCGCCCGGGCGTAGCGACGGGTGGCCACCTCCACGCCGGCGCGCCGCCGCGCCTCTGGCTGGGCCAACGCGTCCAGCAGCTCGTTGGCCAGACTGCAGGTCAGCCGCAAGGTGTCGGCATCCGTGCGCGGCGCATGCACCGGCGCGTCCAGCGGCTGGCGGCGGATCATCTGCAGCAGCTCGTCGCCCAGGCCCCAATGCCGCGCGACGGCCATGCCCAGCGCCTCCAGGTCGCAGCCCAGCACGGCGTAGGCGGCCGCCCGCTCGCTGAGCGAGGGCGGATTCGGGATCTCCTCGGTCGGCTCGGGCGGCACCATGAGCTGGCGGATCTGCTGCGCGTCTTCGGGGAAGTGGTACTGCAGCATCAGCCGGCCGAGGTTCTGCATGATGGTCAGCAGGTAGACGACCTCGCCGTCATAGCCCGCCGGGCGCAGCGCCTGCGCGACCTGGGCGGCCTTGGCCACGCGTGCCATCACGCTGCGCAGCATCTCGGCGGCCACCGGCTGCAGCGGGCCCGGCCAGGGTTTGAGCGCGTTGGCCGCCTGCTGCAGCCCGTCCAGGCCGATCATCTGGATGGCGCGCTGCACGTTGAGCACCGTGTCGCCGCCATGCCCGGCCTGGCGCAGTGCGTTGTTCACACGGCGCAGCAGTTCCAGGCTGAGCGCCATGTCCTTGAGCACCATCTCCGACAACGCGCTCGCATGCTGGGCTTCCAGGCCCGACCCGGCAGTGAAGCGGTGGATGCCGGTCGTCGTCGTGGGCAGATGGCCCTGGCGCTGCAGCTTGTCGAGCAGCAGCACGATGGGACCGCCGTCGTCGTGCGCGGCCGCCTGGCGCCAGCCGTCGAGCGCGCGCAGGAAGCTGCGCGCGAGGTGGTAGCGCTGGCGCAGCTGGCGGTCCGTCGCGCGGTTGCAGATGGCGCGCAGCGGGTCGGGGATGGGGTGCGGCGTCTCCCAGCCCAGGCGCACCATCTCCCGGCCGATGGGCTGCATCTGCTGCACGACGGCCAGCAGGTCGGGCTCTTCCAGCACCGGCCGGCCGCTGAGGATGCGGTGGAGCAACAGGCCGGCGCACAACACGTCCTCTTCGGCCGACTCGCGCACGGCGCGCCGGGTCACGGTGCTGAAGTCGACCGAGGCCGGGAACACCTCCTGCGCCACCTCCAGCCCCATCAGCCTGACCTTGTCGTTCGCGTCGATGAGGACGCTGGCGAGTTGCAGGTCGCGGTGCGCGTGGCCGGCCTCGTGGGCGAAGGCCAGGCCTTCGAGCAGCTGGGCCACCCAGCCGGCAGCGTCCAGCGGCAGCGGCGCGGATTGGCGCGCCAGGCGTTCGTCGAGCGTCTCGCCGAACGCGCGGTCGTAGGCGGCGTAAGGCCAGCCCTCCACCTGGCCCGCCTCGAACAACGGTGCCACGTTGGGGTGCTGCACGCGCCCACCGGCCTGGGCCATGCGCAGCCAATGCTCCAGCGCCGCCGCGCTGTTGGGCTTCTCGCGCGGCATGCACAGCAGCAGCTCCTGGCCATGGCGCGGATCGAAGACGCGCCAGATGAGGCTGCGCCCGCTCTTGCAGAGCAGGGCGCGCAGCTCGAAGCGTCCAAAGCTTCTCAGCGGCGTGGCGGCGGGGCTGGATTCAGACACGACGGGGACGATCGAGACAGTGACATTTGTGATGCGCGCATTGGACTCCACGCGAGCTGGCGCGAACCTGAAAGAAGCACCGAATAGCGACGGAAATCGACCGCCAGTTCGTGCAATCGATCGCTTCCGTGCACCAGCTCACGATCCAGCCTCGGCCACTCCGGCAAGCAAGAGGTCAGCCAGTCAGCTGGGCCCACACCTTGTCCAGCCGCTTCACGCTGACGGGCTGCGGCGTGCGCAGCTCCTGCGCGAACAGGCTCACGCGCAGCTCCTCCAGCTGCCAGCGGAAGTCGTCCAGCCGCGCGTCCCTCACGCCCTTGAGCTCGGCCAGCCGGCGCGTGTAGCGCTGCTCCAGCGGTTTGACCTCGCTCATCAGCTTGGTGTCGCGGGCCGGGTCGGCGCGCCATTTGTCCAGCCGGCCGGTGATGGCTTTCAGGTAGCGCGGCAGATGCTGCAGCTGCGGCCACGGCGTGTCGAGCGCAAAGCGCTTGGGCACCAGGCGCTGCAGCTGGGCCGCGATGTCGTCGCCCACCTCCTTGGCCGGGCGTGAGTCCTTCAGCTTGCGCGTGGCGTTGGCCAGCTCCTGCAGCACGGCATGCACGGCGCGCGCCACTTCCTGGGCGATGAGGTTGAGCCGGCTGCGGCCTTCTTCGATGCGCT
The DNA here is from genome assembly GCF_043555975.1 of Pelomonas nitida. Classification (NCBI taxonomy): domain Bacteria; kingdom Pseudomonadati; phylum Pseudomonadota; class Betaproteobacteria; order Burkholderiales; family Sphaerotilaceae; genus Roseateles; species Pelomonas nitida. The sequence goes on along the minus strand of NZ_JBIGIA010000001.1, from coordinate 301,980 downwards.
TCTTGAACGCGAACGGGTCGGTGGGCAGCGGGTCACCCAGGAAGGCGCGGTCCAGCGCCACGCCGATGATCTGGTCGCGCAACTCCTCGGCCGTGCCCAAGCCCATGAAGAGCACCGACATGCGCTGCAGGTCGGGGATGTTCTTTTCCAGGAACTTCAGCGGCTCCTTCAACTGCAGCGCGATGAGCCGGCGCAGCCCGGCGCGGTGCTTGGCCGCGGCAACCTCGGGCTCGTCGAACACCTCGATCTCCACATGCGCGCCCTTGTCGATCAGCGCCGGGAAGCCGATCAGCGTCTGGCCGCCCTTGCGGACTTCCAGCAGCTCGGGGAGTTCGCCGAAGGTCCAGTCGGTGTACGCCTGATTCGCGTCGCGGGCCGGCTCGGGCTTCTTTGCAACGACCTCGGCACGGATGCCCTTGCCTGCCACCGGCGCGGGCGCCGGCTTGGGCGCTTCGGCCGCCGGCAGCTTCAGCGCCGCCAGCGCCTGGAAGGCCGACCTCGCCTGCCCGCCCAGCTCCGCCTTCAGCGCCGCGAGCTGGCGGCCCTGGCCCAGCTGGCGGCCATGCTCGTCGACGACGCGGAAGTTCATGAACAGATGCGGCGCCAGCTGCTCCAGCTTGAAGTCGTTGCGCTGCACGGCCAGCTGGGTACGTTCCTTGACGGCCTTGAGCAGCACGTCGACGAGCCCCCCTTGGGCGAACGGATGCAGCTCGACGAACTCGGCAACGAAATCCGGCAGCGGCGTGAGGCGCGCGCGCGGCTTCTGGTGCAGGCTCTTCAGCAGCGCCGTCACCTTGGCCGCCAGCATGCCGGGCACCAGCCACTCGGCGCGCTCCTCGCTGACCTGGTTCAGCGCAAAGATGGGCACGGTCACCGTCAGCCCGTCGCGCGCGTCGCCCGGTTGATGCAGGTATTGCGCCGCGCAGTCCACACCGCCCAGCCGGATGACCTTGGGGAAGGCCTCGCTGGTGACGCCCGCCGCCTCATGGCGCATCAGCTCGTCCTGGCTGAGCTGCAGCAGCTTGTCGTTGCCACGGCTGGCCTCACGCCACCACTTCAGCAGCGTCGCGCCGCTGAACACGTTCGGCGGCAGCTTGTCGTCGTAGAAGGCGTAGATGAGCTCGTCGTCGACCAGCACGTCCTGGCGACGGGACTTGTGCTCCAACGCCTCAACCTTGCTGATCTGGCGCCGGTTGTGGCCGATGAAGGGCAGCTGCTTGACAAGGTCTTCCGGCAGCTCGTCGTTGACGAGGCCCTCCCGGATGAAGATCTCGCGCGCCGCCTTGGCATCCACGCGGCCGAAGTTCACGCGCTTGTTGCTGTAGAGCACGATGCCGTAGAGCGTGGCCCGCTCCAGTGCCACGACCTCGGCGGCCTTCTTCTCCCAGTGCGGTTCCAGCAGCTGGGTCTTGATCAGGTGGCCGGCGATGGGCGGCAGCCACTGCGGCTCGATGTTGGCCAGGCCCCGGCCGTACAGGCGCGAGGTGTCCACCAGCTCGGCCGCCACGATCCAGCGGCCCGGCTTCTTGCTCAGGTGCGCGCCCGGGTGGCGGTAGAACTTGATGCCGCGCGCGCCGAGGTACCAGTCCTCGTCGTCGCTCTTCTGGCCGATGTTGCCCAGCAGGCCGGACAGCATGGACAGGTGGATCTGCTCATACGTCGCGTCACTCTGGTTCAGCCGCCAGCCATGCTCGGTGACGACCGTCTGCAGCTGCGAATGCACGTCGCGCCACTCGCGCACGCGGCGCGGGCTGACGAAGTTCTCGCGCAGCAACGCCTCGTGCTTGCGGTGGGACAGCTTGTGCTCGCCCTCGCCGCCTTTCGAGTCGCCCAGCCACTTCCACAGCTTGAGGTAGCCCATGAACTCCGACTTCTCGTCGTCGAACTTCTTGTGCTTCTCGTCGGCGGCCTGGGCCGCTTCCTGCGGGCGGTCGCGCACGTCCTGGCCGCTCAGCGCCGATGCGATGACCAGCACTTCCGTCAGCGCGTCGCGCGTGCGGGCTTCCAGAATCATCCGGCCCACGCGCGGGTCCAGCGGCAGGCGCGACAGTTCCTTGCCGAGCGGTGTCAGCTCGTTGGCGTCGTCGGTCGCGCCCAGCTCGTTGAGCAGCTGGTAGCCGTCGGCGATCGCCTTGGGCCGCGGCGCCTCGAGGAAGGGGAAGCGTTCCACGTCGCCCAGGTGCAGCGACTTCATGCGCAGGATGACGCCGGCCAGGCTGGAGCGCAGGATTTCCGGGTCGGTGAACTTCGGGCGCTCGTTGAATTCCTTCTCGGAATACAGCCGCACGCAGATGCCATTGCTGACCCGGCCGCAACGGCCGGCGCGCTGGTTGGCGGCCGCCTGGCTGATGTTCTCGATCAGCAACTGCTCGACCTTGTTGCGGTAGCTGTAGCGCTTCACGCGCGCCAGGCCCGGGTCGATGACGTAGCGGATGCCCGGCACGGTCAGCGACGTCTCGGCCACGTTGGTCGCCAGCACGATGCGACGCGCGCCATGCGGCTCGAACACCTTGTTCTGCTCGGCCTCGGACAGCCGCGAGAACAACGGCAGGATGTCCACGCCCGGCGGGTGGTGTTTGCGCAGCGCCTCGGCCGCCTCGCGGATCTCGCGCTCGCCGGGCAGGAAGACCAGCACGTCGCCGCCGCCCTCGCGCCACAGCTCGTCCACGGCGTCGCAGATCGCGTTGTTCAGGTCGTACTCGCGGCTCTCCTCGAACGGGCGATAGCGCTGCTCGACCGGGAACAGCCGGCCCGACACCATCAACACCGGCGCCGGGCCCTTGCTGGACTCGAAATGTTTGGCGAACCGGTCCGCATCGATCGTGGCCGACGTGACGATGATCTTCAGGTCCGGCCGGCGCGGCAGCAGCTCGCGCAGATAGCCCAGCAGGAAGTCGATGTTGAGGCTGCGCTCGTGGGCCTCGTCGATGATCAGCGTGTCGTAGGCCTTGAGCAGCGGGTCGCTCTGCGTCTCGGCCAGCAGGATGCCGTCGGTCATCAGCTTGACGGAGGCGTCGCGCGAGAGGCGATCCTGGAAGCGCACCTTGTAGCCCACGACCTCGCCCAGCGGCGTCTTCAACTCCTCGGCAATGCGCTTGGCGACGCTGCTGGCGGCAATGCGGCGCGGCTGCGTGTGTCCGATCAGCCCGCCACCGTTCACGCGGCCGCGCCCCATCGCCAGCGCGATCTTGGGCAGCTGCGTGGTCTTGCCTGAGCCCGTTTCGCCGCAGACGATGACGACCTGGTGCTCAGCCAGCGCCTGCATGATCTCGTCGCGGCGCGATGAGACCGGCAGGCTCTCAGGGAAGGAAATGGACAGGGCCGGCTGCGCTTGTCGGCCCCCACGCCCGTTGTGCGGGCTGCCCTGCGATGGGGCTGCGCCGGCTGGGGAGCGGTCTTGCGCCGCTGCTGACCGGCTCTCGGTTCGTTCGGAATTCATTGCCGCGGGATTGTCCCGCAAGCAAGCCCTACGCCGGCTGCGGGAAGTAGCTGATGACCTGGACGACGCCGCCCTGCGGGTCCTGCAGCACGGCCATGCGGCCGATGGTGGGGATGTCGAACGGGCCGGCCAGCACCTTCGCGCCCAGGCCCCGGGCCTTGTCGGCCGTCGCGTCGCAGTTCTCGACCGTCACATACGCACCCCACAGCGCCGGCCCGGGCTGCTGCTGCGCCATGATGCCGCCGACACCCACGTCACCGACCTTGATGACGTGATAGGGGCCGTCGCCCATCGACATCGTGTCGAAACGCCAGCCGAACAAGGTGCCGTAGAACTCGCAGGCCTGCTTCGGGTCGGGGCTGGACAACTCGTTCCAGCTGAACGCGCCCGGGGTCATGTAGATGTCTTGATAGTCCTTCATCGCGATCTCCAGGGGGTGGAAAGGTCATCCTCGAAGGCGGACATGACAGCGTCAAGTGCGGCTCGTCAGGCCGCACAATTCCGGCCCATGACCGGTCTTGTCTTTCCCCACACTTTCGTGCCCTGGTTCCGTTCGGTGGCGCCCTATATCCACGCCTACCGTGGTGAAACCTTCGTCGTCGGCATGCCGGGCGAGCTGGTGGCGGCCGGCAAGCTGAACAACTTCGTGCAGGACCTGGCCATCCTGCACGCCATGGGCATCAAGATCGTGCTGGTGCATGGCTTTCGCCCGCAGGTGAACGAGCAACTGGCCGCCAAGGGCCAGAGCCCGCGCTTCAGCCACGGCCGGCGCGTGACCGATGCGGTCGCGCTGGACTGCGCCCAGGAGGCCGCCGGCCAGTTGCGCTTCGAGATCGAGGCCGCCTTCAGCCAGGGCCTGCCCAACACCCCGATGGCGAACGCCACCGTGCGGGTCGTTTCGGGCAACTTCCTGACGGCGCGCCCCGTCGGCATCGTCGACGGCGTCGATTTCCAGCACTCCGGGCTGGTCCGCAAGGTGGACGGGGCCGCCATCCAGCGCGCCATCGACATCGGCGCCATCGTGTTGCTGTCGCCGTTCGGTTTCTCGCCCACGGGCGAGGCGTTCAACCTCAGCATGGAGGATGTCGCCACGTCGACCGCCATCGCGCTGCAGGCCGACAAGCTGCTGTTCGTCTGCGAATCCGCCGGCGTGCCCGAAAACCCGGCCGACCCCGAAAGCCCCATCGACACCGAGCTGGCCCTGGCCGACGCCGAACGCATGGTGGCCAAGGCCGGCCCGGCCCCCGAACCGACCGACGTGGCCTTCTACCTGCGCCACTGCGCCGAGGCCTGCCGGGCGGGCGTCGAACGCTCGCACATCATCCCGTTCGCGGTGGATGGCGCGCTGCTGCAGGAGGTCTACACGCACGACGGCATCGGCACCATGGTCGTCGACGAGAAGCTGGAGAGCCTGCGTGAAGCCAGCTCCGACGACGTGGCCGGCATCATCCAGCTCATCGAGCCCTTCGAGCGCGACGGCACGCTGGTCAAGCGCAGCCGCACGGAGATCGAACGCGATGCGGAGCTCTATACCGTCATCGAGCACGACGGCGTCATCTTCGGTTGCGCGGCGCTTTATCCCTATGTTGAAGCCCGCACCGCGGAAATGGCGGCATTGACCGTATCCGCCGAAGTGCAGGGCCAGGGCGATGGCGATCGGTTGCTCAAGAGAATCGAACAGCGCGCCAAGGCGATGGGGCTGGACAGCATCTTCGTGCTGACCACGCGCACCATGCATTGGTTCATCAAACGCGGTTTCCAGCAGGTCGACCCCGAATGGCTGCCCGAGGAACGCAAGCGCAAATACAACTGGGACCGCCGCTCGCTCGTCCTCGTCAAACGATTCAACTAAGCCCTCCATCCCCTTGGATACGGCCCGCAAGCTAAAGTGCGGGCCGTTTTTCTTTCTCGCGTCTCAGGAGTCCTGCCATGCCCCGCACCGTTCAATGCGCCTATCTGAAGAAGGAAGCCGAAGGGCTGGACTTCCCGCCCTATCCCGTCCACACCGAGCTCGGCAAGAAGGTCTGGGAAAACGTCAGCAAGGAGGCCTGGGCCGCCTGGATGAAGCACCAGACCATGCTGGTCAACGAAAATCGCCTGAACCTCGCCGACCTGCGCGCCCGCCAATACCTGATGCGCCAGGCCGACCAATTCTTCTTCGGCGCCGGCGCCGAAACCGTGGCTGGCTACGTGCCGCCGGCCAACTGACATCTACGCGCCAAAACCCGCTTCGGCGCTGATTGGCGTTACCGGGTTTCCGACCACCGCCGGCTGATTTCCACTCGCGCCCGCAGCGCCCCGCCGCCCTGCTGGCCCACGCCACCACCACAGGCCCCGGCGGGGCCGGCGATACCTCTGTCGCCGGCACGCAAATACCGGCCCCGCCCGCGCGCCACCGCAGATCAACGCCTGCAGTTTCCAAAGGTAAGTGCGCCCTGCCGGCTCTGCACAGAAGCGGTGCTCGTGCATATGTCCATTTATTGCGGCGCAGGGCATACAGTTGCAAAGCAGTGGCGAAAATCGCTTGCATTTATGCCCAAACTCGCGATTTAATTCGGGCACGGAGATACTCGACCTGCCATAAGCTCGAGGCCTCCGAGGCCGCGCGGCCACCGCCGCGAGTCTCAACGCTCAAATCGCAACAGGAATAGCAGCATGTCCAGTCTCAAGGATCTCCTGGCCCAACGCGCCGCGCTGGATGAACAGATCAATCAAACCCAGGAACGCGAACGCAGCGAAGCCATCAACAAGGTTAAGTCGCTGATGACCGAATATGGCCTGTCGATTGCCGACCTCAGCGTGCGCACCCCGAAGCCGGTCAAGGTCTCCAAGGTCGCTGCGAAGTATCGCAACCAGGCCACGGGCGAAACCTGGAGCGGTCGCGGCCTGCAACCCAAATGGCTGAAGGCCGCGATTGCCGGCGGCGCCAAGCTGACCGATTTCGCCGTTTAATCGCTGCGCACCTCTTTGCGCTTGTTTGCACGTCTTCGGGGCGGCGACTGAACGCCTCCCCCTCAAATCAAGGGCCACCATTGCGGTGGCCTTTTTCATTTGCAGCGGCCACGCACCTAAACTCAGCCTCGTCACCGGTTGTTCCAGACGCAACGTTTGGATACGGGATTCCCCGCCACAACCGCCCCCCTGACGCCGAGATGAGATTGCCGCTATGCCTACCGCCGCCAGCGCCACGCCCTCTTCCCGCCCCGCCAGAACCTCGGCACGTTGCAACGGTCAGTGCTGAACCATGGCACTGCACGACAGCCTCGGCGGCGCGCTCGACACGCGGTCGTCCATGTCGACCCTCCCCGGAGGCCCTCCCTCCACCACCCCGCCCGCCGGTCCTCGTCGCATTCAGAGCCGCCGCGGGCTGCGACGCTGGCGCAGCACTGGGATTGCCGCACTGACGGGCATTGCCGGCGGCGCCGTCGTCGCCTGGACCCTCAGCGCCGGCGATCTGCCGACGACTCTTCGCCCCCCTCAGCCGAACGGCGCCATGCCGGCATCGGAGCTCTTCGTGCCGATGTTGCTGGCCGCGATTGGCCTGGCGACGCTGTGGCGACTGGGCGCCTGGCTGCTGCCACTGGTGATGGCCGGGCTGCTGGCGGGGTGCGCCCTGCCCCTGTGGTGCCACCCCGAGCTGCAGGCGTCGGCCTTGCTCGGTTCCGGCGCCGTGCTCGGCACCCTGGCGCTGCCGCTGCTGGCCGCACTGCTGAACCGCCGACTGCTGTACCGGCTGGGCGTCAATGGACGCCTGGCTGCCGGCAAGGACATCGCCGGCTTCGCGCTGCTGGCCGGCCTGGCGGCGCCGCTGCTCGCCGGCTTGCTCAGCCTGCCCCTGCTGCTCACAGGCGGCGTGCTCAGGCCCGAGGCTCAGTCGGGCGCGCTCGTGCTGGCCGGGGGCTGGGGGCTGGCCCTGCTGAGCACCGGCACGCTGCTGCAGGCCAGCACGTTGCGGCCACGACGCGACGAACGGCGGACCGGCCACCTGATTGCCGCTGCGGCCATCGCCGCGCAAGCGGCATCGCCCTGGCTACCCGGCAGCCCGGCTGCGCTGCTGGTCCCCCATCTGCTGCTGTGCCTGCACGCGCTGCAGGCCTCGCCGCGCCACAACGCGACGCTCGGCTTGGGGCTGCTGGCACTGTGGGCGCTGGGAACGCCCGCATCGCCGCTGTCGTGGGCCGCCGGAACCCTGCTGGCCCTGATGCCGCTGGCCATCATTACGCTCAACCAACGCCAGATGGGCGATCGCGACGCCTGGCGCGGCGCGCTCGACGCGCAGGGCCTCGCGCTGGCGGAATGGCAGTTGCCCGGGGGGCGGCACCATGCATCAGCCCGCTGGCTGACACTGACGGCGCCCATCGACCCCGATGCACGGGCGGGCAGCGCACCGCTGGACTGGGTGCGATCCGTCCACCCGCGAGACCGTGAGCCCGTGCGCCGCGCGCTGCGCGAGCTGATCGCAACCCCGGATGACGAGCGCGTGGTCATGTCGTTACGGCTGGCTGCGGACGGCGGCGACTGGCAATGGCACGAGCTGCGAGCCCACGCAGCCCAGCGCGACCGCCAGGGTCGCGCTCGCAGTCTCATCCTCACCCTGGCCGACATGACCTGGCAACGCACCGCCGAGGAGCGCGCGCGGCTGTCTGCCACGCTGTTTCAGCAAACCGTCGAAGGGCTGGCCGTCGTGGACTTGCAGTGGCGCATCGTCGACGTCAATCCGGCGTTCTGCGAACTGCTGCATGCTTCGCGGGAATCGCTTGTCGGCCGCCCCGCTGCGCCGCTGACCGCAGCCAATCTGCAACGCAGCGGCCGTGATCCGGCGGAACTGCAAGCCCTGATGAATAAAGGGCAGCCCTGGAGCGGACAGCTGAAGGTGGCACTGGAGGACGGCGGGGAACACATCTTCGCCACACGCCTGAGCCCCGTCCCGGAAGCCGCAGGCACCCACCCGCGCAGGTGCCTGCTGGGCCTCACCGATCTCGGGGAAAGCCTGCGCCAACAGGAGCAGGTGCGTCGCAGCCTGCGCTACGACGTCGCCACGGGACTGCCCAATCGCGACGAATTCGTACGGCTGATGCAGCAGGCCATGGCGGCGGCAAACCGGGACAACTTCAAGCTCGTGGTGGCCATCATCGACCTCGACGACTTCGGCCGGCTCAACGCCGAGCACGGCCAGCTCGTCGCGGATGCCGTACTGCTGCAGCTGAGCGCCCGGCTGCAAACCACGCTTCGCAGCGCTCGCGGCAACTGGCCCGACACGGCCGACCATCTCGCCCGCTTTCATGGCGACGAATTCGGCGTGCTGCTGCGCGTGCAGACGCCGGAGGAGGCGCAGCGCGCGGTCGACCGCCTTCTGCGACAGCTGTCGATGCCCGTGGCCTTGCGCGAAAGCCGCGTCGGCCAGGGCCTGGTGCTTGAAATCGGCGCCAGCATGGGCGCCACGGTCTATCCGCTGGACGACGCTGACCCGGAGACCCTGCTGCGCCATGCCGGGCACGCGCTCTACCGCGCCAAACATGCCGGTCGCCACCACGTGCAGTTCCATGACACGGCGCGAGACCAACGCGACGAAGCCGGCCTCATCGCCACCGCCCGCCTGCAGCAAGCCCTCGACGCCAACGAGCTGCTGCTGCACTACCAGCCGCAGATCGACCTTCGCACCGGCCAGGTGATGGGCGTCGAGGCCTTGCTGCGCTGGCAGCACCCCGAGCGTGGCCTGCTCACGCCCGCGCACTTCCTGCCGCAGCTGGAGGCCACCGGGCTGGCCGTGCAGGTGGGCGACTGGGTCATCGAACAAGCCTTGGCCCAGTCAGCGATCTGGCAGCACGCGGGCTTGAATGGCGGACGCGGCCTGCCGGTGAGCGTGAATGTCGGCGCCCGGCAGCTGAACCGCGCCGACTTTCCGCAGCGCCTGCAGGAACTGATGCAGCGCCAGGATGCCGCGGTCGCCCGGCTGCTGCACCTCGACGTGCTGGAGTCCGATGCGCTGGCGGAGACCGCCGCGACGCAGGCCCTGATCCAGCGCTGCATGCACCTCGGCGTGGGCATCGCGCTGGACGACTTCGGCGCGGGCTACTCGCATCTGGCCACGCTGAAACGGCTGTCCTTCGACACGCTGAAGCTGCATCGCAGCTATGTGCAGGGCATGCTGGGTGACGCGCAAGACCTGTCGCTCGTGGAGAGCGTCATCGGGCTGGGGCGCAACATCGGCTGCGCCGTGCTGGCCAAGGGCATCGAAAGCCGCGCCCACGCCCGTGAGCTGCTGCGCCTGGGCTGCCGCCTGGGCCAGGGCAACGGCATCGCGGCGGCGATGCCGCCAGCCAGCCTGCCGGGCTGGATCCAGGGCTTCACCGCTGACCACTGGATCGGCCAACTCAAGGCGCCCACGAAAGCCGGTCTTTAAACTGTCGGGGTGATTCCCCAAGGCTTCATCCACGATCTGCTGGCACGTGTCGACGTCGTCGAGGTGGTCGGCCGTCATGTCGACCTGAAGAAGGCCGGCATCAACCACAAAGGCCTGTGCCCTTTCCACGGCGAGAAGTCGCCCAGCTTCATCGTCAGCCCCAGCCGCCAGACCTACCACTGCTTCGGCTGCGGCGTGCACGGCAACGCCATCGGCTTCCTGATGGAGCACACCGGCGCGAGCTTCGTCGAAGCCGTGGAGGACCTGGCCCAGCAGGTCGGCATGGTGGTGCCACAGGACGAGCGCAGCCCCGAACAACGCGAGCGGGCCAAGGCCGAAAAGGAGAAGCAGCACAGCCTCACCGACGTGCTGGCCCGCGCCACCGAGTTCTACAAGGCGCAGCTGCGCAAGTCCGAGCGGGCCGTCGCCTACCTGAAGGGACGCGGCCTGACCGGGCAGATCGCCGCCCGCTTCGGCCTGGGTTATGCCCCGGAAGGCTGGCGTTCGCTGGCCAGTGGCTTCCCGTCCTACGACGACCCGCAGCTCGTCGAGTCCGGCCTCGTCATCACACCGGACGCCGGGCCGGGCGAGGAGCCCGGCGCCGCAACCGGCGGCCGAGGCGCGCAGTCCAGCAAGCGCTACGACCGCTTCCGCGACCGCGTCATGTTCCCGATCCGCAACGTGCAGGGCGACGTGATCGGCTTCGGCGGCCGCGTGCTGGACCGCGGCGAGCCCAAGTACCTGAACTCCCCGGAAACACCGGTCTTCAGCAAGGGGCGCGAGCTCTACGGGCTCTACGAAGCCCGCACCGCGCTGCGCCAGCGTGGCTATGCGCTGGTCGTCGAAGGCTATATGGACGTCGTCGCCCTGGCCCAGCACGGCTTTGGCAACGCCGTGGCGACGCTGGGCACGGCCTGCACGGCCGACCACGTCCACAAGCTCTTTCGCTTCACCGACAGCGTCGTCTTCAGCTTCGACGGTGATGCCGCCGGCCGTCGCGCCGCCGTGCGAGCCCTGGAGGCTGCCCTGCCCCATGTGACCGAGACGCGCACCGTCAAGTTCCTGTTCCTGCCACCCGAGCACGACCCGGACTCCTATGTTCGCGACCTCGGCGCCGAGGCGTTCGAGCGCTGCGTGGAGGGCGCCGTGCCGTTGTCGCGCCAGCTCGGCACGGTTGCGGGCGAAGGCTGCGATCTCGGCACGCCTGAGGGCCGTGCACGCATGCTCAAACAGGCCCACCCGCTGTGGAACCTGCTGCCCGACGGCCTGCTGCGCCGCCAGCTGCTGGGCGAGCTGGCCCGCCAGGGCCAGATGCCCGAAGCGGAGCTCCAGTCGCTGTGGCTGGGCGAACCTGCGCCCCCCCCGGCCACCGACCCGGAGCAAGCGGCCGCCCCAGACGGCCAGCCGGCATGGAAATCCAAGAGCAAGAGCGAGTGGAAGCCCAAGGGGGAATGGAAGCCCAAGGGCGAGTGGAAAGGCAAGCGCCGTGATGAGGAGCAGCGCCCGGCCGGGCCGCGCGCTACACCCGTCACACCCACCGACAACGCCGTACGGCTGCTGCTGCAGCACAGCGAGCTGTGGGAAGCGCTGGCCGAGGAAGACCGCTCGCTGCTGCACGACCTGCCCGGCACGCATGGCGAGCTGATCCACTGGCTGGAGCGCCACCTCACCCACCATGGCACCAGCCCGTGGGCCGTCATCGAGGCCGGCCTGGCGGCCGACGGCTTCGGCGACGCGCTGGGCCGGCTGGTCGGCCATGTGCAGGCGCTCGGCATCGAGGAATCCGACCCCGCCGGCGACCTGGGCCATGCCGTCTCGCGGCTGCGCTCGCAGACCTCGGCCCCCTTGCCTGGCGGCAGCGGCGCCTCCGACGAAGACCGCCGCCGGGCCCTCGAAGCGCTCGCCCGCACCCGGGAGCGGCACGGCATCACGGCGGCCAAACCGTCCGATCTTTGAACTGCCGACGAATTTCGCCGATAATCTCTCGTTTTCCGCGCGCGTCAACAAGAGTGACGGCAGAGAAATGCCGGACCCGGCCACCCATCGACACTGGGCAACTCATTCAAGAGTTTTGATGGCCAAAACACCCGCCAGCTCTGCATACCAAACGATCACGCCAGCTTGTTCGCGGCACGCCAGGGTCCCTCCACCACTCGACGGTCGATACCCCGGTGACGAAAGCCACCGCCCCAGCCCCGCCGGTCTTGACGACCCGCCCGGGCAGGTTGCGGTGGCTGCTGCATTTCCGATCTGAACCTTAGAACCTCCCGCGCACCTGCCGAAGGACCTGCATGACCGCCAAGAAGACCGCGACCAAGGCCAGCCCCGCTCCCGCCGAAGAGCTGAAGAAGAAGCCCGCCGCCAAGGCTGCGGCCGCCAAGACCGCCAAGGCGGGGGCGGACGAAGACAAGCCCAAGCGCGGCCGCAAGCCCAAGGCTGAAACCACGTCCAAGAAGGCCGGCAAGAAGGACGCCGACGAAGACGAGGACTTCTCCGACATCGACGCCGAAGTCGAAGGCGAAGCCGAGGAGCCCGAGGTCGAGGAAGCCGCCGCCGCGGAAGACACGCCCAAGGCCAAGCCACTGCGCATGAAGGTCAGCCGCGCCAAGGAGCGCGCGCTGATGCGGGAATTCGGCCTCGAAGAGACCGCGCTGACCGAGGAAGAAGCCCTCAAGCGCCGCAGCGAGCTGAAGACCCTCATCAAGATGGGCAAGACGCGGGGTTTCCTGACGCATCAGGAAATCAACGACCACTTGCCCGAGAAGCTGGTCAGCGAGGAAATCCTCGAAGCCATCGTGTCCATGCTCAACGACATGGGCATCGCGGTGTACGAGCAGGCGCCCGACGCCGCCACGCTGCTGATCCAGGGCAACACGACAGCCACGTCGACCGAAGAAGAAGCCGAAGAAGCTGCGGAAGCCGCGCTGTCGACGGTGGACTCCGAGTTCGGCCGCACGACCGACCCGGTGCGCATGTACATGCGCGAAATGGGCACGGTGGAACTGCTGACGCGTGAAGGCGAAATCGAGATCGCCAAGCGCATCGAAGGCGGCCTGCAGGCCATGATGCTGGCGATCTCGGCGTCCCCGACGACCATCGCCCACATCCTCGAGTTCGCCACCAAGATCCGCGCCGGCGAGATGCAGATCTCCGACGTCGTCGACGGCTTCGTCGCCGAAGACGAGGCCGACGACTACGTGGCCGAGGAAGACTTCGACGAGTTCGACGAGGAAGACGACGACGACGGCAATGGCGGCTCCAAGGCGCTGACCAAGAAGCTCGAAGAGCTGAAGAACGCCGCCCTGCTCAAGCTGGACTCCATGTCCGCCTCGTTCGACAAGATGCGCAAGGCCTTCGAGAAGGAAGGCTACAAGTCCGCCTCCTACAACAAGGCCCAGCAGGCCATCAGCAGTGAGCTGATGACGATCCGCTTCACGGTCAAGACCATCGAGAAGCTGTGCGACATCCTGCGCAGCCAGGTGGACGACGTGCGCCGCTACGAGCGCGAACTGCGCAAGATCGTCGTGGACAAGTGCGGCATGCCGCAGGAGCACTTCATCAAGACCTTCCCGCCCAACGCACTGAACCTGCAGTGGGCCGAGAAGGAAGTGGCGGCCGGCAAGCCCTACAGCGCCATCCTCGCGCGCAACCTGCCGCCCGTGCAGGAACTGCAGCAGAAGCTGACGGACATCCAGGCCAAGGCCGTCGTGCCGCTGGATGACCTGAAGGACATCAACAAGAAGATGAACGAGGGCGAGAAGGCCTCTCGTGACGCGAAGAAGGAAATGATCGAGGCCAACCTGCGCCTCGTGATCTCGATCGCCAAGAAGTACACCAACCGCGGCCTGCAGTTCCTCGACCTGATCCAGGAAGGCAACATCGGCCTAATGAAGGCGGTGGACAAGTTCGAATACCGCCGCGGCTACAAGTTCTCGACGTACGCCACGTGGTGGATCCGCCAGGCCATCACGCGCTCCATCGCCGACCAGGCCCGCACCATCCGCATCCCGGTTCACATGATCGAGACGATCAACAAGATGAACCGCATCTCGCGCCAGCACTTGCAGGAATTCGGCTACGAGCCGGACGCCCCGACGCTGGCCGAGAAGATGGAGATCCCGGAAGACAAGATCCGCAAGATCATGAAGATCGCCAAGGAGCCGATCTCCATGGAAACGCCGATCGGCGACGACGACGACAGCCACCTGGGCGACTTCATCGAGGACACCAACAACACGGCGCCCATCGAGGCCGCCATGCAGGCCGGCCTGCGCGACGTGGTGAAGGACATCCTCGACTCGCTGACGCCGCGCGAAGCCAAGGTGCTGCGCATGCGCTTCGGCATCGAAATGCAGAGCGACCACACGCTGGAAGAAGTCGGCAAGCAGTTCGACGTCACGCGTGAGCGCATCCGCCAGATCGAGGCCAAGGCCATCCGCAAGCTCAAGCACCCCAGCCGCTCGGACAAACTCCGCACGTACCTGGACAACCTGTAAAGGTTGGCCGGGAACGTGGCCGCCGCCAGGCGGTGCGGGCTGCACAGCAGCTCGCACGGCGTTTGCGGCGGGACTCGCACAGCGAGGCACGGCACAAGCTGCGCACACACCGACACATAGGCCGGCGCTCCCGGCCTTTTTTGCGTCCTACACTTCTTTTCATGACTGCGATCCGCGAGCGCACCGTCCTCTTCGCCGACCTGCGTGGCAGCACTGGGCTGTACGAATCCCTCGGCAACGCAGAGGCCAGCGGCCTCGTCACGCAAACCGTGAGCCAGATCAGCGAAGCCGTGCTGGAGAGCGGCGGCCACCTGATCAAGACGCTGGGCGATGGCCTGATGGCCGCCTTCGAGACGCCGCGCGACGGCGTGCGCTCGGCGCAGCGCATGCAGGAGCTGCTGGAGAAGACCGTGCAGCGCGCGCGCCGCCAGAGCAACCCCGCCATGCTGGCCCTGCGCCTGCAGGTGGCGCTGGCGCGCGGCGAAGTCGTGGAGCTCAACGGCGACTGCTTCGGCGATGCAGTGAACGTCGCAGCCCGGCTCATCGACCACGCCGGCGATGGCGAGATCCTCATCACCGACGAGGTGCTGGCCGGCCTGCACCACGCCTCCAAGGGGCGTTTCCGCAGCCTGGACCGCATTCCCGTGCGCGGGCGGGTGGAGCCGGTGCACGTCTATCGCCTGGATGCAGCGCCGCTCGTCAGCGCGGACGACACGGCGACGCAGTTCGGCGAACCCATGCGCTCTGTCGATCCCGACGGCATGCGCCTCGTGTGGCACGACCTGGACCGCGTGTTCGACATCGGCGCCATGCCCATCGTGCTGGGCCGCAGCGTGCAGGCGACCTACTGCATCACCGACGGCCGCGTGTCGCGCTCGCATGCCCGCATCGACTGGCAGGGCAGCAGCTTCGAGCTGACCGACCTCTCCTACAACGGCACCTATGTGCGCTTCGGCGATTCGGGCGAACTGCTGAGCCTCAAGCGCGGCAGCTGCACGCTGCATGGCCGCGGCGTCATCGGCCTCGGCGGCCCGCCTACCGACGAGCAATCACCCGTCGTGCGCTTCGAGGTGCTGCACTTCGCCGACACGGTGCCGCAAGGCCTGGGCAGCACGCGCCCTCGCCGCTGACCGCCCGCGCCCTGCTGATATGCCCTTCCTCCCCGAACCGCCGCAGCGCCACGGCGCCGGCCCCGCCGTCGAGACGGCCGTGTTGCTCGTCAACCTCGGCACGCCCGACGCGCCGACGGCGCCCGCGCTGCGCCGCTACCTGGCGCAGTTCCTGTCGGACCCGCGCGTCGTCGAGATCCCGCGGCTGCTGTGGGCACTGATCCTGCACGGCATCATCCTGCGCGTGCGCCCGGCCAAGTCGGCAGCGAAGTACGCCACCGTCTGGACGCCCGATGGCTCGCCGCTGAAGGTGTGGACCGAAAAACAGGCCAAGCTGCTGCAAGGCATGCTCGGCGAGCGCGGGTTGCGCGTGCGGGTCGCGCATGCGATGCGCTACGGCCAGCCGGCCATCGCGCACGCGCTCGACGCCCTCAAGCGCAAAGGCGTGCGCCGCGTGCTGGTGCTGCCGGCCTACCCGCAGTACTCCGGCGCGACGACGGCCAGCGTCATCGACGACGTGGCCCGCTGGGCGCTGCGCACGCGCCATGTGCCGGAGCTGCGCTTCATCAACCGCTACCACGATGACCCGGCCTACATCGCCGCGTTGGCGCAGACGGTGCGCGAACACTGGCAGCGCGAGGGTCGCGCCGACAAGCTGGTGATGAGCTTTCACGGCATGCCCGCCCGCACCTTGCAGCTCGGCGACCCGTATCACTGCGAATGCCTGAAGACCGGTCGCCTGCTGGCCGAGGCGCTGGGCCTGAAGGACGGCCAGTGGCTGGTCACCTTCCAGAGCCGCTTCGGCAAGGCCAAGTGGCTGGAGCCCTACACCGAACCCAGCCTCGTGAAGCTGGCCAAGGGCGGGCTGAAGACCGTCGATGTCATCTGCCCCGGGTTTGCGGCCGACTGCCTGGAGACGCTGGAGGAGATCGACCAGGAAGCGCGCGCCGCCTTCCTCGCGGCCGGTGGCCAGCGTTTCGGCTACATCGCCTGCCTGAACGACCACACGGCCGGCATGCGCGCGCTCACCGGCCTCGCGCAGAGGCATCTGCAGGGCTGGCCCCTCGACGCGCCGCACCCGGACACGCTGGCCCTGCAGCGCCAGCGCGCCCTCACCGCCGGAGCGAGCGAATGAGCGACGCGCCGGCCGGCATGCGCCTGGACAAATGGCTGTGGGCCGCCCGCTTCTACAAGACCCGCGCGCTGGCCGTCGACGAGATCAACCTGGGCCGCGTGCGGGTGGCCGGCCAGCCGGTCAAGCCGGCGCGTGACGTCAAGGTCGGCGACCTGCTGAGCGTGCGCACCGGCACGGTGGCGCGCGAGGTGGAGGTCAAGGGCCTGTCCCAGCAGCGCGGGCCGGCACCACAGGCGCAGCTGCTCTATGCCGAGACAGCCGCCAGCATCACCGCACGCGAGGCGGCCGCCGAGGCCAGGCGCCTGGCACCCGAGCCGGCCGCCAGCATCGAGCAGGGCCGCCCCACCAAGCAGGACCGCCGCCGGCTCGCCGACTGGGACCGCTGGTCCGCCGTGCTGGACGACGACGATCCGGGTTGACCCCGAGCAAACTTTTCCAATCCCCCTCTTGAAACCGGGACATCGCGCCTCAATTCGACGCGATTCGATCCTTTCATGCCATGACGACCGAAAACCCCCTGCCCGAAGACGGCGCCACCCCCCCCACGGCCGCCGACCTGAACCCCGAGATCAAGATTGCCGAGCTGGAGGGCCGCCTCGCCGAGATGAGCGACGCCTACCTGCGCGCCAAGGCTGAAGTCGAGAACGTGCGCCGCCGCGCCGACGAAGACATCGCCAAGGCCCGCAAGTTCGCCGTCGAGGCTTTCGCCGAGGCCATGCTGCCGGTGATGGACAGCCTGGAAGGCGCCATCGCGACGCCCGGCGCTGCCGCCGAGGTGGTGCTCGAAGGCGTGCACGCCACGCGCCGCCAGCTGGCCAGCGCGCTGGAGCGCAACAAGGTCATCGAGATCAACCCGGCCGCCGGCACGAAGTTCGATCCGCACCAGCACCAGGCCATCTCCATGGTGCCCGCCGACCAGGACGCCAACACGGTCGTCACCGTGCTGCAAAAGGGCTTCCTGATTGCCGACCGCGTGCTGCGGCCCGCGCTCGTGACGGTTGCCGCACCTCGCTAATGACTTGGGGACAGACCTTGGCGCGCAGCAACATGCTCTGTCCTCACTAGTTCACCTGCTGCCGTCCCTTGAAACGGCGCAAGTTATCCACAACTCGAAAACATCCAACAGATTCTTCAGGAGTTCCACATGGGAAAGATCATCGGCATTGACCTCGGCACCACCAACTCGTGCGTCGCGGTCATGGAAGGCAACACCACCCGCGTGATCGAAAACGCCGAAGGTGCCCGCACCACGCCGTCCATCATTGCTTACCAGGAAGACGGCGAGATCCTCGTCGGCGCCTCGGCCAAGCGCCAGTCGGTGACCAACCCGAAGAACACGCTGTACGCGGTGAAGCGCCTGATCGGCCGCAAGTTCGCCGAGAAGGAAGTGCAGAAGGACATCGACCTGATGCCCTACACCATCGCCGCTGCCGACAACGGTGACGCCTGGGTGGAAGTGCGCGGCAAGAAGTTCGCGCCGCCGCAGGTCAGCGCCGAAGTGCTGCGCAAGATGAAGAAGACGGCCGAGGACTACCTCGGCGAGGAAGTGACCGAAGCCGTCATCACGGTGCCGGCCTACTTCAACGACGCCCAGCGCCAGGCCACCAAGGACGCCGGCCGCATCGCCGGCCTGGACGTCAAGCGCATCATCAACGAGCCCACCGCTGCGGCCCTGGCCTTCGGCCTGGACAAGCACGGCAAGGGCGACCGCAAGATCGCCGTGTATGACCTGGGTGGCGGCACGTTCGACGTGTCCATCATCGAGATCGCCGACGTGGACGGCGAGAAGCAGTTCGAAGTGCTGTCGACCAACGGCGACACCTTCCTGGGCGGTGAAGACTTCGACCAGCGCATCATCGACTACATCGTCACCGAGTTCAAAAAGGAACAAGGCGTCGACCTGACCAAGGACGTGCTGGCCCTGCAGCGCCTGAAGGAAGCCGCCGAGAAGGCCAAGATCGAGCTGTCCAACTCGTCGCAGACCGACGTCAACCTGCCCTACATCACGGCCGACGCCTCGGGCCCGAAGCACCTGAACGTGAAGCTCACCCGCGCCAAGCTGGAGAGCCTGGTGGACGAGCTGATCGAGCGCACCATCGCGCCCTGCCGCATCGCCATCAAGGATGCCGGCGTGTCGGTGTCGGACATCGATGACGTGATCCTGGTCGGCGGCATGACCCGCATGCCCAAGGTGCAGGACAAGGTCAAGGAGTTCTTCGGCAAGGAGCCGCGCAAGGACGTCAACCCCGACGAGGCCGTGGCCGTCGGTGCCGCCATCCAGGGCCAGGTCCTGGGCGGCGAGCGCAAGGACGTGCTGCTGCTGGACGTCACCCCGCTGTCCCTGGGCATCGAGACCCTGGGCGGCGTGATGACGAAGATGATCAAGAAGAACACGACCATCCCGACCAAGTTCTCTCAGACCTTCTCGACCGCTGACGACAACCAGCCGGCCGTGACCATCAAGGTCTACCAGGGCGAGCGCGAGCTGGCCCAGGCCAACAAGTCGCTGGGCGAGTTCAACCTCGAAGGCATCCCGCCGGCACCGCGCGGCATCCCGCAGATCGAGGTCTCCTTCGACATCGACGCCAACGGCATCCTGCACGTCGGCGCCAAGGACAAGGGCACCGGCAAGGAAAACAAGATCACCATCAAGGCGAACTCGGGCCTGTCTGAGGCCGAGATCGAGAAGATGGTGAAGGACGCCGAAGCCAACGCGGCCGAGGACAAGAAGAAGGTCGAGCTGGTGCAGGCCCGCAACCAGGCCGACGGCCTGGTGCACAGCGTGCGCAAGTCCGTGGCCGAGCATGGCGACAAGCTGGATGCGGCCGAGAAGGACAAGATCGAAGCCGCCGCCAAGGACCTGGAAGAAGCCATCAAGGGCGACGACCAGGCGGCCATCGAGTCCAAGACCGAGGCGCTGATGACGGCCAGCCAGAAGCTGGGCGAGAAGATCTACGCTGACCAGCAGGCCGCCCAGGCCGCTGCGGGCGCCGCCGCCGGTGGCGCCGAGCAGCCGCAGGCCACGCAGTCCTCGTCCCATCAGGGCGAAACCAAGCGCCCGGCCGACGACAACGTCGTCGATGCCGAGTTCAAGGAAGTCAAGGACAGCAAGTAATCCTTCGACGACCTCGGCCCGGAAGCGTCCAGACGCATCCGGGCCTTTGCTGCTTTTGAGAGACGAGCATGGCTTCCAAGCGCGATTACTACGAGGTCCTCGGCGTCGCCAAGACCGCGTCCGAGGACGAGATCAAGAAGGCCTACCGCAAGCTGGCCATGAAGTTCCACCCTGACCGCAACCAGGGTGACGAAGCCAAGGCGGCCGAGGAGAAATTCAAGGAGGCCAAGGAGGCCTACGAGATGCTCTCCGATGCGCAAAAGCGCGCGGCCTACGACCAGTACGGCCATGCCGGCGTGGACCCCAACATGGGCGCCGGCCGTGGCGGCCCGGGCGCGGAAGGCTTTGGCGGCTTTGCCGAGGCCTTCGGCGACATCTTCGGCGACATCTTCGGCGGCCAGAGTGGCGGCCGCCGCGGCGGCGGCGGCCAGCAGGTCTATCGCGGCAGCGACCTCAGCTACGCGATGGAGATCACGCTGGAAGAAGCCGCCCGCGGCAAGGAAACGCAGATCCGCATCCCCAGCTGGGAAGGCTGCGAGACCTGCGGCGGCACGGGCGCCAAGCCGGGCACCAGCGCCAAGAGCTGCGGCTCATGTGGGGGCTCCGGCACCGTGCACATGCGCCAGGGCTTCTTCAGCATCCAGCAGACCTGCCCGCACTGCCACGGCACCGGCAAGATCATTCCCGACCCCTGCACCAGCTGCAACGGCCAGGGCAAGGTCAAGAAGCAGAAGACGCTGGAGGTCAAGATCCCGGCCGGCATCAACGAGGGCATGCGCATCCGCTCGGCGGGCAATGGCGAGCCCGGCGTGAACGGCGGCCCGGCGGGCGACCTCTACATCGAGATCCGCATCAAGCAGCACGACCTCTTCGAGCGCGACGGCGACGACCTGCACTGCACCATGCCCGTCTCGCTCGTCACGGCGGCGCTGGGCGGCAGCATCGAGGTGCCCACGCTGGGCGGCAAGGCCGAGATCGAGCTGCCCGAGGGCACGCAGCACGGCAAGACCTTCCGCCTGCGCGGCAAGGGCATCAAGGGCGTGCGCTCCAGCTACCCCGGCGACCTGTACTGCCACATCGCCGTGGAGACGCCGGTCAAGCTCACCGAGCACCAGAAGAAGCTGCTCAAGGAGCTCGACGAATCGCTCAAGAAGGGCGGCGAGAAGCACTCGCCCAATGCCAAGAGCTGGACGGACCGGGTCAAGGACCTGTTCAAGTAAGCCCGCGCTCACGCGCCAAGCCGCAGCGGCCCGCCCGGGCCCTGCGGCTTTTTTTGTGTCAAGGGGTCGGCCCGACTGCATCCGCACGGCCCTGCGCCTAAAGTCACGTCAGGCCCTCACTCCAGGCAAACCAGCTCACGCTGCCGGTTGACGACGTCCTACAGTCAACGGGTTGCCCGACCGATGACCCACCCGTGACCCGTACGAAGCGCGCGCCCACCCAACATCCCGGCCCCGGGCCGGTCATGGGGGTCGCATGTTCCTGATGGACGACACCATCCAGGACGCGTCGGCACTCATCATCGACAGCAATGCCACCTCACGCAGCCTGATGTCTGCGCAGCTGCGCGACCTGGGCGTCGGCACGGTGCGCCAGACGCCGCGCGTGAAGGATGCCCGCGTCATGCTGGAGCACCAGACCTTCGACATCGTGCTGTGCGACTACCACTTCGGTGGCACGGACGCGTCGGGGCAGGACCTGCTGGACGAACTGCGCCGCGAGGGCCTGCTGCCCTACTCCACCGTCTTCGTCATGGTGACCAGCGAAGCCACCTACGCCAAGGTGGCGGAGGCCGCCGAGGCGGCGCTGGACGCCTACCTGATCAAGCCCTACACCAGCGCCAACCTCGCCGAGCGGCTGGCCAGCGCCCGCTTGCGCAAGCGCATCCTGAAGGACATCTTCGAGGCCATCGAAAACCAGGATTTCGAGACGGCCGCCAACCTGTGCCTGGCGCGTTTCGAAGCCAAGGGCAAGTACTGGCTGTACGCCGCACGCATCGGCGCCGAGCTGCTGTTGCGGCTCAAGCGTTTCGATGACGCCCGGCTGCTGTACGAAGCCATCATCGCCGCCAAGACCGTGCCCTGGGCGCGGCTGGGTGTCGCGCGCGCCGAAGTGGCCAGCGGCAATCTGCAGAAGGCCCGGCGCACGCTGGAGAACCTCATCGGCGAGCTGCCCGACTACGCGGACTCCCACGACCTGATGGGCCATGTGCAGATGGAGCAGGGCGACCTGCAAGAAGCGCTGAAGACCTACCAGATCGCCACCACGCTGACGCCGGGCTGCCTGCTGCGGCTGCAGCGCTGCGGGGCGCTGGGTTTTTATGCCGGGCAGCGCGAGGAGGCGCTGCGCATGCTGGAGCGCGCCATGTCGCAAGGCCTGCGCTCCAAGCTGTTCGACATGCTCAGCCTCGTGCTTGTCGGCCTCATGCGCTTCGACCAGAAAGACTTCAAAGGCTTCAAGTACGCCCACGACGCGCTGACCGCCGCGATGGAACGCGCCCCGGGCTCCATCCGGCTGCGTCGCTTCGACCTCGTCTTTCGCGGCCTCGCGTTCTTGCTGGAGCGCCGCGTCGGCCAGGCGCTCGTGATGGCGCGCGAGTTCACCGCTCATGCCGACGAGGGTAATTTCGACCTCGAAGCTGCGTCGCTGCTGACGGCGCTGTGGATCCGCCTGTCCAGCCAGGAAGTCGAGCTCGAGGAGATGATGCCCATCCTGAAGACCCTGGGCATGCGGCACTGCTCGGCCAAGGCCAGCACCGAGATCCTGGTGGCCATCTCCGAGGCGCACCAGGGCGCGGTCGACCAGTTCCGTGACTGCCACCATCAGATCTTCAGCGTCGCCGAAACGGCGATGCGCCACTCCATGCGCGGCACGGCCAAGGTGGCGGTGGAGCTGCTCATCCAGCAGGGCGGCTTGACGCGTAACGCCAAGCTCATCGACATGGCCGGCCTGGTGCTCAAGCGCCATGCCGACAAGATCGAAGAAGCCGCCGAGCTGGCCGTGCGCATCGAGGACCTGCACGCCCGCTATGTGCTGCCCATGGGCAGCGATCACGCCAAGGCCCGCGCAACCGGCGGGCTGGCGCTGCGCACCCATTCCACGCCGGCCGCGGCCTGAAGGTTCACCACCGTTTTTCCCGAGGCTTGCCGTCATGCGGCGCCGCGAGAATGCAGCCGGCCGTTCCCTCCTCCGCCCGGCCCCTACCAGCCCTTCCCTCGCCACCTAGCCGATGTCCCTGCCCGCCCGCCTGCTGTCCTGGTTCCGCCCCGACACCTCCCGCCCCCTCACCCAGGCCTGGCTGGCCGCGCTGTGGATGGGCTTGCTGGCCAACTGGCCGCTGTGGAAGCAGTTGCAGGCCCAGCCCGGCATCGGCATCGGCTTCACGCTGGCCTTCGCCGGCATGGTGGTGGCCGCCACCGGCGCCGTGCTGAGCCTGCTGGCCTGGCCGCGGCTCATCAAGGGCGTGCTCGTCGTGCTGCTGCTGAGTGCCGGCTCGCTCGCCTACTTCATCGGCAGCTACGGCATCGTGTTCGATCCCACCATGGTCGTGAACATGGCGCAGACCGACGTGCGCGAAACCCGCGACCTGCTGAGCTGGAAGCTGTTCGCCAGCCTGATCGTGCTGGGCGCCCTGCCCGCCTGGTGGCTGCTGCGTCGGCCCAAGGCGCCGGCGCAATCGGCCGGCAAACGGCTGGGCGGCAATCTGGCCAGCTTCGGCCTGGGCCTGGTGGCCATGGTGGTGCTCGCGATCAGCGTGTTCGCGACGCTGTCCTCGACCATGCGCAACAACAAGTCCATCCGCTACATGGTCACGCCGCTGAACGCCGTGTACTCGGTCAGCATCGTCGGCGTGCGCAGCCTGTCCGGCCCCAAGGGCCCGCCGGTCGTCATCGGCGCCGATGCTCATCTGCTGCCGCGCGCCGAAGGCAGCAAGCCGCCGCTGCTGCTGTTGGTCGTCGGCGAGACGGCGCGGTCGATGAACTTCAGCCTCAACGGCTACGCGCGCAACACCAACCCGGAACTGTCGAAACTGCCGGTCGTCAGCCTGAAGGACGTGAGCTCCTGCGGCACCGCCACGGCCGCCTCGCTGCCCTGCATGTTCGCGCCGCAGGGGCGCGGCGGCTTCAATGCCGACAAGCCGCAGGAGAACCTGCTCGACGTGCTGCAGCGCGCCGGCCTGGCCGTGCTGTGGCTGGACAACCAGAGCGGCTGCAAAGGCCTGTGCGACCGCGTGCCCAACAGCCCCACGTCCAAGCTGCCCGAGGGTGCCGCGCCGCTGCCGGGCAGCCTGTGCCACAAGGACGAACTCGACGGCGACGAGTGCTTCGACGAGGCGCTGCTGCACGAGCTGGACAAGCGCATCGCCGCACTGGACCCCGAGCGCGTCAAGCGCGGCCTCGTGCTGGTCATGCACCAGATGGGCAGCCACGGCCCCGCCTACTTCAAGCGTTCGCCCGACGACCTCAAGGCCTTCCTGCCCGAGTGCAAGAGCAACCAGCTGCAATCCTGCGAACGCCAGCAGGTCGTCAACGGGTACGACAACACGCTGGTGACGACCGACCGCCTGCTGGCC
The DNA here is from genome assembly GCF_043555975.1 of Pelomonas nitida. Lineage (NCBI taxonomy): Bacteria > Pseudomonadati > Pseudomonadota > Betaproteobacteria > Burkholderiales > Sphaerotilaceae > Roseateles > Pelomonas nitida. The sequence continues at coordinate 277,710 of NZ_JBIGIA010000001.1, read as the reverse complement.
CGCTCCATCGCCTGGCTGCAGACGCAGCAGGCCTTCGATGTCGGCATGCTCTACGTCTCCGACCATGGCGAATCGCTGGGCGAGAACGGCCTCTACCTGCACGGCATGCCCTACGCGATGGCGCCGGCCGAGCAGACGCATGTGCCCATGATCCTGTGGGTGCCCGAGAACGGCGCGCTGGCCGCGTCACTGAAGCCCGGCTGCCTGGCTGCGCTGCGTGACAAGCCGGCGTCGCACGACAACCTGTTCCACACCACGATGGGCTGGGTGGGCGCGCGGGCGGATGTCTACAAGCCGGAGTGGGACTTGCTGGCGGGTTGCCGAAACTGAAGACCTTGCGGGACAGACCGCCCGAGCGCAGCGAGTAGCTCTGTCCCCAACCGACTAAAAAAGATCCCCCTGCGCCGACGGCTTGCGTGGCCGGTTGAACAGCGCCAGCTGCACCGGCCGGCGCTCGGTGCGCAACCCCAGCTTGGCGGCAGCCCGACGCAGGCGCGCGCGCAGCAGCTCGGCCCACACGCCCTCACCCGTGAAGCGCGTACCGAAGCGGGCGTCGTTGTCCTTGCCGCCGCGCATGTCGCGGATGCGGGCCATCACGCGGTCGGCACGGTCGGGGAAGTGCTGCCGCAGCCAGTCCTGGAACAACGGGTTCACCTCCCAGGGCAGCCGCACCGGGATGCTGAAGGCGCTTTGCGCGCCAGCCTCGGCGGCGGCTTCGAGGATGCGCTCCAGCTCCGGCTCGTTGATGAACGGGATGATGGGCGACACGCTGACGCCCACCGGCACGCCGGCATCCGCCAACGCCTTGATCGTGCGCAGCCGCCGCGCCGGCGCTGCCGCGCGCGGCTCCAGGATGCGGGCCAGATCGTTGTCCAGCGTCGTGACCGACAGGTAGACCGACACCAAGCCTTGCGCGGCCAGGGGCGCGATGAGGTCGAGGTCGCGCTCGATGCCGCTGCTCTTCGTGACGACGGAGAACGGGTGCTGCGCCTCGGCCAGCACCTCGACGATGCGGCGGGTGATGCAGAGGCGGCGCTCGACGGGCTGGTAGGCGTCTGTCGCCGTGCCGAGCACCAGCGAGCGCGGCTCGTAGCGTGGCGACGCCAGCGTCTCGCGCAGGCGTTCGGCGGCGTTGATTTTGGCGACGATGCGGGTCTCGAAATCCAGCCCCGGCGAGAGGTTCAGGTAGCTGTGCGTGGGCCGCGCGAAGCAGTACACGCAGCCGTGCTCGCAGCCGCGATACGGGTTGATCGAATAGTCGAAGGAGATGTCGGGCGACTGGTTGCTGGTGACGATCTTTTTGGCCAGCTCCTCGATGACTTGCGTGGCAACGGGCACATGCTCCTCGGCGGCCTGCTGGTCCAGCGAGCCCCAGCCGTCGTCATACTGCTCGCGCTCGCGCTGCTCGAACCGGTGCGGCATGGCCGTGGCCGTGCCGCGGCCCTTGATGGCGTCGATGGGGACCAGCGCCGGCTGGGCGGTGGCGATGCGGGATGGCGTGCGCGACATGCTGTAAATATATACAGCATTCAATGGCTGCGCTTGCAGACACGGCGCGCCAGCCCGGCTGGGCGCCCGGCGCAGCGCACCAGCCCGCGCAGCGTGCCTCTGCGGTTCACGCCGCGCCGCAAGGGCGACCAGTGATTGACGAAGGCGCCGCCCCCATGACCTCAGGGTAGACCCCCATCCCGTCAGTAGACTCGCGCCGATGATCCTGCAAGAACCCAGTGCCCCAGGCAGCGCCCGGCTGCGCGACCAATTCGACTACCTGCGGCTGCTGGCCGCGCGCGTGACCGGCGGCGCCGCCAACCAGATGCTGATGGTGGCCCTGGGCTGGCAGATGTACGACCTGACCGCCAGCGCCTGGGACCTGGGCCTCGTCGGCCTGGCGCAGTTCCTGCCAGCGCTGCTGCTGACACTGCCCGCCGGCCATCTGGTCGACTCGCATGACCGCCGGCTGCTGCTGGCCGCCAGCCTCGGGCTGCAGTTGCTGACGGCCACCTGCCTGGCGCTGGCCAGTGGCGGTGGCTGGGTCGGGCCGCATCTCATCCTGGCGCTGTCGGTGGTGCTGGGCTGTGCGCGCGCGCTGCAGATGCCGGCACAGCAGGCCTTGCTGCCGGCCCTGGTGCCGCCCACCCTGCTGCCGCGCGCGGTCGCCACGTCCAGTTCGACCATGCAGGCGGCCATCATCGCCGGCCCGGCGCTCGGCGGCGTGCTGTACGCGCTGGGCCCCTGGGCCGCCGCGCTCATCGAGCACAGCACGGCCAGCAGTGCCGCAGCGCACTGGGGCGCCGCCATCGTCTACGGCGTGTCGCTGGCGCTGCTGGTGGCGGCCGTGGTGGCCGTGCTGGCCATCCGGCACCGGCCGCTGCAGGCGCGCCGTGCAGCACCGGGCATCGCGCAGCTGACCGCCGGCATCCGCTTCATCTGGCAGCGGCCCGTCGTGCTGGGTGCCATCTCGCTGGACTTGTTCGCCGTGCTGCTGGGCGGGGCGACCGCCCTGCTGCCCATCTTCGTGCGCGACATCCTCCACACCGGCCCCGAAGGCCTGGGGCTGCTGCGCGGTGCGCCGGCACTGGGCGCCGTGCTGGTGGGCCTGTGGCTGTCACGCCGGCCCATCGCCCGCCGCGCCGGCCACTGGCTGCTGAGCGCCGTGGCGGTATTCGGCCTGTCGATGATCGGCTTCGCGCTGACCACGTCGTTCGCCGTCGCCTTCATCGCCTTGGCCATCAGCGGCGCCGCCGACATGGTAAGCGTGGTCATCCGCCAGTCGCTGGTGCAGCTGGAAACGCCCGACGACATGCGCGGCCGCGTGGGCGCCGTCAACTCCGTCTTCATCGGCGCCAGCAACCAGCTCGGCGAGTTCGAGTCCGGCGCGACCGCTGCGCTACTGGGCCCCGTCGGCTCGGTGCTACTGGGCGGCGTCGGCGTGCTGGTGGTCGTCGGCGTGTGGTTCAAGCTCTTCCCTGCGCTGGCGCAGCGGGACAGCCTGCAGCCGACGGCACACTGACGGGCCACGCCTCCAAGGCCCGCCGGGAACGGCGCTCAGTATTCGTCGCGCTCCACGCCGATATAGCCCGGCGCGAGGTTCTCGAACTTGGTGTGCATGCGCTGGAAGGCCAGCTTCACCGTGCCCACCGGGCCGTTACGCTGCTTGGCGATGATGATCTCGGCCACACCCGGCTCCTTGCACTCGTCCTTGGTGTAGTACTCGTCCCGATAGATGAACATGATGATGTCGGCGTCCTGCTCGATGGCGCCGGATTCGCGCAGGTCGGACATCATGGGCCGCTTGTCAGGACGCTGCTCCACCGAGCGGTTCAGCTGCGACAGCGCAATGACCGGGCACTTCAGCTCCTTCGCCAGCGCCTTCAGGCCCCGCGAGATCTCGCCCAGCACGGTCGCCCGGTTTTCCTCGTTGCCACCGCCGTTGCCCGTCATCAGCTGCAGGTAGTCGATGACGATCAGACCGAGCTGACCGCAGATGCGGGCCTGGCGGCGGGCGCGAGCGCGCACTTCGGACGGACTCAGGCCCGGGCTCTCGTCGATGAAGATGCTGGCCTTGCCCAGCTTGTCGACCGCCTCCGACAGCCGCCCCCATTCGTCGTCGGCCAACTGGCCGGTGCGCAGGTGGCTCTGGTCGATACGACCGATGGAGCCCACCATCCGCAAGGCCAGCTGCGCAGCGCCCATTTCCATCGAGTAGATGACGACGGGCAGGCCCTCGTTGATGGCCACGTTCTCGGCGATGTTCACCGCGAACGCCGTCTTGCCCATGGACGGGCGCGCCGCCAGCACGATCAGGTCGCCCGGCTGCAGGCCGGCGGTCTGCTTGTCGAGGTCGTAGAAGCCCGTGCGCACGCCGGTGACGTCCTGGTGGCCGGCCTCCGCCAGCTCGTTGACGCGGTCGATCAGCGCGACGACGAGGTTGTCCATGCTCTGGAAGCCCTGGCGGCTGCGCGAGCCTTCTTCGCCGATGCGAAAGATCTTGCCCTCGGCCTCGTCGAGGATCTGCGTGACCGCGCGGCCCTGGGGGTTCAGCGCGGCGGTCGCGATCTCGTCGCTGGTGGCCACCAGCTTGCGCAGGATGGCGCGCTCACGAACGATCTCGGCGTAACGGCGCAGGTTGGCGGCGCTGGGCACGCTCTGCGCAATGGAATTCAGGTAGGCCAAGCCGCCGCATTCCTCGGCGCGCCCGACGGATGTGAGTTCGTCGAACACCGTCACCACGTCGGCCGGCTTGCCTGCGTTGATGAGCTTGCCGATGGCCGCAAAGATGTGCTTGTGCTCGAAGCGATAGAAGTCGCTGTCGGTCAGCAAGTCGCCCGCGCGGTCCCACGCGGAGTTGTCGATCAGCAAGCCGCCGAGCACGCTGTACTCGGCCTCGACCGAATGCGGCGGCACGCGCAGCCGCGCGACTTCGTCGTCTTGCGACGCGGAGGAGGAAGAAGCGGGAAGGATCGCGGACATCGCTTGTGGATAACGCTGTGGACGAGCTGGGCCCAACCGGTGGGTTGTGCGGGAAAACGCTGGCCGGAAAAACCGAAGGCCGAAACCCTGGAGGGTATCGGCCTTCGTTCGATGTTGCGGTGACTCGATGTCACCGCGCCATCAGGGGAAGCGAGATTTACTCGGCTTCGGCAACCACCTGGACGGTGACTTCCACGACCACATCGGTGTGAGCCACGACGCTGACCGGGAACTCGCCCACGGTCTTCAGCGGGCCGTTCGGCAGGCGAACTTGAGACTTGGCGATGGCGGTGCCGGCCTTGGTCAGCGCATCGGCCACGTCGGCGTTCGTCACGGAACCGAACAGGCGGCCATCCACACCGGCCTTTTGGGCGATGCGAACGGTCTTGCCGGAGAGAGCTTCACCCAGCTTCTGGGCATCGGCCAGCTTGGCAGCGGCGATCTTTTCCAGTTCGGCGCGCTTGGCTTCGAATTCCTTGATCGCGGCTTCCGTGGCGCGGCGAGCGGCCTTGGTCGGGATCAGGAAGTTGCGGGCGTAGCCGTCCTTGACCTTGACGACATCGCCGAGGTTGCCGAGGTTGGCGACTTTTTCGAGCAGGATCACTTGCATGTCGTCAGCTCCTTAGACCTTGTGCTGGTCGCTGTACGGCAGCAGGGCCAGGAAGCGCGCACGCTTGATGGCAACCGTCAGCTGACGCTGGAAGAAAGCGCGCGTGCCGGTCAGGCGAGCGGGCGTGATCTTGCCGTTCTCGGCGACGAAGTCGCGCAGCGTGTCGATGTCCTTGTAGTCGATCTGCTCGACACCAGCGACGGTGAAGCGGCAGAAACGCTTGCGGCGGAACAGCAACGATTGTTGGTTGCGCTTGGGCTTCTTGTCCTTGGAGAAGCGACCCTTACCACGAAGAGGGGGCATGTTGGACCTCTGTTAAATCTATCCGGATTCAAAACTTCCGGGTCTTACGGAGCAGCGGGTTCGATCACGGTGACATGGGCGATGAAGCCCCGGCCGTTGCGCTGATGGGTCAGGAAACCGCGAAAAATCGCGTCGCCTCCGACTCCCAGCGCCTGCAACTGCTTGGCCACCTCGCCCACCGCGACCGCCTTGATCTCCAGGGAGACTTTGCGCGGTTTGCCGGCTTCGATGACTTCGGATTCAGCCTTGAGGCTTGCATCCAGGGCCATCAGCCCGGCGGGGGTGTAGCGAACTTGTCCGAGTTGCTGGATCTGCGCCTTCAGGTGAAGCTGGTTCACGCTGTGCTGACGCTCAAACCACTGCTGCTTGGAAAACCTGGTTCTCTAGCGATGACCTGCGCTCAGGCCGCTTCTTGCTGCGGCGCCTTGCGGGCTTCTTCGCGCTCGACGGCCTTCATCATGACCGACGGGGTCGTGATGGCCTTGTCCTGCACCACGGTCAGGTGGCGCAGCACGGCGTCGTTGAAGCGGAAGCCGGTTTCGAGCTCAGCGAGGATTTCCTTGCTGGCTTCGATGTTCAGGCACAGGTAGTGGGCCTTGGCGAGCTTCTGGATCTGGTAAGCCAGTTGACGGCGACCCCAGTCTTCGACACGGTGCACGACACCGCCGCCGGCGGTGATCAGACCCTTGTAGCGCTCCAGCATGGCCGGAACCTGTTCGCTTTGATCCGGATGGATCAGCAGAACGATTTCATAGTGACGCATGAGTACTCCTTGTGGATTCCAGCCCGGCGTTGTCGGGATGACGGCCGGTCTGTGGAAGCCGCGCCACGGCGTCGACACGTGGGCGCAGCAAGGCGGAACCGAGGATTCTAGCCCGGAAGAGCTGATCGATCAAATCAGGGCGAAGGCCGGCTGCGCAGCTGGTCGACAAACTCGCGGTCGCGCCGCGTCGGCGCCGCCGTCAGCAGGCTGACGAGCACCAGGGCCAGCGCACCGGCCGGCACGCCGAACACGCCGGCAGACGCCGGCTGGATGCCCCACACCAGCGCCGGCGGGCCGGGCAGGCCGACGAGGGACCGCAGGGCCGGATGCGAGGCGGCCAGGTAGCACAGGCAGACCGCCAGCCCGACGAGCATGCCGGCCAGCGCACCGGCCCGGTTGGCGCGGCGCCAGAAGACGCCCGCGATCAACGCCGGGAAGAACGTGGACCCGGCGATGGAGAAGGCCGCCGTGACGACGGCCAGGATGTCTGCCGGCCGGCTGGACGCAACGGCGGCGGCGGCCAGCGCCGCGACGAGCAGCAACGCCTTCGACAGCGTGACCCGCCGCGTGCGCGACGCGTCCGGGTTGATGGCCTTGAAGTAGACGTCGTGCGAGAGCGCGCTGGAGATCGACAGCAACAGGCCGTCGGCCGTGGACAAAGCCGCCGCCAGCCCGCCGGCGGCCACCATGCCGGAGATGACATAGGGCAGCCCGCCCAGCTCCGGCATGACCAGCATGACGAGGTCCGGGTGCAGGCGCAGCTCGCCCAGCTGCAGCCGGCCGTCGCCGTTGAGGTCTACCGCCGACAGCAGGCCGGCATCCACACGTTGCCACTGACGTATCCAGGCGGGCAGCTGATCGAAACTGGTTCCGACCAGGCTGTTGAACACCTCCGTCTTCACCATGACGGCCAGCGTCGGCGCCGTCAGATAGAGCAGGCTGATGAACACCAGCGACCACGCGACGGATTCGCGCGCCTTGGCGACCGAGCCGGTCGTGTAGTAGCGCGTCAACAGATGCGGCAGGCCGGCCGTACCCACCATCAGGCACAGCACCAGCGCGATGAAATTGCGCTGCGCCTCGCCGGCCGGCGCCCCCTCCGCATTGCCGGCAAACGGCTGCATGTGCGGCACCAGGCCCGACAGCGGCAAGGCCAGCCGGGCCTCGCTGACCTGCTCCCGCCGCCATTGCTCCTCGGCCTCCGCCGGTGTGCGCGGCAAGGCCGCGCGCTGCTTCTCGGCGGCCTGGATGCTGGCGAGCGGCGCATCCGCAAGCTTCAGCGCCGCCACCTGCGCCGCCGCGCGCGCGCGATCCTCGGCGAGCGCCCGCGGCACATCGGCCAGCCGGGCGGCCGCGGCATCCGCACGCTGCTGGTGGATGGCCCGCACCTGCAGCTCGGCCGGATCGTTGACCAAGGCCCGCTCTCGCTCGGCCAGCTGGTGCAGCTGCTGACCATAGGCCAGCTGGGGCAGCGGCCACCCGGTCTGCTTGACCGAGAGCCAGATCACCGGCACCAGGTAGGCCAGGATCATGATGAAGTACTGGGCGACCTGGGTCCACGTGACCGCCCGCATGCCGCCGAGGAAGGAGCACACCAGCACGCCGCCCAGCCCCACGAACACGCCGACCTCGAAGGCCAGACCGGTCAGCCGCGTCGTGATCAGGCCCACGCCGTAGATCTGCGCGACCAGGTAGACGAAAGACACGAGGATGGCCGCTGACGCCCCGACCAGGCGCAACGCGCGGCTCTGGAAGCGTTCGGCCAGGAAGTCGCCCAGCGTGTACTGGCCGAATCGCCGCAGATAGGGCGCGATGCAAAGCGCCACCAGCACGAAGCCGCCCGTCCACCCCAGCACATAGGCCAGGCCCGCGTAGCCGCTGGCGTAGAGGGTGCCGACCAGGCCGATGAAGCTGGCCGCGCTAATCCAGTCGGCGCCGGCCGCCATGCCGTTGTAGAGCGGCGGCACACGGCGGCCCGCGACGAAATACTCGGCCGGGTCCGTCGTGCGGCACAGGATGCCGATGACGGCATAGACCGCCACGGTCACCCCGAGAAAGGTGTAGCCGATCCAGGCCTTGGCCAGGCCGAAGTGCTCGCCCAGCCCCAGGCCAGCCAGCAGCACCACGAAGCTCAGCGCGAACAGCAGGTAACGGCGATGCAGGAAGGCGTCGGACACGGCCCGGATGATGGCAAGAAAAAGCCCGGGCTCCCCTCGCGGAGAACCCGGGCCGCGCTTCAGTCGTGAAGCCGGGGCCTTACTTGGCCGCCAGGCGCTGCCAGGTGTCGATGACCGTGTCGGGGTTCAGCGAGATCGACACGATGCCCTCCTCGGCCAGCCAGTCGGCGAAGTCCGGGTGGTCGCTGGGGCCCTGGCCGCAGATGCCGATGTACTTGCCCGTGGCGCGGCAGGCGCGGATGGCGCGCGAGATCATGGCCTTGACGGCCGGGTCGCGCTCGTCGAAATCGCCGGCGAGTTGTTCCAGGCCGGAGTCGCGGTCCAGGCCCAGTGTCAGCTGCGTCAGGTCGTTGGAGCCGATGGACATGCCGTCGAAGTGCTCCAGGAACTGCTCGGCCAGGATGGCGTTGCTGGGCACCTCGCACATCATGATGACGCGCAGGCCGTCCACGCCGCGCTTCAGGCCCTTCTCGGCCAGCATGTCGACGACCTTGGCCGCCTGCTTCACCGTGCGCACGAAGGGCACCATGACCTCGACGTTGGTCAGGCCCATCTCCTTGCGCACGCGCTTCAAGGCCTCGCACTCCATCGCGAACGCGTCCTGGAACTCGCCGCTGATGTAGCGCGAGGCACCACGGAAGCCCAGCATCGGGTTCTCTTCGTCCGGCTCGTAACGCGTGCCGCCGATGAGCTTGCGGTACTCGTTGGACTTGAAGTCGGACAGGCGCACGATGACCGGGCGCGGGAAGAACGCGGCGGCGATGGTGGCAATGCCTTCGGCCAGCTTGTCGACGTAGAACGCACGCGGCGACGCATGGCCGCGAGCGACCGACTCGACGGCCTTCTTCAGGTCGGCGTCGATGTTCGGATAGTCCAGGATGGCCTTGGGGTGGACGCCGATGTTGTTGTTGATGATGAACTCGAGACGGGCCAGGCCCACGCCGCCCGACGGCATCTGCGCGAAGTTGAACGCCAGCTGCGGGTTGCCGACGTTCATCATGATCTTGATGGGGCAGTACGGCAGCTCGCCGCGGTGCACCTCGCTGACCTCGGTTTCCAGCAGGCCGTCGTAGATGTAGCCGGTGTCGCCCTCGGAGCAGGCCACCGTCACGAGTTGGCCGTCCTTCAGCTTGTCCGTCGCGTCGCCGCAGCCGACGACGGCGGGGATGCCGAGTTCGCGGGCAATGATGGCCGCGTGGCAGGTGCGGCCGCCGCGGTTGGTCACGATGGCGCTGGCGCGCTTCATGACCGGCTCCCAGTTCGGGTCGGTCATGTCGGTGACGAGCACGTCGCCCGGCTGCACGCGCTCCATCTCGGCGACGCTGTCGACGAGGCGGACCGGGCCGGTACCGATCTTCTGGCCGATGGCGCGGCCTTCGGCCAGCACGGCGCTGTGCGCCTTGAGCTTGTAGGCCAGCTCGACCTGGCCGGCGGCCTGGCTCTTCACCGTCTCGGGGCGGGCTTGCAGGATGTAGAGCTTGCCGTCGACACCGTCACGGCCCCACTCGATGTCCATCGCGCGGCCATAGTGCTGCTCGATGATGAGCGCGTACTGCGCCAGCTCGGTCACCTCGGCGTCGTTCAGCGAGTAGCGATTGCGGTGCTCGGGCACCGTGTCGACCGTCTTCACGAGCTTGCCGCTGGCCGCCTTCTCTTCCGGTGTCGCGAATTCCATGCGCAGCAGCTTGCTGCCCAGGTTGCGGCGGATGATGGCCAGCTTGCCGTTCTTCAGGGCCGGCTTGTGAACGTAGAACTCGTCCGGGTTCACGGCGCCCTGCACCACCGTCTCGCCCAGGCCGTAGCTGGACGTGATGAAGACGACGTCGGGGAAGCCGCTCTCGGTGTCGATGGTGAACATCACGCCGGCCGAACCCAGGTCGGAGCGCACCATGCGCTGCACGCCGGCCGACAGCGCCACGTCGCCATGGGCGAAGCCCTTGTGCACGCGGTAGCTGATGGCGCGGTCGTTGTAGAGCGAGGCGAACACCTCGCGCATCTTGTGCAGCACCTCGTCGATGCCGTGCACGTTCAGGAAGGTCTCCTGCTGGCCGGCGAACGACGCGTCGGGCAGGTCCTCGGCCGTGGCGGACGAACGCACGGCGAAGGTGGCGTCCGGGTTGTCGGCGGTGAGCTGCGCGTAGGCAGCGCGCACACCGGCCTCCAGGTCTGCCGGGAACGGCTGGCTCTCGATCCAGCGGCGGATCTCGGCGCCGGCCTCGGCCAGCGCGCGGACGTCGTCGGTGTTGAGCGAGCTCAGCCGCGCCGCGATGCGCGCGTCCAGGCCCTCGTGCTTGAGGAACTGCCGGAAGGCATGCGCCGTGGTCGCAAAGCCGCCGGGGACGCGCACGCCGCTGGCGGCGAGCTGCGAGATCATTTCGCCGAGGCTGGCGTTCTTGCCGCCAACTGCCTCGACATCGGTCATCCTCAGGTTCTCAAACGGTACGACCAGGGCGGTCGCCTCGAACAGGGTGGACATGGAAAAACTCCGGGAGGTTGAAAAACCGGTGTCGTCGCGTCGTCCGGGCCCTTCGCCGAGCAGAGGTGCTCAAGGCAGGCGCGGCTCCACCCATTTCTGGATTCTTGTCGGAGGGTGGCGGCGCGCATGGGCTGATCGCGAGGAATTGCAGCGGATTCTAGGTGGTTCGTACCTGCACGTAACCCACCCCATATCGGCCGCTGGTGTCAAAGGTCCCTCTAGGACGTGAGCAACAATAGCTAGAAGACGACGACGGGTTGCAAAACCCGACAGTCGGGGATCAACAGGGAGCGAAGAATGAGATTGACAACCGTGGTGTCCGCGCTGTCGCTGTGCGTCCTGTCCGCCTGCGGCGGAGGCGGCGGCTCGATGGGGAGTGACGCCGGGCCTATCACCACGCCAGCGCAACCTGGATTCCCGACGCTGGTAACCAGCGCCTCGTTCTCCTTGCCCGCGATAGACGCACCAGCCGCGCAAGATGCCACCACCGGCCAGCAACAAGGCCGCCTTCTGATTGCCGCGACAGTTCCGGCCTCCACAGGCGCTTTGGTCGAGTTGGTCGACGCGACCACCGCAGCCACGCCCGTGGTGCTGTCCAGCACGCGCACCACCGATGCCGGCACCTTCACCCTCAACGAGCCCAGCGGCAGCCGCAAGCTCACGGACCTATGGATCCGCGTGACGCTGGCCGACGGCACCGTGCTGCGCGCCTTCGCCACGGGCTGGGTGGAGGTATCACCGGGTACCGAGGTCGCGGTGCAGGAGGTAGCACGGCTGCTCAAGTCCGGCGCATTTGCAGGCCGGGCACTGACCCGGGCTGAGCTGGATGGCGCCCAGCAGGCCGCGACGCTGTACTGGCAGGGCGACGCGGTGGCCAGGAGTCCTGCTGCGGCAGTGGCCGCGACACGCGACGCCCTGCGCTTGCAGGCGCGCTGGAATGCGATGTTGGCCCACCTCGCCTTGCCTACCCCAGATACAGGCACAGGCGACATCGCCGGGCTAATGGCAGCTGACGGTGCGACCTGGGACGTCAGCGTCAATGCGAATGGCAAGGTGTCAACTGACACCCTCACGGCCCACTGTTTTGCAGACAGCACCGGCTCGACCACCACTTGCGGCATCGCCTCAACCACACTGCCCGACCTGTCGGAGCAACTGACCGTCCGGCAGGACGCGATCCGGCTGCAGAACCTGAGCTCGCCCGAGGTGCTGGACCAGGTGCTGGCCCAGGTGGGCGACCTGCCCCTTGTCGAGTTCCCCTACGCGGTGGGAACGAAGGTGCTCGTCGACAACCCGCAACTCATTCTGCAGGGCAGTACCAACGTCCACGCCGCAGTCAGGATCACGCGCCGCACCTACCCTGTGTCGGCCTTGCAGGCCCTGGACGGCACAGTGCCGGCGATCCGCGTGGTGCTCGACTACGAAATCGCGGTGATGGACACGACGACCTTCAAGCAGGCCGACCTGCTGGCGCGCGAAACCCGCTGGTTCGCGCCCCGTGGCGGACGGGTCCGCATCGAATCGTCGGGCCTGGCGCGGAGCGGCACGCAAGTGCAGAACGCGGCCACCTCTGTCGTCGCCAATGCAGTCAAGGGCAGCTTCTTCCCCGGCCCGGTGGCGCCCTTCGCAGCGCCGACCGACACAGTGATCCGCCCCCTGCGCAGCAACCACGCCGTCTACGCTCAGGCGCTTGGCGTGATCTACGCGGCCTCGCCCGACAACGGCGGCCAGGTGCTCGAACTGCACCCCAGCACGCTTGCGACATTGCGCACGGCGCCGCTGGGCCGAGCCCCCACCCACTTGGCCGTCTCGTCCGACGGAAGGCGGCTGTACGCGGCCCTGGCCGGCGGCACGGTCACCGAGCTGTCGACAACTGATCTGTCAACCGTTCGCAGCATCACCCCCATCGCCGACCCCTATGGCGTCCCTTATGACCAGGTGAACGACCTCGCGGTAGACCCGGCCGACCCGGAGCGCCTGCTCGTGCTCGCAGCTTCGAGCCACACCGTACCGTCCGGGGCCGTCCTGCTGTATGACAGCGGCACGCTGCTGCTGCGCGACGCGCCGCGCTACTACGCCACAGACTACGGCTGGGGCTACTACGGCCCGACAGCGCTTGCCTGGACGTCAACCCCCGCTGAATTCATGACTCTTTTCAACGGGTCGCCCCAGAGCGTCTATCGCTTCCACGCCGGGGCCACCAGCTTTACCGACGTCGCCAGCCTGACCCGCGTCGATGACGTGGGCCTGTACGACATCAATGGCGAAGTCCTCACCGGCAAGGGCGCGGTGCTGAAGGCTGCGGACTTCACCCCGCTACGACAACTGCAACTGGGCCAGTTCGGTCTGACCGACTGCCGGCGCTTGGGTGACGTCGACGTCTGTGCGCCGGCCGTTAGCGTGGCGCCGGGCTACCGGGTCCTGCTGGACCACGCCAGCGGCGAGTTCATCGGTTCCTACCAGCCGCCGACGGTGGCCGACGCAGACGTCAAGTCTGGCTGCGACAACGTCGGCGTGCGCACTGGCTCCATGGGGCTGGACGATGCCGAGCTCACGCCCATCGGGGCCAATAGCGTCCTAGTCAGCACACTGAAAAGCGGCGCCACGGCTTGCGCGCTTCAGGTCTGGACATTCCACTGAGACCCTGCGGTAGCGTGCGGGCCCTGGCAGTAGCGGATGGCGCGGCAGGCATGCGCGCGCCGGCCCCTTGCTGCGCAAGCTCGTCGATCGACACCCGGGCGCAACAGTACCAGCGCCTGAGCTGGTCGATATCATGGCTTCGACCTGAACTCCACGAGCCACCGCCATGACCGCCCGAACCGTCTACTTCGTCTCTGACGGCACCGGCATCACCGCCGAGACCTTCGGCAACTCCATCCTCGCGCAGTTCTCCATCAAGCCGCGCCATGTGCGCCGGCCCTTCATCGACACGGCGGAGAAGGCGCATGCCGTCGTCACCGAGATCAACGAGCTGGCCATGCGCGAGGGCGAGCGGCCCATCGTCTTTGCGACGCTGGTGGACCGCGAGGTGCTCAAGGTCGTGCGCGAGCACTGCCAGGGCCGCGTGATGGACATGTTCGGCACCTTCATCGAGCCGCTGGAGGAAGAGTTCGGCATCAAGAGCAACCACCGCGTGGGCCGCTTCTCCGACGTGGCGCAGAGCCAGGAGTACCACGACCGCATCGAGGCCATCAACTTCTCGCTGGCGCATGACGACGGGCAGTCATCCAAGAACCTGGACGTGGCCGACGTCATCCTCGTCGGCGTGTCGCGCTCAGGCAAGACGCCGACGTCGCTCTACCTCGCCATGCAGCACGGCATCAAGGCCGCCAACTACCCGCTGATCCCCGAGGACTTCGAGCGCCGCAAGCTGCCGCCATCGCTGGTGCCGCACCGGCGCAAGTGTTTTGGCCTCACCATCGACCCCGAGCGGCTGGCCTCCATCCGCAACGAGCGCCGCCCCGGCAGCAAGTACGCCGACCCGCTGAACTGCCGCTACGAGGTCAACGAGGCCGAGGCGATGATGAAGCGCGAAGGCATCTCGTGGCTGTCGTCCACGCACAAGTCCATCGAAGAGATCGCGACCACCATCCTGCGCGACATCCGCCCGGACCGGCTCATCTACTGATGCCGGCATCCGCCCTCGCGCTCGTTCTCACCGCCGCCCTCCTCCACGCGCTCTGGAACCTCGCCGCCAAGCAATGGGGCGGCGGGCCTCATTTCGTGTTCGCCTGCTCCGTGGGCGTCGTCGTGTTCTGGCTGCCGGCCGTGCTGTGGATTGGCCTGGACGCGCTGCCGACCTGGTCGCCCATGGCCTGGGGTTTCGTCGTCGCCAGCGCCGTCGTGCACCTGCTGTACTTCAACTGCCTGATCGCCGGCTACAAGGCCAGCGACCTGACCGTCGTCTACCCCGTGGCGCGCGGCAGCGGGCCGCTGCTGTCGGCCACGGCCGCCGTGCTGCTGCTGGACGAGCACCTGGGCGCGCTGGGCGTGGCGGGGCTGGCCGGCGTGGTGGGCGGCATCCTGCTGATCACGATGGGGCCGCGGCTGCTGGGCCGGGGCGCCGACCCCGAAGTCACCGCCACCATCCGCCGCCGCAAGGGCGTGTACTGGGGCGTGGCCACCGGCACGCTGATCGCCGGCTACACGGTGCTGGACGGCTATGCGGTCAAGGTGCTGGCCGTGTCGCCGCTGTTGCTGGACTACTGCGGCAACGTGCTGCGTGTGCCGATGCAACTGCCCGTCGTGCTGCGCCACCGGCACAGCTTCAAGGCCGAGATGCGCCGCACGTGGAAGGGCGTGCTGACCGTCGCGACGATCAGCCCGCTGGCCTATGTGCTGGTGCTGCTGGCCGTGCGTGACGCGCCGCTGTCGCGCGTGGCGCCGGCCCGCGAGGTGTCCATGCTGTTCGCCGCGCTGCTGGGCGGGCAGTTGCTGGGCGAAAAGGAGAAAGCCTGGCGCATTGCCGGCGCGGCGCTGATCGGCGCGGGGGTGATCGCCCTGGCGGCTTGAGTCAGCCGGCGCCGCCGGCGTCCAGCATCGCGGCATTGACGGCGCCGCACTCGGCCTGCTCGTCGTCAAAGATGACGAGGAACCAGAACGATTGCGCCGGCGAGCCGTGCTCGGCCAGCAGTTCGCCGGCAGGCTGGGCCAGCTTCAACTGGAGGTCCAGCGACAGCTCATCGGCCGCCGCGAGTTGCTGTCGGTCCATCGCCTCCAGCTGCGCCGGGTCCTCACGGAAGTCCAGCACGACGACGAGATCGTTGGTCTTGAAGTGGCGCTGCGCCGCCTGCGCGAAATGAGTGACGCGCTCGTCAAAGATGTCCTGCATGCGGTCGGGAACGGCTGCGCTCATGGGTGGCCTGCTGGAAGAACTCACGGAATCCGGTAGAACGGATTGGGCATCAGAAAGGCCTTCTCGGCATAGCCGCCGGCCAGGTCGCTGGGCTGGTCGCCCACCGTTGCGAGCACCTGGTAGCCCTGCATGACGATGCGAGCGCGTTCGCCGGCCTTGAAGCTGGCGGCGGAGTAGCGGCTGTGCGTGCCGTCCGGGCGCAGCACGAGGCCCGCCCAGCCGTCGTAGCCGACGGCGCGCAGGTTGGCTTCGGTGCCGGCGCGCTCGGCCTCCTTGCGGCCGGTGATGAAGAACACGGCCACGCCGGCGGCGCGGGCGGCCTTGTAGAGCTTGAGCGTCGCGGCAATGGCCGGCGCGCGGCCTTGCGACTCCCAGGCCAGCGAACCGCAGGCACTGCCCGGGGCCATCGTGCAGTCGCCGCCCACGATGTAGCCGTAGTCGTTCTGCGCCATCAGTGGCCAGTTGTCGAGCGAGGTCTCGTCGATGTCCAGCACCAGCGCCGGCTTGGCCACCTGCTTGGCGCGGGACAGCACCCAGGCCGTGGCGGCGTCGGCCACCACGGCCTGGTCACGCGCATAACCGGTATCGCGATAGGCCTTGAACTGCGCCTTCAGCTCGCCGAGGTTGGCGGCGGGTTGCAGGCCTTTCTCGGCGGCGGGCCAGGCCGACGCGGCGACCGGCGCGCTGCAGGAACCGGCGGCGAAGGTCTCGTTGAGCAGCCGCGCCAGGCGCAGGCCGCCGAGTGCGAGCTGCTGGTCCAGCACGGGCAGCACGGCCGCGTAGTAGGCATCGTCGATGGTGCCGTCTGCCGGAATCAGCTTGTCGTTCCAGACCAGCTCACCGACGGCGTGCGACTGGATGGCCCAGTCGGCGGGCTGGTCGCCGCCGCTCTTGAGGTCGAAGTCCTGCGTGGCCAGCAAGGTCTTCTCCAGGCGCTCGACGTAGGCGCCCCAGTTCCACACGGTGCGGCGGATCAGGCCTGAATCCCACAGCGAGTGGAAGTTGCCGCTCTCCAGCGCGCAGGCGCCCTTGCAGGTCAGGCCGTGCAGGCTGCCATGCACCTTGAAGCCGTTGCCGCCCTCGAGATCGCCGGTGGCGTGCATCGGCTGGTGGATGTCGCCGACGAAGTGGACGACGTAGCGCAGCGCCTCGCGCCGGGCCTCTTCGGTGGGCGCGCAGCGCAAGGCCTCCTGGGCGCGCTGCAGCGCCTTCACGACGCAGTCGCCCTTGTCGGTCGGCGCGCAATGGACCTTCTCGTCGTACTCGTGCTGACCGCGCGGAATGTCGACGAAGTGTTGGTTGAAGTCAGCCTTGCGCTCACCGCGCACGTCGTCGGCCCAGCTCGCCACCGAGGCCAGGCTGGCCCCTGCCTGCAGCTTGGCGACCGCTGCCGCCGCTGCCGGCGTGAGCCGGCGCTGGGCGATCTCGGCCACGATGGAATGGCCTTCCTGGCCCCAGGCGTGGCACCAGAGGGGCGCCACGGCCAGGGCGGCGGCGCCGAGGCGGCGGAGCAGGACGAGTGGGAGGGCGGACATGGCAGGCGACGGACGAAAAAGCGTGGAGTTTGCGCTGCGCGGGCGGCCGCAGCGGGAAGTCATCGCGCCCTTTGCCTCAGCTTTGCATGGCGCGGGCGTAGACCTCCACATAGCGCTGCGCCGCGCCTTCCCAGCCGAAGCGCTGGCGCATGGCCGCGGCCCGCACACGCGCCCAGCACGCCGGCTGGCTCCACAGCGCGAACACGCGCCGCAGCGCGCGGCCGTAGGCCTCGGCCGTGTAGGCGTTGAACACGAAGCCGGTGGCCGTGTCTGCGGCCAGATCCTCCAGCGTCGCGTCCACCACCGTGTCGGCCAGGCCACCGACGCCGTGGACCAGCGGCAGCGCGCCGTAGCGCAGGCCGTAGAGCTGTGTGAGGCCACAGGGCTCGAAGCGGCTGGGCACGAGCATCACGTCGCTGCCGGCATAGATGTGGTGCGCCAGCCGTTCGTCCATGCCGGTGCGGCGCACCACCTGCCCTGGGTGGCGGGCCTCGGCCGCGCTGAACTCGGCCTCCAACCACGCGTCCCCGCTGCCGAGCACCACCAGCTGACCGCCCGCCTCCAGCAGGCCGGGCAAGGCCTGCAGCACGAGCGGCAGGCCTTTCTGCTCGGTCAGCCGGCTGACGATGCCGAAGAGCGGCGCACCGGGGCGTTCCTGCAGGCCGCATTCGCGCTGCAGTGCGGCCTTGCAGGCGGCTTTGCCGGCGGCGTCGTGGGCGTCGTAAGCGCTGGCCAGCACGGGGTCATGCGCGGGCGACCAGATGTCGTAGTCGACCCCGTTCAGGATGCCGTGCAGCACACCGGCCCGATGGCGCAGCAAGCCGTCGAGCCCGAAGCCCTGCTCCGGCGTCTGGATCTCGCGCGCGTAGGTCGGGCTGACCGTCGTGATCGCATCGGCGAAATGCAGCCCCGCCTTCATGAAGCTGACCTGGCCGTAGAACTCCAGGCCCTCGACGGCGAAGTAAGCAGCGGGCAGCCCCAGATCCCGGAAATGGTCGGCCGCGAACACGCCCTGATAGGCCAGGTTGTGCACGGTGAAGACGGTGCGCGCCTGCGTGAGACGGCGCGCGCGGCTGGCGGCGATATGGGCGCAGGCCAGGCCCGCGTGCCAGTCGTGGGCATGCACGATGTCCGGCTGCCAGCCCGGGTCCACGCCCTCAGCCAGCTGCGCGGCGGCCAGGCCCAGCAGCGCGAAGCGGCGATGGTTGTCCGCGTAGGCCTCGCCCACCTCGTTGGCATAGGGGCTGCCCGGGCGGTCGAACAGGCCGGGAGCGTCCAGCACGTAGATGGGCAGCTCGAAACCGGGCAGCCGCCCGCGCAGCAAGGTGGCGGCGCCCTCACCCCAGGGCAGCGCGACCGGCCCCACCGCGCTGGCCTGGCTCAAGGATTGGCGAATTGCCGGAAAGCCCGGCACCAGCAGGCGTGGCTGCAGGCCCGCCGCTGCCAGCGCGGCTGGCAACGCCGCCGCTACATCGGCCAGGCCGCCCGTCTTCAGCAGCGGGAACAGCTCCGCGCTGACCTGCAGGACCCGGGTCACAGCCGGGCCAGCATCTGGCGCGTGATGAGCACCACGCCGTTTTCCGTGCGCTCGAACCGCGCGGCATCCAGCGCCGGGTCCTCGCCGACGACGAGACCGTCCGGCACCTCGCAGGCACGGTCGACGATGACCTTGGTGAGCCGGCAGTGGCGCCCCAGCACGACGCCGGGCAGCAGCACGCCCTGGTGCACGTTGCAGAACGAGCGGATGCGCACGTTGTTGAACAGCACGGACTGCACGACATGTGACCCGGACACGATGCAGCCCGCGCTGACGATGGCATTGACGGTCATGCCGTGCATGCCGTTGTGATCAGGGATGAACTTGGCCGGTGGCAACTGCCGCTGGTAGGTCCAGATGGGCCAGTCGGTGTCGTAGATGTCGAGTTCGGGGCTGATGGAGGCGAGGTCGAGATTGGCCGCCCAGAACGCGTCCAGCGTGCCCACGTCGCGCCAGTAGGGCGGCGCACCGTTGGGGTTGCTGATGCAGCTCATGCTGAAGGGGTGCGCCACGGCCCGCCCCTCGGCGACGGTCTTGGGGATCACGTCCTTGCCGAAGTCGTGGCTGGAATCCGGCTCGGCCAGGTCTTCGGCGAGCAACCGGTAGAGGTAGTCGGCGTTGAAGATGTAGATGCCCATGCTGGCCAGGCAGGTGCCGTCGCGGCCGGGCATGCTGGGCGGGTCGGCGGGCTTTTCCTTGAACGCCGTGATGCGCCGCTCACCGTCCACCGCCATCACGCCGAAGGCGCTGGCCTCCGCGCGCGGCACCTCGATGCATCCCACCGTGCAGCCGGCGCCGGTGGCGGCGTGGTCGGCCAGCATGCTGGAGTAGTCCATCTTGTAGATGTGGTCGCCCGCCAGCACGACGATGTACTCGGCACCCGTGCTCTGGATGATGTCCAGGTTCTGATAGACGGCGTCGGCCGTGCCGCGGTACCAGTGCTCCTCGTTCACCCGCTGCTGGGCGGGCATGAGGTCCACCGTCTCGTTCAGCTCGGCGCGCAGAAAGCTCCAGCCGCGCTGGATGTGGCGCAGCAGCGAGTGGCTCTTGTACTGCGTGACGACCCCGATGCGCCGGATGCCGCTGTTGACGCAGTTGCTGAGCGCAAAGTCGATGATGCGGAACTTGCCACCGAAATAGACCGCCGGCTTGGCGCGCGCATCGGTCAGTTGCTTGAGGCGGGAGCCGCGGCCGCCGGCCAGGACGAGGGCAATGGCGCGGCGGGAGAGCTGGTGGGGCGAGGGGGTGGGGGGCATGACGCGGCAGCAGTGGCGGGTGACTCCCAGTCTGCGGGCACAACCTGGGCGCCACCAGCGGGAGTTCCCCGCAGACTACACCGCCGCGTCGGCCCTCATCAGCGCGCGCGCCGGCGCCGGGGCCTGACGACGCTTCTTCAGCCACAAATACAGGCCGCTGCCCAGCACGATGACCGTCACCACGTCCAGCAGCGCCCAGATGATCTTCATCGGCATACCGCCGTAATCACCAAAGTGCAGGGGCTGCGACACCAGCAGCGCCGTCACGTACCAGGGCAGCGCGGGGGCGACCGTCACCTGGGCGGTGCGGGCATCGACGAGCACCGGCTGCAGCAGCTTGGCGGTCAGCGGGGTGTCACCCTTCATGAAGTAGGTGATGTGATGCGGGCTGGAGAAGGCGGTGCCGGGAAAGGCGATGAAGCTGATCGTCTTGCCGGGCAGGTGGGCCTGCGCCGCGGCCTGCGTCTGCTGCAGCGGCGCGCGCTCGGCCAGCGGCACCAGGGGCTGGCCCTGGTAGGGCGCCAGCAGCGCGCTGAGCTGGTCATGCTGCCAGTACTTGATCAGCAGGTCGGCCCAGGTGTTGATGACGCCGGTCGCGCCCACGACCATCGCCCACACCAGCGTGACGATGCCCAGCAGGTTGTGCAGGTCCAGCCAGCGCGTGCGCGGCCCGCGGCTCTGGCGCACGGTGCCGAAGTCCAACTTGCGCATGAACGGCGCATACAGCACGACGCCGGACACGATGGCAATCACCAGCAGCAGCCCCATGAAGCCGAGGAAGAGCTTGCCCGGCAGGCCGGCGAAGAGGTCGATGTGCAACCGCGCCATCCAGTACATGAAGCCCTGGTCGAAGCGGGGCTCGGCCAGCACCTGGCCGTTGCGCCGGTCGATCGCCACGGAGCGGAAGTCATCGGTGGGCTCGAGCCCCGGCGTCAGCGTGACGTACCAGAGGCGGGCGTCTTCCTCGTCGGGCGATGCGTACTGCACGACCCGGTCGGGGTGGCGCGAGCGGCCGGCCGCGACCACTTCATCCAGCGTCGCCAGCGGCCCGGTCGCCCCAGCCTTGGACAGCTCAGGCAGCTCCACCGCCTTGCCGGTCAGGTGGGCAATCTCGTGCGCAAAGATCAGCGGCAGGCCGGTCAGGCACAGCAGCAGCATGAAGACGGTGCAGACCAGGCTGCTCCACTTGTGCACCCAGGCCCAAAGGCGAATCGCGCGCGGGCTCATGCGGGCTCCTTGCGGAAGCTGTAGCGCGCCATGACGACCAGCGGCAGGCCCAGCGCGAGCCATGACCAGCCGTCGCCCCAGTCGTCGGAGACGAGGGCGCTGATGAGGCCGGAGGCGCTGAGAACGGATAGCGCGATGGGCCAGGCCCAGACGCGACGGAAGTGGGTGGACATGAGGACTCCTGACATGTCGGCACCGCACCACAAACGGCGCCCGACCTTTCGGAGTCTAAATGAAACTACATGCGACTCATTCTCATTTGTATTTATTATGTCGTCAGAACCTCCTTTCAACCTGTCGTGCAACTGGCGCCGCCCGAACCCCGGCGGCCTGGCACCCTCTCCTTCTCCCCTCGCCTTCCATGAAGAACAAGTTCCCGTTGAGCGCCTGTGCGCTGGCCACCCTCGCCCTGCTGACCGATGTGCACGCGCAGGCCGTGGACAAGCCGCAGGACAAGGCCGAAACGCAGCGCATCGAGTCCGTCGTCGTCACCGGCAAGCGCGCCAACCGCATTTCCAAGGGTGCGACCGGCCTGGCGCTGGAGCTGAAGGACACCCCGCAAACCATCAGCACGCTGGACCGCGAAGACATCACCAACTTCGGCCTGACTGGCAGCAATGAAGCGCTGGCGCTGGGCACCGGCATCAACGTCGAGCAATGGGAAACCAACCGCGCGACGTTCAACTCACGCGGCTTCGACATCCAGTTGACGCAGCTCGACGGTCTGGGCATGAGCAACTCCTGGGGCACGGTCGTCGGCCGCGAGGACACCTTCCTGTTCGAGAAGATCGAACTCATCCGCGGCGCCAACGGCCTGCTGACCGGTGTGGGCAACGCGTCCGGCACCATCAACTACGTGCGCAAGCGTCCGACCAATGAAGACGGCGGCGAGGTCGAGCTCGGCTTCGGCTCGTGGAACAAGAAGCGCGTCGGCCTGGACTACAACAAAGTGCTGAGCAAAGACGGCTCGTGGGCCGGCCGCCTGGTGGTGGCGCGCGAAGACAAGGACTCCTACCTGCGCGATCTTCAGGACCAGCGCACCACCGTCTACGGTGTGGTGGACGGCCAGATCGGCCGTAACGGCGTGCTGACCGTGGGTGTGACCGCTACCGACTCCAAGCAGGACGGCGCCATGTGGGGCTCGCTGACGCTGCTGCGCTCCGACGGCACGCAAGCCGACCTGCCGGTGGGTTCTTCGACCGCGCAGAAGTACAACTACTGGAACGTCGAATCGCGCAGCGCCTTCATCGAATACGCGCACCGCCTGTCGGACGATTGGGAGGCCAAGGTCACTTACAACAAGCGCCATGGCAATGAATCGACCAACCTGTTCTACGTTTACGGCACGCTCAAGCCGGACAACACCGGCCTCGTCGGCCAGCACTACCGTAGCGAAGGCAAGACCGACAACGAGGTGCTGGACGTCAACCTCAGTGGTCGCTTCAGCGCCTTTGGCCGCAAGCATGAGGTCCTGCTGGGCCTGAACCGCTCCGAGGAAGAGCTGAGCACAGACATCTTCGTGCCGGATGGCGATTGCGCGGCCGGCTACGTGAACCCGACGCTGCCGGCGCTGCCGTTTGGTGGTGACGTTGTGCCAGAGCCCACTTGGGGCCAGCGCGCCACCTGCACAACAGGCGAACAGTCCCTGACTCGCCTGTACGCCGCGTCGCGCCTGCAGCTGACCGACTCGTTCAAGGCCATCCTCGGCGTGAACGCGATGCGCCATGTGCGCGGCGGCCAGTCGCGCTACGGCAGCGGCGGCAAGCTGATCGACCCCAAGACCGAGAAGGTCAGCCCCTACGTCGGCTTCACCTACGACATCACGCCCGACGTGCTGGGCTATGTGTCGTACTCCGACATCTTCCTGCCGCAGGAGCAGGCCGACATCAACGGAGACCTGCTGGCGCCCGTCAAAGGCCTGAACACCGAGGTGGGCGTGAAGGCCGAGTGGCTGAACAAGTCGCTGCTGACGACGTTCGCACTGTTCACCGCCAAACAGGAAGGCCTGGCGACCTACGCAGGCCTGACGCCGACCGGCCAGTACTGGTACATGCCGGTGGACGTGGATTCCAAGGGTTTCGAGGTCGAAGCCACCGGCCGGCTGGGCAAGAACACCAAGGTCACGACAGGCTACACCCGGCTGATTCTGACCGGCGATGACGGCAAGGACATCTACCACTGGGTGCCGCGCAATACCTTCAACGTGCGGGTCGACAGCACCGTACCGACGCTGCCGGCGCTGCGCGTGGGCGTCGCCGCACGCTGGCAGTCGGACGTCGCCAGCACCGCCGGCCTCAAGCAGGGCGCCTATGTGAAGGCCGACGCCTTCGCGGCCTACGAGCTCAACGACAAGGCCACCGTGCGCGTGAACGTCAACAACTTGTTCGACAAGAAGGCCATCGGCGGCCTGCAATCCGGCGCCATCTACATCCCGCCGCGCAACTACGGCCTGTCCCTGAGCTACAAGCTCTGACGTCGTGACAACACCCCGGCCCCACGAGCCGGGGCGTCTGCGACATCAGGCGTCGGCTTGCAGCTGACGCCAGGCAAGGTCCCAGCGCGCATACAGCGCGCCCGCACGCTCGACGTCGCCGGCCGCCTCCAGCAGCGGCGCCAGGCGAGCCAGCGGATGCAGGGCCGCTCGCAGGCAGAACTCGCGCCACGGCTCCGGCAGCATCACATCGGTGGCCGTCTGCATCAGCAGGCGGTACATGCGCTCCTCGCCATCGACCGCACTCACCAGACCTCGGTCGATGAGCTTGCGCCCCAGTGCCAGATAGCAGCCGATCGCACACGGGCGAGCCGTGTCGTAGGCCAGGCGCACGGCCAGGCTTTGCCGCTGCCAGTGCGTCAGCAACTGCGCAGAACCAGACGCCGCCCGGGTCATGCGGCCTCCGTGGCCGCCTGGGCCAGTGCGCGCTCGAACGCGCTGCGGCTGGGCGTGTCGACGAACACGCAGCGCTTGTGATGGCGCTTGCAGTGGTCTTTCACACGCCAATAGGCGTCATGGCTGATGCAACCGGTCTGGCAAATGACGACGTCGGCCGCCGCCAACTGCGGCTCCAGCTGCGCCGGCTTGTGCTCGGCGCCACCATCGTGATGCAGGAACTGCGCACCGCAGCCCTCCACCGCCTGACGGTACTGCGGCACGCTGCCGCCACGCCCGCCCACGCACAGGATGACCCGGTGCTCCAGGCGCACGGGCGGCGGCGGCAAGTCAGGCTCAGCGTCCGCCGGCAACGCCGCGCTCACCGCTTCGGCGGTCGTCGCAACGGTCACGCGTGACGACAGTCGCGTCACCTCTCGCTGCAGCGCCTGGTTGCGCTCGATCTGTTCGGCCAGGCGCTCGCGCAGTTGCTCGCGCTCCGGCAGGTCCGGGCGCGCCGCCTGCCAGTGCTGCAGTTGCTCCTGCGCCTGCGCCAGCTGCGTCTGCAGCGCGATCAACGTGGCGCGCTGGCGCATGCGCTCCTGCTCCCAGGCCTGCTGCTCACGCGCGCGCTCCTGACTCCAGGCTGTCACGCGCTGCTGCACTTCGGCATAGTCGCGCGTCAGCGCCTGGTGTTCGGCCGCCAGCTCGCGGTGGCGCGCCACATCCACCCGCTGCGCGGCGCCCACCTGGTGTTGCAGCATGTGGATCTGCCCGAGCACGCGCATCTCCAGCCACTCGTCGCAACGTGGATGCGTGAGCGTCGCCCACAGTGCGCCGGCAATGCCTTCGCCCTGCGCGACGCGGTTGCGCCACCAGGTCATCAGGCTGTTGCTGCATTTGCACTGGGCAGCGGCCCGCAGGTCGAGCGCAAAACGCTGCTCCAGGTCTTTCTGCAGCGCCTCGGCCACGGCGTTGCGCCGTGCGGCGGCCGTCACCAGGCTGCAGTGCAGCGTGTAGTCGTCCTCGTCGCCCTGCAGCACGAGCAGCTTCTTCGCAAGCACGCGCACGCGCTCCAGCGGCACGCACACGCCGATGACGGGGCAGTGTGCATGGCTGCCCAGCTCCCAGAGCCGACGTCGGCGTGAACCGGTGACGGGCGGCAGGGCCGCATGCGCGGCACAACAGGCTTCAGCCATTTGATGGGGTCTCCAGGTCGATGCAGGTTGCGAAATCAGGCTGGGTGCGGCTCGACGGGTCCACGCACCGCGCGGTTTTGAATCGAGGACCGCTCATGCCGCGCACCCCGCCGCCTCATGGCGCCAGCCGCCGTCGTCCACCTGGGCGTTCAGCAACTCGCGCCAGGCACAACGCTCGGGCTGGCCGGGTTTGCGCTGCCCGAAGAACTGCGCCATGAGCTCGCCGTCATGCGCGTACAGCTCCAGCGAGCTGACCAGGCCATCCACCGTGGGGGTACGCACCGCCCAGGCCTGTGCAATGGCATCCTCACGCAGCTGCAGGCTGAACCGCGGGTCCTGCACGCTGAGCCATGGCCCGGTGACCGCCACGCGCCGCACCGGACCCGCGTGAATCTGCGTGACGCCCGGGTTGCCCACAAACACCATGAGGGGCAGGCCGCTGGCCGCCGCGCCCTGCAGCAGCACACGCGCCGCGTGGTGATCGACGGGCTGCGCAAACCCGGGCGCCGCCAGTTCCATCGCGCGAAGCCGCCGCAGGCCATGCCGACGCAGCAGGCCGAACAACTCATGCGTATCGCGCAGCGACGACCAGCCGGCACGAAAGGCATCGGCATCCACGTCCGCATCGACCTGAAGGGTTGGCTCGTGCAAAGGGCGCCACTGCGGAGCCGACGCCTTGGCATCGATCCAGCCGAGCCGCAGCGCCTGCCAGGCAGCCATATGGGTGGCCGGCCGCGTGTAGACCTTGTGCACCGCGACGCCATGGGCGTCGAAGAACTGCAGGCTTTGCTGCTCGCCTTCACGCACCGCGTAGCCATGGGCCCAATGGCTGTAGTACAGGCGCAGATCGATCTCATCACCGAGCGCCATGCCGGTCTCCCGCCCGGGCTCACCGTAGGCGCTCAAGTGCTCATAGACGCCGGTGCGCTCATGCACGCAGTAAGCATTGCGTGTCAGCGCCATCAACTCACCAGCGCGACTCAGCGCCGACAACAGGCGCGGAAAGTCACCGCGCAGACGCTGCGCCTGAAGCCCGCGCCCACCGGCCTCGATCGGCGCGTCGACATGCGCGTCGATCAACATGCCTTCGGTGGCCCCGAGGGCCGACGCGATGTCGCGGTGCTGTGCCGTACCGTCGATGGCACGGGCGTCGAGATAGGCCTGTCGCAGATCCATGCGCGCCGCATTCGTGCCGGCCGCCAGGCGGGCCAGCGGCAACAAGCCTTCATCTCGTTTTGCAAGCTCGGGGCCGGCCGCATCGGCCAGCGCGTCGACAGTCTTCCGCACGGGGGGCTCCGTAAAAAAGAGCGCGGGCTGGCGGCGGCTGGCTGGCGCGAGTATCGAAAGAAGGAGTGAATGAAAAGACGCGAGGACTACTTGGTGAGGATCAACTTACCCAGGGACGTGACGCGCAGCCGGTAGAGCTGCTGCTGGTGCACGATGACCACCTCGCCCTGCGGGCCCAGCAGTGCGGCACTGTCGATGCGCGGCGGCTCGCCCGCACGCTGCGGCACGCCGACCGGGGAAGCCAGGAGTTGGGGCGATTGGGATTCAGCGGGCATGGAAGCACTGTAATGAGAATCATTCTTGATTACAAGCCCTGTCATTGCCTCCCGTTCGACAGGACGGCCATCGCACCGCAAGCGATCGACAAACCGCCCCTCCAAGCGTTGAGCTGAGAACCCAGGTGCCCACGCACATCGACGTGGGCACGTATGGCGACTGATCTGAAAGACGCCAAGCGGCGCCGGGTGGCGGGTCGCAAACGCAGCGGGCGCTGCCTTCATGACGAGGCGGCGAAGACCGAGTTGGGCCTGAAGTGCCGGCAGCGCTTTGCTTCTTCGGCGACTGAACAGGCCGCTCGCGCCCCCCCTCGAGGGGCTTCTCAGCCCTTCTGCCGCTCGCTCTCGTACAGGCAGATGGCCGCCGCCGCCGCGACGTTCAGGGACTCCTCGCCCCCAGGCTGCGGAATGCCGACGGTCAGCGCACAACGGGCCATCAACGCAGGCGACACCCCCTGCCCTTCATGCCCCATGACCCACGCACAGGGCGATGGCAAAGCCACACGATGCAGCACATGCTCGGTGTGCGAGCTCGTGGCGATCATCGGCACGGCAAGTGACGCAAGGTCATCGGCCGAAAGACCTTCGATCAGGCGCAAGCCGAAGTGCGCCCCCTGCCCGGCCCGCACGACCTTGGGCGACCACAGCGCCGCCGTGCCCTTCAACGCCAACACCTGGCGCACGCCGAAAGCAGCCGCGCTGCGCAGGATGGCGCCGACGTTGCCAGCGTCCTGCAGACGGTCCAACACGACGGAGGCGGCCTGCGGTTCGATGGCCGGTGAGGCGGGCAGCGTCAGCTCGGCGCCAATCTGCGCCGGCGACTCCAGCCCGCTCAAGCCCTTGAACAGTGCCGTTGGCACGACCAACGCCCGCGGCGCGGACTCCGCCAACGCGGCGAGCGCAGCATCCTGCATCGCGCCTTCGGTGAGCACCACCAGCGCCGGCTGCCAGCCCCGCTGCAGCGCAGCGCGCAGCAGGTGGTCGCCCTCGATCCACACGCTGCCGGTCTTGCGGTAGCCGCCGGCATCGAGCCCGAGCTTGCGCAGGCGCACCAGCGCCGGGTTGTCGCGCGAGGTGATGTGATCGAGCTTCATTTGGCGCATACCTCCCGCACCGGGCCGAAGCTGCGGCGGTGCCAGGGGCTGGCGCCGTGCGCCTTCAGCGCGGCCAGGTGTTCGGCCGTGCCATAGCCCTTGTGCGTGGCGAAGCCGTACTGCGGGTGGCTCGCATGCATCTGCTCGCAGAACAGATCACGCGCCACCTTCGCCAGGATGGACGCCGCCGAGATCGCCTGCACCTTGGCATCGCCCTTCACGATGGCCTCGGCGGCCATGGGCAGCGTGGGCAGACGGTTGCCGTCCACCTGCACCAGCACCGGCTTCAGGCGCAGCCCCTGCACCGCGCGCTGCATGGCCAGCATCGTGGCCTGCAGGATGTTGATGCGGTCGATCTCCTCGGTCGATGCCTGCGCGATGCAGCAGCACAGCGCCTTGGCGCGAATCTCGTCATACAGCCGCGCACGCCGGGCGGCCGTCAACGCCTTGGAATCCGCCAGGCCGGCGATGGGCTGGAGGTCATCGAGGATGACGGCGGCCGCGAACACCGGGCCGGCCAGCGGGCCGCGTCCGGCCTCGTCCACGCCGGCCACAAGGCCCGCGGGCGCCCAGTCCAGGGACACCTGCTCAGGCTGCGATGAGCGTCGCGATCGCATCACTGGCTCGCCGCGCGGTGTCTTGCCGCAGCAGCTCATGGAGTTGCACGAAACGCCCGTGCAGCGCGGCGCGGCGCGGCGCGTCGGCCAGCAGGCCCTCGGCCTCGCGCGCCAGCGCCTCGGCCGTGCAGGCCTGCTGCAGCAGCTCGGGCACCAGGAACTCGCGCGCCAGGATGTTGGGCAGCCCCACCCAGGGCAGCAGCCCCTTGTCCTTCATGCGCCACCAGTTCAGCCAGTTCATGCGGTAAGCAATGACCATGGGCCGCTTGAACAGCGCCGCCTCCAGCGTGGCCGTGCCGCTGGCCACCAGCGTCAGGTCGCAGGCCGCCAGCGCAGCGTGCGATTGGCCATCCACGAGCTGGATGTCCGCGCCGCCCATGTCTCGGAGCAAAGGCTCGACCAGCGCGCGCAGCCCAGGCACGACGGGCATGACGAAACGCCGCCCCGGCCGGGCCAGCAGGCGGGCCGCACCGATCAGCGCCGGCGCGATGTAGTTGATCTCGCTCTTGCGGCTGCCCGGCAGCAGCGCGATGACCGTGTCACCCTCGGGCAGTTGCAAGGCCTCGCGCGCGGCCACACGCGGTGGCTCCATGGGAATGGCATCGGCCAGCGGGTGGCCGACATAGGTCGCCCCGATGCCGGCGCGATGCAGGATCTCGGGCTCGAAAGGGAACAGGCACAGCACGTGGTCGGCCGCCGCCTTGATCTTCTGCACGCGCTCGGGCCGCCAGGCCCAGATCGACGGGCAGACGAAGTGCACGGTCTTGAGGCCCGCCTCGCGAAGCCGCGTCTCCAGGCCGAAATTGAAGTCCGGCGCATCGACGCCGATGAAGACATCGGGGCGACGCTCGATCAGGCGGTTGCCCAGTTGCTTGCGGATGGCCAGCAGCTCGCGGATGTTCAGCAGCGCATCCACGTACCCGAAGATCGACAGCTTGCTGTGCGGCCACCAGGTCTCGAAGCCCTGGGCGATCATCTTCGGGCCACCAATGCCTTGCGACACCAGCCCGGGCCAGCGCTCGCGCAGCCCCTGCAGCAGCAGGCCGGCCAGCAGATCGCCGCTGGCCTCGCCGGCCACCATGCCCAGACGTGGCGCGCTGTGCATCGATCAGCGAACGATGCCGCGCGTGGACGCGGCAAGGAAGGCGAGCATGTTGTCGATGTCGCCATCGGCCACGCCGCCCTCCGAGCCGCGCAAGGCCTCGATCGCCACGCGGGCCTCGTCCAGCGAATGGCCGCTGCGGTAGAGCAGCTTGTGGATCTGGCGGATGACGCCGATGCGCTCGGTGCTGAAGTCGCGGCGCTTGAGGCCGACGACGTTGACGGCGCGCGCCGCCAGCGGATTGCCGTCCACCGTCATGAACGGCGGCACGTCATGGGCCACGTGGGCCTGGAAGCCGATCATGGCGTGGTCGCCGATGCGCATGCGCTGCAGGATGCCGCTCAAGCCACCGATGGTCACCCAATTGCCCACCGTCACGTGGCCGGCAAAGGTCACACCGTTGGCCAGCGTGTTCTGGTTGCCCAGCACCGTGTCGTGCGCGATATGGCAGTAAGCCATGATCCAGTTGTCGTCGCCGAGCCGGGTCTCGCCACGGTCCTGGACCGTGCCGATGTTCAGCGTGCAGAACTCGCGGATGGTGTTGCGGTGACCGATGACCAGCGTCGTCGGCTCGCCCGCGTACTTCTTGTCCTGGTTCGCCGCGCCGATGGAGCTGAACTGGAAGAAGGTGTTGTCGCGGCCGATCGTCGTGTGGCCTTCGATGACGACATGCGGGCCGACCTTGGTGCCGGCGCCGATCTTCACGTGCGGCCCGATCAGCGAGTAAGCGCCGACCTCGACGCTGCTATCCAGCTGCGCCGCAGGGTCGACGATGGCGGTGGGATGGATCAATGACATGGGTCGCAGACTCAATTTGCGGGCCGAGCGCCGGGCCGCTCCCAAGCCGGCCCGCCCAGGCGATGTGCTTGCCGGTCAACCCGGCAAGCATCGCCGTCCCCTCGGGGGACCGGCTGGGCACGCCTGCGTTCAGCAGCGCGGGACTGGACGAGGGGCTTCATTTCATGCCTCGATGCGACGCATCGTGCACATCAGTTCGGCCTCAGCGGCCACCTGGTCGCCAACGAGCGCCTTGGCAGCGAACTTGTAGATGCCGGCCTTGGCGCGGCCCAAGGTCACTTCCAGCACGAGCTGGTCACCCGGCTCGACCGGGCGCTTGAAGCGCGCACCGTCGATGCCGGCGAAGTACACCACCGAGTTCTCGTCCAGCACCATGTCCATGCTGCGCAGCGCCAGCAGCGTCGCGGCCTGGGCCATGGCTTCGAGGATGAGCACGCCCGGCATCACGGGCCGGTGCGGAAAGTGCCCCAGGAAGAAGGGCTCGTTGATCGAGACGTTCTTGATGGCACGGATGCGCTCACCCTTGACCAGCTCGACCACACGGTCCACCAGCAGGATGGGATAGCGATGCGGCAGGCGCTTCAGGATTTCGTGGATGTCCATCGTGATCGTGTCTGTCGTCATTTCTTTTCCAGCGCGCGCACACGCTCTCTGAGGCTGTGAAGCTGGCGCAGCGTTGCCGCGTTCTTCTGCCAGCTCGAATTTTCTTCGAAGGGGTGAGGGCCGCTGTAAACGCCCGGCTCGCTGATGCTGCGGGTGACGGTCGTGGCGGCGGAGATGTGCACGCCGTCCACCAACGTCAGGTGGCCGATGATGTTGGCCGCGCCACCGATGGTGCAGTTCGCGCCGATGCGTGTGGAGCCCGCCACGGCCGCGCAACCTGCCATCGCCGTGTTGCGGCCGATGTGCACGTTATGCGCGATCTGGATGAGGTTGTCGAGCTTGACGCCATCCTCGATGACAGTGTCGGCCAGCGCGCCGCGGTCGATGCAGGTGTTGGCGCCGATCTCGACGTCGTCGCCGATGCGCACGTTGCCGAGCTGCTCGATCTTCACGTACCCCTGGCGCGATGGCGCGAAGCCGAAACCATCCGCACCGATGACCACACCGCTGTGCACGATGCCGCGCGCCCCGATGCGGCAGCCATGGCCCAGCACGACACGCGGCGCCAGGCGGGTGCCCGCACCAACCTGCGCGCCGCGCTCGACGACACAGTGCGCCCCGATGCGCGCACCGTCACCGATGACGGCACCGGCCTCGACAACCGCCAGCGGGCCGATCTCGACATCCCGGCCCAGCTGCGCCTGCGGCGACACGATGGCACTGGCATGCACGCCGGGCTGCGCGGCGGGGCGCACGCGCGCAGCCCACCACTGCGTCAGGCGGGCGAAGTACAGATAGGGATCGGGCGTGACGATGGCCGCACCCCGCGCAGCAGCGGCCTCGGCCAGCGCGGGCGCCACGATGACGCAAGCGGCCTTGGTGGTCGCCAGCTGCGACTGATAGCGCGGGTTGGCGAGGAAGCTGATGCCGTGCTCGCCCGCTTCGTCCAGCGGCGCGATGGCATCGATGCGAATATCGGCTCCACCAAGCAAATCGCCGCCCAAGGCGGCGATCAGGTCGGAGAGCGCGACGGCTGTCGAGCTCATGGCGGGCCCGGCTTACTTCTGCGCGTTCAGCGTGTCGATCACCTTCTTGGTGATGTCCACGCGCGGGCTGAAGTGAATGGCGTCCTGCAGGATGAGGTCGTACTTCTCGGTTTCGAAGATCTGCTTGATGACCTTGTTCGCCTTCTCGACCACGACCGACAGCTCCTCGTTCTTGCGCTGGGTCAGGTCTTCCTGCCATTCGCGCTTCTTGCGCTGCAGGTCACGGTCCTGCTCGACGATGTCGCGCTGGCGGCGGTTGCGTTCAGCCTCGGACAGCGTGGGAGCGTCCTTCTCGAGCTTCTCGGCGGCACCGCGCAGCTTGGTTTCCAGATCGCGCAGATCCTTCTCGCGCTTGCCGAATTCCGTCTCCAGCTTGATCTGGGCTGCCTTGGCGAGATTGGCCTCGCGCAGCACGCGCTCGCTGCTGACGAAGCCGATCTTCAGGTCCTGGGCTTGCACGGCCGCGCTGGCCACCATCATCGACGCGGCCAGAGCCGCCGATTGCAAGAGCTTGCTCATCATCAGAATGCAGTCCCGATCTGGAATTGGAATTTTTCGATTCTATCCTTGCTGGATTTGCGGATCGGCTTGCCGTAGCTGAGGCGCAGCGGACCCATCGGCGAAAGCCAGCTCAGGCCGATACCGCCGGACATGCGCATCATGTAACGCCCGTCATGCGCGGTGTCTTCACTCAGTGTTTTCCAGTTGAGCTTGGTCTCCGGCCCCCAGACACCGCCCATGTCCAGGAAGCCGAAGATGCGGAAGCTCTTGTCGTTGCCGCTGCCAGGCACCGGCAGGTACAGCTCCGCATTGGCGTTGAAGCGCCGATTGCCGCCACTGTAGGAACCCGTCGGGTCCACCGGCCCCAGAGAGCCCGCTTCGAAGACCCGCACCGAACCCAGACCGCCAGCGTAGAAGTTCTTGAAGATCGGGTAGGGCTTGCCACCCAGCCCTTCGCCCCAGCCCAGTTCGCTGTTGATGCCCAGCGTGATCTTGTTGGTGACCTCGAAGTACTCCTGGTACTGGGCATTCAGGCGCGCGTACTGCACATCGCCGATGGCGCTGGCCTCGATGTTCAGGCGCTGGTAGCGGCCCTTCATCGGGGTGACGACACTGTCTCGGCTGTCACGCTGCCAGCCAATCGTCAGCGGGATGGAGTTGCTGCGCTGGCCGTACTGGTGGGTGAACAGGAAGTACGCCTGCGGCAGGCCCTTGGACGTCGTGATGTCCGTCTGCTCATAGCCGACGCCGAAGAACACTGTGTCGAGCTCGGAGAACGGCACGCCGAACCGGATCGAACCGCCCTTGGTGATGTACCGGTACTCCTCGCCGAGCGTGTTGATCGGCTTGGTGGTGCGGTAGAACAGATCGATGGCCCGGGAGACACCATCCACCGTGAAATAGGGGTCCACCGTGCTGATCTGCAACTGCCGACCAGTGCTCGCCGTGGAGACGTCAATGCCCAGATAGTTGCCGGAGCCGAACACGTTGTCCTGGCGGATGGAGCCCGTGAACGAGAGCTTCTGCTGACTGGAATAACCCGCACCCACGGTGATGGCGCCGGTGGGGCGCTCGGCGACCGTCAGGATCACATCCACCTGATCCTGCGCACCCGGCACCTCCTGGGTGTCGATGTTGACTTCCTTGTCCTTGAAGTAGCCCAGGCGCTCGACCCGGTCGCGCGAGGCCTTGATCTTCTGGCCGTCGTACCAGGCCGCCTCGAACTGGCGGAATTCGCGGCGGATGACTTCGTCACGCGTGCGCGAGTTGCCGGAGATGATGACCTTGCGCACATACACGCGGCGCTGCGGCTCGCCGACGAAGGTGACGACGACCTGGCCGGTCGCGCGGTCGATCTCGGGCTTGCTGTCGACGCGCGCAAACGCATAGCCGTAGGTGCCGTACAGGTCGCTGAACGCACGCGTCGTCTGCGCCACGGCCTCGCCGTTGTAGGCCTGGCCGGGCTTGGTGAACACGAGATGCTTGAAGTCTTCCTCGCGGCCGAGGAAATCACCCTCGAGCTTCACACCGGTGACCGTGTAGGGCTGGCCTTCGCTGACCGTGACGGCGATGCTGATGCTCTGCTTGTCCGGCGAGATCGTCACCTGCGTGGAGGTGACGGCGAACTCCAGGTAGCCGCGATTCAGGTAGTAGCTGCGGATGGTTTCCAGGTCCGCATTGAGCTTGGCGCGCGAGTAGCGGTCGGTCTTGGTGTACCAGGTCAGCCAGCCCGAGGTCGTCTGCTCCAGCAGGCCCAGCAGCGTGCTCTCGGAGAACACCTTGCTGCCCAGGATGCGGATCTCGGCGATCTTGGCCGGCTCGCCCTCGGTCACGTTGAAGCTGACGTTGACGCGATTGCGCTCGATCGGCGTGATCGTCGTCGTGACCTCGGCGCCATAGAGACTGCGCGTCAGGTACTGGCGCTTGAGCTCCTGCTCGGCGCGGTCGGCCAGCGCCTTGTCGAAAGGCTTGCCTTCGCCGATGCCGACATCCTTCAGCGACTTGGACAGCGCCTCGGTATCGAACTCCTTCAGGCCGACGAAGTTCACGTTGGCGATGATCGGGCGCTCGTCGATGATGACGACGACCGCATCACCTTCGATGCTGATGCGCACGTCCTTGAAGAGCCCCGTGGCGAACAGCGCGCGCAGTGCGGCCGCGCCCTTCTCGTCGTTGTACGTATCGCCGATGCGGAACGGCAGCGACGCGAACACCGTACCCGGGTCGGTGCGCTGCAGGCCCTCGACGCGGATGTCCTTCAGCACGAAGGGATCAACCGCCCAAGCCATCCCGGACTGGAACATCCCCGTGACAGCCAAAGCCAGCAAGCCGAGGCGGAAGGGGCGGCGCGGCGCTCCCGAACTGAAAGAAAAGGACATGAGACCGGGAGTTTCAGTGTCAGCCCGCGTAGCGGCTGAAATCGTTGGAAAGGGCCAAGGCCATGATCACCATCAGGATCAGCAAACCCGCTCGCTGCAGTTGCTGCTGCCACCAGTCGGAGACGGGGCGGCCACTCAGACCCTCGAAAAGATAATACATGAGGTGTCCGCCATCGAGCATCGGCAGCGGCAGCAGGTTCAAGACAGCCAGACTCATGGAAATCTTCGCCAGAAAGTCGAGGAACGGAGAGAGCCCGGCGCGCGCCGACTGCCCGGCGTAGTCTGCAATGGTCAGCGGCCCGCTGAAATTCTTTACCGACGCTTCACCGACCAGCATGCGCCCGATCAGCTTCACGGTCGTCACGGCCATGTCCCAGCTCTGCTGCGCGCCGCGCCACAGGCTCTCCAGCGGCCCGTAACTCACGACGACCATCGCCGGCATGGTGCCCACCCCGACCTCCAGCCGCCCCACACGTCGCCCGGCATCGTCTGCCAGGCGCGGCGTTGGGCTCAGCTCGACCACCTGACCGGCACGCTCGACGCGCCAGGCCATGGTGCGGGGCTGCTCGCCGTCATGCGCGCGCTGGATGGCATCGCGCAGAAAGCCCGCGTCCGGCACCGACTGGCCGTCGATGGTCAGCACGCGATCGCCCGGCTGCAGGCCGGCGGCAGCGCCCGCGCCACCAGCCACGACCTGACGGATCACCGGCTCGGCCTCCGGCACCAGGCCGATGTCGGCAGCGAGTCGCGCATCCGGCGAACGCCCCGCCAGCCGTTCGGTTTCCAGCCGAACACTGCGCGATCCGTGCCCTTGCACATCGGTGACGGTCAGGTACAGGCTCTCACCCAGCGCCTGCGCCCGTGCGACGGCGGCATGCAGCTCCGGCAAGGACTGCACATCGCTCCATTGCTGCCCGTCGGGCGACACGGCCCGCACCCAGTCACCGGCCTGTACGCCGGCACGCTCGGCCAGCGACGCGGCCGGCGGCGTGCCAAGCAGCGCCTTGGGTTGCTCGCTGCCCATGCAGGCAACCAGCGCGAACAAGCCGATCGCCAGCAGCCAGTTGGCCGCGGGCCCGGCAGCCAGGATGGCGGCACGCCGGCCCACCGACAGGTAGCGGAAGGCTTGATCGCGCTGATGCGGAGCCACGGGCTCATCACCCATGCCCAGCATGCGCACATAACCGCCCAGCGGGATGGCGCTGATCACGAACTCGGTGCCGTCGCGGCCGACGCGGCGCCACAGCACACGGCCGAAACCGACCGAGAAGCGCAGCACCTTGACGCCGCAGGCGCGAGCGACGCGGTAATGCCCCCATTCATGGATGGGCACCAGGATGCCGATCGCGATGAGGAACCAGAAGGCCTTCTGGATCAGCTCCATGCCAACACCTGCTGTTGGGCTCGCACGCGCACGCGGGCGTCCAGTGCGAGCAGGCCCTCGATGCTGGCGCAGTCCGCGGCGTCCGGCGCGATCGCCTCGAGGCAGTGCGCGTTCAGCGCGTGGATGCGGTCGAAGCGCAGGCGGCCATTCAGGAAGGCATCGACGGCAACCTCATTGGCCGCGTTCAGCACCGTCGTGCTGCCTTCCGGCGCCCGCAGCGCCTGCCAGGACAGGTGAAGACCGGGAAAGCGCGTCGCATCCGCTTCCTCGAACGTCAGGCTGGGCGTGGTCAGCAGGTCCAGCCGGCTCGCGCCCGACGTGATGCGCTCGGGGAAG
This sequence comes from Pelomonas nitida, assembly GCF_043555975.1. Lineage (NCBI taxonomy): Bacteria > Pseudomonadati > Pseudomonadota > Betaproteobacteria > Burkholderiales > Sphaerotilaceae > Roseateles > Pelomonas nitida. The sequence continues at coordinate 241,015 of NZ_JBIGIA010000001.1, read as the reverse complement.
GACAGGCCGTAGGCGATGGGCACGCGCATGTCGGGCGTGCCGAGTTGCGCCAGCACCGACTGGTCACGGCAGACCACCATCGAGTGGATGATGCTCTGCGGGTGGATCAGCACGCGGATCTGCTCGGGCGCGAGGTCGAACAACCAACGCGCCTCGATGACCTCCAGCGCCTTGTTCATCATCGTCGCGGAGTCGACCGAGATCTTGCGACCCATGACCCAGTTCGGATGGGCGCAGGCCTGCTCGGGCGTCACGTCGGCCAGCGTCTTCGGGTCGCGGCTGCGGAACGGGCCGCCGGAGGCCGTCAGCACGATGTGATCGATGCGGTCGTGCCAGGTCGAGCGGTCCTCGGGCAGGCACTGGAAGATGGCCGAGTGCTCGCTGTCGATGGGCAGCAGCGTGGCACCACCCTCCTCCACCGCGCGCATGAACAGCGCGCCGCCGACGACGATGGCCTCCTTGTTGGCCAGCAACAGCCGCTTGCCCGCGCGTGCGGCGGCAATCGCCGGCGCCAGGCCCGCCGCGCCGACGATGGCCGCCATGACCACGTCCACGTCGGGGTGGGCCGCCACATCGGCCAGCGCCGCGGCGCCGTCGAGCACTTCCGTCGCGCAACCGGCCTCACGCAGCCGCTCGCGCAACTGCGCTGCGGCGGCCCGTTCGGGCATCACGGCGAAACGCGGCGTCCACTGCAGGCACTGCGCCAGCAGCTCGTCCACACGGCTCATGGCGCTGAGCGCCACGACTTCGAAACGTTCGGGGTGACGGGCGATGACATCCAGCGTGTTGACGCCGATGGAACCGGTCGAGCCGAGGACGCAGATGCGTTGGCGGGTCATGGTGGGATCAGAGGCTGATCAGCGCGAGAGCGAGCGGGAACACCGGCAGCAGCGCGTCGATGCGGTCCAGCACGCCACCATGGCCGGGCAGCAGGTTGCTGCTGTCCTTGGCCCCGACGGCGCGCTTGACGAGGGATTCGAAGAGGTCGCCGACGACGCTCATCGCGGCGAGGAACACGAGCGCCAGCAGCGACACCCAGCCGCGGCTTTGCACGAGCACCGTGTAGAGGCTCGGGGAGTCGACCGCCAGTTGCTTGTCGATGACATGCACCCACACGAAGCCCAGCACGATGACACCGGCCAGCCCGCCCCAAACGCCTTCCCAGCTCTTGCCCGGGCTGATGGCCGGTGCGAGCTTGCGCCGGCCGAAGGCCCGACCGCAGAAGTAGGCCGCAATGTCGGCCATCCACACAAGGCAGAACACCGACAGCAGGAAGTTGATGCCCAGCACCTTGGCCTGCACGATGGCCAGCCAGGCGCCCCACAGCAGCAGGCCACCCAGCGCCAGCCGGCCGGCCGGCGCGATGCGCGGCCAGCCCGACGGGCCGGCACGCAGCGCATACGCGCCGCCCAGCACCCAGATGCCGCTGGCCAGCCACCAGACCCAGCCCGGCGGCGCGTTGAGCCCGCCGATCAGCAGCGTCCAGACGCAGGCCAGCGCCAGGGCCATGCCGGCGGCCATGGCGCCGGTGCCAGGCAGCCCGTTGAGACGGGACCATTCCCACCCGGCGGCGCCGATCATGAGAACGGTCAGCCCGGCGAAGGGCCAGGGCGATGCCGCGAAGAGCGCCGGCAACAGGATGGCCAACATGACGATGGCGGTGATGACACGGGTCTTCAACATGGCAGGGGATTCCGGTCAGGCGCCGCTCGGCGCTTCCTTGACACCGCCGAAGCGCCGATCACGTGCGTGGAAAGCGGCAATGGCAGCGTCGAGCTCACTCTCGCCGAACTCGGGCCAGAGGCAATCGGAAAACACGAACTCGGTGTACGCGACCTGCCACAGCATGAAGTTGCTGATGCGCACCTCGCCGCCGGTGCGGATGAAGAGGTCCGGGTCCGGCGCGTGGGCCAGCGCCATGAACTCGGACAACCTGGCCTCCGTCAGCTCCGCCGCCGGAACGCCCGCAGCCATGGCCTTGCGGCAGGCCTGGACGATGTCCCAGCGACCACCGTAGTTGAACGCGACGTTCAGCGTCAGCTTGGTGTTGTCGAGCGTCGCCGTCTCGGCTTCGTCCCAGGCCTGGCGCAGCTTCTCGGAAACCGCCTCGCGGTCCCCGACGATGCGGATGCGCACGCCCATCGCGCCCATCTTGGCGAGGTAGCGGCTGACGGCCGCCAGCACCAGCCCCATCAGGCCGGACACTTCGTCGCTCGGGCGCTTCCAGTTCTCGCTGGAAAACGCGAAAACGGTCAGTTGCTCGATGTCACGGTCGATGCAGGCCTGCACCACCTTGACGAGGGTGTCCACGCCGGCCTTGTGGCCGAAAAAGCGCGGCAGGAAGCGCTTCTTGGCCCAACGGCCATTGCCATCCATGACGATGGCGACGTGGCGCGGCGGGGGCAGGCGGTCTTGCGCCGGGTTGGCAGTCTTGCTCAAGGCGGTGCTCAAACCGCCATGATCTCGGCTTCCTTGGCCGCGACCAGCTTGTCGATCTCGTTGATCACGCGGTCGGTGAGCTTCTGCACCTCGTCGAGGCTGCGGCGCTCGTCGTCCTCGCCGATTTCCTTGTCCTTCAGCAGCTTCTTGGCCTGCTCGTTGGCGTCGCGGCGCAGATTGCGCACGGCCACCTTGGCGTCTTCACCGGTGTTGCGCACGACCTTGGTCAGGTCCTTGCGGCGCTCTTCGGTCAGCGGCGGCATCGGCACGCGGATCAGGTCGCCCTGAGAAGACGGGTTCAGGCCCAGGTCGCTCTCGCGGATGGCCTTCTCGATCTTGGCGCCCATGCCCTTTTCCCAGGGCTGGACGGAGATGGTGCGGGCATCCAGCAGCGTCACATTGGCCACCTGCGAGATGGGCACCATGGAGCCGTAGTAGTCGACGCTGACCTGATCGAGGATGCCAGGGTGGGCACGGCCCGTACGGATCTTTTGCAGCTCGCCCTTCAACGAATCGACGGACTTGGCCATCTTGGCCTCGGCGTTTTTCTTGATGTCAGCAGTACTCATGATCTGTCGTCTCTCGTGGATTCGCTCAAACGTGGACCAGCGTGCCTTCGTCTTCGCCCTGGACCACGCGCTTCAGCGCGCCGGCCTTGAAGATGCTGAACACCTTGATCGGCAGTTTCTGGTCGCGGCACAGCGCAAAGGCAGCGCCGTCCATGACCTGCAGGTTGCGCGAGATCGCCTCGTCGAACGTGATGCTGGCGTAGCGCGTGGCCTGCGGGTCCTTCTTGGGGTCGGCCGTGTAGACGCCGTCGACCTTGGTGGCCTTCAGCACGATCTCGGCGCCGATCTCCGCACCCCGCAGCGCCGCGGCGGTGTCGGTCGTGAAGAAGGGGTTGCCGGTGCCGGCGGCGAAGACGACGACCTTGCCCTCTTCCAGATACTGCAGCGCCTTGGGGCGCACATAGGGCTCGACGACCTGCTCGATGGCGATGGCCGACATCACGCGTGCCGTCATGCCTTCCTGGCGCATCGTGTCGGCCAGCGCGAGCGAGTTCATCACCGTGGCCAGCATGCCCATGTAGTCGGCCGTGGCACGGTCCATGCCGACGGAGCCGCCGGCCACACCGCGGAAGATATTGCCGCCGCCGATGACGACGGCCACTTCCACGCCCAACTGCGTCACTTCACGGACTTCCTGCACCATGCGGACGATGGTCGCGCGATTGATGCCGTAGGAGTCGTCGCCCATCAGGGCTTCACCGGAAAGTTTGAGCAGGATGCGTTTGTACGCGGGCATGGTGTCCTCTGAATTCGGGGGGCTGCGTGGCCCGCAAGTTTAAAGGGCGCCAACTTGGCGCCCTTCTTCTATCGCAAGAGTCTTACTGACCCTTGGCTGCCGCCACCTGGGCGGCCACTTCGGCCGCGAAGTCATCGACCTTCTTCTCGATGCCTTCACCCACGACGTACAGCGTGAAGCCCTTGACCGTCGTGTTGGCAGCCTTCAGGTGGGCGCCCACGGTCTGCTTGCCGTCGGCGGCCTTCACGAAGACCTGGTCCAGCAGCGAGACTTCCTTCAGGAACTTCTGCACCGAGCCTTCGACCATCTTGGCGACGATGTCGGCCGGCTTGCCGGATTCGGCAGCCTTCTCGGTGGCGATCTTGCGCTCCTTCTCCACCAGGTCGGCCGGCACGTCGGCGCTGGACAGCGCGGCAGGCTTCATGGCGGCGATGTGCATCGCCACGTCCTTGGCGGCCACTTCGTCACCCTCGAACTCGACGACCACGCCGATGCGGGTGCCGTGCAGGTAAGCAGCCAGCTTGCTGCCGCTGTAGCGCTGGAAGCGGCGGATCGTCATGTTCTCGCCGATCTTGCCGATCAGGCCCTTGCGCACGTCTTCCACCGTCGGGCCGAAGCCTTCTTGCGACAGGGGCAGCGCAGCCAGCGCAGCCACGTCGGCCGGGTTGTGCTCGGCCACCAGGCCGGCCAGCGCGCCCACGAAGGCCAGGAACGCGTCGTTCTTCGAGACGAAGTCGGTCTCGCAGTTCACTTCGATCAGTGCGCCATTGCCATTGACCACAGCAGACGACACCACGCCTTCGGCGGTGATGCGCGAGGCGGCCTTGCCGGCCTTGTTGCCCAGCTTGACGCGCAGGATCTCTTCAGCACGGCCCAGGTCGCCATCGGCCTCGGTCAGCGCCTTCTTGCACTCCATCATCGGGGCGTCAGTGCGGGCACGCAGTTCGCCCACCATGCTTGCGGTGATAGCAGCCATTTCGTTTCTCCAGATCTCAGTTGAGAAAAAGGGGCACGACGGCCCCTTTCAATGCAGGGTGGAAGGGGCTTAAGCCTCTTCGGAAACCTCGACGAACTCGTCGCCAGCGGGGGCGACGGCAGCCAGCACGTCGGCAGTGGCGTTGGCCTTGCCTTCGAGCACGGCGTCGGCGACGGCGCGGGCGTACAGCGCCACAGCCTTGGCCGAGTCGTCATTGCCGGGGATGACGTAGTCGATGCCTTCGGGCGAGTGGTTGGTGTCAACCACGCCGATGACGGGAATGCCCAGCTTCTTGGCTTCGGCGACGGCAATCTTGTGATAGCCGACGTCGATGACGAAGATGGCGTCGGGCAGCGCAGTCATGTCCTGGATGCCGCCGATGTTCTTTTCCAGCTTGGCGATGTCGCGCTGGAACAGCAGGGCTTCCTTCTTGATCGCGGGCTGCGTGCCGGCTTCGACCTGGGCTTGCATGTCCTTCAGGTTCTTCAGCGAGGTCTTGACCGTCTTGAAGTTGGTCATCATGCCGCCCAGCCAACGCGAGTCGACATAGGGCATGCCGGCGCGCTGCGCTTCGGCGGCGATGAACTCACGGGCTTGGCGCTTCGTGCCGATCATCAGGATCGTGCCGCGCTTGGCAGCCAGCGAGCGCACGAACTTCATCGCATCGTTGAACGCGGGCAGCGTCTTCTCGAGGTTGATGATGTGGATCTTGTTGCGATGGCCGTAGATATACGGGGCCATCTTGGGGTTCCAGAAGCGGGTTTGGTGGCCGAAATGGACGCCGGCTTCCAGCATCTCGCGCATCGTGACAGACATGGGTCTAACTCCGAAGGTTGTGTCTAAAATCCGGCCCGAATTGCGTTGCAGCGCCTGAAAACAGCCGTCGGAGCTGGCTTTCAAGGCCGCAAACACAACACCTTTGAGTGGCCGGTTTGCGATTTGCTGTGACGAGTGGCGCTGAATACCTCAGCCACACACCCTCACAACCGTTTCGCCGGGGCTTTTGCAGCGCATCGAGTGCGCCAGCCACCAGCAAAACCTGCAGAGTATACACGACCGATGGCCCTCCTCCGCCGACGCCGCCTTGCTGCGGCCACCTGCCTGCGCGCAGCCGCCCCCTCGCAGGTGCTCGCTTGAGCCGCCGCGTCGCGGTGGTTGGCGCCGGCCTGGCTGGCGTGACGACTGCCTATGAGCTGGCCGCGCTCGGCTGCCAGGTGCACGTCTTCGAGCGCGGCGGCAGCATCGCCGGGCGCGCCAGCTTCGCCAGCAGCGCGCTGCTGTCTCCGTTTCTGCCGCAACTCATCAACACGGCACCGCCCGCGCCATTGATGTGGCGCTGGCGCCGCTGGCGCGCCGGGCGCCGCGGCGGCGAGGCGGGCGCCGCACTGGCAGCCCTGAGCCTGCTGGGACTCGCCCGGACGGCCGTGTTGCGCCAGAGCCTGCGCCTGGAAGACGAAAGCACCGATGGCCTACTCGTGGCACTGACGGACGCCAAGCGCCTGGCAGCCGCCGAGTCGCGACTCGACAGCTGGGCGGCACTCGGCGCGCAGGTGCAACTGCTCGACGCGAGCCAGGCCCGGCTGCGCGAGCCCGGGCTCGACCCCGACGCCCCGCTGGCCGGCGCCCTCGCGCTGACGGGCGGCGGCGCCGGCAACCCGCGGCTGTTTGCACAACAGATGCGTCACCACGCACAGCGCCTGGGCGTGCGATTCCGGTTCAACACGACGGTGCGAGCGCTCAGCGCCGATGGCAGCGGGCCGACGCTGCGCCACGAATACGTGCCGCCAGCGGACAACTCCTCGCGTTTCGCGGAGCGCGATGCCAGCGACATCGTGTCGCAGCGGCCGGAAGTGCGCGACGAGCGCTTCGACGCCGTCGTGCTGTGCAACGGTCTGGCCGCGCAATCGCTGCTGGGCGCGCAACGGCTGCCACTGGCGGCCCAGCACGAGACCTCCGTCACCGCCCCGATACGCCTGCTGGAAGCTCATCCCGACCTCGGCCCCAAGGCCGCCTGGATCGATGCCTCCCGCGGCATCGTCGTGGCCCGCACCGGCCAGCGCGTGCGCATCAGCGGCGACCTTGCCGTGACCGATGCCAAGGCCAAGCACAAGCCGGACTTCGAAGGTCTGCATCGCGGCCTGCAGCATTGGTTCCCTGGCTCAGTGCTGCGGCAGCAGGTGCAGCACAGCCAGAGCCGGCGCGCCGTGGCCGCCGACGGGCTGCCGGTGCTGGGCGCCAGCGGCCGGCCGGGTGTGTGGCTCAACCTGTCGCCAGGTGGCCAGGGCTGGGGGCAGTCGTGCGGCGCGGCACTGGTGCTTGCCCAGCAGATCGCCGGCACCCACCCCGCGATGGACATCGCCGCACTGGGGCCGCAGCGGCTCGCCTAAGCTCGCGGGCATGCAAGCGCTGCTGCCCACCCGCTCCACCCTGCCCCTGTTCGACGTGGCCGCCAGCCGGCGCATCGAGGCGCGCGCGCTGGCGCACTCACCAGACCTCATGGAGCGCGCCGGCCTGGCCGTCGCCAAGCTGGCGCTCGCGTTGCGGCGGGGCGAAGGGCCGATCTGGATCGCCTGCGGGCCAGGCAACAACGGCGGCGATGGACGGGTCGCAGCGCGGCGACTGTCAGAGATCGGCTTGCCCGTGCACGTCGGCCACACGGCGCCACCCCAGCCGTCTCTGGTCATCGACGCCTTGCTGGGCCTGGGGCTGAACCGCCCGCCCGATGCTGCGCTGCAGACCACCATCGCCGCGATGCAGACCTGCGGCGCAACCATCCTCGCCGTCGACCTGCCCAGCGGCCTGCTGGCCGACACCGGCCAGGCGGCGGGCGGCGCGGCCGTCAGGGCCGACCACACGCTGGCGCTGCTGACCCTGAAGCCGGGGCTCTTCACCGGCGAGGGCCGCGGCTATGGCGGCCAGCTGTGGTTCGACGACCTCGGCATCACACCCGACGAGGTGGCCAGCGCCGACCTGCTCGGCCCGTCGCCCCTCCCGCAGCGCAACCCCACCAGCCACAAGGGCAGCCACGGCCAGGTGCTCATCGTCGGTGGCGCGCCCGGCATGCAGGGCGCCGCACGGCTCGCCGCACGCGCGGCACTGGCCTGTGGCGCAGGCCGCGTCTATGTCGACCTGCTGGGCCTGCCGGCCACCGAACCAGCCGACCCCGGCCAGCCCGAGTTGATGCGCGGCCGGCTCGCAGACCTGCCGCAGGCGGTGGGCGTCGTCGGCTGCGGCGCGGGGCCCACCATCGCCGATGCGCTGCCCGCCCTGCTGCGCGAGGCACCAAAGCTGGTCATCGACGCCGATGCGCTGAACGCCATCGCAGCCGACGACGAACTGCAGACCCTCGTGCGCGCACGCACCGCCGGCTCGACGCTGCTGACGCCGCACCCGCTCGAAGCCGCCCGCCTGCTGGGCTGCGACACGAGCGCTGTGCAGGCCGACCGCCTCGCCGCCGCGAGCGAACTGGCCCGACGCCTGGCCTGCACGGTCGTGCTCAAGGGCTCCGGCAGCATCATCGCGTCGCCCGGCGAACGCCCGGCCATCTGCGCCAGCGGCGGGCCGGCTTTGGCCACCGCCGGCAGCGGCGATGTGCTGGCCGGCTGGTTGGGTGGCTTGTGGGCGCAGCAGCCTGGCGCCAGCGGCCATGCCATCGCCTGCGCGGGCGTCGACGCGCACGGCCGGGCCGGCGAAGCCGGCGGCGTGCTGCGCGCCGGCGATCTCATCGAACGCCTGGCCGCACGGCGCTGACAAGCGCCGCTGGCTCAGCGGCGCTTGCGAGCGGGCGGCTTGGCCGACGTCTTCTTCGCGGCCTTGGTCGCCGCCCGCTTGGCCGCCTTGATCGGATGCAGCGTGGCCACGACTTCCTTGCGGCTCTTCTTCACGTCGCGGTCCGCCTGGCGCACCTCGTCCAACACCTCGACGGCCGTCTTGGGGGCGCGCTTCTTGGCCGGAGCCTTGGATGGCGCCTTGGCGGCCGGCTTGCCCGCCGCACCTCGCCCGGGCGCTCGAACGTCGTCGGCGTCGCGCACCAACCGGAAGTCGATGCGACGCCCGTCCAGGTCGACACGGCTGACCTGCACCTGCACGCGCGCGCCCGTGGCGTAGCGAATGCCGGTGCGCTCGCCGCGCAGTTCCTGCCGCACATCGTCGAACTTGAAGTACTCGCCGCCGAGCTCGGTGATGTGCACCAGCCCCTCCACGTACAGCGCATCCAGCTGGACGAACAGGCCGAACGACGTGACCGCGCTGACCGTGCCGGCGAACTCTTCGCCCAGCCGGTCGCGCATGTAGCGGCATTTCAGCCACGCCTCGACGTCGCGGCTGGCCTCGTCGGCGCGGCGCTCGTTCGCGCTGCAATGCGCCCCGACGACCTCCCAGCGCTCCGCCTCGTTGCGCGCCTCCGCCGGGTTCGGCGGCGCCGCTCGACCGGGCCGCTTGGGCGCCTGCGGCACCTGCATCTTGGCCGCATCGAGCGTGTAGCGCTTGGATGCCAGCAGCGCCTTGATCACCCGGTGCACCAACAGGTCGGGGTAGCGCCGAATGGGACTCGTGAAATGCGTGTAGGCCGGATACGCCAGACCGAAGTGGCCGGAGTTCGTGCCCGTGTAGATGGCCTGCTGCATGGACCGCAACAGCATCTGGTGAATCTGCTGCGCGTCGGGGCGGTCCTTCGTCGCCTCGGCGAGCTGCTGGAACTCGCGCGGCACCGGGTCGTCGGAGATGCCCATGCCGATGCCCAGCGACCGCAGGTAGGCCTGCAGCGTCTGGCGCTTCTCGGGCGTCGGCCCTTCGTGCACGCGGTACAGCGCCGCATGCTTGTTGGTCAGGATGAAGTCCGCCGAGCAGGTGTTGGCGGCCAGCATGGCCTCCTCGATCAGCCGATGCGCCTCGTTGCGTGTGCGCGGGATGATCTTCTCGATACGCCCGTTGTCGTCGCAGACGATCTGCGTCTCGGTGGTTTCGAAATCGATCGCGCCGCGGCGCTGACGCTCGGCCAACAGCGCGCGGTAGACCTCGTGCAGGTGCAGCAAGTGCGGCACCAGTTCACGGCGCTTTGCCGCCTCGGGGCCGTGCGTGTTGCCGAGAATGGCCGCGACCTCGGTGTAGGTGAAGCGCGCATGCGAGCTGATCACCGCCGGATAGAACTGGTAGGCGCTGACGGTGCCGTCGCTCGACACCAGCATGTCGCACACCATGCTCAGCCTGTCCTCGTAGGGGTTCAGCGAGCACAGGCCGTTGGACAGCTTCTCCGGCAGCATCGGGATGACGCGGCGCGGAAAGTAGACCGATGTCGCGCGCTCATAGGCGTCGGCGTCCAGCGGTTCACCGGGCTTCACGTAGTGCGACACGTCGGCGATGGCGACCAGCAGCCGCCAGCCGTCGAAGGCCTTCTTGCCACGCCCCTGCTTGAAGGGCTCGCAGTAGACGGCATCGTCGAAGTCGCGCGCGTCCTCGCCGTCGATCGTCACCAGCGGCACGTCACGCAGGTCCACCCGCTGCTTCAGGTCCACGGCGCGCAGCCGCTCGGGCAGCTTGGCACTTTGCGCCAGCGTGTCGGGGCTGAAACGATGCGGCACGTCGTACTTGCGCACGGCGATCTCGATCTCCATGCCCGGGTCGTCGATCTCGCCGAGCACCTCGACGACACGCCCCACCGGCTGCGAGTACAGCGACGGCGGCTCGGTCAGCTCGACCGCAACGACCTGGCCTGCGGCCGCATTGGCGATGCCGTTCTTGGGGATCAGGATGTCCTGCCCCATGCGCCGGTCCTCGGGTGCGACGAGCCAGACGCCGGACTCCAGCAGCAGCCGGCCGATGATGGGCCGCTTCTTGCGGTCCAGGATCTCCAGCACACGCCCCTCGGGCCGCCCACGCTTGTCGAAACGCGTGACGCGCACCCGCAGGCGGTCACCATGCATGACGGCATGGGTTTCCTGTGCCGACAGATAGACATCGGCTGAGCCATCGTCAGGGATCAGGAATCCATGCCCGTCCCGGTGGCCTTGCAGCGTGCCTTCAACCTCGCCGAGCAACCCGGCGCCCTCGCCCGCAGGCGAAACATTTGTGTTCTTCAAGTTTTTGATGATATAGTCCCTCTTTCCCTGAAACGGCTCAGGACTTCAACAGAAGTTTTGAGCACCTTGCCCAGGTGGCGGAATTGGTAGACGCACTAGTTTCAGGTACTAGCGGGTAACTCCGTGGAGGTTCGAGTCCTCTCCTGGGCACCAAACAAAAGAAAAAAGGCCGACGCGCAAGCGCCGGCCTTTTTTCTTTTGGCACCCAGGAGAGAACTCGAAGGGTTTGCCGCCGGGACCGCGGGCAAGCCCTGCGGCTTGCCCGACGCCAGGCGAAGCTTCTGTGCATGCAAGCGCTGAACCGGCAAACCGGGGTCGCGCTTGCGTGACCGAGTCCCCGACGATGGGCCCTCGATGGGCCCATCGTCGAGTGGCGGCACAAACCGAGCTTTCAAGTCGTGCCACTCACCCATTCCCGTCAAACGACGAATTTCTTCGCCAGCGCTTCCGGCCCCATGCCGTCGTACTCTTCGAACGGCTGGTGAATCCACGGCGAGGTTTCCAGCATCTCGCAGTAGTAGTCGGGCGTGTAGGCCGACACCTTCTTGGTCCAGATCACGGCCGAGCGCAGCTCGGTGATGGCCGGCATGCCGCGCAGGCGCTCGACCACCGCCTTCAGCGTCACGCCGGAGTCGGCCAGGTCGTCCACCAGCAGCACACGGCCCGCCAGCTCGCCCTTGGGCATGGTGATGTACTTGGCCATGTCCAGGCGGCCCTGGATGGTGCCGGCCTCGGCACGGTAGGAGCTCGTGGACATGATGCCCAGCGGCTTGTCGAACACGCGGGACAGCACGTCGCCCGGGCGCATGCCGCCGCGGGCCAGGCAGAGGATCTGATCAAACTGCCAGCCCGAAGCATGCACCTTCAGGGCAAGGCGTTCGGTGAGCAGGTGGTACTCGTCCCAGGATACGTAAAGGTGTTTGCCGTCGTCGGTCAGCATGGTGTGGCGTCTCCGTGGAGTGAGAGGTTCAAGCGGAATAAGGGTGGCGCAGCACGATCGTGTGCTCGCGGTCGGGGCCGGTGGACACCATGTCGATGGGCGCGCCGATGACCTCTTCGACCCGCTTGAGGTAGCTGCGCGCGTTCGCCGGCAGCTTGTCCCAGGACGTCATGCCGAAGGTGGTTTCCGTCCAACCCGGGAAGGTTTCGTAGATCGGCGTGCAGGCCTCGATCTCGTCGGCATCCAGCGGCAGGATGTCGAGCTGCTTGCCGTCCAGCTCGTAGCCGACGCAGACCTTGATCTCCGGCAGGCCGTCCAGCACGTCGAGCTTGGTCAGGCACAGGCCGGTGATGCCATTGATGATAATGGAACGCTTCAGCGCCGCAGCGTCCAGCCAGCCGCAACGGCGCGCGCGGCCGGTCACGGTGCCGCGCTCCTGGCCAACGGTCGAGAGGTGGTGGCCGACCGTGTCGGGCACTTCCCAGTCCAGCTCGGTCGGGAACGGACCCGAGCCGACGCGCGTCGTGTAGGCCTTGGTGATGCCCAGCATGTAGTGCAGCATCTGCGGCCCCACGCCGGCACCGGCCGCCGCGTTGCCGGCCACGCAGTTGCTGGATGTCACGTAGGGGTAGGTGCCGTGGTCGATGTCCAGCAGCGTGCCCTGCGCACCCTCGAACAGGATGTTCTGGCCGGCCTGGTGAGCCTTGTGGATCAGGTAGCCGACGTCGGCCAGCATGGGCTTGATGGCTTCAGCCATCTTCATGGCCTGCTCGAAGATGGGCTCGAACGCCAGCTCCTCGCCCTTCAGATAGCCACGCAAAGCGAAGTTATGCAGCTCCAGCAATTCGCGCAGCTTCTTGGCGAAACGCTCGGGATGCTTCAGGTCCTGGGCGCGCAGCGCGCGGCGGGCCACCTTGTCTTCGTAGGCCGGGCCGATGCCCTTGCCGGTGGTGCCGATCTTGCCGCTGCCACTGGTCTCGCGCAGCGCCTCACGCGCCTTGTCGACGGCCACGTGGAAGGGCAGGATCAGCGGGCAGGACTCGCTGATGAACAAGCGCGAACGCACCTCGACGCCCGCCTTCTCCAGCCGCTCGATTTCCGACAGCAAATGCGTCGGGTCCAGCACAACGCCGTTGCCGATGTAGCAGGCCACGCCGTCGCGCATGATGCCGCTGGGGATCAGTTGCAGCGCGGTCTTCACGCCCTTGATGACCAGTGTGTGGCCGGCGTTGTGGCCGCCCTGGAAGCGCACGACGCCTTCGGCGTGATCGGTCATCCAGTCGACGACCTTGCCCTTGCCTTCGTCACCCCATTGGGTGCCGACGACGACCACATTGCGTCCACGCGCGGTTTGGCTCATGTTGATTGCCTGTCTTGCTTGAAATGGAAAGGGGCGCTGGCGCTCAGAGCGGCCGCACGACCCACTCAGCGTGCTCGCGAACCAGTTCGCGGTCACAGTCGAATTCATCGGCCTCGTGCTCGTGCCCGGGCAACACGCAGACCACCGTCTCGCCGCGCTCGCGCAGCGCGCGCACCGCCTGCCGCAGCGACGCGTCCTCGCCCCAGGGCGCCCGCACGGCCGCCCGCAGCGGCGTGGCCGGCACGAGGCTCACGAGTGTCTTGAGGTCCAGGCTGAAGCCCACGGCCGGCCGACGCCGGCCGAACGCCGCACCGACCTCGTCGTAGCGGCCGCCGCGCAGCACGGCATCGGCGCAACCCGGCGCATAGGCCGCGAAGCGGATGCCGGTGTAGTAGGCATAGCCCTGCAGATCGGCCAGATCGAAGCCCAGGCTCACCTCCGGGTGCACCGCCGCCAGGTGGCCGGCCAGCCAGTCCAGATCGGCCAACGCCGCCTTCACCAGCGGGTGGGCCGGGAGCCGGCGAGCCGCCTCGGCCAGCACCTCTCGCCCACCAAACAGGCTGGGCAGCGCCTGCAAGGCATCTCGGGTGGCCGCTGGCATGCCAGCCGTCAACGCGGCCAGCCCGGCGACGTCCTTGGCCGCCAGCGCTGCCGTCAGCGCGGCCAGCGCCTCGGGCGACAGCTTCACGCCGTCGAGCACGCCTTGGAGCAGGCGGGCGTCACCCAGGTCCAGGATGACACCCGTGATGCCGGCGCGGCGCAGCGCGTCCAGCGCCAGGTCGTGCACTTCCAGGTCGGCTTCCAGGCCGGCGTGCCCGTAGACCTCGACGCCAAATTGCAGCGGCTCGCGGCTGGTGTTCAGGCCATCGGGCCGCGTGTGCGTGACCGGGCCGCAGTAGCACAGCCGGGTCACGCCCTGGCGGTTCAGCAGGTGGGCATCGATGCGCGCGACCTGGGGCGTCATGTCGGCGCGCAGGCCGAGGGAGCGACCGGAGAGCTGGTCCACCAGCTTGAAGAGCTTGATCTCGGAGCCGCGACCCGTGCCGGACAGCAGCGAGTCGAGGTGCTCCAGCAGTGGCGGAATGACGAGCTCGCAGCCATAGCTGCGGGCCATGTCGAGCAGCTCTCTACGCAGCTCTTCGATACGGCGCGCCTGCGACGGCAGGACATCGGCGATGTGCTCGGGCAGCAGCCAAGCAGAGGTCATGGGCGCGGGCTAGGCGGTTAAAAACGGCATTGTACCTATGCCGTTTCTCAACGCACCTTCAGATCAGCGCAACCACAACCATCCGGCCGTGCCGAGCAGCACGCTGACCAGCCCGATGAAACGGATCTGGCCATCGCTCATGGCCAGCACGCGGGTGAAAACCTCCCGCCACCGCGCCGGGCTGATCAGGGGCAACGCGCCCTCGATGACCAGCACCAGCGCCAGCGCGGCGAGCAGTTCCGTCACTTGCGCGCGGGAGCCGCAGCCGGTGCTGCGCCGGCGCCACGCATGGCCTTGAAGAAGTCGGCGCTCGGGTCGACGACCATGACGTCGCTCTTCTTCGAGAAGCTGGCGCGGTAGGCCTCCAGCGAGCGATAGAACTGAGCGAACTGCGGATCACGGCCGAAGGCTTCGGCATAGATGGCGGACGCCTGCGCATCGCCCTCACCCATGATCTTCTGCGCGTCGCGGCTGGCTTCGGCAACGATGATTTCGCGCTGGCGATCGGCATCAGCCTTGATCTTGGCCCCTTCGGCCGAGCCGGTGGAGCGCGCCTCGGCGGCCACGCGCTTGCGCTCGGAGTCCATGCGGCGATAGACCGACTCGGTGATGCTGGATGCGAAGTCCACGCGCTTGATGCGCACGTCCACGACCTCGATGCCGAATTGCTTGGCCTCATCGGCCAGGCGCTTGCGCACGTCCTGCATGATCTTCTCGCGCTCGGACGCCAGCACCGCGATGACGGTGCGCTTGGTGACTTCCTCGTTGAAGGCTGCCTGCACGACCGGCGCGAGGCGGTTCTCGACGTTGCGGATATCGGCGCCGCTGTTGCGGATGAACTGGCGCGGCTCGGCGATGCGCCACTTGATGAGCCAGTCGATGACCAGGCTCTTCTTCTCGGCCGTGAAGATGGGACGCGACTCGGAGCTGTCCAGCGTCTGCACGCGGCGGTCCAGCAGCACGGCGTTCTGCAGCGGCGGCGGCAGCTTGAACTTCAGGCCCGGCTCGGTGATGACTTCCTTGATTTCGCCCAGGGCATACACGACGGCGAACTGGCGCTGGTCGACGATGAAGAGCGTCGACGACAGCAGCATCAGGACGACGAGAGCGCCGGCGACGATGGCGGCAATGCGGTTCATTCGGTGAGTCCTCGATCAGCGGCCGTCGCGGCTGCGTTGGTTGTCGCGGCTGCGGGGGTCGTTGGCGCCGGGCACGGTGGTCGGCTCGGGCACCGCCGTCGGCTGCGGTGCCGACACGGTGACGCTGCCACTGCTGCCCTGCTGCATCAGCTTGTCCAGCGGCAGATAGAGCATGTTGGAGCCGCTGCGGCTGTCCACCATGACCTTGCTGACGTTGGCATACACCTGCCGCATCGTGTCGATGTAGATACGATCACGCGTGACCTGCGGTGCCTTCTGGTACTCGGCCAGCACGCTCTTGAAGCGCTGCGCATCACCCTCGGCCGTCGCGATGACGCGCGCCTTGTAGCCTTCGGCCTGCTCGTGCAGCGCGGCCGCATCGCCCTTGGCGCTGGGGATGACCTGGTTGGCGTAAGCCTGTGCGTCGTTCTTCAGCTGCTCGCGGTTGGCGTTGGCCTTCTGCACATCGTCGAAGGCCGCCTGCACCTGCTCGGGCGGCTGCACGCTCAGCACGTTGACATTCTTGACCTGGATGCCGGCCTTGAGCCGATCCAGCTGCACCTGGATGGATTTCGCCAGGTCCATCGCGATCGCGTCGCGCTGCTCGTAGAGCACCGAGTCCATCGAGCTCTTGCCGACGATCTCGCGCACGGCCGATTCGGCCGCCAGCATGACCGCATCCTTGGGCTGCGCGTTCTCAAACAGGAAGTCGCGCGCATCCTTGATCGTGTACTGCACGGTGAAGCGGATGTCGACGATGTTCTCGTCCTGCGTCAGCATCGACGAATCGCGCAGACCGGTGGCCGGCACGACGCTGGCGCGACCCACCTCAACCTGCTGCAGCTGCGACACCGACACGATTTCGTGTGCCTGGAACGGATAAGGCAGGCGCCACTGGAAGCCGGCATCCACCGTCTTGCTGAACTTGCCGAAGGACGTGACCACGCCCTGCTGGCCTTCCTGCACGATGAAGAAGCCGCTCGCCAGCCAGCCCAGCGCCACGACACCGGCAATCAGGCCCGCGCCGATGCCGGCGCCCTTCATGTCGGGCGAACCGCCGGCACCGCCGCTGGAGGAGCCGCCGCCACGGCCACCGAACAGGCCCGAGAGCTTGCGGTTGAAATCGCGCCAGAGTTCATCGAGGTCCGGCGGACCATCGTTGCGGCCATTGTTCAGCAGCCGGCCCGCCGCACGGGCGATCGGCGTCATCAGGCGTCGAGCCCAAGGGCTGCGGGGCGGTGTGTGGAAAGTGCTGCTCATGCCTGCGAAGGGTCTGAGGAAGTGGGTTCGTCGTCGTCCAGCAGATGCGACGGGTCGACGTCGAAACGTGGGTCCCGCTCGTCGGGAATCAAGGGCTGGGCCTGCATGGCCGTCGAGATCAGCTGGCGCAGCTCGGCGAGACCGCTGCCGTCGATCGCACTGACGAAGACGCGCGGCGTCGGTTCGGTGGAGCCGTTAGGGCGCAGCATCGCATCGACGATCTCGCGCGGACGCTGGTCGTCGGCCAGCAGATCCTGCTTGTTGTAGACGAGGATCTGCGGCACCTGGCCGGCGCCGATTTCCTCGAGCACGCGCTCGACCTCGGCCATCTGCTCGTCCAGCACCGGGCTGGCGGCATCGACGACATGCAGCAGCAGGTCGGCATCGGCCGCCTCCTGCAGCGTCGCGCGGAAGGCCTCGACGAGCTTGTGCGGCAGGTCGCGGATGAAGCCGACGGTATCGGACAGCGACACGCTCGCGCCGGCCTGCTCCAGGTAGAGCGAACGCGTCGTCGTGTCGAGCGTGGCAAACAGCTGGTTGGCCGCGTAGGCACGGGCCTTTGTCAGCGCATTGAACAGCGTGCTCTTGCCCGCGTTCGTGTAGCCGACCAGCGAGACCTTGAAGACGCCGTTGCGTGAACGCGAGCGGCGCTGCGTGCTGCGCTGCTTCTGGACCTGCTTGAGGCGGTCCTTGGTCTTCTTGATGCGGTCGTCGATCATGCGACGGTCCAGCTCGATCTGGGCCTCGCCGGGGCCGCCGCGCATGCCGATGCCGCCGCTTTGCCGCTCCAGGTGGCTCCAGCGGCGCACAAGCCGCGTGGCCAGGTATTGCAGCCGGGCCAGCTCGACCTGCAGCTTGCCTTCATGGCTCTGGGCGCGGGCGGCGAAGATCTCGAGGATCAGCGCCGTGCGGTCGGCCACCGGCACGCCCAGCACGCGCTCGAGGTTGCGCTGCTGCGCCGGCGAGATGGCCTGATCGAACAGCACCGTGTGGGCCTGGTGGGCCTGCACGAGCAGCTTGATCTCATCGGCCTTGCCGGAGCCGACGAACAGCGCCGCATCGGGCGCCTGCCGGCGGGCAATGACCTTGGCGACGGGGGTGTCACCGGCCGACTCAGCCAGCAGAGCCAGTTCGTCGAGACTCTCGTCGAAACCCTGCTTGGCGGACTGCCGACCGAAATCGACACCCACGAGAATGGCGCGCGCCGCCTCGGAGGGCGGCGTCGCGGTGTGGGTAGAGGTCGAGGACAAGGGCGCGGGATCAGGCGTCCGCAGGAGCGTCGCCGGCGTGGAAGTTGACCGCGCGGCCGGGCACGACGGTAGAAATCGCGTGCTTGTAGACCATCTGCGTCACCGTGTTGCGCAGCAGCACGACGTATTGGTCAAAGGATTCGATATGGCCTTGCAGCTTGATGCCGTTGACCAGGTAAATGGACACCGGCACATGCTCTTTGCGCAGCAGGTTCAAAAAGGGGTCCTGCAAAAGTTGGCCTTTGTTGCTCATCGGTATGCTCCGAGTTATCGGGGGGTGGGATACGGGTAAGACCTTAACACAGCGCCTCCATAAGGCCGGAAATCACCTAGGTCTTTTCATCGAAGGGATTCTTCGAAGAACGCAGCTCTATCTTCAGCGGCGTGCCAACGAGTTTGTAGTGGGCACGGATGCGGCCTTCCAGATAACGCTTGTAGACCTCGGTGACGCCATCCAGCGCATTGCCGTGGATGACGACGATGGGCGGGTTCTGGCCGCCCTGGTGGGCATAGCGCATCTTGGGGCGAGAAACCCCCGAACGCTTGGGCTGCTGGTGTTCGACGGCTTCCTGGATGAGGCGGGTCAGCACCGGCGTGGTCATCTTGCGATACGCGGACGCATAAGCGTCGGCCATGGCGTTCCACAGGCTGCTCAGGCCCTGGCGCTTGAGCGCCGAGATGTGGTGCATGGGCGCGAACTTCAGGAACGCCAGACGCTGCTCGATCTGGCGCTGCAGCGTCTCGCGCTGGTAGCTGTCGACGGCATCCCACTTGTTGCAGGCCAGCACGACGGCGCGGCCGCTGTCGAGGATGTAGCCGGCGATGTGGGCGTCCTGGTCGGTCACGCCCTGCGTGGCATCCAGCAGCAGCAGCACGACGTGGGCGTCGGCAATGGCTTGCAGCGTCTTGACCACCGAGAACTTCTCGATGGCCTCGAACACCTTGCCCTTACGGCGCAGACCGGCCGTGTCGATGAGCTTGAACTTCTGGCCGTTACGCTCGAAGTCCACGGCAATGGCGTCGCGCGTCGTGCCGGGCATGTCGAACGCGACGAGGCGCTCCTCACCCAGCCAGGTGTTGATCAGCGTGCTCTTGCCGACGTTGGGGCGGCCGGCCACCGCCAGGCGGATGACCCCGTCTTGCTGCGGGCCCGCGCCGAATTCCTCGCTGGTGTCCTCAAACGGCTCCAGCACGGCATCCAGCAGGCTGCGAATGCCCTGCCCGTGCGCCGAAGAAATCGGGTGCGGCTCGCCCATGCCCAGCTCGTGGAACTCGGCCAGCAGCGGCGACTCGCTCATGCCTTCGGCCTTGTTGACGGCCAGGTGCACACGCTTGTTGACGCTGCGCAGGTAGCGGGCGATGTCGCTGTCATGGGCCGACAGCCCCAGGCGGATGTCGACGACGAAGATCACCGCATCGGCTTCGGCAACGGCCTGCTTGGTCTGCTTGGCCATCTCCTTGACGATGCCCGTGCTGCTGTCGGGCTCAAAACCGCCGGTGTCGATGACGATGAACTCGCGGTCGCCCAGGCGGCCGTCGCCGTAGTGGCGGTCGCGCGTCAGGCCGGCAAAGTCGGCCACGATGGCGTCACGCGACTTCGTCAGGCGGTTGAACAGCGTCGACTTGCCCACATTGGGGCGGCCGACCAAGGCAATCACTGGCTTCATGTCGTGGCCTTCACTCGGCCTTGATGGCGAACAGGCCGCCGTTCTGGGTGGCCACGAGGGCGGTGGTGCCCTGCAGCGCGATGGTGGCAACGGGCGATCCGTCGGTGGCGATGCGCGAACGCGTCTTGCCGGTGTCGCGGTCCAGCAGGTGAACCTGGCCCTCGAAGTCGCCAATGAGCACCTGCTTGTTCAGCACCACCGGCGCCGACAGCTTGCGGCGCTGGAACTGGTCGGCCGACCAGGCCAGGTCGCCATTGGCGAGCTTCCATGCCGACAGGCGGTCCGAGGCATCGCCGGCCACGACGACCTGGTCATCGGCGCCGATGCCGTTGGCGCCGCCCACGATGCGGTTCCACAGCGCGCTGCCGCGCTCGGCATTCACGCAGCCCACCGACGACTGGAAGGCTCGTGCGCAGATCAGGTCACCCTGACGCACCGCCGGACCGACCAGATCCGCCAGGCGCTCGACCTCGTTCGTGCCGCGCGGCGTCGCAACGCTGGCTTCCCAACGCAACTGACCCTTGACCGGGTCCACACCCGCCAGACGGGCGCCCTGCCCGACCACCAAGGTGTCCTTGTACGCCGTCAGCACGCCGGCCTTGGCCAGCGTCAGCGGCTCGCCGGGGCGCTTGAGTTCCCAGATCTTGCGGCCGTCGAGCGCGTCGTAGGCCAGCACCTGGCGGTCCAGCGTCAGCGCGAAGACGCGCTCGCCGGCGACGAACGGCGAGGCCACGACGGGCGTCGGCAATGCCTTCTTCCAGGCCACCTTGCCGGCGTCGAGCACTACCAGCTCGTTGTCGCGGTTGACGACCGCCGCGAAGCGGCCATCGCTGCCCACGCCGGCCGACAGCTTGGCGCCGACATCACCGCGCCACAGCTCGCGGCCATCGGCAGCCGCCAACGCCAGCACGGTGCCGTCGCTGCTGGCGACGACGAAGCGGTCGCCCGGCGTCGCGATGCTGAGCGGGAACTTGATGTCGTTGCCACGGCTGCTCCACACCAGCCGGCCCGTTGCCGGGCCGGACAGGGTCTCCAGCGCCGCCGGCTTGTCCTTGTCGGAGCCGAACCAGCTGTTCCACGTCGAGCAGCCGGCCAGCGAGCCGGCCACCAAGGCAGCCAGCGTGATCTGGGCCCAGCGCCTCATTGCGCGGCTCCGGCGGTCTCGACGACCGTGGGCACGCCCAGCGTCGCGAGCTTTGCTTCGATGACGCGGCGGTAGTCCTGCGTCTTCTCCATGCCGGCCAGGGCCTTCTGGTACTCGGCCTTGGCGGCGTCGCGCTTACCTTCCTGCAACAGGAGGTCGCCACGTCGATCGGCGACGAGGGCGGCGAACTCGGGCGACTTGATCGCATCCAGCGTCTTGGCGACTTCATCGTAGGTCTTAGGCTGGTCCAGCTGCAGACCGGCCAGGCGCAGGCGGGCCAGATCGCGGTAAGCCGGCTCCGAGCCCTGCGCGGCCACCCAGCTCAGGCTGGCCTTGGCGTCGTCGGCCTTGCCCTTGTCGAGCTGCAGCTTGGCCACTTGCAGGCTGGCCTGGGCCGCAAAACCGGTGCTGGCGAAGCGCGCCTTCAGGTCGCCGGCGGCCGCTGCGGCCTTGTCGACGTCTTGCGCGGTC
Organism: Pelomonas nitida; assembly: GCF_043555975.1. Taxonomy (NCBI): domain Bacteria; kingdom Pseudomonadati; phylum Pseudomonadota; class Betaproteobacteria; order Burkholderiales; family Sphaerotilaceae; genus Roseateles; species Pelomonas nitida. The sequence goes on along the minus strand of NZ_JBIGIA010000001.1, from coordinate 219,780 downwards.
AGCAGGCGATCGAACTCGCCGTACATCGCGGCAGCCTCGGCGGCCTGGTTGCGCTCGCGCCATTGCCAGCCCTGCCAAGCGGCAAAGACAGCCAGTGCAGCGGTCAGCAACCAGGTGATCAGGTTGCCCCAGCGCTTCCAGAAGGCCTTGAGCTGGTCAAGTTGTTCTTGTTCTTCGAGGTCGAGATGCGATGCCATGGGAGGAATACAGCGATGTGCGGGCAGGGCCCGGGATTATGCGGTGCGCAACTCGGCCGCCAGTGCAGCCACGTCCGCGAGCGGGCGGGCCACCTGTTCGGCGCCATCGCGCAGGGGTTTGACGGTCACTTCACCACGGGCGAGTTCATCGCCACCGAACACCAGCGCGAAGCGGGCGCCCGAGGCGTCGGCCTTCTTGAACTGCGACTTGAACGACCCGCCGCCACCGTGCATCTGCACGGCCACGCCGGCGGCGCGCAGCGCTTCCAGCGTGGGCAGGATGCGCGGCAGGTCGGCCGGCTCGGGCACGACGGCGTAGACGTCCGGCGCGGCAGCCGGGGCCTGCAGGTTCAGCGTTTCGAGCAGCAGCAGCAGGCGCTCCAGGCCCATGCCGAAGCCCACGGCCGGCGCGGCCTTGCCGCCCAGTTGCTCGATCAGGCCGTCGTAGCGGCCGCCGGCACACACTGTGCCCTGAGCGCCCAGCTTGGTCGTCACCCACTCGAACACGGTGAGGTTGTAGTAGTCCAGCCCGCGCACGAGACGCGGGTTGATGCGGTAGGCCAGGCCGACGGCGTCCAGCAGCGCGCGCACGCCGTTGAAGTGGGCCAACGAGGCTTCACCGAGGAAGTCCAACAGCTTGGGCGCGCCTTCGGCCATCGCCTGCATGGCCGGGTTCTTCGTGTCCAGCACGCGAAGCGGGTTGCTGTACATGCGGGCCTTGGCCTCATCGTCCAGCACATCCTGGTGCTGTTCGAGGTGGGCGATCAGCGCGGCGCGGTGCGCGGCGCGCTCGTCGGGTTGGCCCAGGCAGTTGAGTTCCAGCGTGACGTCTTCGCCCTCCTTCAGGCCCAGCTCGCGCCACAGCGTGCGGGCCAGCAGGATGACCTCGGCGTCGACGTCGGGGCCGGCGAAGCCCAGCGCCTCGATGCCCATCTGGTGGAACTGGCGATAGCGGCCCTTCTGCGGCTTCTCGCGGCGGAACATCGGGCCCGTGTAGTACAGGCGCCGCGGGCTGTCGCGCAGGTAGCTGTGCTCGATCATCGCGCGCACGACGCCGGCCGTGCCCTCGGGGCGCAGCGCCAGGTGTTCGGCCTGACCATGCTTGTCGGCGCGGTCTTCGAAGGCGTACATCTCCTTCTCGACGATGTCGGTCACCTCGCCGATGCCGCGCACGAACAGCGCCGTCGGCTCGACGATGGGCACGCGCACGTTGCTGTAGCCGTAGCGCTGCAGCACGCTGCGCATCTTCGCCTCCAGCCACTCCCAGCGCGCCGACTCCGGCGGCAGGATGTCGTTCATGCCTTTCACCGCCTGCAGCGGCTGGACTTTCTTGTTGTCACTCATGCAGTAGCCGTGGCGCCGAAGCGCTTCTCGATGTAGTTCTCGACCAGCGCGTGGAACTCCTGCGCGATGTTGTCACCGCGCAGTGTCACGGCCTTCTCGCCGTCGATGAAGACGGGTGCCGCCGGCGCCTCGCCGGTGCCCGGCAGGCTGATGCCGATGTCGGCGTGCTTGCTCTCGCCCGGGCCGTTGACGATGCAGCCCATGACGGCCACTTTCATCTCTTCCACGCCCGGGTACTTGCTGCGCCAGACGGGCATCTGCAGGCGCAGGAAGTCGTCGATCTGCTTGGCGAGTTCCTGGAAGGTGGTGCTGGTCGTGCGGCCGCAGCCCGGGCAGGCCGTGACGCTCGGGTTGAAGTGACGCAGGCCCAGCGACTGCAGGATCTCCAGCGCGACGACGACCTCCTGCGTGCGCGACTCGCCCGGTTGGGGCGTCAGGCTGACGCGGATGGTGTCGCCGATGCCTTCCTGCGCCAGGATGCCCAGCGCCACCGACGACGCCACCGTGCCCTTGGTGCCCATGCCGGCTTCGGTCAGGCCCAGGTGCAGCGCGTAGTCGCAGCGGCGGGCCAGCTCGCGGTAGACCGAGATCAGGTCCTGCACGCCGCTGACCTTGCAGCTGATGATGATGTTGTCGGGGTTCATGCCCAGCTCGCGGGCATAGCCGGCCGACGTCAGCGCCGACTCCACCAACGCCTGGTACATGACCGGCTTGGCGCCCCACGGCACCGCACGGCGCGCGTTCTCGTCCATGAACTGCGCGAGCAGCTCCTGGTCCAGGCTGCCCCAGTTGACGCCGATGCGCACGACCTTGTCGTACTTCATCGCCGCCTCGATCATCTGCGCAAACTGCTTGTCCTTCTTCTCGCCCTTGCCCACGTTGCCGGGATTGATGCGGTACTTGGACAGGGCCTGGGCCATGGCCGGGTGCTCGGTCAACAGGCGATGGCCGTTGTAGTGGAAGTCGCCCACCAACGGCACATCGATGCCCATGCGGTCGAGCTGCTCGCGGATGTAGGGCACCTGCTCGGCAGCCTCCGGCGTGTTCACCGTGATGCGCACGAGCTCGGAGCCGGCGATGGCCAGCTCCTTGATCTGGATGGCGGTGCCGATGGCGTCCACGGTGTCCGTGTTGGTCATGGACTGCACGCGCACCGGCGCGTCACCGCCCACCGTCACGACACGGCCGCCCCAGACCACGCGGGCCTGGCGGCTGCGGCGCGCCGCCGGCGCCGCTTCGGGAATGATCCATTCGCTCATCAATTCAACTCCAGACGGGCGACGTTGTTGCTCGCGCGCCCCGCCAGGTCGACGGCGGCACCGCGCCATTCGACCTGCGTGCCACGCACATTGCCGACGCGCACCTTGTAAGGCGCTGCGCCATTGAACTGCTGCTGCTCACCCTGGCGCAACACGCGCGACAGCAGCAACTGGCCGCCCGCATCGACGACCTCGACCCAGCTGTCCTCGCTCGCCGAGATGCGCAACGCCGAGCCGACCTGGGCCGGCGCCGGCACATCACGCACCTGCAGCGGCGCGGAAGCACGAACCGCAGGCGCAGAGGCGGGCTCGGAGGCCACCGGCGCAAGAGCCGCTGGCGCTGACGCAGGCGCCGATGGCACCGCGACCGGCAGGGCAACCGCCGTCGGCGCGGACACCGATACCGAGACCCCCGGCTCCGACGCGGCCGACGGCGCCGGCACGAACTCGCCCGCGGCGACGCTGGCCGCCGGCGTCACTTGACCCGACGCCGGCACCGGCGCGGGCGCGATGCCCGCCTCGGGCAGCCAGCCGGCCGGCACCCAGTAGATGGCCGCCGCAGCGACCAGCAGCAGCCCGGCCAGCCAAACGACTGGCCGCTTCAGCCACGTCAGCACGCTGCCATCGATGGGGCCGACGCTACGCTCGCGAAACGGCTGATTGAGGCCCGGACGCATATCGAAGCCCTGCTCGCTGGTGCGAGGGAGCATCGCCAGCACCGGCGCAGCCTCGACCTTCAGCGCGCGGCAAACGGCCGTCGCCAGCGCGCGCGCGAACGTGGCATCGGGCAGATCGGCGTAGCGGTCAGCCTCCAGCGCCTCGAGCTTCGCCTGCGGCACCTTGAGCGTGACCGCCAGTGCAGCGATGTGCAGGCCGCGCTGCTGGCGCGCATGGCGAAGCCAGGCGCCCGCTGTCGTCGGCTCTGGCACTCGTCCCTCGGAAATGGGTTGCATCGTCTTGTTCTGTGGGTGGCCGGCAGGCGGCTCAGTCGTCGTAGCGGCCAGCGTCCAAGGCCTGGATCTCGGGGGATTGCGGGTACTTGCGACGCAATTGCTGAGACAGATCGTTGGTCGCCACCGTGTTGCCCAGCTTGCGCTCCACCCGCAGTTGCAGCCACAGGCTCTGTGCGTTGGCCTGCTCGGGCTGGTCATTGACGCGCTTCACGTAAAAGCGTGCACGCTCCAGCTCACCGTTGCGATAGAGCACTTCAGACAAGTTGACGGCGATGACCGGGCTGGCGGGGTCCAGCTCGAAGGCGCGGACCAGCGTCTTCTCAGCCACCGGCAGCCGCCCCGAACGGGCTTCGCAGACGCCTTTGGCCAACTGTGTGCGCGACGCGCCACGGTACGTGGGCTGAGCCAGCGCCTGATCGAACAAGGTGTCGGCCGCCTGCCAGCGCTGTTGCTGGCACTGGAACCAGCCGAAGTTGTGCAAGGTGTCGGCGTCGTTCGGATAGACCGTCAGCGCGCGGCGGAAGGTGTCCTCGGCCAGCGTATGGTCGCCCATGGCTGCGTAGATGAGGCCACGCAGATTGACGGCCTCGCGCATGTCGGGCTTGGCCTGCAGCGCGAGCTTGAGTTCGTCCAGCGCCGTCGAGAACTGACCGCGCGAGAAATAGCCCTGCGCCAGCTCCAGCCGGATCGCCGCACGACGATCAGCGTCCGTCTGATCGGACTCGGTCTTGATCTCGCGGTCGGCATTGGGGGCGGTGCGTGTGCCGGCGCAGGCGGCAAGCACAGCGGCGAACAGAACGATCAGCAGTCGCTTCATCAGATCCTCGGGGGTGGACATCAATGGCACGTTGCCGCCCCACGCCGCCCGCCGCCGTCCGGGCGATTGACGGGCGGTGCGAACGGAACGAAGGGGACGGGCATCACGTGGATTTGGCCACCGTCACAGGGGCCCTGACCATGCGGATATGCGCGCGGGTGCGATCCTGTACCTCGCCGGCCAGCTGGCCACAGGCAGCATCGATGTCGTCGCCGCGGGTCTTGCGCACAGTCGTCACCAGGCCCGCCTGGATCAACACCTCGGCAAAGGCCTGCACGCGCGCATTCGTGCTGCGTGTCAGGCCCGACGCCGGGAAGGGGTTGAAGGGGATCAGGTTGATCTTGCAGTTGACGTGGTTCTTCACCAGCTTCAGCAGCTCACGCGCCTGCTCGGGTGAATCGTTCACCTCCTGCAGCATGCAGTACTCGAAGGTGATGAAGTCGCGTGGCGCCTTCTCCAGGTAGCGATTGCAGGCGTCCAGCAGTTCGGCGATCGGGTACTTCTTGTTCAGCGGCACGAGCTGGTCGCGCAGCGGATCGGTGGGTGCATGCAGACTGACCGCCAGAGCGACGGGACAGTCCTCGCGCAGCCGGTCGATCATCGGCACGACGCCGGAGGTCGACACGGTGACACGCCGACGGCTCAGGCCGTAGCCGTGATCGTCGAGCATGGTCTTGAGGGCCGGCACGAGCTGGTCGTAGTTCTGCAACGGCTCGCCCATGCCCATCATCACGACGTTGGAGATGACGCGATCCGTCGTGTTGAGGCGCTTGCGCAGCGCATGCTCGGCAAACCACAGCTGGGCGGTGATCTCGGCGGTTGCCAGATTGCGGCTGAAGCCCTGGTGGCCGGTGGAGCAGAAGCGGCAGCCCACGGCACACCCGGCCTGGCTGGACACGCACAGCGTGCCGCGATCGTCTTCGGGGATGAAGACCGCCTCGACGGCGTTGCCGGCGCCGACATCGAACAGCCACTTGATGGTGCCGTCCGCCGAGACATGCTCGGAGATGACGGGCAGCGCCGTCACGTGGGCGCGCCCCTTGAGCTTGTCGCGCAGGGACTTGGCGAGGTCGGACATCTGGTCGAAGTCCGACACGCCCTTCTGGTGAACCCAGCGGAACAGCTGGGTCGCACGGAATTTCTTTTCGCCCAGTTGCTCGCAGAAGGCGGCCAAGCCTGGCAGATCAAAACCGAGCAGGTTGACCGCATCCATACGAACTTCCTGGGCCGGGGTCACCGACCCCGTTGGGGGTTTAACGCGAGTAGACGTTCAGGCCGGGGAAGAAGAAGGCCACTTCAACGGCGGCCGTCTCCGGGGCATCGGAGCCGTGCACGGCATTGGCGTCGATGCTGTCAGCGAAGTCGGCACGGATGGTGCCCTTCTCTGCCTTCTTCGGGTCCGTGGCGCCCATCAGTTCACGGTTCTTCAGGATGGCGTTCTCGCCTTCCAGCACCTGGATCATCACCGGGCCGGAGATCATGAAGTTGACCAGATCGTTGAAGAACGGGCGGGCCTTGTGGACGCCGTAGAACTGCTCGGCTTCACCGCGCGACAGCTGCACCAGCTTGGCAGCAGCGATCTTCAGACCAGCGCCTTCGAAGCGGGCGTAGATCTGGCCGATGACGTTCTTCGCCACGGCATCGGGCTTGATGATGGACAGGGTGCGTTCGATTGCCATGGAAATCTCCTGATGAGGTGTATTGGACAAAACCCGTGATTGTAGCGTTGGGGGATGACCCCAGTTGCGGTCCCGAGCGGACTTCAGCGCCGGCCGCCGAAGCCGCCGCCGGAACGCCCACCGCCACCGCCCTTGCCGCCGCGTCCACCGCCGCCGCCACCGCGGCGCAGATAGGCATCGCCCCCGATGTAGCCCAGCGAGGTCTGCATCGGATCAGGCTCGCGCTGGCCGCCCTTGTTGCCGCCCTTGCCAGGGCGGTCGACCTGCTGGCTGCCGCCGGCGCCGAAGCCCTGCGGAATGCCGCGCTTGCCACCCGTTGCATGGCGGCGGTCGAAAGTCTGCTCCAGCGGGTTGATGTGATGCGGGATGAAACCGTCGTCGTCTTCATCGTCGTCGCGGCGCTGCGCACGCTCCTCACGCTGCGGGCGCTGCTGCGGCTCTTGCGGACGGCTCGGGCGCGGACCGACGCCACTGTGGCGGTCATCGGAGCGGCGCTTGTTGCGATCGTTCTTGCCGCCTTGCGGCTGAGCCTGAGCCTTGCCCTGGCCGTTGCCTGCACTGGCGCCCGCATGCGAGGTGTGACCGGCCAGACGGCGGATGACGCGCACATCGTCGTCACCCAGCTCCACCCAGACGCCACGCTTGAGGCCGCGCGGCAGCACGACGGTGCCGTAGCGGATGCGGATCAGGCGGCTGACCACCATGCCCACCGCCTCGAACAGCTTGCGCACTTCGCGGTTGCGGCCTTCGGTGATGACGACGCGATACCAGCGGTTCGCGCCTTCGCCACCGCCGTCCTCGATGCTCTTGAAGGACGCCGTCTGGCCATCCACGCTGACGCCCTCCAGCAGGCGCGCGCGCTGCTCGTCACTCAGCGAGCCCAGCACGCGAGCCGCGTACTCGCGCTCCACGCCGAAGCGCGGGTGCATGAGCTGGTTGGCCAGTTCGCCGGAGTTGGTGAACAGCAGCAGGCCTTCGGTGTTGATGTCCAGGCGGCCGACGGACTGCCACTTCTGGCCCTGCACGCGCGGCAGCGTGCGGAACACCGTGGGGCGGCCTTCGGGGTCGTTGAAGGTGGAGACCTCGCCGGTGGGCTTGTGATAAGCCAGGATGCGCGGGTTCGGCGGCGAGATGCGCACGCGCACGTCCTTGCCGTTGACCTTGACGCGGTCGCCGAACGAGATGCGCTGGCCGACATGGGCGACCTCGCCGTTCACCTCGATCTTGCCTTCGGCGATCCACTCCTCGATGTCGCGGCGCGAGCCGATGCCCGACTGAGCCAGCACCTTCTGCAGTTTGGGCGCATCGGCGTCGGCCGCCAGCACGCGCTTGGCCTCGCCATCAACAGCCCCCTCGGCCGCCTCTTCCGGCTCGGGGCGCAGCGTCGGCAGTTCACCGACAGGGCCCTCGGACTCCGCATCCAGGTTGCCCGACAGCACATCGGCGAAGCGCGCACCCGCCGCCTCCACCAGCTCAGGCGCCAGCGCCCGACCCGGCAGCGCATCCGCGCCCACCGCCGCAGGCGCTGCGCCCGCCGGGCGCTCACCGCGCTCCTTGCGGTTACGCCGCCGGTTGCGACCGCGACCGCCGCGCTCACCATCCTCACCCTCGCCATCACCCGACTCGCCGCCCTCGTCACCTTCCGCACCCTCGTCACCCATGGCGACAGCCGGTGCATCACCCAGCGTGAAGATCGGTGCTGGCGCAGGGGCCGGCGCAGCCGCCACGGCTGCCGGCGCCTCGAACAGCGGCGCCTGCACAACGCCATCGGCAGCGACGGCTGTCTTGCGCGGTGCGCGCTTGCGGGCCGGGGCCGGCACGTCTTCAGCCGCCGCCTCCGCAACCGGCGCATCGCTTTCCGCGACCGCTTCGGCCTTGCGACGCGTGCGCTTCACGGGCACAGCAGCCTCTGCGGCTTCTGCCGGCGCATCGGCGGCCGGCTTGGCCGTGGTGCGACGCCGCTTGGGTGCGGCAGGCGCCTCCGCATCAGCGGCGGGAGGCAGGGAATGTTCTTGGTCGGCAGCGTCGTTCATGCGGATTCGTGCGGAGGTTGCGAGGGCGGGTCGGAGGGATCAGTGAAATCGGGGTTGGGAAGGGCCGGCGTACCGTCGGCACCAAACAGGCTTTGCGACAAAGGCGGCGCATCGACAGACGGTTCGGCCGGCGGCTCTCCGTCTGCGTTGCCCTGCACGCCTGCCTCGACAAGAGGCTCGGGAGCGGGCGCCGCGAGTTCGACAGCGCCAACCGGCGCCCCGGCGGCCGGCGGCGGCGGCGATGGCTCAGCCGCCGCCTCTTCGGGGTCGGTGAGCAACTGACCTTGCAGGGCTTCGAAGGCCGGCGGCTCGCTGCCGACTTCCAGTGCCGGCAGTTGCTCCAGGCTGGCCAGACCGAGGTCATCCAGGAAGGCCTTGGTCGTCGCGTACAGCGCCGGACGCCCTGGCGTCTCGCGGTGGCCGATGGCCTCGATCCAGCCGCGGTCCTCGAGCTGCTTGATGATCTGGCTCGCGACGACGACACCGCGGATGTCTTCGATGTCGCCCCGCGTGACCGGCTGCCGGTAGGCAATGATGGCCAGCGTCTCCAGCACGGCCCGCGAATACCGCGGCGGCTTCTCCGGGTGGAGGCGATCGAGGTACTCGCGCAACTCGGGCCGGCTCTGGAAGCGCCAACCGGAGGCCAGCGCCACAAGCTCCACGCCGCGACCTTCCCAGTCGCGGGACAGCTCGTCGATCAGGCTCCGAACGCTGTCGGCGCCCAACTCGTCGGCAAACAGGCTGCGCATCTCGCGCAGCGTCAGCGGCTGCGAGGCACAGATCAGCGCGGTTTCGAGGACGCGCTTGGCATCCTGGGTGTTCATGAACTCAACTTCGCACCCTCAATGGGTAGAGCTCTGGCGTTGGCCCCGGGTCAGGACGCTTTCAGTCCAGCGTTCGTCAGGCGGGCGGGGCGGGTCTTGCTTGCATCGGGCGCCGTTCCGGCCTTGTCAGCAGCCGGCGGCGTAGCGAGATGGTCGACGGCGCCGGGGATGACTGCATTCCCGCTTTGGGCGCATCCACTTCGGGCAGCGCTCAGTCACGACGACCGGCGCGCATTGTAGCCATGTCGGCGCAACACCCCGCGCCGCATCATGCCGGCAGCCCGCTGGCGCCGATTTCAGCCCAGGCGGCCGCCAGGTCCGCCGGCAGTTCAGCCTCCAGCACCACGGCCTCACCGGTGGCCGGGTGCGTGAACGACAACCTCGCCGCGTGCAGTGCCTGGCGCGCGAGGCCCAGGGCCGGCACCCCGCCGTACAGCGCATCGGCCACGAGCGGGTGGCCCATGTGCGTGAGGTGCACGCGGATCTGGTGCGTGCGCCCCGTGTGCAACACGCAGTGGACCGCGCTGACGGGACGCCCCTGCACGTCGCCCACACCCAGCGGAAACACGTCGGTGCGCGCCGGCTTGCCGAGGTTGGCGGGCGCGATGGCCATCTTGACGCGCGACACCGGGTCGCGCCGCATGGCCCGCTCGATGACCATCTCCTCCTCCACGCGCCCCCAGACCAGCGCCAGGTACTCGCGATGCACCTCCCGGGCGGCGATCTGCCGGCTCAGCGAGGTGACGGCCTCCAGCGTCTTGCCGACCAGCATGAGGCCGCTGGTGTCCTTGTCCAGCCGATGCACGATGCCGGCACGCGGCAGCGTCGCCGCGGCGGCATGGTGGGCCAGCAGCCCGTTCATCAGCGTCCCCGACCAGTTGCCCGGCGCGGGATGCACCACCAGCCCCACGGGCTTGTTGATGACGGCCAGGTGCTCGTCCTCGAAAACGATGTCCAGCGGCATCGCCTCGGCCCGGAAGGCCCGGCTCTCGTCCGTGGGCTGCAGCTCGATCTCGACATGCTGGCCAGCGCGCAACTTGTGCGCCGGCTTGAGCAACGCACGGCCGTCGAGCAGCACGCAGCCGCGCTCGATGAGCGACTGCAGGTGATTGCGGGAGAACTCCGGCGCCAGGCCCGTGAGCCACCGGTCCAGCCGCTCGCCATGGCCTGCGGCGTCCACATCGGCGCTGCGGCGCTCCGCGGCCTCGGCAGGCGACAACTCGCCGGCCTCGTCTTCCGGGTCCGTCAGCCCCCCCGCCCTATACTCAGCGTCCATTGTTCAGTGTGACCGGGCCGGCTTCAACGCCCCCAGCTTCAGACATGTTTGTTGAGAAATCCCAGGCCGGCCGCGCCTTCCTCGGCGCCTTCACGATGGCACTTGCCCTTGGCCTGGCCGGTTGCGGCTCGACGCCGAAAGAGGACCCGAACTCTCAGGCCGCTCTCGACAAATTGTATGCAGACGCCAAGGACGACCTGAGTTCCGGCAGCTACGACCGCGCCATCAAGACGCTCGAGAAGATCGAGGGCCGCGCCGCCGGGACGACCATGGGCCAGCAGGCCACGCTGGATGTCGCCTGGGCCTACTACAAGACCGGCGAACGCGCGCAGGCCGTCACGACGCTGGATCGCTTCATCAAGCTCAACCCGTCCAGCCCGGCGATGGACTACGCCCTCTACCTGAAGGGCATCGTCAACTTCAACGAAGACCTCGGCCTGTTCGGCCGCCTGGCCAACCAGGACGTCGCCGAGCGCGACCAGCAGGCCTCGCGCGAAGCCGTGCTGGCCTTCCGTCAGCTCGTCGAGCAGTTCCCGGAATCGAAGTACGCGCCCGACGCGTCCTCGCGCATCGACTTCATCACGAACACGCTGGCCGCCTACGAAATCCACGTGGCGCGCTACTACTTCAACCGCAAGGCCTACGTCGCGGCCGCCAACCGCGCGCAGGCCGCCGTGGCCGAGTTCCAGCACGCCCCCGGCATCGAAGAAGCGCTCTACATCATGGGCGAGAGCTACGACAAGCTGGGCCTCACGCAACTGCGCGACGACGCCCGCCGCGTGCTGGACAGGAACTTCCCCGACAGCGAGTTCGCCTCCAACGGCGGCAAGAAGAAGGGCAAGCCCTGGTACATGCTCTGGAAGTTCTGGAGCTGAGGCGAGCCCCTCGCCCAAGCGGGCCGCCTCGGGAGCGGCCCAGCGCTCGGCGCGAAAGGCAAGAAACCTCAGACGGGCCGTTCAGGCCCGTTCTTCATTGAGGCGCTGCAACCATTCAAGCGCCTCGGCCTCGTTGGCCACCGGCGTCATCGGCGGCAGTGCGGCGCGCAGGCGGCGGCCGTAGTTCATGCCCGCCATGCGCGGGTCGCACACCACCAGCAGGCCGCGGTCGGTCTCGGTGCGGATCAGGCGCCCGGCGCCCTGCTTCAACGCGATGGCCGCCTCGGCGACGAAGTACTCCGAGAACGCATTGCGGCCCTCCGCCTCCAGCCGCTGCACGCGCGCCTCGACGAGCGGATCATTCGGCGGCGGGAACGGCAGCTTGTCGATAACGACGCATTGCAGCGCATCGCCCGGCACGTCGATACCCTCCCAGAAGCTGGCCGAGCCGACCAGCACCGAGGCAGGGTTGTCGATGAAGCGCTGCAACAGCACACGCTTGGGTGCTGCACCCTGCTGCAGCACGCCAATGGCGTCGCCGGCCTCCTCGAAGCGCTCGCGCAGCGCGTCAGCCACCGTCTGCAGATTGCGCAGCGTCGTCGTCAACACGAAGGTGCGCCCGCCCAGCGCCCGCGCCAGCCGCGACGCCAGCAAAGCCACGCTGGGCGGGTGCGCGGGCTCTGACGGTTTGGGAAAACCGCGCGGCACGTACAGCCGCGCGTTGGCCGGGTAGTCGAACGGACTGCCCACGCGCAGGATCTCGGCGTCGGTCAGGCCCGCAGGTTCGGTGAACCAGGTCAGGCCTTCGTCATCACCCAGCGTCGCCGAGGTGAACACCCAGGCCTTGGGCGGCCCCTCGAGCTGCTGCTGCATGGCATCGCGGATGTCCAGCGGCGACTCGACCAGCCTGGCCGTGTGCGGGCTGATGTCGATCCACCGCACATCGCCCGGTGCAGGATCGGCCGCGAACTGCTTCGCCAGATCACGCAGTTGCTGGGCGCGCTCGCAAAGACGTGCAAAGTCCGGCGAAGCTGCCTGGACGGCCGTCAGCGCCTCGAGCGCCTGGGCGCAGGCCGCCTCCACACCGGCAAGGGCTGCGGCGAAGGCCGACTGCGAAGCCCGTTCCTTCCAGCCCAGCTTCAGCGTGCCGCGCAACTCGCGACCTGCCGTGGCCAGCGGCCCGGCCGCCGCCAGGCGCAACTCCCGCGTCGCCTTCTCGACGGCCGCCTGCAAGGCCTGCCAGTCATGCACCCCGCGCGCATGGGCCAAGCCGTGGGCCAGCATGTCACGGGCAAAGTCCACCAGCGCGGCCGTGCCCAGCAAGGTGCCGAGGAATTGCACACCGGCCTCGGCCAGTTGGTGCGCCTCGTCGAAGACGGCAATCTCCACGCTGGGCAGCAGCTCGGCCACACCGGTGTCGCGCAGCGTCACGTCTGCAAAGAACAGATGGTGGTTGACGACGACGACATCGGCCTCCATCGCCTCGCGCCGCGCCTTCACGACATAACAGGACTTCCAGTCGGGGCATTCCTGTCCCAGGCAGTTCTCGCGGCTGGAGCTGACGATCGGGATGATGGGTGAGCGCTCGTCGAGGCCGTCGATCTCGGCGAAGTCGCCGGTGGCCGTGCCCAGCGCCCAGCGCTCGATGCGCGCCAGGGACAGCGCCGTACGACGGTCCGGGAACTCGCCGCTGACGCGCGCCTCCTTCATGCGGTGCAGGCACAGGTAGCTGCTGCGCCCTTTGAGCAACGCCAGCCGCACGGGCGTGTTCAGCGCCCGTGTCAGGCGCGGCAGATCCCGCAGGAACAGCTGATCCTGCAGGCTCTTGGTTGCGGTGCTGATGAGCGCGCGGCTGCCGGCCAGCAGCGTGGGCACCAGATAGGCGAAGGTCTTGCCCACGCCGGTCCCGGCCTCAACCACCAGCGCCTGCCGCCGGCTCAACGCCCGCGCCACGGCGCGACTCATCTGCAGCTGCGGCTCACGCGGCTTGTAGCCAGCGTCAAGGCGCGCCAGGGGGCCTCCCGCATCGAACGCGGCCAGCACCGCCTGTTCGAGCTCATCGGCATCAGGCGCGGCAGCCGGCGTTGCACCATCCAGCGCGTCCAGCCAGTCATCCAGGCCCGGGTCAGGCGAGGTCATCGGGCTCCGTCGTGGCTTCGAGCCGGGCGATCATGTCGCGCAAGGCCAAACGGCGCTTTTTCAGGCGCTGCAGCGACAGTTCATCCACCGGCACCTGCACAACCAAGCGATCGATCATCGCGTCAAGATCTCCATGCTCCATGCGCAGCTCGATCAGCCGCCGGCTCAACGAGTGAAGTTGTTCATTCATTCGGGGGTTTATGTGAGCGAGGAGCACCGGCCCCCAGGCGGGCGGGCCAGTATAGTTTTCGCATGGCCACTTCTTCCGACGTCGGATTCCGACTCACCGCTGCGACCGGCACCCACCGCGGGGACCGTTCATATCAGCAGGACCAGGTCGCTGTCATCGCGCACCCGCGCATCGACGGCTGCGTCATGGGCATCGTGGCAGACGGCATGGGCGGCAAGAGCGGCGGCCGCAAAGCCGCCGACCAGGTCATCCTGACGGCGCAACAGTTGTTCGAGCGCTATTCGCCCGAAGACGAATCCCCCGCCGAACTGCTGAGCCAGATCACGTCGGAAGCGCATCTGATGATCAAGCTGACGGCCATCTCCGCCGAGGAAGAACCGCACAGCACGATCGCGAGCTTCGTCGTCAGCAGTGATCGCTGCGCCTACTGGACCCACTCGGGCGACTCCCGCATCTACTGGTTCCGTGGCCCGAAGCTGGTCAAGCGCTCCATGGATCACTCCTACGTGCAGCGCCTCGTCGACGAGGGACAGCTGACTGAAGCCGAGGCCAGCTCGCACCCACAGAGCAACCTGCTAACGGCGTGTCTGGGCACCGTGCAGGACCCGACATCCACCGCCGAGCGCTTCGAAGGCATGGAGGTCGGCGACACGCTGATGTGCTGCAGCGACGGGCTGTGGCACTACTTCACCGCCCAGGAGCTGGGCAGCGTGCTGCACAGCCTGCCACCCCGCGAGGCGGCCGAGCTGCTGGTGAGCAAGGCTCGTCAGCGCGCACGTGGCGGCGGCGACAACCTGTCGATCGCCATCGTCAAGCTCGAAGCGCTGGACTGACGATCACGTCGGCGCGGAAGGCGCCGATGCCGGCGGCAGAGTTGAAGGCAAAGGCAGCGGCTTGGCGGCCGGGCGGCTGCGGCGCTGCTCCCTGGCCGCGTGCTCTGCCTGTCGCTCCTGCAGCAGCCGCTCCCGTTCTTTCGCCCTGGCAACACGCTGCGCCGCCTCGGCCTGCGCCTGGCTGGCCGCTCGCGCCTGAGCACGCTGGGCCTCCTCCGGGCTGCGCTGCCGGGATGGGCGCGGCGCCGGCGTGGCCACTGCGATGGGCGGCGGCGCCTTGACCACCCGCTCCAGGCGCTGCGCCTCGTCCTCGGCTGCGGCGAGCTCACGCGCCTTGACGCGCTCAACCTGCGCCTGCGCACGCGCACGGCGCTCCAGCGCGGCCAGCTCATGCTCGTGCTCGATCAACGGCGCCAACGCCTCCTGACGTCGCTTGCGCACATCTTCCAGGCACGGCGTGACCGCGAATCGCTCCGCGCATTCGGCCCTGTCGCGGTCAAAGCGCTGCTCGAGCGCGGCGCGCTGCGCCGCGACCTCGGCCCGGGTGGCGAAGGAGGCATTCAGCGGCGCTGAAGCCGCAGCGGCCAGCAGGATCAGCAGCGGGTTCATCAGGTCAACGAGGTATCGACTTCACGACGGGACAGCGCAAGGTACTCCGCCGAGCGCATCTCCTGCAAGCGTGAGACAGTGCGCGGGAACTCATGCGCCAGCGGGCCTTCGGTGTAGAGCGCTTCGGCCGGCACCGCCGCCGAGATGATGAGCTTGACGCGCCGGTCGTACAGCACATCCACCAGCCACGTGAAACGCCGCGCCTCGCTGGCCAGGCGCACCGGCATCTCGGGCACATCCGACAAGATGACGGTGTGGAACTGACTGGCCAGCTCCAGGTAGTCGTTCTGCGAGCGCGGGCCGCCGCACAAGGTCTGGAAGTCGAACCACACGACGCCACCGGCACGACGCCAGGCATAGATCGCGCGGTGCTCGATCATCAGCTTGCGGTCCTCATCCTTGGCCTCGGCGAGCGACTCGAAGGCCTGCGTCAGCGCTGCATCGGTGTCCGCGTTCAGCGGCGTCAGGTAGAGGTTCATGTCCTCCAGCGAACGGCGGCGATAGTCGGTGCCGGCGTCGACGTTGATGACTTCGAGGTTGGCCTTCAGCAGCTCGATGGCCGGCAGGATGCGGTCACGGTGCAGGCCGTTCGGGTAGAGCTCGTCCGGGTGGAAATTGGACGTCGTGACGATGGACACGCGGTTGCGGAACAGTGCGTCCAGCAGGCGATGCAGGATCATCGCGTCGGTCACGTCGGCGACGTGGAACTCGTCGAAGCAGATCAGCCGGAACCGCCGCGCGATGCGCTTGCCGAGCTCCTCCAGCGGGTCGGCGATGCCCTTGAGTTCCTGCAGCTCGCGGTGCACCTCGCGCATGAACTCGTGGAAGTGCAGCCGCGTCTTGCGCGTCAGCGGCACGGCCTGGAAGAAGCAGTCCATCAGGAAGCTCTTGCCCCGGCCGACACCGCCGTACATGTAGACGCCGCGCGGGATGGGCGGGCGCACGAGCAACTTGGTCACCGCATTGCTGCGGCGGGCCTTGTAGGCCTCCCATTCGTCCTGGCAGCGCTGCAAGGCCTCGATGGCGCGCAGCTGCGCGGCGTCGGCCTTGAAGCCGCGCTCGGCGAGGGTCTGCTGATAGAGATCGCTAACGGACGTCATTCGGACAGGTCATCACGAAAAAAAGGGCGACTGATTGGCCGCCCCTTGTGGTTTGCGCTACGCGATCAGAAGTTCAACGTGCGCTTGTCGACGGCCAGTGCCGCTTCCTTGGTCGCCTCGGACAGCGACGGATGCGCGTGGCAGATGCGGGCGATGTCCTCGGCCGAGGCCTTGAACTCCATGGCCACGACGGCTTCCGAGATCAGCTCGGACGCGAACGGGCCAATGATGTGAACACCCAGGATCTCGTCGGTCTTGGCATCGGCCAGGAACTTGACGAAGCCCGTCGTGTCGCCCAGCGCACGGGCGCGGCCGTTGGCCAGGAAGGGGAACTGACCCGCCTTGTAGGCCACGCCCTCCGCCTTGAGCTGCTGCTCGGTCTTGCCGACCCAGGAGATCTCGGGGCTGGTGTAGATGACCCAGGGGATGGTGTTGAAGTTGACGTGGCCATGCTGGCCCGCCATGCGCTCCGCCACCGCCACGCCCTCTTCCTCGGCCTTGTGCGCAAGCATGGGGCCGCGCACAACGTCACCGATGGCCCAGACGCCGGGCAGGTTGGTCTTGCACTCGTCGTCGACGACGATGGCGCCGCGTTCGTCGAGCTTCAGGCCCACGGCCTCGGGGTTCAGGCCAATGGTGTTGGGCACGCGGCCGATCGACACGATGAGCTTGTCCACCACCAGCGTCTGCTCGGCGCCCTTGGCGTCGGTGTAGGCGATGGTGACGTCCTTCTTGCCCTTGGTGACCTTGGAAATCTTGACGCTGAGCTGGATGTCCAGGCCCTGCTTCTTGAAGACCTTGGCAGCCTCCTTGGCCACGCTCTCGTCGGCAGCAGCCAGGAACGCCGGCATGGCTTCGAGGATGGTCACCTCCGAGCCCAGGCGGCGCCAGACGGAACCCATCTCCAGGCCGATCACGCCGGAGCCGATGACGCCCAGCTTCGCCGGCACGGCCGGGATGCGCAGTGCACCGTCGTTCGACAGGATCAGCTCCTCATCGAACTCCGCGCCGGGCAGCTGGCGGGCATTGGAGCCTGTGGCCAGGATGACCTGCTTGGCGATGATGGTCTCGTCGCCGGCCTTGAGCTCGTAGCCGCCGTCCTTGGCCGCCACGAAACTGCCGCGGCCGTGGAAGAAGCTCACCTTGTTCTTCTTGAACAGGTAGCGCACGCCTTCGTTGTTCTGCTTCACGACGGCGTCCTTGCGGGCGACCATCTTGGCGATGTCGATCTTCAGGTTGTCCAGGCTGATGCCGTGGTCCGCGAAGTGATGGCCGGCGTGGTCGAAATGCTCCGACGACTGCAGCAGCGCCTTGGACGGGATGCAGCCCACGTTGGTGCAGGTGCCGCCGAGGGCGTCGCCGCCCTGCGCGTTCTTCCATTCGTCCACGCAGGCCACGTTCATGCCCAGTTGGGCCGCGCGGATGGCCGCGATGTAGCCACCGGGGCCGCCACCGATGACGACGACGTCGAATTGCTTGGTAGTCATGCTGATCGTGTCCTTGGCTTAGATGTCGAACAGCAGGCGCGACGGATCTTCCAGCGCGTCCTTCATGGCCACCAGGCCCAGCACGGCTTCGCGGCCGTCGATGATGCGGTGGTCATAGGACATGGCCAGGTAGTTGATCGGGCGGATGACGATCTGACCGTTCTCCACCACCGCGCGGTCCTTGGTGGCGTGCACGCCCAGGATGGCCGATTGCGGCGGGTTGATGATGGGCGTGGACAGCATGGAGCCGAAGGTGCCGCCGTTGGAGATGGAGAAGGTGCCGCCGCTCATCTCGTCGATGCCCAGCTTGCCTTCCTGGGCCTTCTTGCCGAACTCGGCGATCTTCTTCTCGATGTCGGCGAAGCTCATCTGGTCGGCATTGCGCAGGATGGGCACGACCAGGCCGCGCGGCGAGCCGACGGCGATGCCGATGTCGAAGTAGCCGTGGTAGACGATGTCGTTGCCGTCGACCGAGGCGTTCAGCACCGGGTACTTCTTCAGCGCGTGCACGGCGGCCTTCACGAAGAAGCTCATGAAGCCCAGCTTGGTGCCGTGCTCCTTGGTGAAGCTGTCCTGGAACTTCTTGCGCAGCTCCATGACCGGCGCCATGTTCACTTCGTTGAACGTGGTCAGGATGGCGTTGGTGGCTTGCGACTGCAGCAGGCGCTCGGCGATACGGGCGCGCAGGCGGGTCATGGGCACGCGCTGCTCAGGGCGCTCGCCAAGGCTCGCCAGGTTCTGCGCGGGCGCTGCCACGGACGGCAGCGGCTTGGCAACGGCGGGGGCGGCGGGCACCGCCACGGGCGCAGCAACCGCCTTGGCACCGGCAGCCAGGGCGTCGCCCTTGGTCACGCGGCCGTCCTTGCCGGAGCCGGCCACATCGGTGGCGGCGAGGCCCTTCTCGGCCAGGATCTTGGCGGCGGCCGGCATGGCCACATCGCCCTTGTTGCCGCCGGTGGCAGCGGGTGCTGCAGCGGTTGCGGGGGCGGCAGCCGGAGCGGCGGCAGCGGGTGCGGGCGCCGCGGCGCCGGCCTTGCCTTCGGTGTCGATCTTGGCCAGCAGTTGCTGGCTGGTGACGGTGCTGCCATCGGCAACGCCGATTTCGGACAGCACGCCGGACGCGGGTGCGGGAACTTCGAGCACGACCTTGTCGGTCTCGATCTCGACGAGGGTTTCGTCGACCGTGACGGCTTCGCCGGGCTTCTTCTTCCAGGTCAGCAGGGTGCCCTCGGAAACGGATTCGGAGAACTGGGGAACTTGGACGTCAACGATGGCCATGGTGTGAGGCTCCGTGTTCTTTATTCGGTGTGATGGGTGCAGGCGCGCGCACGCGCGGCGCCTCTCGGGCGCCGCGCGTCACGGTCTTACTTGGTGAGGATGAAGCCCTTGAGCTTGGCGAAGGCCTGATCCAGCAGCGCCTTCTGCTGCTCCTGGTGCAGGTGCGCGTAGCCGCAGGCAGGGCTGGCGCTGGCCGGGCGGCCGGCGTAGCCGAGCTTCTGGCCCTCGAGCATGTTCTCGTGCACGTAGTGCTGCACGAAGAACCAGGCGCCCTGGTTCTGCGGCTCGTCCTGGCACCAGACGATGTCGGTGGCGTTCGGGTACTTCTTCAGCTCGGCCGAGAAGGCCTTGTGCGGGAACGGATAGAGCTGCTCGACGCGCAGGATCGCCACGTCGGTGGCCTTCTTCTCGTCGCGCTTGCGCACCAGGTCGTAGTAGACCTTGCCCGAGCAGACGATGACGCGCTTGACCTTGTCGGCCGCGATCTCGTCGTTCAGCTCGCCGATGACGGTCTTGAACTCGCCCTTGGTGAACTCGGCCAGCGGCGACGTCGCATCCTTGGCGCGCAGCAGGCTCTTGGGGGTCATGATGACCAGCGGCTTGCGGAACATGCGCAGCATCTGACGACGCAGCACGTGGAAGATCTGCGACGCCGTGGTGGGCTGCACGATCTGCATGTTGTTGTCCGCGGCCAGCTGCATGAAGCGCTCCAGGCGGGCCGAGCTGTGCTCGGGGCCTTGGCCTTCGTAGCCGTGCGGCAGCATCATCGTCAGGCCGTTGGAGCGGCCCCACTTCACTTCGCCGGAGGCGATGAACTGGTCGATGACGACCTGCGCGCCGTTGACGAAGTCACCGAACTGGGCTTCCCAGATGGTCAGCGTGTTGGGCTCGGCAGCGGCGTAGCCGTACTCGAAGCCCAGCACCGCCTCTTCCGACAGGATGGAGTCGATGACGGTGAACGGCGCCTGGCCATCCGCCACGTTCTGCAGCGGGATGTAGGTGCCGGCGTCCCAGTTGGCGCGGTTCTGGTCGTGCATGACCGCGTGGCGGTGCGTGAACGTGCCACGGCCGCTGTCCTCGCCCGACAGGCGCACCGGGTAGCCCGACGCGACCAGCGATGCGAAGGCCATGGACTCACCCATGCCCCAGTCGATGTTGACCTCGCCACGGCCCATCGCGGCGCGATCGGCATACAGCTTGGCGACCAGGTTGTGGGGCGCGAAGTCCTTGGGCAGCGTCGTCAGCTTCTCGGCCAGACGCTTCCACTCGGTGGCCGGGATGGCGGTGTCGCAGCTGTCCGTCCACTTCTTGCCCAGGAAGGGCGACCAGTCGGTGGCGAACTTGCTCTTGAAGTTGGTCAGCACCGGGTCGACGGTGTGGCGGCCTTCGTCCATCGCGGCGCGATAGGCCTTGACCATTTCGTCCGGGCCTTCGGCGGTCAGCACGCCCTGCGTCACCAGCTTGTCGCCGTACAGCCTGCGGGTACCGGGGTGGGCGCCGATCTTCTTGTACATCAGCGGCTGGGTCAGCGCCGGCGTGTCCTGCTCGTTGTGGCCCAGCTTGCGGAAGCAAACGATGTCCAGCACGACGTCCTTGCCGAACTCGGTGCGGTAGTCCATGCACAGCTGCGTGGCCCACACGACCGCTTCGGGGTCATCGCCGTTCACGTGCAGCACCGGCGCTTCGATCATCTTGACGACGTCGGAGCAGTACCAGGTCGAGCGCAGGTCGCGCGGGTCGCTGGTGGTGAAGCCGATCTGGTTGTTGATGACGATGTGGACCGTGCCGCCGGTGCGATAGCCGCGCGTCTGCGCCATCGCCAGCGTTTCCTGCACGACACCCTGGCCACCGAAGGCCGCGTCACCGTGCACCAGCACCGGCAGCACCTGCTTGCCGACGGTGTCGCCACGGCGGTCCTGGCGAGCACGCACGCTGCCTTCGACGACCGGGTTGACGATTTCCAGGTGCGAGGGGTTGAAGGCCAGCGACAGGTGCACCGGGCCGCCGGCCGTAGACACGTCGGAGCTGAAGCCCTGGTGGTACTTCACGTCACCGGCAGGCAGGTCTTCGGCCGCCGTGTGTTCGAACTCGGCGAACAAGTCCTTGGGCATCTTGCCCAGCGTGTTGACCAGCACGTTCAGGCGGCCACGGTGGGCCATGCCGATGACGATTTCCTGCACGCCGCGCTCGCCGCCGCGCTGGATCACCTCGTCCATCGCCGCGATGAAGCTCTCGCCGCCTTCCAGCGAGAAGCGCTTCTGGCCGACGTACTTGGTGTGCAGATAGCGCTCCAGGCCCTCGGCTGCGGTCAGTCGCTCAAGGATCTGCTTCTTCTTTTCGGCGCTGAAGCTGGGCTTGCTGCGCGCCTTCTCCAGGCGCTCCTGCCACCAGCGCTTCTCGGCCGGGTCGGAGCCATGCATGAATTCGGCGCCGATCGAGCTGCAGTAGGTCTCGCGCAGGGCCTGCACGATCTGGCGCAGCGTCATCGTCTCGCCACCGAAGTAGCTGTTCACGGCGCTGAACGAGATGTCCATGTCGGACTCGCTCAGGTCGTAGAACGCGGGGTCGAGCTCGGGGATCTTGGGGCGCTCGGAGCGCTTGAGGGGGTCCAGCTCCGCCCAGCGATTGCCGAGGAAGCGGTAGGCCGCGATCAGCGACTGCACGTGCACCTGCTTGCGGGCGACGGCCAGATCGGCGCTGGAGGCCTTGTTGGCAAAGGCGTTGGCCTTGGCGCGTTGAGCGAAAGACTCGATGACCGGTGCGTGGGCCACGTCGCGGGCCTCGCTGCCATCGACGGCAGGCACGTGCTGGAGCGCGTCGAAGTAGTCGCGCCAGTTGTCGGGCACGGAGCCCGGGTTGTCGAGGTAAGCCTCGTACATCTCCTCCACATACGGGGCATTGCCACCGAACAGGTAGGAGTTCGACCTGTATTGCTGCATCATCTTTCGCTCACCTCATGCCCTGGTTTCCAGAGCCTTGGCTGGTTGAAGAACCTTCCGCGACACGGCTCGACCGATTGGCGGATTGCGACCCACCTCGCTGCGAACAGCAAAGGGACGGGAAGGACCAGGAACCCGTCCGCTGCTCGAAAAACCTGCCCACAAACGGTGCAGGCCTTCTGAGCAACAGACGGGTTCCATCGGGGGCGAACTCTAGCACTGCGGGTTTGCCCGACAAGTACCTGGGGATGCGACAAAGTTCACTCGTTGTATCTGGTCGAATTTGACTGAACCGTAAACTTGCGACCGCGACAGCCCCGCGATTGAATGGCTGCGCCACGGGACAACAAGGAATTCCCATGCAAGTCCAGGTCGTCGACTACCGCGCACCCGACGCGGCCGAGAAGTTCACCCGCTCCCTGCACGAAACCGGCTTCGGCGTGCTGACCAACCACCCGATCCGCCAGGCGCTCGTCGAGAAGATCTACGCCGACTGGCTCGCCTTCTTCAATGGCGACGGCAAGGATGCCTATGCGTTCTCGAAGGAGACGCAGGACGGCTGGTTCTCCACCCAGATTTCCGAGACCGCCAAGGGCGCCACGCTCAAGGACATCAAGGAGTACTTCCACGTCTACCCCTGGGGCCGCATTCCGCCCCAGCTCAAGGAAGACGCCCTCACCTACTACCGCGAAGCCAATGCGCTCGCCGAGGAGTTGCTGGGCTGGGTCGAGAAGTACACGCCGCCCGACATCGCCGCCAGGTACCGCGAGCCCTTGTCCAACATGATCAAGGGCAGCACGAAGACGCTGCTGCGCGTGTTGCGCTACCCGCCGCTGACCGGGCAGGAGCCCGCCGGCTCGCTGCGCGCGGCGGCGCATGGCGACATCAACCTGCTGACCATCCTGCCCGCCGCCAACGAGCCGGGGCTGCAGGTGCTGGGCAAGGACAACGCCTGGCACGACGTGCCCTGCGACTTCGGCACGCTGACCATCAACATCGGCGACATGCTGCAGGAAGCCTCCGAGGGCTACTACCCGTCGACGCAGCACCGCGTCGTCAACCCGACCGGCGAAGGGGCGACGAAGAGCCGCGTGTCGCTGCCGCTGTTCCTGCACCCGCGCGACAACGTCGTGCTGAGCGACCGCTACACGGCGGACAGCTACCTCAACGAGCGCCTGCGCGAGCTGGGCGTGAAGACCTGAATCCGCGTCGCCTGCGCAGCACGCCATCCAACGCCACCGGTCATTGATCGGTGGCGTTCTCGTTTGCAAGATCCGATGATGGGAAACCTCCGGTCGCCCACCTTGCATTCATGTCGCATCTCGTTCGACGTTCTATCCTGGCTGCTGCTCTCACATTCACGTCACACATCGCCAGCGCCGAGGATCTGAGCGGTTTGTGGGTGCTGAAAGTCGAGAACGCGGCTCACCAGCCAGTCACGACGTTAACCTTGCGTTTCGCCAAGGCTGCGGCCTCGTCCTGCCTAGCAGGGACGTGGCGACGCGTCATCTTGCAGTCCGTTGCGACGAGCGACGAGAAATTCTTTCCCGCCAGAGAGCCCCTGTCGTACGCGTTGGACGGCTCCAAGCTGACTCTGGGCCGCAACGAGATCTGCGACGACTACGTCCATCTCAGTGGCTCGCTCAAGAAGCTTCCCGTGCGCGGCAAGTACTACGGCTTCGGCCTTCGTAGAGGCAAGCCCATGGGCTACTTTTCGCTGGACCGGCAACCATGAAGGCCGTTGCAGCATCAATGAATGAATCAGCCTCGGGTCATTGAAATCCACCCCGACGCGCCGGCCAAGCCGGCGGTCGGGGCCGTCTGCAACGGCTGCGGCGTCTGCTGCCTGACCGAACCCTGCCCGCTGGGCATGCTGCTGAGCCGGCGCCTCAAAGGTGCATGCACCGCCCTGCAATGGGACGGCGCACGCTATGTGTGCGGCGTGCTGACGACGCAACCGAGCGGCTGGCGCGGCTGGTGGGTGAAACGCTGGATTGCCGCCGGCAAGGGCTGCGATTGTTCACTGGAAGTCGCGGGCAAGCCCTAGCCGCCACCGCCTGCTGGCGCCGCTAGTATTTTTGGCTTCTGCCGTCCCTCAATCCCGATGAAGGAAGCCGCGTGAAATCTGTCCTCCGACTCCTGCCCTTGCTGGCCGCCCTGGCGCTGGGCGCCGCCACCACCGCCCAGGCCGCACCGCTGCGCTGGGCCGCCCAGAACGACATCCTGACGCTGGATCCGCACTCCCAGGATCACAACACCTCCAACGCCATCGGCGCCCACATCTACGAAGGGCTGACCCGCCTGAGCCAGGCCTACCGGCCGGAGCCCGCACTGGCTACCCAATGGACCTACCTGTCGCAGACGCAGGTGCGCTTCGAGCTGCGCCGTGGCGTCAAGTTCCATGACGGCTCGCCGTTCACGGCCGACGACGTCGTCTTCAGCTTCGGCCGCATCACGCAGCCGCAAGGCACCAAGCAGACCTATGTGTCCGGCATCAAGGAAGTGAAGAAGATCGACGACTACACCGTCGACCTGCTGCTGGAGGCGCCCACGCCCATGCTGCTGCAGAACATCATCAGCTTCCCCATCATGAGCAAGGCGTGGTCGGTGAAGAACAACACGACCAACACGCAGGACTACAAGGCCAAGGAAGAGAACTTCGCCTCGCGCAACGCGAATGGCACCGGCCCCTACAAGCTCGTCAGCTGGCAGCCGGACCAGGCCGTGAAGCTGGTGGCCAACACCGCCTGGTGGGACAAGAACCCCGGCAACATCACCGAGCTGAGCTACCTGCCCATCAAGAGCCCACCGACGCGGGTGGCGGCGCTGCTGTCGGGCGACGTGGACATCGTCACCGACATGCCGCCGCAGGACTTCTTCCGCCTGAAGGAAGACGGCAAGGTCAAGCTGCTGGAAGGCGCCGAGACACGCACCGTCTTCTTCGTCATGGACGAGGGCAGCGACGAACTGCGCGACGCCAGCGTGAAGGGCAAGAACCCCTTCAAGGACAAGCGGGTGCGCGAGGCGCTCAATCTGGCGCTGGACCGCGAGGCCATCAAGCGCACCATCATGCGCGGCCTGTCGGTGCCGGCCGCGCTGATGGTGCCGCCGGGCGTCAACGGCTATGACGCTGCGCTCGACAAGGTGGCCAAGCCCGACCTGGACAAGGCCCGCAAACTGCTGGCCGACGCGGGCTACCCGCAGGGTTTCGAGCTGCCGCTGCACTGCCCCAACAACCGCTACGTCAACGATGAGCAGGTGTGCCAGGCGGCCGTGTCCATGTGGGCCAAGATCGGCGTGAAGGCGCGGCTCGTGGCCACGCCGTTCGCGACGCACAGCCAGACCTTCCAACGCGGCGAATCGCCGTTCTACATGCTGGGCTGGGGCGTCTCCACCTACGACGCGCTGTACGCCATGCAGGCCTGGGGCCACACGCGCACCAACGGCGCGGACGGCAACTTCAACTTCGGCAAGGTCAGCGACGCGCCGCTGGACGCGCTGATCCAGAAGATCAAGTTCGAGCCCGACGTGCCCAAGCGCAACGCCCTCATCAAGGACGCGCTGCTGCGCATCCGCGATGAGTTCCTGTTCATCCCCATCCACCACCAGATCCGCCCGTGGGCGATGAAGAAGAACGTCGACACGCTGCATCGCTCGAACGACTACTTCGAGGCGCGCTACACGACCGTGAAGTGATGGATGGGCGCCGGGGTGGGTTCCAATCCACCCCATGAGCGACGCTGCGTTCCAGCCCACCCACATCACACCGAGCGACGAGCAGCTCGCCATCCAGTTGCACCGGGGCCGCCTGCTGCTGGTGGAGGCCAACGCCGGCGCGGCGAAGACGACGACACTGGCCCTGCGCATCGCCCAGGCCCTGCAGCGTGGCGCCGAGCCGCGGACCGTGCTGGCGCTCACCTACACCGCGCCGGCCGTCGCGGCGCTGAAGGAGCGGCTGATCGGCATCGGCCTGCCCAGGGCGACGGTGCAGCAGTTGCGCATCGAGACCTTCGAGGCGTTCGCGCTGGGCGTGCTGGAGCAGGCCGAGGGCACGAAGACGCGTGTCGTCACATCGCACGAGCTGGTCAGGCCTCACGTGGTGCGCGCCATCGACACGGCACAGTCGCTGCCGCAGGAGCCCTACCCGGACGAGCTGATGACCGACGCGATGCCGGGCAACCTTGTCGAAGGACTGCTGAAATCATTCGACCGGCTCAAGGGAAGCATGGTGTTCGAGCACCTCGATCCCGAGGAGCGCCTCACGCCCCAGCTGGCCGACGAGCTCGGCTTCGGCTATTTGACGATGCGCGCGTGGCGTTGCTACGAATTCATCCGCAAGGGCGGCCACCCGGACCGGCCCGAGTTCCGCTTCAACGGCGACGGCGTCTACGACCTGGCCCGAGCGTTGCTGAGCGGCGAGATCGACGCCGGCGACGCCGCGCTGCAGCTCGGCCTGTCGCTCGTGTGCGTCGACGAGATGCACGACGTGAACCGTGCCGCCTTCACCGTGTTGAAGGCCGTACTGGCCGCCCACCCTCGGGCCGGCTTCGTGGGCGTGGGTGACCGCGACCAGGTCATCCACTCGCAAACCGGCGCCGACGCGGCCTTCATGGGCCAGCACTTCGCTGCGGAGATCGGCCCACCGACCGTGCTGCCGCTGACGCAGAGCCGCCGCTTCAGCCCTCAGCTGGCCCGCCACGTGGGCGCGCTGGCGCGCAAGCCGTACACGGCGGACGCGGCGCTGCACACCGGCATCCAGCTGGCGCCTTGCGAGTCGCACCGCCTGGCCGCCACCTTCGTCGCCCGCCTGGCGCAGGCGCACCACCAGCAGCAAGCCGTGGCCAGCCTGCGGGTGTTGCTGCGCCACCCCTCGCAGTCGGTGCTCATCGAACATGAGCTGCTGCGCCTGGGCGTGCCCTACGGCACCGTCGGCTTCGCTCCCTATCTGGAACGCGCCGATGTCCTGCTGGTGCGCGGCCTGTACGCCTGCGCCTGCGGCGACTTCACTGGCTTCGAGACCGCGGCCCAGCGCGCCGCGTTGCTCGACGCGCTGCTGCTGTTCTCTGGCGCCCGGGTCGACAGCATCGAGCTGCGTCACCTCGACCACACCGACGCCCAACGCGCCGCCGTCGGCGAGGCGTCGGCCAGCCTGGACTCGACCAAGTCCTTCATCGAAGCCCATGTGCTGCGCAGCGCCCACGCCGACGCCCGACGCCGGCTGGAAGCCGCCATGGCCGTGCTGCGCGGGAACGACATCGCCGCGTTCGAGGCCTCCTTCCTGAAAGCGCTGGACGCGGCTGCGCTGGCAGCCCGTGTGTTCGTGCGCCAGCAGGATGCGCAACAGGTGGTCGACAACATCGCCCAACTGCACCGCGTCGCGGTGGCGGAAGACACCGACGTGAACGGCGCGTTCCGCCTGTTCTCTGCCATGGACCAGGCGCGGCACCGGCGGCAGGCCAATGAGCGCGTGGTGCTGTCCAGCATCGAGGCAGCCAAAGGGCTGGAGTTCGACCACGTCGTCATTCCGCATCTGTCGCAAGGTGAGTTCGGCGACGGCTCGACCGAGAACCGCAACCTGTTGTATGTGGCCATGACGCGCGCCAGGCGCCGCCTCACGGTGACGCACGACGCCGGCCGACCGTCCCGTTTCCTGAAGGACGCCGAATTGATCGGAGCGACATGAGGCCGCCCATCATCAACTTCTCGACGCTGCAGTCCGTCATCGAGATCGCGGCCACCCTCGCCTTCGCCTTGTCGGGCCTGCTGGCCGGTGCGCGCAAACATCTGGATGTGGTGGGCTTGTGCATCGTCGCCGGGCTGTCGGCCTTCGGTGGCGGCACGCTGCGCGACGTGCTGCTGGACCGCCGGCCGTTCTTCTGGGTCGAGCATGCCGACTGGCTGTGGGCGCTGATGGGCCTGTCGTTCGCCGCGATGCTGTTCCTGCGTCGCCGCCACCTCGCGCTGACCGAGAAGGCCATCCAGTGGCCCGATGCGCTGGGCCTGGGCCTGTTCACGGCCAACGGTGCGCTGCTGGCGCTGCAGACCGGCCAGCCGGCCATCGTCGCGGTGCTGATGGGCGTCATCACGGCCACCTTCGGTGGCGTGCTACGGGACATCGTCTGCAACGAGATCCCTGCCGCCTTCCACGACCATCGGCCCTACGCGCTGTGCAGCTTTGCCGGCGCATGGGTGCTGGTGGCGGCCGTGCGGATGGACGCGCCCGAGTGGGCGGCCATCAGCGCAGCCGCGGCGACGGCCGTGCTGCTGCGCGCGCTGTCCTTGTGGCGCAACTGGACGCTGCCGGCCTGGCGCATCAACGCACCACGCTGACCACGCCGCGCAAAGAAAAAGGCCCCGCACTGCGGGGCCTTGCTCATGGTCAGGACCGTCAGGTCCCGCGGTCGATCACCAGCCGATCGTGTAGGTCACGGTCGTCGGCGCCTGCGTGTGCAGCGACGGGCTGAAATCACCCACGTCGTCGTAGGCGAAGCCGTAGGCCTTCTTGTTGATGCTGTGGTCGTGCCAGAACTTGGCGAACCAGTTGCCCACCTGACCGGCGGGATAGTGGGCCGACTGCACGTACCAGTTGGCCGGCGTCTCCATCACGTGGCGGTTCAGCGCCGCGCAGATTTGGGCCTGGATCTGCAGCTGCGTGCCGATGTTGGTCGGGTTGCCGCTGGCATCGGCCAGCAGGCCCGCGCCCAGCAGCACCATGGCGGTGTCGGGCTTGCCGTTGATGTAGAACGTGCCGGCCGGCGAACCGCCCGTGAACGTGAAGCGATCGCCGCTGACGCGCCCCCGGAAGGTGCCCAGGTTCTGCAGCGAGAAGACCAGGTCTTCGTTGCGATAGCGCGCCCACACCGCGTCGATATAGGGCTGCAGGTAATTGGCGTTGGCCTGGCCCGGCTTGAAGGTCGCATGGGCCGGCGCCATGATGCGGTACGGCGAGTACGGGGCCTGGGCCAGCGGCTTGAACTGCGCCGGCACTTCCGCCACGAACTTGCTGAACAGCTGGTCACGCGTCTCGGTCAGCGCCTCGCCAACGCTCTGGTCATAACCACCCAGGCCTTGCACACGCAGCTTCAGCGGGAAGCCGAAGTGGTCCACACGCGTCGTGTTGATGAAGATGCCGGGGTTGGCCTTGCCCGGCGGGATGATGGCCATTTCACCGAAGTCGAAGTAGACGTCGATGTTGGGGTCGCTCGGGTTCTCGATGTTGGCGCCGGCATAGCCGACGTTGCCGTTGCCGTCGAGGACGACGCGGATGTACATCGGCGAGCCGACGGACATCATCACGCGGGCCGAGTCCAGCGCCGGAATGGTGATGGAGCGCGTGGCGCTGAGCTTGTGGAAGTAGTTGGTGTAGGTGACGCCGTTCTTCGTCAGCGCGCCGTTGTCCGAGATCGACATCGGGATGAGATTGCCCGAAGCATCCACCCGCACGAACTTGCCCGTCGACCAGTCGCGGCCAATGATGGCCCAGTAGACCTGATCGTCGGCCCAGCGGCCGGCCGTCTGGTTGACGATGTTGAAGGTCGTGCGGCCATTCCAGGTGCCCGATGCCGCAGCGCCGACCTTGAACGAGGACGTCAGGTCGTTGAAGCCGCGGTTGACGAGGTTGGGCTCATCGGCCGTCAGCACCAGCGACGAGCCGCCGAAGTTGATGTCGTTGAACAGCGTGGCCTGGTAGCCGGCCTGAACCTTCACCGACGAGATGCGGTCGTTCCAGGTCGTGCCGACCCAGCTGGAGTCGGCGCTGGCGCAGAAGCTCGCACCGCCGTAGTTGATGTCGGCGTAGAAGCACACCGGGCCGCTCGGCGCCGGCGCGCTGCTACCCACGGTGTAGCTGGACTTGGGCGAGTCGTAGGCCGGCGAGCCGTTGTTGTAGGTGAACCAGTAGCCAATGACATTGCCGCTGGCCACCGTGAGCTTCTGCTCGAAACGACCGTTCGCGGCCGTCATGCGCAGGTTCTGCTGCGCGCCGTTGTTGACGCTGTAGTGGACGTCGACCCAGGTGGTCGACACGTTGGACTTGAACCAGATCGTGGCGGCCGTGCCGTTGACCTCGACCCCGTGGCTGTAGTCGGCGGCGCGCGCGATGCCGATCAGGCCGAGCGCCAGAAGAACGCAAGCGCCGAACAGGCGCAAGCAACGAAATACAGGATTCAACTCTCTTCTCCTTGCCCGCTCGTCGAAGGGACCGACGGGTGTTCAGGGGCCCCAACGTGTGTTCTGGGAGACCGTCATGACGACTGCAGAAGGCTTCAAAACATCCCGGGGCGGGCAGCCGCTGCCCCGTTCAAGCCGCCATTTGAAAGCAAATGAAAGCGCTTTCAAACTCCCTCGTCATCGTCTCGGCAGACACGGGCAAACGATCTCATGGAAAACCCGTATCAACCCGTTTTTGGCGTCGCCCGCTTCGGGGACGCCACACCCCCAGTTTGTCAATGCGTCGGGCAACAGGCCTGCACCGTCACCGGCCGTGAACGCTGCGCAAATGCGATGGCGCACCCGCCGCCACCGGCACACCCCCCTCCTGCGCCGCAGCGGCCAGGCCGGTCAGGATGCCGCACTGCCGGGCCGTTTGCGCCGTCGCGCAGCTGCGCCGCAGGTCCTTCAATTGCCGCTCCAGCGCCTTCAGCTCGCCGATGCGGCGCGACACATGGCCGATGTGGGCATCCAGCAGCGCATTGACGTCGCCGCAATCGCCGCCCGGCGCGTCCCGCACCCGCAGCAGCACGCGCACCTCGTCCAGCGACATGTCCAGGCTGCGGCAGTAGCGGATGAACTGCAAGCGCTCCAGGTGAGCGGGTTCGTAGACGCGAAATCCACCCTCGGTTCGCCCCGGCGCCGGCAGAAGCCCCTCGCGTTCGTAGTAGCGGATGGTGTCGACCGCCGTCACCGACGCCGCAGCCAGCTGACCGATCTTCATCACGTGCTCCTGGGAATCCGGCTTGCCAGTGTAGGCACTTGACTCTGGAGTGGCTCCAGGGATTCCAATGCCCACCAGACACCCGCCCCACCCGCATGCCTTCCCATTCACACCCCCATTCGCACCCGCACGGCAACCACGGTCACGACCACCCCCATGCGCATGACCACGCGGCGGCCTGTGGCTCGGCCGGCAACTGCAACAACTGCAACAACTGCAACAACTGCGGCGACGCCAGCGCGCCCACGCCCGCAGCAGCCGATGGCGCGCTGCTGCTGCGCATCCCGGCCATGGACTGCCCCACCGAGGAAGCGCTGATCCGCCAGGCCTTGGCCGATGTGGCCGACCTGGGGCGGCTGCAATTCGACCTCGCGGCCCGCACGCTGGCCGTGGACGCGCCGCCGGCAACCTGGGGGGCCGTCACCGCCGCCGTCGCCCGCGCCGGCTTCACGAGCGAGCTGCTGTCGGCGCCCCCATCGGCCGAGGCCACCGCCAGCGCCCGGCGCCGCGAGCGCACGCGCCTGCTGGCCGCGTTGGCCGTGGCGCTGGGCGCGGAGTTGCTGCATGCCATCGGGCCCGACGACGCGGTGTGGCATGCCGCCGGCATGCTGTTCGCCGCCGTCGCCATCGCGTTGTCGGGCTTCGCCGTGCTGGGCAAGGGGCTGGCGTCGCTGGCCCGCTGGCGCCTGGACATCAACGCGCTCATGTCCGTGGCCGTCATCGGCGCCTTCGTCATCGGCCAGTGGCCCGAGGCCGCCATGGTGATGGCGCTGTACTCGCTGGCCGAGCTGATCGAGGCCGCCTCCGTCGCCCGGGCGCGCCAGGCCATCACGGGGCTGCTGGCGCTCTCGCCCACGCAGGCCGAGGTCCGCCAACCCGACGGCAGCTGGCGGCACATGGACGCCAAGGCGGTGGCGCCCGGCGACACGGTGCGCGTGAAGCCCGGCGAGCGGTTGGCGCTCGACGGCACCGTCAGCACCGGCCGCAGCGCGGTGGACCAATCGCCTGTTACCGGCGAGAGCATCCCGGTCGACAAGGGACCGGGCGACCCCGTCTTCGCCGGCACCGTCAACCAGAGCGGCGCCCTGGAGTTCCGCGTCACCCGCAGCGCCACCGACACGGTGCTGGCCGGCATCATCCACGCCGTCGAGGCGGCGCAAAGCCAGCGCGCCCCCACGCAGCGCTTCGTCGACCGCTTCGCGTCCATCTACACGCCCGCCGTGTTCGTGCTGGCCCTGGCCGTCGCGCTCGGCGCGCCGTTGCTGCTGGGCTGGCCATGGCTGGCGGCCGCCTACAAGGCCCTGGTGCTGCTCGTCATCGCCTGCCCCTGCGCGCTCGTCATCTCCACGCCGGTCACCGTCGTCAGCGGTCTCGCGGCCGCCGCACGGCGCGGCATCCTCATCAAGGGCGGCGTGCATCTGGAGCAGGCGCGCCGGCTTCGCGTGATGGCGCTGGACAAGACCGGCACGCTGACGGCCGGCCACCCCCGCCTCGTCGCCCAGCAGTGGATGGCCGACGACCTGGACCCGATGCGGTGGCGCCGCGTCGCGCGCAGCCTGGCCGCCCGCTCGGACCACCCCGTCTCCCGCGCCATCGCCGCCGGCCTGGCGGGTGAAGCCTCAGAGGCGCAGCAGCCGCTGCCAGTGGACGACTTCGGCGCCGAGGTGGGCCGCGGCGTGCAGGGCCGCGTCGACGGCCATGAGCTGATCCTGGGCAACCATCGCTGGCTGCATGAGCGGGGCCTGTGCACGCCGGCGCTGGAGGCCGCCATGCAGGCCCACGAAGCGCAGGGGCACACCGTGTCGCTGCTGGCCGATGCGCACCGCGTGCTCGCGCTGTTCGCCGTGGCCGACACGCCGCGTGCCAGCGCCCGCGAGGCGGTGGCCGAGCTTCAGGCCCTGGGCGTGCGCCCGGTCATGCTGACTGGCGACAACCCCGTCACCGCGCAGGCCATCGCCGCCACGCTCGGCATCACCGACGTGCGCGCGCAATTGCTGCCGCACGACAAGCAGGCGGCGGTGGCGGCCTTGGGCGAGCCGGGCACCGTGGGCATGGTCGGCGACGGCATCAACGACGCGCCCAGCCTGGCCGCGGCCGCCGTCGGCTTTTCGCTGGGCGCCGCGGGCACCGACACCGCCAAGGAAGCCGCCGACGTGCTGGTCATGAACGACGACCTGCGCCGCGTCGCCGAGACGCTCCGGCTGTCTCGCCGCACGCATGGTCTGCTGTGGCAGAACATCACACTGGCCTTGGGCATCAAGGCCGTGTTCTTCGGGCTGGCCGTGTTCGGCAGCGCGACGATGTGGATGGCCGTGTTCGCCGACATGGGCGCCAGCCTGCTGGTGGTCGGCAACGGGCTGCGGCTGCTGCGGCGCTGAAACGACAACGGCCGCCCGAAGGCGGCCGTGAGTCAGCGCAGGTGAAACGTCAGCCCAGCGCCAGGCGCTGCCGAGCCGCCGCGTACTCGCGCTTGAGGCGCGCCACGAGCTGCGCCGCCGGCAGCACCTCGCGCACCGCGCCGATGCCCTGCCCGCTGCCCCAGATGTCCTTCCAGGCCTTGGCAGCACCGCCGCCGAAGTTCATCTTGCTGGGGTCGCTTTCGGGCAGGTTCTCCGGGTCCAGCCCCGCCGCGACGACGGAGCCGCGCAGGTAGTTGCCGTGCACGCCGGTGAACAGGTTGCTGTAGACGATGTCGTCGCTGTTGCTGGCGACGATCATCTGCTTGTACTCGGCGCTGGCGCGCGCCTCCTCCGTCGCGATGAAGGCCGAGCCGATGTAGGCCAGGTCGGCGCCGCAGGCCTGCGCGGCCAGGATGGCGTCGCCCGTGGCGATGGCGCCCGACAACGCGAGCGGGCCATCGAACCACTCGCGGATTTCCTGGATCAGCGCAAACGGGCTCTTCACGCCCGCGTGGCCGCCAGCACCGGCGGCGACGGCGATGAGCCCGTCGGCGCCCTTCTCGATGGCCTTCTTCGCGAACTTGTTGTTGATGACGTCGTGCAGCACGATGCCACCCCAGCCGTGCACGGCCTGGTTCACATCCTCACGCGCGCCCAGGCTCGTGATGACGATGGGCACCTTGTACTTGGCACACACCTGCATGTCGTGCTCGAGCCGCTCATTGCTCTTGTGCACGATCTGGTTGATGGCGAACGGCGCGGCCGGGCGGTCCGGGTTGGCCTTGTTATAGGCCGCCAGCGTCTCGGTGATCTCGGCCAGCCACTCGTCGAGCAGTTCGGCCGGGCGTGCGTTCAGCGCCGGCATGGAGCCGACGATGCCGGCCTTGCACTGCTCGATGACGAGCTTGGGGTTGCTGATGATGAACAGCGGCGAGCCGATGACCGGCAGCGGGAGGTGCTTCAGGATGGGAGGCAGGGCCAAGGTGGACTCCGTCAGAAAGCGTCGAGAGAGAGCGCGGTGACGCTGTCGGCGCCATCGACGATGGCGGCACGCAGCGACGCGGTGCGCGGCAGGATGTGTTCGGCGTAGAAGCGCGCGGTGGCGATCTTGGCTTCCATGAACGGCTTGTCGGTCGCCAACGCGTCCTCGGCAGCCAGCAGCGCGCGCGCCAGCTGCCAGCCGGCCACGAGGTTGCCGGCCAGCATCAGGTAGGGCACGGAGCCCGCATAGGCCGCGTTGGGGCTGGCCTTGGCTTCAGCCGCGATGAAGTCGACGACGGCGAGGTAGTCCGCGCGCGAGGCGCGCAGCGCCTTCAGCATGGCCTTGGCGGCGGCGCTGTCGCGCTGGGCCAGCTCGCCTTCGGTCAGCTCGATCTGGCCGGCCACGGCGCGCGCCAACTGGCCGCCGTCGCGCGACGTCTTGCGGCCGACGAGGTCGTTGGCCTGGATGGCCGTCGTGCCTTCGTAGATGGTCAGGATCTTGGCGTCGCGGTAGTACTGGGCCGCACCGGTCTCCTCGATGAAGCCCATGCCGCCATGCACCTGCACGCCCAAGGAGGTGACCTCCAGGCTCATCTCGGTGCTGTAGCCCTTCACCAGCGGCACCATGAACTCGTAGAAGGCCTGGTTCTGCTTAGCAGCGTCCGCGTCCGGGTGGTGGTGGGCGGCGTCATAGGCCGCGGCCGCCGTGCTGGCCATGGCGCGGCAGCCCTCGGTCAGCGAGCGCATCGTCATCAGCATGCGGCGCACGTCGGGGTGGTGAATGATGGCGGCGCTGCCGGCCACCGAGCCGTCCACGGGGCGCGACTGCACGCGGTCCCGCGCATAGGCCACGGCCTTCTGGTAGGCGCGGTCGGCGATGGCGATGCCCTGCACACCCACGCCGTAGCGGGCCGCGTTCATCATGATGAACATGTACTCCAGGCCGCGGTTCTCCTGGCCCACCAGCGTGCCAACGGCGCCACCGTGGTCGCCGAACTGCAGCACCGCCGTCGGGCTGGCCTTGATGCCCATCTTGTGCTCGATGGACACGCAATGCGCGTCGTTGCGCGCGCCGAGGCTGCCGTCAGCGTTCACCATGAACTTCGGCACCAGGAACAGGCTGATGCCCTTCACGCCCTCCGGCGCGCCGGCCACGCGGGCCAGCACGAGGTGGACGATGTTCTCGGCCATGTCGTGCTCGCCCCAGGTGATGAAGATCTTCGTGCCGAAGATCTTGTACGTGCCGTCGCCCTGCGGCTCGGCGCGGGTGCGCACCAGCGCCAGGTCAGAGCCGGCCTGCGGCTCGGTGAGGTTCATCGTGCCGGTCCACGAGCCGTCCAGCAGCTTGGGGATGAAGGTGGCACGCTGCTCGTCGCTGCCGGCCGTCAGCAGCGCCTCGACAGCGCCGTCGGTCAGCAGCGGGCACAGCGCGAAGCTCATGTTGGCCGCCTGCAGCATCTCGTTGCAGGCCGCACCGATGGTCTTGGGCGCGCCCTGGCCGCCGAAGTCCGCCGGGTGCTGCAAACCCTGCCAGCCGCCTTCGGCGTAGGCGCGGAACGCATCCTTGAAGCCCGGCGTCGTCGTGACCGCGCCGTCCTTCCAGAACGACGGGTTCTTGTCGCCCTCGAAGTTCAGCGGCGCGATGACGTCCTGCGACAGCTTGGCGCACTCCTCCAGCACGGCGGCGGCCGTGTCCAGGCCGAAGTCGGCGAATGCCGGCACCTGGCTCGTCAGGTGCTCCAGCCCGGCCAGGTGCTGGAGGTTGAAGAGCATGTCCTTGACGGGAGCTTGATAACTCATCGCTTGAATCCTGGAGTGAAGGACCGCCCGTGTGCCGCGATTCGCGGGTGCAACGCTGGCTGCGGGCGAAAAAAGGGCGCCTCGACGACAGCCGGGCGCCCGCAGGGATGTCGCTCGTGGCTCAGAGCGCCTTGACGAGCTCGGGCACCGCCGTGAAGAGATCGGCTTCCAGGCCGTAGTCGGCCACCGAGAAGATCGGCGCTTCCGGGTCCTTGTTGATCGCGACGATGACCTTGGAGTCCTTCATGCCGGCCAGATGCTGGATGGCGCCGGAGATGCCGGCGGCGACATAGAGCTGCGGCGCGACGATCTTGCCCGTCTGGCCCACCTGCCAGTCGTTCGGCGCATAACCGGCATCCACAGCGGCACGCGACGCACCGAGGGCGGCGCCCAGCTTGTCCGCCAGCGGCGTCAGCACTTCCATGAACTTCTCGCTCGAGCCCAGCGCACGGCCACCCGACACGATGATCTTGGCGGCGGTCAGCTCGGGGCGATCGCTCTTGGTCACCTCACGGCCCACGAAGCTGCTCTTGCCGCTGTCGGCGGCAGCAGCCACGGTCTCGACGGCAGCCGCGCCACCGGTGGAAGCGGCCGGGTCGAAGCCGGTCGTGCGAACCGTGATGACCTTGGTGGCATCGCTGCTCTGCACCGTCGCGATCGCGTTGCCGGCGTAGATGGGGCGCTCGAAGGTGTCGGCGCTGACGACCTTGGTGATGTCGCTCAGTTGAGCCACGTCGAGCAGCGCGCTCACGCGCGGCGCCACGTTCTTGCCCGAGGCGGTGGCGGGGAACAGGATGTGGCTGTAGCCAGACGCCAGCGCAATGACTTGCGCCGCGACGTTCTCGGCCAGGCCATCGGCCAACGCGGCCGAGTCGGCGTGCAACACCTTGGTGACGCCAGCGATCTGGCCGGCGGCTGCGGCGGCCGCAGCCGCGTTGTGGCCAGCCACCAGCACATGCACATCACCGCCCAGCGCTGCGGCGGCGGTGACAGTGTTCAGCGTGGCGCCCTTGATGGAGGCGTTGTCGTGTTCGGCAATGACGAGTGCGGTCATCTCAAAGTCTCCGGAATTTTGGGTTAGATGACCTTGGCTTCGGTCTTCAGCTTGGTGACGAGCGCTGCCACATCGGCCACCTTCACGCCGGCGCCGCGCTTGGGCGGCTCGCTGACCTTCAGCGTCTTGATGCGCGGGGTCACGTCCACACCAAGGTCGGCCGGCTTGACGACGTCCAGCGGCTTCTTCTTGGCCTTCATGATGTTGGGCAGCGTCACGTAACGCGGCTCGTTCAGGCGCAGGTCGGTCGTCACGACGGCCGGCAGGCTCAGCGCCACGGTCTCGAGGCCACCGTCCACTTCACGCGTCACGTTGACCTTGTCGCCAGCCACTTCCACCTTGGAGGCGAACGTGCCTTGCGGCATGCCGGTCAGCGCGGCCAGCATCTGGCCGGTCTGGTTGCAATCGTCGTCGATGGCCTGCTTGCCGAGGATGACCAGGCTCGGGCCTTCCTTGTCCACCAGCGCCTTCAGCAGCTTGGCGACGGCCAGCGGCTGCAGTTCCACATCGGCCGGCGTCTCGACCAGGATGGCGCGGTCCGCACCGATGGCCATGGCCGTGCGCAGCGTTTCCTGGCATTGCGGGACGCCGCAGGACACGGCGATCACCTCGGTGACGGCGCCCTTCTCCTTCAGGCGGACAGCCTCCTCGACGGCGATCTCGTCAAAGGGGTTCATCGACATCTTCACGTTGGCGATGTCCACACCCGTGCCGTCGCTCTTCACGCGCACCTTGACGTTGTAGTCCACGACGCGTTTGACAGGGACCAAGACCTTCATCGGAAACTCCAGCTCGAATTGACGTATACGTTAATTGGATTCTACGAGGCGCTCGTCGCAGAGCCGCACTTAAAAAAGCACGATCGTTCGATTCTAGCCAGAGGTCCGGCGCCCGCAGCGAAAGACTTTCTGGAGAGGCCTCTCGAATCGTGAGGCTAGACTGCCTGCGCCCATGCAGACCGACTCTTCCCCGCACCGAGAAATCGGTGTCTTCGACTCCGGCGTCGGCGGCTTCACGGTACTGCGCGAACTTCGCGCGCTGTTGCCGACCGCCCGCTTCCGCTACCTCGCCGACACGGCCTACGCGCCTTACGGCGGCAGAAGCCCGGAAGAGATCCGGGCCCGCAGCCTGGCCATCACTGCGCACTTGATCGATTGCGGTGCCGGCCTCGTCGTGAACGCCTGCAACACAGCCACCGCACACGCCATCGACGCTATGCGTGAACGCTGGCCCAACGTGCCGATCGTCGGCACCGAGCCCGGCATCAAGCCCGCCGTCGCCGCCACGCGCAACGGCCGCATCGGCTTGCTGGCCACGCCGGCCACGGCGGCCAGCGCAAGGCTGCGCGCGCTCATCGCGCGCCATGCCAACGGGCAGCAGGTGATCGTCCAAGGTTGCCCCGGTATCGTCGATCGCATCGAAGCCGGCGATCTCGACAGCGCCGAACTGCGCGCCCTCGTGGCCCATCACTGCGAACAGCTGCGCGCCGCCGGCGTCGACACGGCCTTGCTGGGCTGCACTCACTACCCGCTGATCGAGGCGCTGTGGCAGGCTGAGCTGGGCCCAACCGTCAAGCTACTGCGCATCGAGACCGCCGTTGCCCGCCGTGCCGTGGATCTGTGGGTGCCAACGGCAGACCCTGCACCGGATCTGCAGATTGAGACCAGTGGCGACCCGCTTGCACTGCGGGGCTGGATACGACGCGTCCTGGGCTGGCACGATGCAGATGTTCGGCATTGGCCCGCAGCGCGGTGACTCAAGTTCGAGCGAGCTTGGCCGATAGTCAGCACATGAACATCGCCAATTCGGCCGTGGTCAGCACGGCAACCACCAACGCTTCCAGCGGCGACCTGGGCACCGCCCAAGGCGCAGCGAGCATCCTCGTACTCAAGAAGGCGCTGGACGTGCAAGCCTCCGGCGCCATCGCGCTGCTGAATGCGCCACCGCAACAGCCGCCCTTGGCCACCGAAGGCAGCGTGGGACGCAATGTCAACACCTACGCCTGACCCCATTTCCGGGCTCGCTGATCATTGGTGCGCGGGACGGGACTTGAACCCGTACGCCTGTTGAGGGCGGCGGATTTTAAGTCCGCTGCGTTTACCGATTTCGCCACCCGCGCGCTGGCCGCATTATCCGGGCCGCACAAAAGAAAACGGGAGATTCGACATCATCGAATCTCCCGTGAATTGGAGCGGGTAACGAGGCTCGAACTCGTGACCTCAACCTTGGCAAGGTTGCGCTCTACCAACTGAGCTACACCCGCGCATTTCGCTTGGCATGGTAGGCCAAACATCGGTGCGACCGATTTTTACTGGAGCGGGTAACGAGGCTCGAACTCGTGACCTCAACCTTGGCAAGGTTGCGCTCTACCAACTGAGCTACACCCGCATGGTGTTTATTTTGGAGGCGCGGTCCGGAGTCGAACCGGACTAACCGGATTTGCAATCCGGGGCATAACCGCTTTGCTACCGCGCCGCCGTAAAACCCAACATCAAAGTCGTTGGTGCGACTCTGACAACTACTGATGAAAAAGGGAAGCCGGGGCTTCCCTTCTCGAAAAACTGGAGCGGGTAACGAGGCTCGAACTCGTGACCTCAACCTTGGCAAGGTTGCGCTCTACCAACTGAGCTACACCCGCATTGCCTGACTCAACCGCTTGCGCCGTCTTGTTCAGCAACTTCACTAGGCCGTTTCAATCACTCTCTGCGATCTAGCGAAGCTGGCATTGTAATCCAGTTTTTGGCCGGATGACAAGATAAATGCAATTTCTTCAGTGCGGCACCACCGTGCTCTTGGCTGCACCATCATCCGGCTTGGCCGCCGCGACGGGGACTTCCTCGTCCGGCAGTGGCGTCGGCACGGACTCGAGAGCGACCTCCAACACACGTTCGATCCAGCGCACGGGCACGATCTCGAGCTGGTTCTTCACGTTCTCCGGAATGTCCTGCAAGTCCTTGACGTTCTCTTCCGGGATCATCACGGTCTTGATGCCGCCGCGGTGAGCCGCGAGCAGCTTCTCTTTCAGGCCACCGATGGCAGTGACTTCGCCGCGCAACGTGATCTCGCCGGTCATCGCCACGTCGGCGCGCACCGGGATGCCGGTCAGCGCAGACACGAAGGCCGTGGTCATCGCGGCACCCGCGCTCGGGCCATCCTTGGGCGTCGCGCCGTCGGGCACGTGCACGTGCACATCGCGCTTCTCGAAGACTTCGTCCTTGATGCCCAGGCGGCGGGCGCGCGAGCGCACCACGGTGCGGGCCGCTTCGACGGATTCCTTCATCACGTCGCCCAGCGAGCCGGTGCGGATGATGTTGCCCTTGCCCGGCATCGCGGTCGCCTCGATGGTCAGCAGATCGCCGCCCACTTCGGTCCACGCGAGGCCAACCACCTGGCCGACCTGGTTCTTCTTCTCGGCACGACCGAAGTCGTACTTGCGAACGCCCAGGAAGTCGTGGAGGTTCTCCTCCGTGACGACCACCTTGCCTTCGTACGACTTCAGCTGGATACCCTTGACCACCTTGCGGCAGATCTTGGACATCTCGCGCTCGAGCGAACGCACGCCGGCTTCCCGCGTGTAGTAGCGGATCACGCCGCGGATGGCCGACTCGGTGACTTCCAGCTCCTCGTTCAGCACGCCATTGTTCTTGCGTTGCTTAGGCAGCAGGTAGGTCTGGGCGATGTTGACCTTCTCGTCCTCGGTGTAGCCCGACAGGCGGATGACTTCCATCCGGTCCAGCAGGGCCGGCGGGATGTTCATCGAGTTGGACGTGGCGACGAACATCACATCGGACAGGTCGAAGTCGACCTCGATGTAGTGGTCACCGAAGGTGTGGTTCTGCTCGGGGTCCAGCACTTC
The DNA here is from genome assembly GCF_043555975.1 of Pelomonas nitida. Taxonomy (NCBI): domain Bacteria; kingdom Pseudomonadati; phylum Pseudomonadota; class Betaproteobacteria; order Burkholderiales; family Sphaerotilaceae; genus Roseateles; species Pelomonas nitida. The sequence continues at coordinate 178,926 of NZ_JBIGIA010000001.1, read as the reverse complement.
CAGCAGCGCCGACGACGGGTCGCCGCGGAAGTCCATGCCCAGCTTGTCGATCTCGTCGAGCAGGAACAACGGGTTGCGCGTGCCCACCTTGGTCAGCGACTGCAGCACCTTGCCCGGCATGGAGCCGATGTAGGTGCGGCGATGGCCGCGGATCTCGGCCTCGTCACGCACGCCGCCCAACGCCATGCGAACGAACTTGCGGCCCGTGGCGCGCGCAACGCTCTGGCCCAGCGAGGTCTTGCCGACGCCTGGGGGGCCAACCAGGCACAGGATGGGCGCCTTGACCTTGTCGACGCGCTGTTGCACCGCGAGATATTCGAGGATGCGGTCCTTGACCTTCTCGAGGCCATAGTGGTCTTCGTTCAGCACGTCCTCGGCGTTCTTGAGGTCGTGCTTGATCTTGGTCTTCTTGCTCCAGGGCAGGTTGACCAGCGTGTCGATGTAATTGCGCACCACCGTCGCCTCGGCGGACATCGGCGACATCAGCTTGAGCTTCTTCAGCTCGGCGTCGGCCTTCTTGCGCGCCTCCTTGGGCATCTTGGCAGCGAGGATCTTCTTCTCGAGCTCCTCCATGTCGGCGCCGTCTTCGCCGTCGCCGAGCTCCTTCTGGATGGCCTTGACCTGCTCGTTCAGGTAGTACTCGCGCTGGCTCTTCTCCATCTGGCGCTTGACGCGGCCACGGATGCGCTTTTCGACCTGCAGGATGTCGACCTCATGCTCCAGCAGGTCCAGCAGCTTTTCCAGGCGCTTGGCGACATCGGCCAGGTCCAGCACGGCCTGCTTGGCGTCGAGCTTGAGCGGCAGATGGGCGGCGATGGTGTCCGCCAGGCGGCCCGGATCGTCGATGCCGCCGATGGACGTGAGGATCTCGGGCGGGATCTTCTTGTTGAGCTTGACGTACTGATCGAACTGCTGCGTGACGGCGCGGCGCAGGGCCTCGACTTCGGGCGCATGCTCGGTTTCAGGCGGGATGGGCGTCACCTCGGCAACGAAGTGCTCGCCCGGCTCGGTGATGGACTGCGTGGTGGCACGCTGCAGGCCTTCGACCAGCACCTTCACGGTGCCGTCGGGCAGCTTCAGCATCTGCAGGATGCTGGAGACGCAGCCGACCTCGAACATGTCCTCGGGCTTGGGCTCGTCCTTGCCGGCAGCCTTCTGGGCGACCAGCATGATCTGGCGGCCGGCTTCCATCGCGGCTTCCAGCGCCTTGATGGACTTGGGACGCCCGACGAACAGCGGAATGACCATGTGCGGGAACACGACCACGTCACGCAGCGGCAACAGCGGCAGCGTGATCGGGTCGGCGGGGAGGATGGGGTGTCCGGACATGAAGACCTCTCTTTCTCAGGCCGATATCAGGCCTGAGGGGACGATTGCAAGTTGAGGGCTCAGGCGCTGGCCTTGGCTTGCTCGCGATAGACCAGCAAGGGGCGTGCCGCTGCGTCCTCGATGTTGTGCTCGTCCAGCACGACCTTTTCGACGCCGTCCAGCGCGGGCAGGTCGAACATGGTGTCGATGAGCGCCTGCTCCATGATGGAACGCAGCCCCCGAGCGCCGGTCTTGCGGGCCAGGGCCTTGCGGGCGATGGCGGCCAGCGCCGGCTTGCGGATTTCGAGCTCGACGCCGTCCATCTCGAACAGCTGCTGGTACTGCTTGACCAGCGCGTTCTTGGGCTCGGTCAGGATCTGGATCAGCGCGTCCTCGGTCAACTCGCCCAGCGTCGCAACGACAGGCAGGCGACCGACGAGTTCGGGAATCAGGCCGAACTTGATGATGTCCTCGGGCTCGCACTCGCGGAAGACCTCGCCGACCTTTCGGTCGGACTTGCTCTTCACGGTCGCGCCGAAGCCAATGCCGGACTTCTCGCTGCGGTTCTGGATGACCTTCTCCAGGCCATCGAACGCGCCGCCGCAGATGAACAGGATGTTGGTCGTGTCGATCTGCAGGAAGTCCTGGTTGGGGTGCTTGCGGCCGCCCTGCGGGGGCACCGACGCCATCGTGCCTTCGACGAGCTTGAGCAGCGCCTGCTGCACGCCTTCGCCGGACACGTCGCGCGTGATGGACGGGTTGTCGGCCTTGCGCGAGATCTTGTCGATCTCGTCGATGTAGACGATGCCGCGCTGCGCACGCTCGACGTCGTAATTGCAGTTCTGCAGCAGCTTCTGGATGATGTTTTCGACGTCCTCGCCGACGTAGCCGGCCTCGGTCAGCGTCGTCGCATCGGCGATCACGAACGGCACATTCAGCAGACGCGCGAGCGTCTGCGCCAGCAGCGTCTTGCCGGAGCCGGTGGGGCCGATGAGCAGGATGTTGCTCTTGGACAGCTCCACCGATTCCTTGGCCGTCGCCATGTGGCGCAGGCGCTTGTAGTGGTTGTAGACCGCCACGGCCAGCGTGCGCTTGGCGACGTCCTGGCCGATGACGTATTGATCGAGGCTGGCCTTGATCTCGCTGGGCACCGGCAGGTCGGACTTGCCGGCGCGGGCGGCCGGTGCGGGCGCGGGGATCTCGTCACGGACGATGTCGTTGCACAGCTCGATGCACTCGTCGCAGATGAAGACGGACGGCCCGGCGATCAGCTTCTTGACCTCGTGCTGGCTCTTGCCGCAGAAGGAGCAGTACAGAACTTTCTCGCTGGAGGTGCCTTTTTTGTCGGCCATGAGAACTGCTCGATAGAACTTGAGGGATCGGGGCGGGATGCCTCGAATGATGATAGTCCAAACGATCTCGGGGCCCTCGTAGGGATAAGGGCCCCGATTTCGCTGCGAATCCGGGGGCCGTTGCCAGCCCCCAGGGGACTCAGGGCCGGTGCTCCAGCACCTGGTCGATCAGGCCGTAGCCCTGGGCTTCGGCCGCAGACATGAAATAGTCACGCTCGGTGTCGGACTGAATTTTCTCCAGCGTCTGGCCGGTGCGCTCGGCCAGGATGCGGTTCAAGGCCTCGCGTGTCTTCAGGATTTCACGCGCATGGATTTCAATATCCGTGGCCTGGCCCTGGGCGCCGCCCAGCGGCTGGTGAATCATCACCTTGGCATTGGGCAGCGAGAAACGCTTGCCCTTGGCGCCGGCGGCCAGCAGGAAGGCGCCCATGCTCGCGGCCATGCCCATGCACAGCGTCGAGACCTCGGGCTTGATGAAGTTCATCGTGTCGAAGATCGACATGCCCGCCGAGACGCTGCCGCCCGGGCTGTTGATGTAGAGCGAAATTTCCTTGTCGGGGTTCTCGCTCTCGAGGAACAGCAGCTGGGCGACGACGAGGTTGGCCACCGCGTCGTTGACCGGCCCCACCAGAAAGATGATGCGCTCGCGCAGCAGGCGCGAGTAGATGTCGTAGGCACGTTCGCCGCGCCCCGACTGTTCGATGACCATGGGCACCATGCCCAGATTGCTGGTTTCAAGCGCGCTCATTCAAATCCTTGAAGACAAAGCGGTAAGGGCTGTTATGGGGGCGAATTATGGCCACGCAAGAAAGAAGGCGCCGGGCCTCGCGGCGCGGCGCCTTTTTCGGCTTGTGGGCTCTCAGTTGCCGGCAGCCATCAGTTCGTCGAACGGCAGGGCCTTGTCGGTCACCTTGGCCTTGGACAGCACGAACTCGGTGACGTTGTTCTCGACGACGACCGCCTCGACTTCCGCCATGCGCTCGCGGTCGCTCAGGTACCAGCGCAGCACTTCGGCCGGCTTCTCGTAGCTCTGCGACAGCTCTTCGATGTGAGCCTGCAGCTGGGCCGGCTTGGCCTGCAGGTTGTTAGCGCGCACCAGCTCGGCGACGACCAGACCCAGGCGCACGCGACGCTCGGCCTGCGGCTTGAAGATGTCGGCGGGGATCTCGGCCTTGTCGGCATCCTTGACGCCGCGCTTCTTCAGGTCCTCACGGGCCTGGCCGACCATGCGTTCGGCTTCGCCCAGCACCAGCGCGTTGGGAACGTCCAGCTCGGCCACGGCGACCAGCGCGTCCATCACGGCGCCCTTGTTGCGAGCCAGCACGCGGAACTTCACCTCGCGCTCGAGGTTCTTCTTGATGTCGGCGCGCAGGGCTTCGACCGTCGCGTCCTTGATGCCCAGCGACTTGGCGAACGCCTCGTTCACTTCGGGCAGGTGCTGCGCCTCGATCTTCTTGACGGTGACGAGGAAGTCCGCTTCCTTGCCGGCCACGTCCTTGCCGTGGTAGTCCTCGGGGAATTGCAGCGGGAAGGTCTTGGACTCACCAGCCTTCATGCCACGCACGGCGGCGTCGAACTGCTCCAGCATCTGGCCTTCGCCGATCAGGAACTGGAAGCCCTCGGCCTTGCCGCCCTGGAAGGGCTCGCCGTCGATCTTGCCTTCGAAGTCGATCGTGACGCGGTCACCGGCCTGGGCCACGTCGGCGGCGGCACGCTGGGCGAAGCTGCGGCGCTGCTTGCGCAGGATCTCGACGGTCTTGTCGATGGCTTCTTCGGTCACGTCACTGGCGATGCGCTCGACTTCAGCGGCGGCCAGATCACCGATCTTCACGTCGGGGTAGATCTCGAAGGTGGCGTCGAAGGCCATCTGGCCTTCGGGCGCTTCGTCCTTCTGCTCGATGCGCGGCATGCCGGCCACGCGCAGTTGGGCTTCGTTGGCGGCGTTGTTGAAGGCGGCGCCGAGCTTGTCGTTGACGACTTCGTACTGCACCGAGTAGCCGTAGCGCTGGGCCACGACGTTCATCGGCACCTTGCCGGGGCGGAAGCCATCGGCCTTGACGGTACGGGCCAGCTTCTTCAGACGGGCTTCGACTTCGCTGTTGATGTCAGCGGCCGCCACGTGCAGGGTGATGCGGCGTTCCAGCTTTTCGAGGGTTTCGACGGTGACGGCCATGATGGACTCGGGAACAGTTGAAGGACAGTAGTGGTGCGCGGGGCCGGACTCGAACCGGCACGCCCGTGAAGGCGTCAGGACCTAAACCTGGTGCGTCTACCAATTTCGCCACCCGCGCAATTCTTGGGTTGGACAGCTTCAGCGCTGCCCCGTAGGCGATTCGGCAAACCGGCGATTGTAGCGATGCTGCGCGGCTTGCCGGCCGCCCCGGTGCGCGGGGCGGCAAAACCCTAGGCAATGTGAGCCCCTCGCACGGTCTGTCGCCGCTGAACGCGGGCCAGCCCGGTCGGTCCCCCGCGGGGACAAAGCCGTTTGCGGCATTGAGCCGCAAACGGCTTCAGATGGGCCGGCTCGGGAGCGGCCCAGCACTCGGCCCGAAATGCTCCAGCTTCACGCGTTGTCGGGCAAATCGCTGGGCAGATGGCTGTGCATGCGGCTGTGCCCGTCCTCTTTGGGCCGCGCGACGCGGAACCAGGCCGCGTACATGGCGGGCAAGGCCAGCAGCGTGAGCACGGTCGCCACGACGAGGCCGCCCATGATGGCCACCGCCATGGGTCCCCAGAACACGCTGCGCGACAGCGGAATCATGGCCAGCACGGCCGCCGCAGCCGTCAGCACGATGGGCCGGAAGCGCCGCACCGCCGACTCGACGATGGCCGACCAGTCCGGCACGCCGCGGGCGCGGTCCTGCTCGATCTGGTCGATCAGGATGACCGAATTGCGCATGATCATGCCCATCAGCGCGATGACACCCAGCAGCGCCACGAAGCCGAACGGCCGGTTGAGCAGCAGCAGTGCCATGGCCACGCCGGCGATGCCCAGCGGACCGGTCAGGAAGACGAGCATGGCGCGGCTGAAGCTCTGCAGTTGCAGCATCAGCAGCGTGAAGGTGATGAACAACATGATCGGAACGCCGGCCGCGATGGAGCCCTGGCCCTTGCTGCTCTCCTCCACCGCGCCAGCGATCTGGATGCCGTAGCCGCTGGGCATCTGGCGCTGCAGCGCCTCGAGCTGCGGCCAGACCTCCTTGGTCACCGTCGCGCCCTGCAAGCCCTCGGCCACGTCGCCCTGCACGGTGACGGCATACAGCCGGCCCTCGCGCCACAGAACGCCCGGCTCCCATGCGAAGTCGATCTTGGCGATCTGCGTCAGCGGGATGGCGCGGCCCGTCGACGACGGGACATAGGCATTGCCGATATCGGTGATGACGGCGCGCTCATCCGCCGGCTGGCGCAGCACGATGTCGATGAGCTTGTCCGCCTCGCGGTACTGGCCGATGACGGTGCCCGACAGCAGCGTGCGCACCGACTGGGCCAACGCCTGGCTCGACACGCCCAGCGCCCGGGCCTTGTCCTGGTCGATGTTGAGCCGCAGCGTCTTGATGTTCTCGTTCCAGTTGTCGTTGACCCCGCGCATGTTGGGGCTGGCTCGCAGGATGTCCTTGGCCTTGTCGGCCCATTCGCGAACCACCTTCGGATCCACACCCGCGACGCGGAACTGCACGGGGTAAGACACGGGCGGCCCATTGGGCAGCAGCTTGACCCGGCCACGCGCCTCGGGGAACTCCTCGGCCAGCAGTGCAGGCAGGCGCTGGCGCAGCGCTTCGCGCTCCGCCAGCCCCTTGGGCAGCAGGATGGACTGCGTGACGTTCGACGCCGGGAAGATGTTGTCCAGCGGCAGATAGAAGCGCGGCACGCCGGAGCCGACCCAGCTCGTCACGGTGGCCATGCCCGGCTCGGTGAGCATGCGGGCCTCGAAGCGGCGGGCCAGCGCCTCGGTCTCCTGGATCGTCGAGCCTTCGGGCAGCGTGAGGTCGACGAGGATCTCGGGCCGGCTCGAGTCCGGGAAGAACTGCTGCTGCACGCGCGTCATGCCGAACAGGCCCAGCCCGAACACCAGCAGCGTGAGCGCGATGGTCTTCCAGCGGTTCTCCACGCACCAGCGCACCAGCACGCGAAAGCGGTTGTAGAACGGCGTGTCGAACAGCTCGTGGGCCTCACCACCGGCGCTCGGCCGCGTCTTGAGGAGCAGAGCCCCGAGATAGGGCACGAAATAGACGGATACCACCCAGGAGATCACCAGCGCCGCGGCGGTCACGGCGAAGATCGCGAAGGTGTATTCACCCGTCATCGACTTGGCCAGCCCGATGGGCAGGAAGCCGACCGCCGTGATCAACGTGCCCGTCAGCATGGGCATGGCCGTCACGTCGTAGGCGAAGGTGGCGGCATGCATCTTGTCGTAGCCCTCTTCGAGCTTGCGCACCATCATCTCGACGGCAATGATGGCGTCGTCCACCAGCAGGCCCAGCGCGATGATCAGCGAGCCCAGCGAGATCTTGTGCAGGCCCACGCCCCAATAGAACATCGTCACGAAGGTGATGGCCAGCACCAGCGGGATGGTGATGGCCACGACCAGGCCCGGCCAGATGTCCACACGCAGCGGCCGCGTGTGCAGGCCCAGCGACAGGAAGCTGACCAGCAGCACGATGACGACCGCCTCGATGAGCACGTGCACGAACTCGCCGACGGAGGTGGTCACCGCCTTGGGCTGGTCCTGGATCTGGTCGAGCTGGATGCCGGCCGGCAAGTCGCGGCCGATGGCCTCGGCCGCCACGCCGAGCGCCTTGCCCATGGCGATGATGTCGCCCCCCTTGGCCATCGACACCCCCAACGCCAGCACCTCCTTGCCCTGGAAGCGCACCTGGGTGGTCGGCGGATCGACATAGCCGCGGCGGATGTCGGCGATATCACCCAGGCGCATCTGGCTGGCCACGCCGGTCTGCGGGTTCACGGCGCGGATGGGCACGTCGGCCAAGGCCTGCGCCGACATGAACTGGCCCTGCACACGGATCTGGAAGTTCGCGCTGCCCGCATTCAGCACGCCGGCGCCCTCGACGGCGTTCTGCGCGCCGATCTGGTTGATCACCTGGTTGAAGTCCAGGCCCAGCTGGGCCAGCCGTCGCTGCGGGATCTCGACGAACAGCTTCTCCGGCTGGATGCCGAAGATCTCGACCTTGGCCACATCCCTGACCTGCAGCAGCGCCTGGCGCACGCGATCGGCGTGCTCGCGCAACTCCTCGCGGCTGAAGCCATCGGCCGACAGCGCATAGATGGATCCATAGACGTCGCCGAACTCGTCGTTGAAGAACGGGCCCTGCACCCCTTGCGGCAAGGTGGCACGCATGTCGCCCACCTTCTTGCGCACCTGATACCAGATGTCGGCCACCTCCTTGGGCGGCGTGCTGTCCTTGAGCTGGAAGACGGTGATGGACTCGCCGGGCTTGGCGGACGAGCGGATCTTGTCCGCGTAGTTCACCTCCTGCAGCGTCTTCTCGATCTTGTCGGTGACCTGGTCGGCCATCTGCTCGGCCGTCGCGCCGGGCCAGTAGGCCTGAACGACCATGACGCGGAACGTGAACGGCGGGTCCTCGTCCTGCCCGAGCTGGAAATAGGCGGCAAAGCCCATCAGCATCAGCACGACCATCAGGTAGCGCGTCAGCGCCGGGTGCTCGAGCGCCCAGCGAGACACATTGAAGCCTTCGCCCACGGCGGCCTTGTTCGGCGGGATGTTCATGCGCGCCCCCGGTTCAGCGCGAAGCAGCGGACGCAGCGGCGGGCTGAGCCCCGGTCGTGCGAGGCGGCACATAGCGCTTGACCTTCTGCCCCGGCGTCAGCACATGCACGCCGGCCACGACGACCTCCTGGCCAGGCTGCAACCCGCCGGCAATGACGACCTCGTTGCCATCGGCCCCGCCCACCTGCACCGGCACCGGCTTCACCGTCATGGCCGCGGTGTCGAGCACCCAGACCGATGTCTTGCCCGCTTGCTGCATCACCGACGCCAGCGGCAGTTTGACGACGCCGGGCTGCGACGGCAGGTCCAGCACCACCGTGGCCGACTGGCCCAATTGCACCGCCAGCTTGCCGGCGTCGGCCTTGACAAGGAAGGTGCGCGTGACAGGGTCTGTCGCCGCCGCCACCTCACGCAGCGTCAGCGGGTGCAGCTCGGCGCCACCCCACAGCCGCATCTTCAGCGCGCCGGGTCGCGCAGCAGCGGCACGCACGCGGGCGATCTGGTCCTCGGGCACGGAGAACACGACATCGCGCGGCCCGTCCATCGCCACCGTGACAACCGGGCTGCCGGCGGCCAGCACCTGGCCGGGCTCCGCGTTGACGCCGGTGACGACGCCCGGCCCATCGGCCATCAGCTGCGAATAGCCGGACTGGTTGACCTGCACGTCGGCCTGCGCCTTGGCCTGGTCCAGCTGCGCCTGGGCCGCCTTGAAGGCCGAATCGCGCCGCTCCAGCTCGGCCATGCTGATGAAACCCTGGCGCTGCAGGTCCACGTAGCGGCGGTAGTCGGCGGCCGTCTGGTCACGGTTGGTTCGTGCGGCAGCCACGGCCGCGAGCGCCGCAGCCTGGGCGAGCTTGAGGTCCTGCGCGTCCAGGCGGGCCAGCACCTGCCCGCGCTTCACGGCGTCGCCCAGATTGACCTCACGGGTCGCCAGCTTGCCGCCGACGCGGAACGACAACCGCGACTCGATGCGCGCCTTCACCTCGGCCGCATACTCCTGGCTGGCCCCGGCCGTGCCGGCCGTCACCACCTGGGTGCGCACCGCGCGCTCGGGCTCGGGCGCTGCGGGCTGCTTGCCACATCCCGACAGCAACGCCGGAAGCAGGGTCGCCAGCAACAGCGGCGACGCGAGACGCGAAAGAAGGGGCATGCAGACCTCGGCAAGATGTGACGGCGGCCAAAGCTCTAATGACCGGCGGGTCAGTAATGTATTCAGTGCACGCAAACGCTGTCAAACCTCGTCAAATTTTGCTGTTACACCCCTGCTTTGCAAGCCGAAGTTGAGAAAGAGCTTGAGCGTCGATCACTACGAAAACTTTCCCGTCGCCTCGCTGCTGTGCCCGCCCGCGTTGCGGCCGGCGGTGGTGGCGATCTACCACTTCGCGCGCACCGCCGACGACCTGGCCGATGAAGGCGACGCCAGCACCGAGGTCCGGCGCCAGGCGCTGCACGACTACCGCGCCGACCTGACCGCCACGGTCGCCGGCCGGCCGGCGTCGCCGCGCTGGGCCGCCGTGTTCACGCCATTGGCGCGCGAGCTGCATCGCCTGCAACCGGCGCTGCTGCACGACCTGCTGGACGCCTTCGAGCAGGACCTGGCGCCGCCGCGCTACGGCGACCGCGCCCAGCTGCTGGACTACTGCCGCCGCTCCGCCAACCCGGTCGGCCGGCTGCTGCTGGGGCTGTACGACGTGGCTGACGCCGACGCACTGCGCCGCTCCGACGCCGTCTGCTCGGCGCTGCAACTCATCAACTTCTGGCAGGACTTCACCCGCGACGGCCCCAACGGCCGGCTCTACGTACCGCAGGCCGACCTCGATCGCCACGGCGTGAGCGCCGACGACGTGCTGGCCCGGCGTGACAGCCCGGCCGCGCGCGCGCTGATCGCCGACCTGTGCGGCTGGGCCCGCGCGCTGATGCGCGAAGGCGCCCCGCTGGCGCTGCAACTCAAGGGCCGCGCCGGCTGGGAGTTGCGCCTGGTGGTGCAGGGCGGCCTGCTCATCCTGGACAAGATCGCCGCCGGCGGCCACGACAGCCTGTTGCGCCGACCGGCCATCAAGCCATGGGATCTTCCCCGGCTGGCCTGGCGTGCGCTGACAATGCGCGCCACATCATGAGTCCCGAGCAATACGTCCAGGAGAAGGCCGCCGCCAGCGGTTCGAGCTTCTACTACGCCTTCCTGTTTTTGCCGCCGCCCCGCCGCGCGGCCATCACGGCCTTCTACGCGTTCTGCCGCGAGGTCGACGACGTCGTCGACGAGACGCAGGATGCCGGCGTCGCCGCCACCAAGCTGGCCTGGTGGCGCAAGGAGGCGACCAGCGCCTTCGCCGGCCAGCCCAGCCACCCGGCCATGAAGGCGCTGATGCCCCACGTGCAGGCCTACGACATCCGGCTGGAGCACCTGCTGGCCGTCATCGAGGGCTGCGAGATGGACCTGCAGCAGACCCGCTACCTCGACTACGCCGGCCTTCAGCGCTACTGCCACCTGGTGGCTGGCGTCGTCGGCGAGGTGGCCAGCGGCATCTTCGGGCGCACGCAGCCGCAGACGGTCGAGTTCGCCCACAAGCTGGGCCAGGCCATGCAGCTGACCAACATCATTCGCGATGTCGGCGACGACGCGCGACGCGGCCGCATCTACCTGCCCGTGAATGAACTGCAGCAGTTCGGCGTCAAGGCCAACGAGATCCTGCTGCGCACCCAGCCCTGGGGCTATTCGGAGCGCTTCACGGCGCTGATGACCTTCCAGGCCGAACGCGCCCATCGCCTCTACGACGAGGCACTGGCGCTGCTACCCCCCGCCGACCGCGCCGCGCAGAAGCCGGGGCTGATGATGGCCAACATCTACCGCGCCCTGCTCGTGGAGATCGAGCGTGAGAACTTCCAGGTGCTGCACCAGCGCATCTCGCTGACGCCGCTGCGCAAGCTCTGGATCGCGATGAAGACGAACTGGAAGAAATGACCCGCTCCCTGCCTGCTTCGCCGCGCCAAGGCCAGCGGCCTGGTCGTTCGGCGCCTGGCAAGGCCACGTCTGCGGGAGCCACCCGGTCGTGAAAGTCGCCGTGGTGGGCGGCGGCTGGGCGGGCATTGCTACCGCCGTCAGCCTGGTGGACGCGGGGCATGAGGTCGTCGTGTTCGAGATGGCGCCGCAGCTCGGCGGGCGGGCGCGCAGCGTCGCGGGCCGGCCCGACTACGACAACGGCCAGCACATCCTCATCGGCGCCTATCGCGACAGCCTCGCGCTGATGCGCCGCCTGGGCGTCGACCCGGACCTGGTGTTGCAGCGCCTGCCACTGGCCCTGCCCTACCCCGGCGAGCCCGGGCTGCGGCTGCCGCCCGGCGCACCGCTCGTGGCCTTCACGCGCGGCGTGCTGGGCCACGCCGGCTGGCCGCTGCGCGCGCGGCTGGGGCTGCTCGCAGCGGCCGGCGGCTGGCTGCTGCGCGGCTTTCGCTGCGACGCGGGCCTGAGCGTCGCCGCGCTGTGCGCCGCGCTGCCCCACGAAGTGAAGCGCGATCTCATCGAGCCGCTATGCGTGGCCGCGCTCAACACGCCCGCACCGCAGGCCAGCGCCCGCGTGTTCCTGCGCGTGCTGAAGGACGCGCTGTTCAGCGGCGCCGGCAGTGCCGACTTGCTGCTGCCCAAACGGCCGCTGTCCGACCTGCTGGCCGGGCCGGCCGCCGCCTGGCTGGGGCCGCGGTTGCGGCTGGGCCAGCGGGTGCAGCGCCTGGAACCCGGCTGGCGGGTGCATGGCGACAAAGGCAGCGAAGCCTTCGACGCCGTCGTGCTCGCCTGCACCAGCGTCGAGGCCGCCCGGCTGGCGGCCGACATCGCGCCGGCCTGGTCGGCCACCGCGCAGGGCCTGGGCTTCGAGCCCATCGTCACGGTCTACCTGCACAGCACCGGGAGTGCGCTGCCGTCGCCCATGCTGGCGCTGCGCGAGGGCCCGGACGCGCCGGCCCAGTTCGCCTTCGACCAGGGCGCGCTCGGCGGTGCCCCGGGCCGCTTCGCCTTCGTCGTCAGCGGCGCCGCGCCGTGGGTGGCGCGCGGCGATTGCGGCGAGGCCGTGCTGGCCCAGGCGCTGCGCGAGCTGCGCTGGGCCACGCCACCGGTCATCGACAAGGTGCTGACCGAGAAACGCGCCACCTTCGCCTGCACACCGGGCTTGCGCCGCCCGCCTGCCTTCATCGCGCCCGGGCTGTGGGCGGCCGGGGACTATGTCGATGGCCCCTACCCCGCCACGCTGGAGGGCGCGGTACGCGCCGGCCGCGCCGCCGCTCAGGGTGTCGCCGGGGCGAACCCGGCCACCAGCGGCTCGCCGACGAGCTCGCCCCGGGCTTAGCGCGGATATCTGGCGAGGCACGCGGGAACTGCGAACGTGCGCAGCGCCGGGCAAGCGCCCATGGCGCGGGCACTGGCCCCGTCGCGGAGCCTCCTCCCCCGCCTCGGCCGCGCGCCGCCACCTGCCGGGGCCGGCGCTCCAGACTAGGCAAGAACCGACGCAGCGAGACGCACGTCACATTGCAAGACTGTAAATTGCTGTTATCACGGCGGCGTGCCCCCATGAGCCCTTACGGCTCGCTGGCACAATCGATCAACCTCCTCCTCAGTCGACCCCGACTCCACCCCCGTGGAAACACCGCTCGCCGAGCCAGCTCAGTCCTCTCTGTCAGGCGTTGCACGCATGTTGGTGCATGCCGGCAAACTGCAGGCCAAGGCCGCCGAAGATTTGGTGCGTCAGGCGCGCGAGAAAAAGGCGAGCTTCGTCAATACATTGATCGCCAGCGGCCAGGTCAGTCCGTTTGATCTCGCGCACACGCTGTCCAGCGCGCTGGCTCTGCCTTTGCTTGATTTGTCCGCAATGGATCCGCAACGGATGCCAAAGGACGTTATCGACGGCAAACTCGCGCTGCAATATCAGGTCGTCGCGCTCTCGCGGCGCGGCAGCCGTCTGTTCGTTGGCGGCGCCGACCCGACCGACCTCGAGGTCATCGAGCGCATCAAGTTTGCAACCCAGCTGCAGCCCGAATGGGTGATCGTCGAACACGACAAGCTGGCGAAGATGCTGGCTGGCTCGGCCGCCACGACCGCAGAAGCCCTGGAAAGCATCGCTGGCGGCGATATCGATTTCGACATCGCTGAAGATGATTCGTCGGCTCAGCCCGAGGCCGCCGCCGAACTCGCTGACGTCGAAGACGCGCCAGTCGTGCGCTTCCTGCAGAAGATGCTCGTCGATGCGATCAACCTGCGCGCATCCGACCTGCACTTCGAACCCTACGAGTTCCACTACCGTGTCCGCTTCCGTGTCGACGGTGAACTGCGCGAGATCACGCAGCCGCCGATCGCCATCAAGGACAAGCTGTCGTCGCGGATCAAGGTCATCTCCCGGCTCGACATCGCCGAGCGGCGCGTCCCGCAAGACGGCCGGATGAAGCTGAAGTTCGGCACCAAGTCCATCGACTTCCGCGTGAGCACGCTGCCCACGCTGTTCGGCGAAAAAATCGTCATCCGTATCCTGGACTCCTCATCGGCCAAGCTGGGCATCGACGCACTGGGCTACGAGAAGATCGAAAAAGATCGCTTGCTGGCAGCCATCTACCGGCCCTACGGCATGGTGCTCGTGACCGGCCCGACCGGCTCCGGCAAGACGGTGTCGCTCTACACCTGCCTGAACATCCTCAACCAGCCCGGCGTCAACATCTCCACCGTCGAGGACCCGGCCGAAATCAACCTGCCAGGCATCAACCAGGTCAACGTGAATGACAAGGCGGGCCTGAACTTCTCGGCGGCCCTGAAGTCCTTCCTGCGCCAGGATCCCGACATCATCATGGTCGGTGAAATTCGCGACCTGGAGACCGCAGACATCGCCATCAAGGCCGCCCAGACCGGCCACATGGTCATGTCGACGCTGCACACGAACGATGCGCCGAAGACACTGACCCGGCTGCTGAACATGGGCGTCGCGCCGTTCAACATTGCATCCAGCGTGCTGTTGATCACAGCCCAGCGTCTGGTGCGCCGCCTCTGCGAGAGCTGCAAGGCGCCGGCCGACTATCCACGCGACGCAATGCTGAAAGCCGGCTTCGCCGAGACAGACTTCGACGGCAACTGGAAGCCTTATCGCGCCGTGGGTTGCGGCAGTTGCACAAACGGTTACCGCGGACGTCTTGGCCTTTACCAAGTGATGCCCATCACGGAAGAAATCCAGCGCATCATCCTGGCCCAAGGTACGGCGATGGACATCGCCGCGCAGGCGCAGAAAGACGGAGTGCGTGATCTGCGTCAGTCTGGGCTCGTCAAGGTTCGCAACGGCACCACGACGCTGGAAGAAGTCCTGTCCGCCACCAACGAATAAGAAAGTTGCAAGAGAAGCATGGCCACTGCCGCAGCCACAGCCAAGGGCGTCAAGGACTTTGTCTTCGAATGGGAAGGCAAGGATCGCCACGGCAAGATCGTCAAGGGCGAACTGCGCGCTGGCGGCGAGGCCATGGTCAGTGCCACGCTGCGGCGACAAGGCATTCTGGTCAGCAAGGTCAAGAAGCGCCGGGTCAGTGGCGGCACCGCCATCAAGCAGAAGGACATCGCCGTCTTCACGCGGCAGTTGGCGACGATGATGCGGGCCGGCGTGCCGTTGATGCAGGCCTTCGACATCGTGGCGCGCGGCGCGACCAACCCACGCCTGACACGCCTGCTCAACGACATCCGCCAGGATGTCGAAACCGGTACCAGCCTGTCATCGGCCTTCCGCAAGCATCCGATGTATTTCGATGCGCTGTACTGCAACCTGGTCGAGGCCGGTGAGGCCGGCGGTATTCTGGAAGCTCTGCTGGACCGGCTGGCGCTCTACCAGGAAAAGACGGTCGCCATCAAGAACAAGATCAGATCCGCGCTGACCTACCCGATCGCCGTGCTGACGGTCGCGTTCATCGTCGTCGCGGTCATCATGATCTTCGTGGTGCCGGCGTTCAAAGATGTCTTCCAGTCCTTCGGTGCCGATCTGCCGGCGCCGACCGTGGTGGTCATCAACATGTCGGAGTTCTTCGTCGCCTATTGGTGGCTGATCTTCCTCAGCATCGGTGGTGGCGTCTACTTCTTCATCCAGAGCTGGAAGCGCTCGGTGCCCATGCAAAAGCGCATGGATCGCCTCCTGCTGAAGGTGCCGGTGTTCGGCGATCTCATGTACAAGTCCGCCGTCGCACGCTGGACGCGCACGCTGTCGACGATGTTCGCTGCGGGCGTTCCGCTGGTCGAAGCCCTGGATTCCGTAGGCGGTGCTTCCGGCAATGCCGTCTTCCAGGAAGCCACCGAGCAGATCCAGCGCGACGTGTCCTCGGGCTCGTCATTGACGACCTGTATGCAGACGGCAGGCATCTTCCCGACGATGGTGCTGCAGATGGCGTCCATTGGTGAGGAGTCGGGCTCGCTGGACCACATGCTGGCCAAGGCGGCGGAGTTCTATGAGGACGAGGTGGACGAGGCCGTCAAGGCGCTGTCCAGCCTGATGGAGCCCTTCATCATCGTCATTCTCGGCGTGCTGATCGGCGGCATCGTCGTGGCGATGTACATGCCCATCTTCAAGCTCGGCCAGGTCGTCTGACGCCAGCGCGGCGAGGCCGCCAAATGCGGGTAGATTGCTGCCCGCATCTTTTCTTCGCTGCCCACCATGCCCCCTGCTTCCATCGACTGGTCTTTTTGGCTCTCTCCCTGGGTGCTCGGGGTTTTCGGCCTGTGCATCGGCAGTTTTCTGAACGTCGTCATCCATCGGCTGCCGCTGATGCTGGAGCGCCAGTGGCTGCATGAGTCGGCGGCCCAACTGACCGATGCCGCGGCGATGGCGCGAGTCGCGCAGGTGCCGCAGGTTGAGGCTGACAAGCTGGCCAAGGCGGTCGATGACTACGGTACGAAGATCGAGTCGCTGGCACCCTTTGGCATTGCCGCGCCGCGCTCGCGCTGCCCCCGCTGCGGCCACCAGCTGCGCTGGCACGAAAACCTGCCGCTCATCGGCTGGCTGTGCCTCGGCGGCAAATGCGCTGCCTGCAAGGCACCGATCTCCGCGCGCTATCCGCTCGTGGAGCTCACGACCGGACTGGCTTTTGCCGCCCTCTCGTGGCGCTTCGGCGAGCAACCCGCCACGTTGGCGTGGTGCGGCTTCGTCGCAGCCCTCATTGCCCTGGCCATGATCGACTGGGACACCACGCTGCTGCCGGACAGCATCAACCAGCCTTTGCTATGGGCGGGCGTACTCGCCTCGCTGATCGGCTGGACGCCTGTCTCGCTGCAGAGCTCCGTCATCGGTGCGATCGCAGGCTATCTGTCGTTGTGGAGCATCGCCACCGTGTACGAGCGGTTGCGCGGTCAGATCGGCATGGCGCCCGGCGACTTCAAGCTGCTGGCGGCTCTGGGCGCATGGCTGGGTTGGCAGATGCTGCTGCCGGTGGTGCTGGGCGCCTCCGCCGTGGGAGCCGTCGTTGGGCTGTTGATGAAGGTGACCTCGAGCCTGCGCGAAGGGCGCTACGTGCCGTTTGGCCCCTTCCTGGCCGGCGGCGGGCTGGTGGTGCTGTTCGCAGGACGGGAGACGGTGCTCTCCTGGCTCGGCTGGGTGGCATGAGGATAGGCCTGACCGGCGGCATCGGTTCCGGCAAGAGCACGGTTGCTGGTTTCCTGCGCGAAGCGGGCGCCACCATCATCGACACGGACGCGATTGCGCGAACCCTGACCGGCCCGGGCGGCGGCGCCATGGCAGCCATCGAGCAGGCCTTTGGTGCCGACTTCGTTGCCGAGGACGGCGCCATGAACCGCGACCGGATGCGCGCCCTCGCCTTCACCGACTCAACCGCCAAGCGCCGGCTGGAGTCCATCCTGCATCCTCAGATCACGGCGGTCGCACTGACGCAGGCCGAGGCAGCCACCGCGCCGCTGGTGGCCTTCGATGTGCCGTTGCTTGTCGAGTCCGGGCGCTGGCGAGCAAGGGTCGCGCGCGTCCTGGTCGTCGATTGCTCGGCTGACACGCAAATCACGCGCGTCATGCAACGATCAGGCTGGTCCCGCGAGCGCGTTGAAGGTGCGCTCGCGGCACAAACCAGCCGCGAAGCGCGCCGAGCAGCGGCGGACGTGGTGCTGATGAATGATGGGATCGGGCTTGAAGCGCTCAGAAACGAGGTCGTCAAGCTGGCTGAACGCTGGGGGTGTGAAAGAATGTCACCGCCCTGACTGAAGCCTGCGCCGTGGTCCTGTACGAGTATCCGTTCAACGAGAGCATCCGGACAATGCTCCGCCTCGAACACCTGTTCGACCGCCTCGGCGCCCTGATGGCACGCGACCCCGCGCTCGATCACCATTTCGCGCTCGTCACGCTGTTCGAGATCCTCGACGTTGCCTCGCGCGCCGACCTCAAAAGCGATCTGCTGAAGGAACTGGAGAAGCACAAGGTCCAGTTCAATGCCTATCGTGGCAGCCCGGGCGTTGACACCGCTCGACTGGACGAGGTCATCGCCCGCATCGACGGCGCGTTCCAGCGCCTGAACGCGCTCAACGGCAAGACCGGCGCAACGCTCGCCAGCAACGAGTGGCTGATGAGCATTCGCAGCCGCATCAGCATCCCAGGCGGCACCTGCGAATTCGACCTGCCGGCCTACTATCACTGGCAACAGCTGCTGCCGGTGCGCCGCCGCAAGGACTTGGTGAACTGGGCACAGTCGCTCATGCCCATGGCCGAAGCGTTGCAAGTGCTCCTCGGACTGCTGCGCGATTCCGGCGCCCCACACAAGGTCGCCGCTGTCGCGGGTCAGTTTCAACAAAGCCTGCCAGCCGGTCGCGTCTATCAGCTGCTGCGTATGCGCATCGACCCCAGCCTCGGCCTGATCCCTGAAATCTCCGGTCACCGGCTCATGGTCTCCATCCGGCTGATGCGCCAGGATGAAGAAGGGCGCCTCAAGCTGACCCAGGAAGACACCAGCTTCGAACTTTCACTGTGCCAATGAAGACCAACAGCCAGGGCCAACGCTTGGTACGTTGCCCGCAATGCGGCGGCGACAGCGTGTTCGCCCCCAGCAACAAGTGGCGTCCGTTCTGCAGCGAACGCTGCCGCCAGATCGACCTGGGCGCCTGGGCCAGCGAATCATTCCGCGTACCTGCGGCACCACCGCAGGATCCCGATGAAGGCGACCCCGAGCGCGTGGCCGCCTTGCACTAGCCCCCTAGGCGCTCAGCAAACCACGCGACACGAGTTCGCGGCGCGCGCTGGCCGCATCGGTGAACACGAAGGCCTGCCAGTCGCGCGACCGGGCGGCGTCGACATTGGCCGGGTGGTCGTCGATGAACAGCAGCTCAGCGCCCACCGCACCAAACTGCCGCTCGGCGATCTCGAAGATCGGCATGACGGGCTTGCTCTGCTTGACGCGGCCTGAGAAGACGCCCGACTCGAACCACTCGGCCAGCGGGTAGCTGGCGCTGAGATGGTCGGCATAGGGCTCCGGCATGTTGGACAGAAAGTACAAGCTGTGCCCGGCCGCCTTCAGGTCCCGGATCAGCGCAACCGTTCCCGGGATGGGCATGAGCTCGTCAGGCACCGCACGCACGACCGTTTCCACATCGCCGTGCGACCAGCCCGTTCGGGCCGAGATGCGGCGCACCACCTCGTCAGCACCGATCAGCCCCTGGTCGAACAAGCCCCAGTCGCCGCCGTAGTTCTGAAAGAACACGGCCGCCGCCTCGGCCCCCTGCTCCGGCGTTGCGATGCGATGCGACCAGACCCGCGCAAGGAAACTCGCCGGGTGCCAGCGAAACACGACACCGCCAAAATCGAAGACGATCTTCATGTGCTCGTCACGCAGTTGTCAGGCGGCGCAGCAACCCGGCCGTTGAGCCGTCCAGGCCCTGCGCGTCACCGCTCTCCAGGCGCGGCAGCAACTGGTTGCACAGCGCCTTGCCGAGCTCCACGCCCCATTGGTCGAAACTGTTGATGCCCCACAGCGCGCCGGTCACGAACACGCGGTGCTCGTACAACGCGATCAGCGCACCGAGCGACCGGGGTGTCAGCGCATCCAGCACCAGCGTCGTGCTGGGGCGGTTGCCCGGAAAGCTGCGGTGACGGGCGAGAACCTCACGGTCCAGCGTGGCGGAGGCCGTGGGCGCCGTTTCCGTGCGCGCCTCATCGGCCGTCTTGCCCTGCATCAACGCCTGGCTCTGGGCCAGGCAGTTGGCCAGCAGCTTGCGGTGCTGATCGGCGAGCTTGGCCGCCAGCTCACCGCTGGCGCCGTGGTTGGCCCGCTTCACGGCGATGAACTCGACCGGGATGACATCGGTCCCCTGATGCAGCATCTGGAAGTAGGCATGCTGGCCATTGGTGCCCGCCTCGCCCCACACAACGGGCGATGTCGCGAGCGGCAACGCGTTGCCATCAAGGTCGACCCCCTTGCCGTTGCTCTCCATCTCCAGTTGCTGCAGATAGGCCGGCAGCCGGCGCAGGCCCTGGTGATAGGGGGCGACGCTGCGGCTCGTGAAGCCGTGGAAATTGCGGTACCAGATGTCGATCAGGCCCAGCAGCACCGGCAGATTGCCAGCCAGCGGCGATGACGCGAAATGCTGGTCCATCGCATGCGCACCGGCCAGCAGCGCACGGAAGTTGTCGGCGCCCACGGCGATGGCGATGGGCAGGCCGATGACGGACCACAGCGAATAGCGCCCCCCCACCCAATCCCAGAAGCCGAAGGCCGTGTCGATACCAAAGGCCGCTGCGGCCGCGGTATTGCTGCTGGTCGCGACGAAATGGCGCGCCACGTCCGTGCCGCCCACCGCGTGGAACCAGGCCTTGGCGGCCTGGGCGTTGGCGATCGTCTCCTGCGTCGTGAAGGTCTTGGACGCGATGACGAACAGCGTGTGCTGCGCGTTCAACTCGCGCAGTACCGGCGCGAGATCGTGACCGTCGACGTTGGACACGAAATGCAGCCGCAGGTTCGGCGCCCGGAAGGCTTCCAGCGCCTGCACCACCATGGCCGGGCCGAGATCGCTGCCACCAATGCCGATGTGGACCACATCGGTGATCGCGCCGCGCTCGCCGCGGCGGACGCTCTCGGCGAACGCCAGCATGGCCTCCAGCGAGGCCTGCACCTCGGCGTTGAACGGTGCGTCGCTACCCGCGGGCGCCCGCAGCGCCGTGTGCAGCACGGCTCGGCCTTCGGTGTGGTTGACCGGGTCGCCACGCAGCAAGGCGTCGCGGCGCGCCTCCAGGCCGCAATCCGCCGCCAGCTTCAGCAGCAATGCCAGCGTCGACGCGTCGACGCGGTTCTTGGACAGATCGGCGAACACCTCGGGCGCCTCGACAGACAGCGCGCTGAAACGGCCAGCATCGGCCCGGAAGGCGTCGCGGAGATCGAAGCCGCGACCGCTCGCAGCGTAGTGGGCTTGAAGCTCAGCCCAGACGGGCGAGAGGTCGCAGCGTGTGGTCATGGTCAGGCGGCTTCGATGAGCTTGTCGAGCTTGCCGGCGTCGACGGCGAACAAGCGGATGCCCTCGGCCAGTTTTTCCGTGGCCATGGCGTCCTCGTTCAGCGCGAAGCGGAAAGCCGCCTCGTCGAGCCGCACCTCGGGCATCGCCGCCGTCTTGGCGGGGTCCAGCACCCGCGCCATCGGCGCCTCGTTGGCCTGCAGTTGGGCCAGCAGGTCGGGGCTGATGGTCAGCAGGTCGCAGCCGGCCAGCGCCTGGATCTGACCGATGTTGCGGAAGCTCGCACCCATCACCTCGGTCTTGATGCCATGCTGCTTGTAGTAGCTGTAGATCTGCGACACCGACTTCACGCCCGGGTCGTTGACGCCGGACATGGCGGCATCGTCCCAGCCGGCGCCAGCGGACTTCTTGTACCAGTCGTAGATGCGGCCCACGAACGGCGAGATCAGCTGCACCTTGGCTTCGCCACAGGCCACCGCCTGCGCGAAAGCGAACAGCAGCGTCAGGTTGCAATGGATGCCTTCGCGCTCCAGCTCGGCAGCCGCCTGGATGCCCTCCCACGTCGATGCCAGCTTGATCAGCACGCGCTCGCGGCCGATGCCGGCCGCCTCGTACAGCGCGATGATGCGGCGGGCGCGGAACAGGCTGGCCGCCTTGTCAAACGACAACCGGGCATCGACCTCGGTCGACACGCGGCCCGGCACGACCTTCAGGATCTCCAGCCCGAAGCGCACGAGCACATGGTCGACGATCTCGTCGAGCGGCTTGCCGCGATGGGCTTCGACCGTTTCCTTCAGCAGCGGTGCGTAGTCGGGCGACTGCACGGCCTTCAGGATCAGCGACGGATTGGTCGTCGCGTCGCGTGGCGCGAACTGCGCGAGCTGCAGGAAGTTGCCCGTGTCGGCAACGACGGTGGTGAAGGCTTTGAGCTGGTCGAGCTGATTCATGGCATGCGCGCCGGATTGACCCGGCAAAGAAACTGCTGCATAGTATTTCACGAAACTAAGTTACACAACGGTTGGCGCATCCCTCAGACGCTGGCCTGGAGACTCCGCAGATGTCCTTCGATCTCGTGTTCTTTGGCGGTACCGGCGACCTGACGTGGCGCAAGCTGATGCCCGCACTGTTCCAGGCCTTCCGGCACGGCAAATTGCCCGAGGGCGGTCGCATTCTCGCCGTCGCGCGTGACGACCAGACCGACGAGCGTTACCGCGAGTGGTTGAAGGAGCGATTCCGCGAGGTGGACGGCGCCAAGCGCCCGACGGACGAGGAGTTCGAGCAGTTCGCGGCGCTCATCCATTACCGCCGCATGGACCTGGCGCAGGCCGACCATTACCAGGGCCTGAAGGACTGGCTGGACGCACGCAACGCCGACACCGTCGTGCTGTACCTGGCCACCAGCCCTTATTTGTTCACAGGGATCTGCCAGCAACTCGGTGCCGTCGGGCTCAACCACGACAAGGTGCGCGTGGTGCTGGAAAAGCCCCTGGGCCACGACCTGGCCAGCGCGCAGGAGATCAACCGCGCGGTGCGCTGTGTCTTCGCCGAGAGCCAGGCCTTCCGCATCGATCACTACCTGGGCAAGCCGTCGGTGCAGAACCTGATGGCGCTGCGCTTCGGCAACGCGCTGTTCGAGCCGCTGTGGCGCCGCGAGAGCATTGCCAACATCCAGATCACGCTGGCGGAGCGCCTGGGCGTCGGTACGCGGGGCGCGTTCTACGACGGCACCGGCGCGCTGCGCGACATGATCCAGAACCATGCGCTGCAGTTGCTGACGATGATCGCCATGGAGCCGCCCTCCAGCAACGATGCGGACGCGATCCGCGACGAGAAGCTCAAGGTGCTGCGCTCGCTGAAGCCCTTCACGGCCGAGAGCGTGGCGCGCGACGTGGTGCGCGGCCAATACCGCGCCGGCAGCATCGAAGGCGCCTCGGTGCCGGGCTACCTGGACGAGGTCAAGGTGCCGGCCGACAGCACCTGCGAAACCTTCGTCGCGCTACGCACCGAGGTCAACAACTGGCGCTGGGCCGGCGTGCCGTTCTACTTGCGCACCGGCAAGCGGCTGGCGGAGCGCGATGCCCAGATCGTCGTCAACTTCCGGCCCGTTCCCCACAAGATCTTCCCCGGCGCGAGCCAGCCCAATCGCCTGGTCATCAAGCTGCAGCCCGAAGACGGCCTGGAGCTCCAACTGCTGGCACAAAAAGGCACTGGCCATGGCGAGCAGCTGACGCCCGTGTCGCTGGACCTGGACTTCGACAAGGCCTTCGCGACGCAACGCGTCGGCGCGTACGAGCGCCTGCTGCTCGACGCCATTGCCGGGCGACTGAACCTCTTCGTGCGCAGCGACGAGCAGGAGCAGGCCTGGCGCTGGGTGGAGCCCATCCTGGACGCCTGGGCCGCCGACACCAGCGGCCCGCGCCCCTACGCCGCCGGCTCCTGGGGGCCGGCAGCCGCGAGTGCGCTCGTGGCGCGCGACGGCTTCTCGTGGGCAGAAGAGCAATGAAGGACGCCGCGCCGGGCCGCCCCAAGCAAGGCCACACCCTCTTGGAGGGTCGTTCAACGTACCCGTTGAACGGGGAGCAAACATGAGCATCCTCGAGCGCGTCAAGGCAGCCCTGCCCGCATTGCCGCCCGCCGAGCAGCGCGTCGCCAAGCTGCTGCTCACCGATGCCCGCAGCTTCGCCAGCCTGCCGGTCAGCGAACTCGCCGACCGAGCGCATGTCAGCAAGCCCACGGTCGTGCGCTTTTGCCGCAGCGTCGGATACGACGGCCTGGCCGACTTCAAGCTGAAGCTGGCCGGCAGCGTCAACGAAGGCGTGCCCTTTGTGCACCGCGCCGTCGATGAGGACGACAAGCCGGGCGACATCATCGTCAAGGTCGTGGACAACGCGGTGGCTGCCTTGCTGCACTACCGCAACGATGCGGCCAGCCACGCCTTCGAGCGCGCCATCGACGCGCTCACCGAATCGGCCCGCCACAACAAGCGCATCGAGTTCTACGGCGTCGGCAATTCAGGCATCGTGGCGCAGGACGCGCAGCACAAGTTCTTCCGCCTCGGCGTGAATACCGTCGCCACCAGCGACGGCCACGTGCAGCTGATGAGCGCCACCATGCTGCAGCCGGGAGACTGCGCCGTCATCATCAGCAATTCCGGCCGCAGCCGCGACCTGCTGGACGCCGCCGACATCGCCCGCAAGAAGGGCGCGACCATCATCATCATCACGGCCAGCGCCTCGCCGCTGGCCCAACTGGCGCTGGGCCCGGGCCAGATCCTGCTGGCCGTGGACCACCCCGAGGACTTCGACCGCTACAGCCCGATGGTGTCGCGGCTGCTGCACCTCATCGCCGTGGACATCCTGACCACGGGCGTGGCGCTCAAGCTGGGCCAGCACCTGCGGCCCGTGCTGCAGGAAATCAAGAAGAACCTGCGCGCCAAGCGCTACGCCGGCTGATCGATCAGGCAGGTGGCCAGATCAGCTCGGCCACCCCATACACCCGGGCCAGCTCCCGCAGCTTGTCGGGTGCATCGTCGAGCTTGAGCGTCGCCCCTTGTTCGGCGCACTGCCGGCCGGCGGACAGCAGCAGGCTGAGCGCCGACGAATCGAAATCCGTCAACGCCGCTGCGGACAACCTCACCTCGCGCCCGGCGGCCGCCAGCACCTGCGCGGCCTCCGCGCGCAGTGCGGGCGACATCTGAGCCCACGCCGCGCGAGCTCCATCCATGCGCAAGCGCGCTGGCAGCTTCAAAGCGCTCAAGATCAGCTCTTGGCGGCGGGCGCGCTGGCCTTCGCGTTCTTGTCGGCCAGGCTCTTGATCAGCCCGTCGATGCCGTTCGCGCCAATCTCCTGCGCGAAGCTGTTGCGGTATTGATCGGCCAGCCAGATGCCCAGCACATTGACGTCGTAGATCTTCCACTCGGCGCCAGCCTTCTCGAGGCGGTAGTCGAGCTGGATGGCATCACCCTTGCCGCGGATCTCCGTGCGAACGACCACCTCGGTGTCGGTGGGCTGGGCGCGCAGCGGCTTCAGGCCGATGGTCTGGTCCTTCACCTGCGTCAGGGCGCCAGCGTAGGTGCGCATCAGCAGCGTCTTGAACTCGGCCTGCAGCTTGCCTTGCTGCTCAGGTGTGGCCTGCCGCCAAAAACGGCCGACGGCGGAGGCCGTCATGCGCTGGAAGTTGACGTGGGGCATGACCTTGGCTTCCACCAGCGCAATGATCTTGCCGATGTTGCCAGCCTGGATGTCCTTGTCGGACTTGACCGTTTCCAGGACTTCGATGGAGAGGCTGCGGATCAGTTGGTCCGGTGCGCTGCCATCGACCGCGTGGGCTGCATGCACAAAGCCCAAGCTCAGCGTGGCCACGGTGGCGGCGACGAAAACTCGGCGGCGCAGGGAAGTCATCAAGGTCATGGTGTCGCTTTCTCTGAACAGGGACCGGTTTTCAACGCACCAGCCCCGCAATCGGTTCACCGCGAAGCGGCGGAGGCTGGAGGTTCGGCGGCCGCGGCCTCAACGGGCTCCGACGCCGCAGGCTGGGGCGCGGAAGCTGCCGCCGGCGGTGGGGGTGCCGAGGCCGCAACAGCCGGCTCGGCCGGTGCCGATGCCGCACTACCGGGCACCAGAACCTCGACCTCGTCGTCATCGTCGAAGCTGCCGCGCCGCTGCAGGTAGGCGTCGCGGTAGAAGGTGTATTTGTCCAGCGCAATGCCTTCCAGCATTTCACCGGCGCGGAGGAAGTTGGCCCGCGTATTGATCAGGTTGAGCCCGGTGAGCGCCACCTTCTTGCTGCCGTCGTCGAAGACGACGCCCGGTGAAGCCTGCCAATCCACCGGCAGGGCGAGCGAGTCGCGCACCGACGAGGGCCCGAAGAACGGCCAGACGACGTAGGCCCCCGTGCCCATGCCCCACTTGCCCAGTGTCTTGCCGAAGTCCTGGCTGTTCTTGTCCAGACCAGCCTCGGTCGCGATGTCCAGCACCCCCACCAAGCCCAGCGTGGAGTTGACCGCGAAGCGCATGCCCTGCTCCACGCCGGCCTTGAAACGCCCCTGCAGCATCAGGTTCACGGCCGACCAAGCGTCGCCGATGTTGCCGAAGAAGTTGTCAATGCCGGTGCGGATCGGCGAAGGCACCACATCGAAATAAGCCGTCGCCACCGGCTTCATCACGTTCTCGTCGAGCTTCTCGTTGAAGGTGAAGACCTTGCGGTTCCACGACTCCCACGGGTCAAGCCGCTGCCCCTTGGAGCCCATCACCTTGTCCAGCGCCCGGTCGATGCGCGTTCCCACGCCCTTGACCGTCTGGCAGCCGGCCAAGCCCAGCGCCAGCGTCATCAACGCCAGCCAGCGCGCCCAGCCTCTCACGGTTTGCCCCCGGAGGCCGGCGCTGTGGAACCCGTGCTGCCCATGTCCGACGCCTTGCTGTTGATGAACTGGCCGATCAGATTCTCCAGCACCACGGCACTCTGCGTCTGCTTGATCAGATCACCGGCCACGAGGTTCTTCTCGTCGGCGCCGGGCTCCAGGCCGATGTACTGCTCGCCCAGCAGACCCGACGTCAGGATCTTGGCGGAGCTGTCCTTGGGGAACTGGGTGGCCTTGTTCAGGTTGATGAGCACCTTGGCCTGGAAAGTCTTGTCATCGAACGTGATGGCCTCGACCCGGCCGACGACGACGCCGGCGCTCTTCACGGCGGCGTTCGGCTTCAAGCCGCCGATGTTGTCGAACCGCGCCGACACCTGATAGGTGGCGTCGAAATTGAGGCTGAGCAAATTACCGGCCTTCAGCGCCAGGAAGAGCAGCGCCGCGCCGCCCAGCAGCACGAAAAGGCCCACCCAGGCGTCATGTCGAGAGGCTTGCATGTGGTGTCCCTGGCTCCAATCAAATCGAAAACATCATCGCGGTCAGCATGAAGTCCAACGCCAGTACGGCAAGGGACGACAGCACGACGGTGCGGGTGGTGGCCTCAGAAACGCCTTCCGGCGTCGGCCGGCAGGTATATCCCTGCAGCAACGAAACGAAGGTGACGGTCACACCGAACACCAGGCTCTTGATGACGCCGTTGCCGACATCCTTGAACACATCCACGCCGCCTTGCATCTGCGACCAGAACGCGCCAGCGTCGATGCCGATCAAGGGCACGGCCACCAGCCAGCCACCAATGATGCCAACGGCGGAAAAGACGGCGGCCAGCAAGGGCATGGCGATGAAGCCACCCAGGAAGCGCGGCGCGAGCACGCGCTGGATGGGGTCGACCGCCATCATCTCCATGGCCGTCAACTGCTCGCCAGCTTTCATCAGGCCGATCTCAGCGGTCAGCGAGGTACCGGCCCGCCCGGCGAACAGCAGCGCGGTGACGACGGGCCCGAGCTCGCGGACGAGGCTCAACGCCACCAGCAAGCCCACCGCCTCCGCCGAGCCATAACGCTGCAGCGTGTAGTAGCCCTGCAGCGCCAGCACGAAACCGACGAACAGCCCCGAGACGCCGATGATGGACAGAGACTTGTTGCCCAGGTGGTAGATCTGCTCACGCACGAGCACGAAGCGCAGCAGCGCCCGAGGCAGCCGGCCCAGCAGGCTCGCGAACAGCCGCGCGGCCGCGCCCACGTCGGCCAGGTTGTGACGCACGCCAGCGCCAATGCGGGAGGCCAGCGACATCATCATGGCGTCATCCCGAAATCTTCGGCCACGGGGCGCGCCGGTTGGTGGAAGCGAACCGGCCCATCGGGCTCGGCACCCACGAATTGACGCACGAGCGGGTCGTCGCTGTGGCGAAGTTCATCGGGCGTTCCCTGGGCCACCACGCGGCCGTTGGCCACCATGGCCACCTGGTCGGCAATGCCGAAGGTCTCGTGCAAATCATGAGACACGATGACGCTGGTGAGCCCCAAGGCGTCGTTCAGGTCGCGGATGAGCCGCGCCGCCACACCCAGCGAGATCGGGTCCAGGCCCGCAAACGGCTCGTCGTAGAGCACGAGGTCGGGGTCCAGCGCGATCGCCCGGGCGAGCGCCACACGACGCGCCATGCCGCCCGAAATCTCGCTGGGCAGCAGGTCGCGCGCGCCACGCAGGCCCACCGCATTGAGCTTCATCAGCACGAGGTCGCGGATCATGGCCTCGGGCAGATCGGTGTGCTCCCGAAGCGGAAACGCGACGTTCTCGTAAACGCTGAGGTCGGTGAACAGGGCGCCGAACTGGAACAGCATGCCCATGCGACGGCGCACGGCGTACAGGCCGGCCAGGTCCAGCGGCGCGAGATCCTGGCCATCGAACAGCACCTGGCCCGAGAGCGGGCGCAACTGCCGACCTAAGAGGCGAAGCATCGTGGTCTTGCCGCCGCCCGAGGTGCCAATCAGCGCGAGCACCTTGCCGCGCTCGAGCGTGAGATTGACGCTATCCAGAATGATCCGGTCGCCGTAGCCGACGCTGACGTTGCGCAGTTCGATCAGGGGAGCCGGCGGAGATGTCGCGGAATCCATCGATGGGGCCATGAGCCGCTGGGACATAGGGCCAGGCCCTTCAATCCAAAGATGCCATCATAGGTGGAAACACCGACCGGGCTCTGGACGCGGATTCAATGCCCCGGCGGCCGGCGGCCGCTGTCAAACGTGACCTCCACACGGACCCAAGACTTGACCGCCTGGCCGTTCAACTCGCCGGGGGTGAAACCTGCGGCCATGAAGGCCTGACGCGCCTGTTCGAACAGCGGCTCGGGCAACACCGGATCGCCGTCCGGCTCCACACGCTCGACCTGCCCCTGCTCGTCGAGGAAGAGCTTGAGGACCGCCGTGTAGGACGCCTGCGCCGGCCAGCTGTCGGGCCACACCAGCGGGACGGACTTGCGCGCCACCGGCGGCACCGTCAACAACGCACGCGGCACATAAACCACTGGCGCGGCGACCGGTGCAACCGTGTCATGCACGTCGGCGGGCACCGGGGCCGCGGCCGACGCAGAGGCCGGCCGCGCCGGATGGACGATCCGGGGGGTGTCGACGGCCTGGCGGGCAGCGGCCATCGCGGCAGGCTCCGGGCCCAGATGTCGCACGGTCACCGACTGGGGCGCCGTGGCCGGCGGCACCTGCAGCTGCGCTTGCTGCCAACGGTGCGCCTCTTCAGCGCCGAGCACCAGCATCGCGACGTGCCCGGCCAGGGCGCCAACCAGGCACAGCAGCGGCACGCCGCCGGGCCCCTGGCGGCGCGTGTTCGTCCTCAGTTCACCAGTTCGCGCCACGACGTACGACGCAGCGTGCCCGCCGGTGCGCCGGTGTTTTCGGCACCCATGTAAGGCGTGATGGTCTTGTCAGACTTCACGGCCTGAGCCCCCACCGTACCGCCGGAGGTCAAAAACACGGTCACCCCGACCGTCATCACGCTGCTGAAGTAAGACTTCAGCGGCTTGCCGGTTCCCACATCGAGGAAGTACAGCCACGATGTACCGCCCGGTGAGCAGACGGTGGGCGTCGGGATGTTGCTGGCCACGATCAACTGGTTGAGCTGTTGATCGAAGTCGACGTTGACACGCTCGCCCGGGGTCAAGCTCAGGTCCACGTACCAGCCCTTGTTGACCGCCCAGTCCACGGTCGACCCATTGGCCAGCCCGCTGCGATCCGCCGCCAAGGTTTGCTTGACCATGCCGGACGTACTGGCGCGCAGCGCACCCAGCCCGGTGGTGCCGAGTTCATCCTTGAACGTGTAGATCGACTGCACCGATTTGTCGCCCACGTCGGGCACGCCCAGGTAGCGCCCGGTCCCCACCGAGATGACCGAGTACTTGTAGTTGCCGCTGACGATCTCGGTCAGCACAGGCCGGGTCGTGATGGGCTGGGTGCTGCCAGCCGTCTGCCCCAGCAGCACGGCTTCGTTGCCACTGGGGGCCACGTTGTCGTCGAAGTCGAAGCGCCAGATATTGCCCAACATATCGCCGCCATACACACGCGATGCGACACCCAACTTGTCGTCATCAACCCAGGCATTGATGCGGCCCAGATTGCTCGGCGTGCCGGTAGAGCCTGCGTTGGCCGTGCCGATCTTTGTGGCGATCTCGCTGCCGATGCGCGCCCCCGTGAGGGCATTCACGACGTAGAGGCGACCGTTTCCGTCGCCCGGGTTGACGTTGTTGTAGCCCGACGAGAACAACACCACCCAGGTGCCCGCCTTGTTCTTCGTCACGACGGGGTTGCCGAAGGTGTAGCCGAGGTTGTCGTTCGTGAACTCCCAGAGCGGCGTCGGGGATGCAGGATCGGTGATGTCGAGCGCGTAATAGCCACGCCCACCGTTGCCGAGGCCGCCGATCAGGATGGTGCGCCAGTTAGTGCCATCGAACACGTCCGACACAATGGGCGGCGCATCGACGAACGGGCGATGGTTGGTTTCGTAGTTGACATCCGCCAGGCGGTACATGTTGGCCATCACCATCGACGGCACATAGGCCCACAGCTCGGTCCCGCCGGTGGTGTCCGTGGTGCTGTCAGCGACCTTGATCGCATGCAGCATGCCGTCGTTGGCGCCGACATACAGAACGCCATAACCACGCTTATCGGCCTCGCTCTTGGTTGTCGCGACGTAGGCAGCGTGGTTGTTCTCGGTGTATTGCAGCGGCGACTTGCGGACATAGATCGGCCCGCTATTGACGATATCCCCCATGGGGCTCACACGGGTGCGGAACACCTTGTCGTCGGCGCTCGCAGCACTCTGTTCGTAAGTGCTGCCGCCGCGCAGGAAGGCGATCAGGTTGTCGGATGTGGCATTCGCCTTGGCGTTGGTCGTGAGCTTGGTGCACTGGCTCAGCTTTTCCGCACCCGTCGTGCACAGCCCGTCGAACTGGGTCAACAGGCCGGCCGTGCTCAGGTTGGCCTTGGTGAATTCAACCAGCGAGTTGCCGCTCTTGAACAGGATCTTTCTGGAGGTCTGGCCTTTGAGGCGGTCCGCCGATGACCACACGGCAGCCCCAGTCACCGCCCCCGTTGCCGGCAGCACCTTGTAGGCCGTGACCGTGCCGTCCCAGCTGTTCGTGTTGTAGGACGGGACGAACAGCCAGTCGTCACCGGACGTGGGTGTCAGCGAGCTGGTCGCGGCGGCCGCGCCGCTACCGGCCTGCTTGTCGATCGCGGCCAGCGCAGCGGCCAGGCTGTCGGCCATGTCGGTGGAATTCTTTGCGCTGTAATAAGTACCGCGCCCGTTCACCGCCGCGTGCCACAGGTCGTCCACCGCCGTGATCGTGTTGGAGACAGGCTGGGGCCAGACCTTGGTTCCGTTCTTGAGGGCGACAAAGTCGCCGCTCGTCTGCGTCTCGTAGTCCTTGTCATAGGTCAAGGTGCCGTTCAAGCCCAGGCCCATGGTGAACGTCGTCATGAACTGGCCCTTGGCGCCATCCTTGCGCTGAGGAGCCGTTTCCTTTTCACACACGTCCTGGCCGGGCTCCGCGCCGCTGCAGTTGTTCAACGCCGAGGTGCGCAGGTCGTTCACGTAGTAGTACTGCGCCACGTCGGCCAGCGTATCGGCATAGCCAGCACCTTTGTTGCCCTCGTCACGCATCGGCCGTGCGATCCCGGTGCCGGCGTCGGTGTTGCCGACACCCGTCTTCCCGTTCAGGTCCTTGTGCGTGATGCTGTCTTCGTTCCAGTAGCCGTCCGTCGACAGGATGGTGTAGTTGCGCTGGCAGGCGTACTGGATCGGATCGGTCTGGCCACTGAGCTTGTTGGCGAAATATCGCCCCGCACGAGCCAAGGCCGGGCGCAAAGGCGTGGTGCTGGTGCCCGACGTGGAATAGAGGCGCGAGAAAAAGTCCGCCTTCTGGGTTCCGCCGTCGTAATTGCGCACGTTCAGGAACCCGGTGCCGTCTGCGCCACCGTTGCTGTATTCGCTGATCTTCGAGAAGCCGACGCGGAACCGCGACGGGTCAATCTTGGCAAACGCAAAACCCGCGCCGGCGCGGATCGCCAGCATGCGTGTGCGGTAGTAGGAAAACCAGTTGGCGTAGTTCTTCTTCTCCGTGTCGGTCAGAGCATTGGTGACCCGGGTGATCGTGAAATCACTCGCATTGCAAGAAGTGCTGGAGGCCGTGGCTTTGCGCACAGCCCACAGGAATCTCTCGTTGGAGATCTTGGGCGTCTCCGGGTTGTTGTTGGACAGGTTCACCGTGCCGGCACTGGTGTTGTACCCATCGGTCCAGGCGGCCGTGAAGCTCGCATCGGGCATGGATTTGCCGGCGGCGGTAAGCGGCGGCGAATAAATGCGACTCGGATCGTAGAAGATCAGATTGCGGTCGTTGGACCCAAAGCAAACGTCCGATCGCGGCGCGTTATCGGGCAGATAGTTGCTACCCATCGATCCGGAATCGTCCAGGATGAACATGACGTTGCTGCGCACCAGCGTGCCATCGGCCTGCGTGGCCAAGGGGCTGTTGGAAATATCGGCAATCGCAGCGTGGGAAGCGCCGGCCACCAAGGCACACAGCGCCATGGCGGCCCGAGCGATGCGGTTCAAATCGCGAGAGATGTTCATGCTTGCTCCAATGTCTCAGCGCTGGACCATGGTTTCGGTGAACGAGACCGTGCCTCGCGCACTGGTCGAACGCACGACGATGCGGTAGTACTGGGCGTTGACGACCTTGACGTCCGCCTTGCCGTGGCTGTAGTCCACCGCGCCCTTGTTGCCGCCACCCGTCAGCGCGGATCCCAGCGGTGTCGCGCAGTCCACGGCGGACGGCGCACCAACGGCCGAACACAGGCGGGTGATGATGTAGCGGGCCTTGTTGGCGCCGCTGTTCAGGCTGATTTCGGTGTTCACCGGCTTGACGCAATTCGCGTAGGTGCCGGTGGCATACAGCTTGCAGCCATCCTGGTTCCAATCGACCACATCACGGCTGGCGCTGGTGGACCGCTGCCCGGTCACGTCCAGCGCATCGCGGCTGGCCGCGTAATAGCCCGATGCGATGACATCCTGCTCCAAGGTCGCCGGCGCTGCCGCGTTCAGGTAGGTCACCGCCTGCTCGGCGGCCTGGCTGGCCGCAGCGGTCGCATCCTGCTTGAAGCCGAGATTGCCGATGACCAATGAACTGGTGTCAACCGAACGCACGAGTGCCACGGCCGCGAGCGAGATCACGACCAGCGCCATCAGCGCGAACAGCAGCGAGATGCCGCGCTGAGCGCCGTGCGCCGCGCTGCGCTGCGCACCCCTGACGATTTGACGATCAAACATCTCAGATTCCCCAGATCACATTGCGCAATGGAACCGTGACCTCGGACACCGAGTAGCGGTAGTGCTTCCAGTCCGACACCGAGTCGACCTTCAACGTCAGGCATTTGCTGCTGCCGCAAGTCGCGCTGCCGGTAACGCTCGTGGACGTGCCGACATCCCACTGCGGCGACGCCTGCGTCACCTCGTCCTTCTGGTAGGCGTTGCTGCGCGACACCAGCGCAATGCGCACCGATCGCACTTGCTGCCAGCCTGCGTTGGTGGTGGGCGTCACACGGTCATAGCTGTCGACGACGCCGTCGCCATTGGTGTCCTTGCCGTACAGCGCCCGCATGTTGACGATCTGCGCAAAGAGGTCCTGCGCATCCACCCCTCCCGACGTCAGGTTCAGCGTCTGCTGCTGCAGGTCGTAATCGGCGGTCAAAGAGAACGTCCGGCGCACCAACTGCCCCGCGTTGACCAGCAGCGAGCCCGACGGGTATCCACCGGCCGGCGACACCGTGGCGCCTGTATTCCAAGGCGACTGGCCATGAACGAGCTGACCGGAACCGGGCAGCTGGGTGACGACGTAGGCACCGCACCAGTTCGTTGCGTTATAGGCGCTCGGCGTCACGATCACCATGTCACCCGCGGCGATGCCCACAGCGGACCGGACGGTGAAGCGGTCCAGCGTCGTCGGGTGATCGACGCTGACCACGGCCGGGACGGAATAGGGCCGGCTGGAGTACATCACGGTCAGGCTGTCGGGGGCGTCATTGGCGCCGGCCGCGATGACCACGGGCGCCAATGTCCAGGAGGCGGCGCCGGTACTCGTGTGGTTGGCCTGCACGGGGCAGCCCAGCGACGACAGCTGATTGATCAGGCCATAGCCCGACATCTGGATCTCGCGCTGCAGCGTATACAGCGCCAGCGAGCCGTTCACCTGGGCATCGGCGCCACTCGTGGTGGCACGCTTGTACCCCTCGGCGAACGACAGCACCTGAGCCACCACGAGCACCACGATGATGCCCAGCAGCATGCCGATCATCAGCTCGATCAGCGTCACGCCCCGCAGGCAGGCCGCGCGCAGCGGAGCGCTCGGGCGAGGATTGTTCAACGTTGCAATCACGGCTCTCTGCCTCAGTTGATGGACACGGCCGTCGTGTAACGGTTGGTCGACTCGCCCGCCTGAGTCCAGCGGATCTCGATGGCGACCGCGCCGGTGGCGGCATTGACCGTGACGGTCGACGCCCCGCCCGGCAGACGGGCGGCCACGCGCGCATCCCAGTCGACGCAGGCCGTGCCGCAGGAGTTGGAGTCGTACTGGGCCAGGTTGGCGCGATCCGTCCACATCACGCCGATGAGCTGCTGCGCCAGGAACGAGGCCTCGGCACGGAAGGTCGCGGAGGTCTGCGCCCGCGTCATGGCGCTCTGCAAGCCCACGACACCCAGGATGCCCATGGAGCAGATCAACAGCGCGATGAGCGCCTCGAACATCGCGAAGCCGGCGCTGCGGCGGCGCCGCAGCGGTCGAGCGGCAAGGGTTGCATTCATTTCGGGAACTCCGTCCATACCCAAGAGCCGCTCAGCAGGCGCGCGGGTCGGTCGTGGCAGTCACGGCCGGCTCGCACATGCGGATGGTGCCGCCCGTGCCGATGGCGATGCGCAGCGCGCGGTATTCGCTGCCGGTCACGCTGCTCTGAACATCGATGGTGGCTATGCCACTGCCATTCACCACGCGACCAAACCCGTCGAACAGCACGGTGGATGCCGCAGTGCCTGCCGAGTCCTTGGCCTCGACCGTGGCCTGGGCGCTGCCGCCGCCCGCCGCCTTGAGATCGAGGATGCGTGGCGTGGTGGTGTCACCGATGGCGACACCGCACTTCGTCTGCGGGCTGTCCAGGCTCACCACCCAGGAGGCACCGGCGGCGGACAACGCGCAGCTGTTGTCCATGACCGCGCGGTCGGTCAGCGACACCAGCGAAAACTGCACATTGGTGTTGCGGCGCATGGCTTCGACGCGAGCACGCTGCAGGCCGTTCTGGATGGCGGTGGCGACATTGCGGATCTGCGTGTTGCGCATCCACGCAGTGGCGCTGGGCATGGCCAAGGCGAGCAGCATCGACACCAGGACCACCACGACGATCAGCTCGACCAGCGTGACGCCACGGCCGGCAGGCCGCTTCATGGTGGACGTCAGCTGCATGTTGCGCTCTTCACCAGCCAGCAGGACTGACTCACGGTCGTGCCTTTGAACTTCGTCGTGGCCTGCACGTTGTTCTGGTTGATCGTGAAGATGTGGCCCGCCGCCACCGTGCCGGTCTTGCCCGTGGCGGTCACCGTGTACTCCTGGCCACTGCCGGCCACCGCACACCCGTAGTCGAAGTACTTCGCCCCCGTCGGTGCAAACGTCTTCCAGCTTGGCGCGGCGGTGCCGTCGACGCAGTCCGTCGAGCCGTAGTTGCGGTTGTCCTGGTAGTACTGCTCCATCTTCACGCGGTAGTCGGCCAGCTGCGAGAACGCCTCGGTCAGCGAACCGCGGCGCACGTAGTCGCCATAGGCGGGAATGGCCACGGCTGCCAGGATGGCGACGATGGCCACGGTGATCATCAGTTCGATCAGTGTGAAACCACGTTGCGGGGCAAGGCGCGAGAGTCGGGGCATGGGCGGATCCTGTAGAACGTCGACGGCGCGGCAAGCACCTGCCAGTGCGACTGCAAACGGTTGGAGACGCAGATTCTCGGCACTGGCGAGATGAAATATCGTGCAAACGCCGCAGGCCTGCTGCCCCTCTCGACGGACGCGAACCCGGCCGCGACGAACGGCGCCCAAAGGTAAGCAATTGCTCGGCGGCGCCAGAGTCGACGTGGCAGCTCGCGCGCGCAAAAAAGAAAACGCGGCCACCAGGGCCGCGTGTGATCGAGTGGTAGCGCGAGCGATGCTCGCCTGGCGCCCTAGCGAGGCAGGCTGCTGGCCCCCATCAGGAACTCGTCCACCGCCTTGGCGGCCTGGCGGCCCTCGCGGATGGCCCAGACCACCAGGCTCTGGCCACGGCGCATGTCGCCGGCGGCGAAGACCTTGTCCACATTGGTCTTGTAGGCTGCGGAGCCTTCGGTGCTCACCTTGCCGTTGCCGCGCGCATCCTTGTCGATGCCAAACGCGTCGAGGATGGTGGCGACAGGCGACACGAAGCCCATGGCCAGGAAGGCCAGGTCGGCCTTGAGGATCTGCTCGCTGCCCTCGACTTCGGTCATGCGGCCGCCTTCCCACTTCAGGCGCACGGTCTTGACGCCGGTGAGCTTGCCCTTTTCGCCGATGAATTCCTTGGTGGCAATGGCGAACTCGCGCTCGCAGCCTTCTTCATGGCTGGACGAGGTGCGCAGCTTGATCGGCCAGTAGGGCCAGGTCAGCGGGCGGTCTTCCACTTCGGGAGGCTGGGGCATCAGTTCGAACTGCACGACGCTCTTGGCGCCATGGCGATTGCTGGTGCCCACGCAGTCGGAGCCCGTGTCGCCACCGCCGATGACGATGACGTGCTTGCCGTCGGCACGGATCTGGTTCTTGAGCTTGTCGCCGGCGTTGACCTTGTTCTGCTGCGGCAGGAATTCCATCGCGAAATGCACGCCGGCCAGGTCACGCCCCGGCACGGGCAGGTCGCGCGACTGCTCGGCGCCACCGGTCAGCAGCACGGCGTCGAACTGGGCCTTCAGGTCGTCGGCCGAGATGGTTTCCTTGGCCCAGTTGGTGACCTTGGATCCCTCCGGCAGCGCCGCAACCAGCACGCCGGTGCGGAACTCGACGCCCTCGGCCTTCATCTGCTCGACGCGGCGGTCGATGTGCGACTTCTCCATCTTGAAGTCCGGGATGCCGTAGCGCAGCAGGCCGCCCACGCGGTCGTTCTTCTCGAACACCGTGACGCTGTGCCCTGCGCGCGCGAGTTGCTGCGCCGCCGCCAGACCCGCCGGGCCGCCGCCGACGATGGCAACGGTCTTGCCGGTCTTGTGCTTGGGAGGCTGCGGCTTGACCCAGCCCTCCGCCCAGGCACGGTCGATGATGGCGTGCTCGATGGACTTGATGCCCACCGCGTCGTCATTGACGTTCAGCGTGCAGGCCGCCTCGCAGGGCGCGGGGCAGATGCGGCCGGTGAACTCGGGGAAGTTGTTGGTGCTGTGCAGCACCGTGATCGCGTGCTTCCAGTCTTCAGGGCGGCCCTTGTAGACCAGGTCGTTGAAGTCCGGGATCACGTTGTTGACCGGGCAGCCGTTGTTGCAGAACGGCGTGCCGCAGTCCATGCAGCGGGCACCCTGCTGCTTGGCCTGATCAACGTTCAGCCCGATGACGAATTCCTTGTAGTTCTTGACGCGAGCGGTGACGGGCTCGTAGCCCTCTTCCAGACGCTCGTACTCCAGGAAGCCGGTGACTTTCCCCATGCTTCTTCTCCTTAGACCTTGGCGGCCGCAGGCGCCTTGGCCTGGGCGATGGTGGTGGCGGCTTCCTTGGCGGCGTTCAGCTCACCCAGGGCACGGCGGTATTCGTTCGGGAACACCTTGATGAACTTGGCGCGCGAGTCGGCCCAGTGGTCGAGGATGTCCCGCGCGCGCTGGCTGCCGGTCCAGCGGTGGTGGTCTTCCAGCAGCTTCTTCAGGATGGCCTCGTCGGTCTGCGGCTCGCGGTCCAGGCCGTCCACGCCCTTGGTGCGGTGCCAGATGGCCTTGTCGACACCGGCCTCCTGCTCTTGCGAGGTCTGCAGCTTTTCGAGCGTGACCATGCTGGTGTTGCAGCGCTTGGCGAAGTGGCCGTCCTCGTCGAACACGTAGGCGATGCCGCCGCTCATGCCGGCAGCGAAGTTGCGACCGGTCTTGCCCAGCACGGCCACGGTGCCGCCGGTCATGTACTCGCAGCCGTGGTCGCCCGTGCCTTCGACGACCGCCGTGGCGCCCGACAGGCGCACCGCGAAGCGCTCGCCCGCCACGCCACGGAAGAAGGCCTCACCGCGCGTCGCGCCGATCAGCGCGGTGTTGCCGACGATGATGTTCTTGGTTGCATCGCCGCGGAAGTCGATGCTGGGGCGCACGACGATACGGCCGCCCGACAGCCCCTTGCCGGTGTAGTCGTTGGCGTCACCGATCAGGTAGAACGAGATGCCCTGCGCCAGGAAGGCGCCGAAGCTCTGGCCGCCCGTGCCTTCCATCTGGATGAAGATGGTGTGATCGGGCAGCCCCTCGGGCTTGCGGCGGATGAGTTCACCGGACAGGCGCGCCCCGACCGAGCGGCGCACGTTGGTCACCTCCTGCATGAACTGCACCTTCTCGCCCTTCTCGAAGGCGGGTAGGCACTTCTCGATGAGCTTGACGTCGAGCGCGCGGTCCAGGCCGTGGTCTTGCACGTCGTTGTGGATGCGGGCCACATCGGCCGGCACGTTCGGGCGGTGGAAGATGCGGCCGAACTCCAGGCCCTTGGCCTTCCAGTGCGAGATGGCCTTCCTGGTGTCCAGCCAGTCAGAGCGGCCGATCAGCTCGTCGAACTTGCGCACGCCGAGCTGGGCCATGATCTGGCGCGCCTCTTCAGCGACGAAGAAGAAGTAGTTGACGACGTGCTCGGGGCGGCCGGTGAACTTCTTGCGCAGCACCGGGTCTTGCGTGGCCACACCCACCGGGCAGGTGTTCAGGTGGCACTTGCGCATCATGATGCAGCCCTCGGCCACCAGCGGCGCGGTGGCGAAGCCGAACTCGTCGGCCCCCAGCAGCGCGCCGATGACGACGTCGCGGCCGGTCTTCATCTGGCCGTCGGCCTGCACGCGCACACGGCCGCGCAGGCGGTTGACGACCAGCGTCTGCTGCGTCTCGGCCAGGCCCAGCTCCCACGGCGTCCCGCAGTGCTTGATGGACGACCAGGGCGACGCGCCCGTGCCGCCGTCGTGGCCGGCGATGACGATGTGGTCGGCCTTGCACTTGGCCACACCCGTGGCGATGGTGCCCACGCCCACTTCCGACACCAGCTTGACCGACACGTCGGCCCGCGGGTTGACGTTCTTCAGGTCGTGAATGAGCTGCGCCAGGTCTTCGATGGAATAGATGTCGTGGTGCGGCGGCGGGCTGATGAGGCCCACGCCAGGCACGGAGTGGCGCAGGAAGCCGATGTAGTCGCTCACCTTGCCGCCGGGCAGCTGGCCGCCCTCGCCGGGCTTGGCACCCTGGGCCATCTTGATCTGGATCTGGTCGGCGCTGACCAGGTATTCGGTGGTGACCCCGAAGCGGCCCGACGCGACCTGCTTGATCTTGGAGCGCAGCGAGTCCCCGTCCTTCAGCTCGTAGTCGGCCGCCATGATCTGGTGGCCCAGCACATCGCCGACCTTGCTGCCGCCGACGATCTTGATGCCCTTGAGTTCGTTGCGATAACGGGCCGGGTCCTCGCCGCCTTCGCCCGTGTTGCTTTTGCCGCCGATGCGGTTCATCGCGACGGCCAGGGTCGCATGGGCTTCGGTGGAAATGGAGCCCAGCGACATGGCGCCGGTGGCGAAGCGCTTGACGATCTCGGCGGCCGGCTCGACCTCTTCCAGCGGCACGGCCTTGGCCGGGTCGAACTTGAACTCGAACAGACCGCGCAGCGTCATGTGGCGCTTGCTCTGGTCGTTGATGATCTGCGCGTAGTCCTTGTAGGTCTCGAACTTGCCACTGCGCGCGCTGTGCTGCAGTTTGGCGATGGCGTCGGGCGTCCACATGTGGTCTTCGCCGCGGGTGCGCCAGGCGTACTCGCCGCCAGCGTCCAGCATGGTCTCCAGCAGCGGGTCGTCGCCGAAGGCGGCCTCGTGCATGCGGATGGCCTCTTCGGCCACCTCGAACACGCCGATGCCGCCCACTTGCGTGGCCGTGCCGCGGAAGTACTTCTCGACGAAGTCCGCCTTCAGGCCGATGGCCTCGAAGATCTGCGCGCCGCAGTAGGACATGTAGGTCGAGATGCCCATCTTGGACATGATCTTGGACAGACCCTTGCCCACGGCCTTGATGTAGTTGTAGCGGGCTTGCTCGGCCGTCAGCTTGGCCGGCAGTTCGTCGCCCATGGCCTCCAGCGTTTCGAGCGCCAGGTAGGGGTGAACGGCTTCGGCGCCATAACCGGCCAGCACGGCGAAGTGATGCACCTCGCGCGCCGTGCCGGTCTCGACGACCAGGCCAGCCGTCGTGCGCAGGCCTTCACGCACCAGATGATGGTGAACGGCGGACAGGGCCAGCAGCGCGGGGATGGCCACACGGTCGGCGCTGACGGCGCGGTCCGTGATGATGAGGATGTTGTGGCCCGAGCGGATGGCATCCACCGCCGACGCGCACAGCGAAGCCAGTTGGGCCTCCACGCCTTCACGGCCCCACTCGCGCGGGTAGGTGATGTCCAGCTCGCTGGACTTGAACTTGCCGTGCGTGGGCGCCTCGATGCCGCGCAGCCGCGCCATGTCGTCGAAGTCCAGCACCGGCTGGCTGACTTCCAGCCGCATCGGCGGGTTGACGGCGTTGATGTCCAGCAGGTTGGGCTTGGGGCCGATGAAGCTGTTCAGCGACATCACGATGCTCTCGCGGATCGGATCGATCGGCGGGTTCGTGACCTGGGCAAACAACTGCTTGAAGTAGTTGTAGAGCGGCTTGTTCTTGTTGGACAGCACCGCCAGCGGCGAGTCGTTGCCCATGGAACCGATGCCCTCCTCGCCGTTGGCGGCCATGGGGGCGAGCAGGAACTTGATGTCTTCCTGCGTCGTGCCGAAGGCCTGCTGGCGCTCCAGCAGCGGCGTTGCGAACGCGGGGCGCTGGATCTCCGGAATCTCGATGTCATCGAGCTTGACGCGGACGTTCTCGATCCACTGGCGATAGGGGCGCGCGTTGGCGAACTGGTTCTTCAGCTCCTCGTCATCGACGATGCGGCCCTGCTCCAGGTCGATCAGGAACATCTTGCCGGGCTGCAGCCGCCACTTCTTGACGATCTTGCTCTCCGGAATGGGCAGCACGCCCGACTCGGAGGCCATGACGACCAAGTCGTCGTCGGTGATGCAGTAACGGGCCGGGCGCAGGCCGTTGCGGTCCAGCGCAGCGCAGACCTGGCGGCCATCGGTGAACGCCATGGCGGCGGGGCCGTCCCACGGCTCCATCATCGCGGCGTGGTACTCGTAGAAGGCGCGGCGACGCTCGTCCATGCCTTCGTGCTGCTCCCAGGCCTCCGGGATCATCATCATGGCCGCGTGCGCGAGCGGATAGCCGCTCATCGTCAGCAGTTCGAGGGCGTTGTCGAAGGTGGCCGTGTCGGACTGGTGCTCGAAGCTGATCGGGTAGAGCTTCTTCAGGTCGTCGCCCAGCACGGGCGACTTCATGACGCCCTCACGCGCACGCATCCAGTTGAAGTTGCCCTTGACCGTGTTGATCTCGCCGTTGTGGCAGACCATGCGGTACGGATGAGCCAGCGGCCACTCCGGGAAGGTGTTGGTCGAGAAGCGCTGGTGCACCAGCGCGATGGCCGAGACAACGCGCGGGTCGGCCAGGTCCTGGTAGTACTTGCCGACCTGGTCGGCCAGCAGCAAGCCCTTGTAGATGACCGTGCGGCAGCTCATGCTGGGCACGTAGTACTCGCGGCTGTGCGTCAGCTTGAGCGCCTGAATGGCGCTGGACGCCGTCTTGCGGATGACGTAGAGCTTTCGCTCCAGCGCGTCGGGCACGATGATGTCCGGGCCACGGCCGATGAAGATCTGGCGGATCACCGGCTCTTTTTCGCGCACGGTGGGCGACATCGGCATGTCGCGGTCCACCGGCACGTCGCGCCAGCCGATCAGCACCTGGCCTTCGGCCTTGATGGCGCGAGCGAGTTCCTGCTCGCAGGCCAGGCGCGACGCATGCTCCTTGGGCAGGAAGATCATGCCGACACCGTATTCGCCGGGCGGCGGCAGGCTGATGCCCTGGCGCGCCATCTCCTCGCGATAGAACTCGTCCGGAATCTGGATCAGGATGCCGGCACCGTCGCCCATGAGCTTGTCGGCACCCACGGCGCCACGGTGGTCCAGGTTCTCGAGAATCTTCAAGCCCTGCTGGACGATGTTGTGCGCCTTCTGGCCCTTGATATGAGCCACGAAACCCAGGCCGCAAGCGTCCTTCTCATTCGCCGGCCGGTACAGCCCGTGCGCGGCAAGGTCTTGGATTTCGGACTGAATCTGCGCAGCATGGCTCATGGCGGCCTCCTTGGATCACGACAGAGGCGAAGCGTAATGCAGCACGAATTGAATCGCAACGCAATTAAAATGGGGTCAGATTCGCATTTTCAATACACTGATCAACAAGCAAATTAAATTGGGGCCATAGTCAAGGTGCTGCCGACGGATCTTCGGCTTTGCGCGGCCGGCCACGCGGCCGGCGCACGACCACTGCCTCATGATCCTGCGCCAGGGGCTTCAAAAACGCGTCGCTCGCGACGGGCCTCCCGCGCAGCACGGCTTCGGTGAATTGCCGCTGTTCCGATGAAGCGACACCCTGTGACAGGAATTCGCGGTAGGCATGCTCCCGCTCGAACGGTGTGTTGCCGAGTTGCCAGTACATCTCGTGCTCCGTGACGAGCACATTGCGCGCCAGCCCAAGGTGATGTGCCGCGCTGGACCACGGCCATTGCGCCGGCTCGACGCACAAGGCTGCGCGGACGGGGTTCAACTCGATGTAGCGCATGCAGGCCAGCAGATGACGCTCTCCCTCGATCACACCCGCTCGAAAGCGCCCTTCCCAGAGCGTGCCTGTCCGCCCGTGCCGCGCATTGAACCAACCGACATAGCGGCGCCCCAGCGACTGCATCATGCGGCTCAACGCGTCCGCGCTGGGAGGCGTCAGCAAGAGGTGCAGATGGTTATCCATCAGCACATAGGCGTGCAGTGCCACCCGGTACTGCGCGACTGCCTCGCCCAATGTCGCGAGCAGATGCTCCCGATCGTGATCACTGAAAAAGATCGCCTGGCGGTTGTTGCCCCGCAGGATCACGTGGTGAGGGTGACCGGGCAGGATCAGTCGCGGTAGTCGGGCCATGCTTGTCCTTGATGCTCCCATCGGGAGATGGGTTCAGCATAGTCGACTCCGACCCCAATTTCAGAACAACATCTTCCCCGTCAAACGGCGGTGCTCGCGAATCGCGAAGCGGTCGGTCATGCCGGCGATGTAGTCCGCACAAGCGCGCTCCCGATCCGAGCGCCCAGCGAAGTCCGCCGGCAACTGCGTGGCGTCTGCTGCGTAGGCCTCAAAGATGTCGCGCAGCACCTCCTCTGCACGCCCGCGAGTCGCCTGCACCTGGGGATGGCGGTAGAGGTTGGCAAACAAAAATCGCTTTAGCGCCGTGCTGCGGGCGCGCATGTCGGCACTGAAGCGAAGCAGTGGCTTGTCCATGCCGCGCACGGCTCGCACATCGACAGGCGCGGCATCGTCGAGCGCCGCACGCGTGGTGTCGATGATGTCGTACACCTGCGCCGACAGCATTCGCCGAATGGTCTCGAACAGCAGGCGCTTGCCGCTCAGCTGCGGGTAGGCGGCCAACGCGTCGCGCCAGTGCTCGCGAACAAGATCCACCTCCAGCAATTGCTCCAGCTCGATGAGACCCGAGCGCACACCGTCGTCCACGTCATGCGCGTTGTAGGCCACCTCGTCAGCCAGATTGCAAAGCTGCGCCTCCAGGCTGGGCTGCCCGCCGTGCAGGAAACGGGTTGCGATGCCGCCAGGCTCCGACGCCTCGATCAACTCGGCATTGCGCCTCGAGCAGTGCTTGAGGATGCCTTCCCGGGTCTCGAAGCACAGGTTCAGGCCATCGAATGCGGCATAACGCTGCTCCAGGCTATCGACAACACGCAGCGACTGCAGGTTGTGCTCAAAGCCACCGTGATCGCGCATGCAGTCGTCCAGCACATCCTGCCCCGCGTGCCCGAATGGCGTATGGCCCAGGTCGTGGGCCAGCGCCACCGCCTCCACCAGATCCTCGTCCAGCCCCAGGCTGCGCCCAATGGAGCGCCCCAGCTGCGCGACTTCCAGTGAATGGGTCAACCGCGTTCGGAACAGGTCGCCCTCGTGATTCAGGAAGACCTGGGTTTTGTAGACCAGCCGCCGGAAGGCAGTGCTGTGAATGATGCGATCCCGGTCTCGCTGGAACTCGCTGCGCGTGGGCGCTGCGGGTTCGGCAAGGCGCCGACCGCGGCTGCGTGCGGAGTCCGCCGCGTAAGCCGGCCGCACCGTTGACGCCATCAGGC
This sequence comes from Pelomonas nitida, assembly GCF_043555975.1. Lineage (NCBI taxonomy): Bacteria > Pseudomonadati > Pseudomonadota > Betaproteobacteria > Burkholderiales > Sphaerotilaceae > Roseateles > Pelomonas nitida. The sequence goes on along the minus strand of NZ_JBIGIA010000001.1, from coordinate 134,670 downwards.
GGCTCCGTGGGCCTGAAGCACCTCGGCGATGACGGCATCGGGCACGGCATGCAAGCCGGCCCGCCCCACCGCTTCGAGCAGCACAAACCGGATGGCACCCGCCTCGGCCTTCTTGTCCACCCGCATCAGCTGCAGATAGCGATCGACGCCCAGTTGTGGCGGCCGCAGCGGCAGCCCGGCCCGCTCGATCAACGCGCGCAGCCGCAACACCGCGTCCGCCGGCACCAGCCCGAGCCGGTGCGACAAGTCTGCCGCGAGCACCATGCCGCAAGCGACCGCTTCGCCATGCAGCCAGGCCCCGTAACCCAGCCCGGCCTCGATGGCGTGGCCGAAGGTGTGACCGAAGTTCAGGATAGCGCGCAGGCCCTGCTCGCGCTCATCCTGGCCAACGACCAGCGCCTTGATCTCGCAACTGCGCCGAACGGCATGCGCCAGCACGCCCTTGTCGCGAGCCAGCAGTGCGTCGAGATTGGCGTCGATCCAATCCAGGAACAACGCATCGGCAATGGGCCCGTACTTGATGACCTCTGCAAGCCCGGCCCGCAATTCGCGGTCAGGCAGCGTATCGAGCGTGTCGAGATCGGCGATGACTCGCTCGGGCTGATAGAACGCGCCCAGCATGTTCTTGCCCAGCGGATGGTTGATGGCCGTCTTGCCGCCCACGGACGAATCGACTTGGGCCAGCAACGTCGTCGGCACCTGCACAAAGGGCACGCCACGCATGTAGATGGCCGCCGCGAAGCCCGTCATGTCCCCGATGACACCGCCACCCAGGGCGAACAGCACCGTCTTGCGGTCCATCGCCGCCCCCAGCAGGTGGTCGCAGATGCGGTTCAGGCTCTCCCAGCCCTTGTGCTGCTCGCCATCCGGCAGCACCACCAAATCCACACGCCCATAGACCTGCTGCAAGCGCTCGCGTAGCCGCCCGGCGTACAGCGGTGCCACCGTCTCGTTGCTGACGATGACCGCAGCTGCCGCCCGGGGTAGGCCATGCCAGGCATCGGAGCTGTCCAGCAGCCCCGCGCCGATTCGGATTTCGTAGCGTCGGTCGCCGGGCAGCTGGATGTGAACGGTGTCAGAAACTGGCATGCATCGAGTGTACGGGCCGCCCTGCCGCAGGCTCTGCGCTTGCCGCCCTCACTGCGGCTCGGCGCCGACGGTAGCCACCACCCGAGCCGGGTCCAGCAACCCTGCCAGCTCAAGCTGCATCAACGCCATGTTGACCAGCGCATGCACTGACGGCCTCGCGCTTTCCAGCACGAAATGGGCACAGCGGCGATACAGCGGGTCGCGCTGCTGATGCAGTTCGCGCAGCTTCGCGAGCGGATCCTTCACCTGCAACAGTGGCCGGGTCGTGTCATGACGAAGGCGGCGAAAGAGGTCTTCGGGCGTCGAACGCAGGTAAAGCACCGTCGCCCCCTCGTGAAGCATTTGCCGGTTGCGCTCACGCAGCACCGCGCCGCCTCCCGTCGCCAACACGCAATCACCTGGGCGCGCGATCAGCTCAGCGATCGTTTCAGTCTCGAGATCGCGAAAAGCTTCTTCGCCCTGCTGTTCGAAAAACTGCTTGATCGACCCACCGATGCGCTGCTCGATTTCGTGGTCTGAATCGACAAAAGGCACGCCAATCTGGCGTGCCAATTGTTTCCCGACGGTGGATTTCCCACCGCCGGGCATGCCGACAAGGGCGATGGGTTTCACTCAGTCACTTCGGATAAGTGACTTCTATCAGCCAAGGTTGCTTGACGCCATGCGGCGTTGTCCAACTCAAGGTCACCTCTGCAGTACCTTGCCCCGTCCCTGCGGCATTGCAGCCAAGGCTCGCATTCGTTGCATTGATTTCAAACGCAACCGCCGTTGGCGCCAAGTCCAATGCATCCATGACTGGATTGCCACTCTTGATCGTGGCTACGAGATCGCCAGTAGACGTCGAGTCCACAGCGACAACCGTACCAGCAGCCATTGCATACCCCGTGCTGTCCTGCAATCGTGCTTCGAACGTTTGCTTGCACGAAGTCATCGCAACTTTCGTGAGCATGTCAGCTGTGGTCTTCGAGATCAGCGACGAGTTTGCCGGTACCGGCATGTGCATGGACAGACTGCGTTGCAACACCGTTGATGTCCCCGCACCGATCGTAGCAACGACGGTTGCCAAGCCAGTTCCTCGAGGCTCTTGAACGCGGAAGTCGACCGAGCACATCCCGTTAACCGTCGTGCAACCGCCCATCGTGGAGGCCGCAACAGCTCCGTAATCGGTCTGAAAACTCACCGCCACGCCATCAGGCACCGGATTGCCAAACTGATCTCGCACATAAGCTGTGATCTTCGTGGCGTCGCCGGCCAACGCGCCGTCCAAGTTGTACTTGGCTGCTGCAATCTCAAAGCCCGGACTGACAGGCGCGCCGTTGCTGATCAGCAGTGCGTCTGACTGAACGGCCACGTTCGTGGATGAAGCTGCCGTCGCAACCACCACCATAGATCCTGCTGAAAACCCCGAAAGCACCGCCGTCGTGACTCGCCCGCTCGAATCGCTCACGGCCGACGCGGGACTGAACGTGGCACCGGCCGCCTCCTGCAGATTTGCCGTGAAATTCACGGCCGCACCGGCAATTGGCGCACCCTTGGAGTCAAGCACCTTGAAAGCCAGAATCGCCGCTTCCGCACGACCACTTCCTCCGGCACCCTTGATTGCAATGGCTTGCCCAGATGTGCTGCTGCCAACAAAAGCAATTGTTGCCGACGTGGGAGTCGTGGCCGCCGCCGCTCCCACCGAGATTGCCTGACTCGCAGTAACCGATGTACCGGAAACGGTTGCAGTCGCCGTCACCGTTGTGGACCCGATGCTGGTGCTCGCCTTGGCACCCACATCCAGCGTCGCCTTACCGTCCGCGTCGGTCAACGCGGTGCCAGCCGCTGGCTGAAACGCCAGCAACCCAGCCGAGCCTTCGACAAACGTAACCACCACACCCGCCACTGGCGAGCCGCTGCTGCTGGTCAACCGAGCCACAGCCTTGACGGTTTCAACGCTGGTGATCTGGGTGACGGCCGTGCCGGCACGCTCGATTTGGACCGTCAAAGAGTACTTGGCCGAGGACCCACCGGACCCAGAGCCCGAACTGGAACCGGGACCAAGCAGCGGGGTTCCAGCGCTACCGCCGCCACCACCGCATGCCGCCACAGCCAGCGCGAACGCACCAGCCAGCAAATGCCTCGCAGCGCGCCAATGCCAACCTCCCAAGTTCATCATTGAACGGACTCCCAACGCCAAGCAGAACTCAACGTGTCAATTTCAAATCGTATCAACGCACCACCGAACGCTCGCTGACGACCTTCGGCGTCAGGAAGATCAGCAGTTCGGTTTTCGCCGACGTACGGGTTTTGTTCTTGAACAGATTGCCGAGGTAGGGAATGTCACCCAGCACCGGCACCTTGTTGACTGCCTCGCCCTCATCCTGCGTATAGATACCGCCGATGACCACGGTGCCACCGTTTTCAACCAACACCTGCGTCTGCGCATGCTTGGTGTTAATGGCGTAGCCTTGCGACGTCAGCGTGCCACGGCTGTCTTTGTTGACGTCCACATTCAGGATGACGCTGCCTTCCGGCGTGATTTGTGGCGTCACCTCGAGCTTCAAATTGGCTTTTCGGAACGCGATGGAAGTCGCACCGCTTGAGGTCGCCACCTGGTAGGGCAGTTCCTCACCCTGTTCGATGATGGCCTTGACCTGGTCCGCCGTGATGATGCGGGGGCTGGAAACCACCTTGCCCTTACCCTCGGACTCCAAGGCCGACAGCTCGAGATTCAGGAATCGGTTGGCCGTCGCACTGAAGAGCGACAAAGCCACCGTCGCTGCATTGGCGCCACTGAAGCTGTCCGATGAGGTATTCGCAGCCAGATTGACGAACTGGGTATTGGCATAGTCCGCAGCAACGCCCTGGTTGGTTTGAGAACCCACACCGTTGTAATTGCCGCCAACCGTCACGTAGTTGTTGCCACCCACGCTGTAACCCGGGATGCCGCCCTGAGCCCCACGCAAATCGTTGACACCAAGCTTCACACCGAGCGCACGACCGAACTTGTCGTTCGCCTCAACGATGCGCGCCTCGATCAGAACCTGCCTGACAGGCACGTCGATTTTGGTGATCATGGCCTGGATTTCCTCGAGCTTGCTCGGGATGTCCGACACGAAGAGCTGGTTCGTCCGTGATTCCGAAATCACACTGCCGCGCGGCGACAAGATGCGCATGCCGGCATTCGAGCCGCTTCCACTGCTACTGCTACTGCTGCCCGATCCACCACTTGTTCCGATGCTCTGGCCGCTGATGCCCTTGGCGACTTCTTCAGCCTTCACGTAATTGAGTTGGAAGGACTGGGTGCGCACCGGCTCCAACTGGGCGATCGCCGCCTTGGCTTCGAGATCAAGCTTTTCCTTCGCGGCCAGTTCATCCTTGGGCGCGATCCACAGCACGTTGCCGGACTTCTTCAAGCCCAGCCCCTTGGCCTGCATGATGATGTCCAGCGCCTGATCCCAGGGCACGTCCTTCAGACGCAGCGTGACAGTGCCGGTCACCGTATCGCTGGTGACGACGTTGAAGTTCGTGAAGTCGGCGATGACCTGCAGCAGCGCACGAACTTCAATGTTCTGGAAGTTCAGCGACAACTTGTCACCTGCATATCCAGGCCCTTGCGTCAGCTTGTTCGGGTCCACCTTTTGCGGGCGAACTTCCAGCACGAACTGGTTGTCACTCTGGTAGGCGCTGTGCTCCCAGTTGCCCTTGGGCTCGACGACCATGCGCACACGGTCACCGCTTTGCGACGTCGTGACCGACTGCACAGGCGTGCCGAAGTCAGTGACATCGATCTTGCGGCGCAAATTTTCCGGCAGGCTGGAGCGCAGGAATTCGACGATCAGCCCCTGGCCCTGCTGCTGGATGTCCACACCCACCTGGTTGCTGGGCAGGTTGACGATGACACGCCCAGCGCCGTCGGCACCACGGCGGAAGTCGATGTCACGCAGCGCTTGCGGCGCCGTGTTCAAGCTTTGCGCAAAGTGCACCGGCTCGCCGCCAGCGGCCTGAGCAGCCGGCGCAGCACTGCCAAGCACGAGAACAAGCGCACTGCCATCAAGTTTCGCGGTGTAGCTCGACGCCTGGCGCAGGTTCAGCACGACGCGCGAACGATCGCCGGTCTGAGCCACGTTGGCAGAGCGCAAATTGCCCTGGTTGATGTCGACCGAATTGCGACCAAGGCTGTTGATGACGCCCGGCAGATCGATCGCAATGCGCGGCGGCGTCTGAATCGTGAAGCCTGTCGGCACGGCGGCCAGAGGCTCATTCAATTCGATACGCACGACATCGACACCGGCCTGCTGGCTGGTGTTGATCGCCCGGATCTGGGCCTGCGCCCAGGCCGATGGCGCGCTCATCAGCGCGACGGCCACTCCCAACAACCAGCTACGGCCCATCGACTTATTCTCCTGGAATGACTTCATCGTCCCTTCTCCTGCAGCTGGAGGGTACTGGCGCGTTCGACATATTCGCCCGCAGCATCCTGGACGATCTCTCGCAACGTGATCTCGGTTTCCGTGATCTTGGTGATGCTGCCGAAGTTCTGGCCGAGGTGCTCCCCGACCTTGACGTGATAGAGCAGGTTGTCTACGCGCAGCAGCGCGTAGCGCTTGCCATCCCGCGTCAGGCTACCCACCATGAGCATGGCGTCGAGCGGATAAGCCTCAAGCGGCTCCTTGCGTCGCTTGAGCTCGGCGGTCAGCAGCGAATTCGGCTGAGCTGCGTCTTGGCGAATGCCCGCCGACAGCTTTTGGGGGTTGAACGGGTCCACCGTGTCGGCCCCCTCGTACGGCTGCGGCAGGAACTTTTTGGGGGGCAACAAGGGCTTGACCGACGGCTTGGCCTCCCGGCGCTGCTGCTCCATCCACTGGCGGAGATCGTCCGAATCGCCGCTGCAACCCACCAACGTGGACAGCAACGCGATGCAAATCAGCGACTGCCTCATTTCTTGCCCCCTGCAGCGGCCTTGGCCGCAGCTGCAGCCCTCTTCTGCTCGGCCACTTCGGTCGGATCGAGATAGCGATACGTGCGCGCCGTCGCTTCCATGCTCAACAGGCCGCTGTTCGGCGTCGTGGGCGCCACGACGTTGAGGTTGTGCAACGTGACGATGCGAGACAGGTTGGAAACGTCTGCCGCGAACGAGCCAATGTCGTGATAGCGACCGGAAACGCGGACCGCGATCGGCAGCTCCGCGTAGTAGTCCTTGAGCACGATCTGCCCCGGTCGGAACAGTTCAAACTGCAAACCACGGCCCACACCGGCGCTGCTGATGTCAGACAAGAGCTGGTCAATCTCGGCCTTGCCGGGCAACTGCTTCTCGAGCTGAATGACGTATTCCTCGACCTGGCTCTTCTGCTTGCGCAGTTCAGGCAGGTTGACGGCTTGGGCCAGCTTGCTGCGGAACTCCTCGCGCAGCTGAGGTTCACGGGCGCGCTCCGCCTCGAGTGCAGCCTGAACGTCGGCCAGCCAGAAGAAATAGCCCGCGCCGACGACTGCCGCGACGACGGCCAGCGCCGTCGCGAGTTTCGGCGCGATGGGCCATTGGCCGGGCTCCTTAGGATTGAGGCCCTGGAACTGGGCGGCAAGGTCCGCGAACCAGGCGTTGAGGTCGAACTTGCGCATGGAAGATGTGGCCATGTCGATCAGCTGTTCTTCGGAGCGGACGCACCCGCTGCAGGATCTCGCGGCGGCTCCTTGATGGAGAGCTTCATCGAGAACTCCAGCAGCCGGCGCGCGTCACGCGAGTTGGTACCGACATTGGCCAGCTTCACTTCGATCAGGTCGGGCTTCTCCAGCCATTCAGACCCCCGCGACACATTGCGCAGGAACTCCGAGACCCGCTCGTTGGTCTGCGCCATGCCGTTGATCGTGACCGACTTGTCTGCCTGACGGATGGCGGTCAGGTAGATCCCCTCCGGCGCCAGTCGCGAAACGTCGCTCAGCAATTGGACCGGCGTGTTGCGATCCGTCTGCAAGTCCTCCACAGCGCGCTGACGCGCCTTCAGAGAGTCGATCTCCGCCCTGAGCGTGGCGATGTCCTTGATCTGGATCTCGAGTTCGGCGATCTGGCCCTTGATGTACTGGTTGCGGGACTGCTGATCTTGCGTCAACAGCTCAAGCAGCAAGAACGCGGCAACGACGAGACCGACGCCCACCAAAGCAGCCAGCCCCATGCCGGCGAAGAACGCGGCCTTGCGCCGCTTGCGCCTTTCCTCGCGGTAAGGCAGCAGGTTGATCAAGATCACTGGAAAAACCTCCGCATCGCGAGACCACAGGCCGTCAGATAGGACGGCGCCTCACGTTGAAGCTTGGATTCACGTACCGTCGACCCCAAACCCATGTTTTCAAACGGGTTGACGACCATGCAGGCAAAGCCCGTCAGGTCACTCACCCGGTCCTTGAGCCCGGGCAAGGTCGCCGTGCCGCCAGCCAACATGACGTAGTGCACTCGGTGGTGCGGCGTGCTGGTGAAGAAGTACTGCAGCGCCCGACCGATCTCTTGAGACAGGCTGTCAACGAAGGGGTTGAGCACGCCGGATTCATAGTCTTCCGGGAGATCGTTGCTCAGCTTCTTCTGCTCCGCCTCCTCGAACGAGAAGCCGTATTGACGCGAAATGAGTTGCGTCAGCTGTGCACCGCCGAAGGACTGGTCGCGGTCATACAGCAGCTCATCGTCGCGCAGCACCTTGAGACTGGTGGTGTCCGCACCGATCTCGAACAGCGCGACCAGCGCATCCTTGCCTTGATTTGGCAGGCCCGCAATGATGCGCCCCATCGCCATGCGCGAGGCATGAGATTCGATGTCAAGCACGACAGGACGCAGCCCTGCGGCTTCGGCAAGGCCTTGGCGATCCTGCACGCGATCCTTGCGGGACGCAGCAATCAGCACCTCGACATCACCAACCGAAGTCGGGCTCGGCCCCATGACACAGAAGTCCAGGCTGACCTCGTCCAGCGAGAACGGGATGTACTGATTGGCCTCGGCCTCGACCTGCAGCTCCAGCTCTTCGTCACGCAGCCCGGCGGGCAGCATGATCTTCTTCGTGATGACAGCCGACTGCGGCATCGCCAGCGCTGCCTCGCGGGTCTTGCTGCCGCTGCGCGCCACGACGCGGCGCACGGCGTCCGCCACCTCATCGAACTTCTCGATCTGGCCGTCGGCGATCCAACCCTTCTCGAAAGGCTCACTCGCGAAACGTTCCAGCACAAATTCGCCGTTAGCGGTCTGACTCAACTCCACCAGCTTGACGCTGGAGGAACTAATATCCAGGCCAATCAGGGGAGGGTGCTTGCGACCCAAAAGCGCGTCAAGTATTCCCATGCCCTTTGCTCGCCGATGCGTTGAGATACGTATCGGACTATTAATAAGTTACTTGAATGCTAGCAGCAAAGCCTTTGACGCCGAACGCGAATTCGGTGCCAGCTCGTAACGCCGCGTTGCCAAACATACACGAGGTCGGCGGCTGCCGCGCATGCAAAAAACGGCCGGGAAGCGGCGTTTTGCACACCCCAGCGGGCGACGCTGGTCCGCCAGGCTGACCGTGAGCCGCTTCCTATAATCCGCCGCCCTCCTCTCTCGCGCCTGCGAGCGCGCTTCGCCGGCACATGAACGACAAGTCTCGATCCGCCGCTCCCCATTCGCCCCCCGCAGCGGCCGGCGCCTCCCCCTCCCGCAAGCCACGCTCCTTCGGCGCCAAGCTGGGCCGCGCCGTGCTCTGGTGCTTCGGCCTGCTGGCGGGCGGCGTTGCCGCGGCGGTGATGCTAGTGGCCATGGGGCTGGCGCTGGCCTATCCGAACCTGCCGGACATCAGCGGCCTGACCGACTACCGGCCCAAACTGCCGATGCGGGTGCTGTCCAGTGATGGCGTGCTGCTTGGCGAGTTCGGCGAGGAGCGCCGCAGCTACCTGCCCATCGAGCAGATTCCCAAGGTGATGCAGGAGGCGGTGCTGGCCATCGAGGACGCCCGCTTCTACCAGCACGGTGGTGTGGACTACCTGGGCATCATCCGCGCCGGCCTGGCGAACGTGGGCGAGTCGCGCAGCCAGGGGGCGTCGACGATCACCATGCAGGTGGCGCGCAACTTCTACCTCTCCACGGAGAAGACGTTCACGCGCAAGATCTACGAGATCCTGCTGGCACTGAAGATCGAGGCCGCCCTGCCCAAGGAGAAGATCCTCGAGATCTACATGAACCAGATCTTCCTGGGGCACCGCGCCCACGGCTTCGCCGCCGCCAGCGAGGTCTATTTCGGCAAGACGCTGGACAAGGTCAGCGTCGCGGAGGCCGCCATGCTGGCCGGCCTGCCGAAGGCACCGTCGGCCTACAACCCGATCAACAACCCGAGACGCGCCGGGATCCGCCAGCAGTACATCATCGAGCGGATGTTCGAGACTGGTTACATCACGGAGGAACAGCGGGACGAGGCCAAGGCCGAAAAGCTGCGCATCCGGCCCGTCCAGGAGTCGGCGTCGCACGCCGAGTTCGTCGCCGAGGCGGCGCGCCAGCTGATCTTCAATCAGTACGGCGATGAAGCGTACTCCCGCGGCCTGAACGTCTACCTGACGCTGGACAGCGCCGAGCAGAACACGGCCTACCGCGCCCTGCGGCGCGGCCTGCTCGATTACGAAAAGCGACAGGTCTACCGCGGCCCGGAAGCCTACGCAGACCTGCCGGGCGACGCCCGCGCGCTCGACTCGCGCATCGCCGAGGCCCTGGCCGACCACCCCGCCAACGACGAACTGCTGGCCGCGGTCGTGCTGGAAGCCGACCCGAAGAAGGTCACGGCCGTGTTGCAAAGCGGCGACGTGATCACGATCACCGGCGAGGGGCTGCGCCCCGCCACGTCTGGCCTGTCCGAGAAGGGCAACCCCAAGACACGCATCCGCCGCGGCGCCGTGATTCGCGTGGTCAAGGGCGCCAAACAAAAGGACGGCGGCGAGTGGACGATCACGCAACTCCCCGAGGTGGAAGGCGCGTTTGTGGCGCTGGACCCGCGCAACGGGCAGGTGCGAGCGCTGGTCGGCGGTTTCGACTACAACAAGAACAAGTTCAACCACGTCACCCAGGCCTGGCGCCAGCCGGGTTCCAGCTTCAAGCCATTCATCTATTCGGCCGCCCTGGAGAAGGGCTTCACGCCGGCCACGATCGTGAATGACGCGCCGCTGTTCTTCGACGCCGGCACCACGGGCAGCCAGCCCTGGGAGCCCAAGAACTACGACGGCAAGTTCGAGGGGCCGATGCCGCTGCGCACCGCGCTGGCCAAGTCGAAGAACATGGTTTCGATCCGCGTGCTGCAGTCCATCGGCGTGCACTATGCGCAGGACTGGATCACGCACTTCGGCTTCGAGGCCGACAGGCACCCGGCCTACCTGACCATGGCGCTGGGTGCCGGCTCAGTGACGCCGATGCAGATGGCACAGGGCTACGCCGTGTTCGCCAATGGCGGCTACCGCGTCAATCCGCAGCTGATCTCCCGCATCACCGACAACAAGGGCCGGCAGCTCTACGAAGCCCAGCCCGTCGCGTTGGCCGACGGCGCTCGTGCCGTCGAGCCGCGCAACGCATTTCTGATGAGCAGCCTCTTACAAGAAGTTACCAGGAGCGGCACCGCAGCCCGCGCCCAGGGCACGCTGAAGCGGCCGGACATCTACGGCAAGACCGGCACGACCAACGATTCGATGGATGCCTGGTTTGCCGGGTATCAAAAGGAATTGGTGGCCGTGGTCTGGATTGGCTACGACCAGCCGCGCAAATTGGGCGACCGCGAAACCGGCGGCGGGCTGAGTTTGCCGGTGTGGATTGAATACATGCAGGTCGCGCTGAAGAACAAAACCGTCAGCGAAGTGACCGCACCCGAAGGCGTCGTCAATGTGAACGGCGAATGGTTCTACGAGGAATTTGCCCCCGGCAACGGCGTGAGCGAGTTGGGCAACGACACAGGCGCTCCGCCCGCGGCCAGCGACGACGAGAAAAAGTCCATCCTCGACCTGTTCAAGCGCTGAGCCGCGGCTCAGGCGCTGAACGTCAGCGGGCAGCCGGCCTGCTCGCTGGCACTGCGCGACAGACGCGCCAGCAGCTCCTGGCCTTCCCGGTCGATCCAGCGCGAGCCGTCCCACTTGAAGTGATAGCCGCCCGACCGGGCGGCCAGCCAAATCTCCTGCAGCGGCGGCTGCGTGTTCAACACGATCTTGCTGCCGCCCGGCAGGCTGAGTTCCAGCAGTCCGCCGGTGCGGTGCGTGTCGATGTCGACCACATCGTCATCGAGCCAGGCGTCGATCTGCGCCTCGATGCGGGCCAGCAGCGCGTGGGCCTTGGTGTGATATTCGGCGTCGGACAGGGACATAAACTGCGGCAATGAAGAGAACTGCCGTCAGTGTAGGTGGGCGCCTTGTCGCTCTCGCGATCACCCTTACCGCCCTCGCGGGTTGTGGCCAGAAAGGACCGCTGACGCTGCCCAAGCCGGCCAGCGCGGCCTCCGGGCCGGCCTCGGCACCCGCGCGCTAATCCCGCCCCTCTTCCACCGCGTGGCAGGCCACGCGCACACCCCGGATCTCCAGCAGCGCCGGCCGCTCGGCCTTGCAGCGCTCGCTGGCCAGCGGGCAGCGCGGGTGAAAACTGCAGCCACTGGGCGGATTGAGCGGATTGGGCACTTCGCCCTGCACGGGCGTGCGGGCGCGCCCGGTCATGTGGATGTCCGGGATCGCATCGAGCAGCATGCGGGTGTACGGATGCTGGGGGCGGCCAAACAAGTCCGCCTTGCCCGCCACCTCCACCAACCGCCCCAGGTACATGACGCCGACCTGATCCGCCACATGGCGCACGACCGCGAGGTTGTGCGAGATGAACAGATAGGTGAGGCCGCGCTGCCGCTGCAGGTCTTTCATGATGTTGAGCACCTGCGCCTGCACGGACACGTCCAGAGCCGACGTCGGCTCGTCGCAGACGAGGAACTCCGGCTGCGTCGCCAGCGCACGCGCGATCGAGATGCGCTGACGCTGCCCGCCCGAGAACTGGTGCGGGAACTTCTCGGCATCGGCCGGGTTCAGCCCCACCGAACTCAGCAGTTCACCGACACGCTCGCGCGCTTCGGCCGCGCCCTTGACCAGGCCATGCTCCCGCATCGGCTCCGCCACGATGTCGAGCACCTTCCAGCGTGGGTTCAGCGACGCATAAGGGTCCTGGAAGATCATCTGCATGCGCCGGCGCAGCGGCAAGGCTCCCGCGCCGGACAGCGTCTTTGCGATGTCCTCGCCATCGAACCGCACCGCGCCGCGGGTCACGCCGTACAAGCCGACGAGCAGACGGGCGATCGTGCTCTTGCCGCAGCCGCTCTCGCCGACGAGGGCCAGCGTCTGCCCACGCTCGATGCTGAACGACACGCCGTCCACTGCGTGCACAAAGGCCCTGGGCTTGCGCTCGACGACCCGGTTGAGCCAGGGCGCCGACACATCGAAGACCTTGGCCAGGTCTTGCACTTCCACGAGTGGGCGGCTCATGGCGATACCTCCTCCGCGATGGGATGCCAGCAGGCAGCCTGCGTCACCCCGGCGGCCGCGAGTTCCGGACGCTCCTGCCGGCACCGATCTGTCGCACGCTCACAGCGCGGATGAAAGGCGCAGCCGGATGGAATCGCGATCAGGCGCGGCATGGCGCCATCGATCTGCAGCAGCCGCTCACGGTCTTCGTCCATCGCCGGAATGGCGCCCATGAGGCCGGCCGTGTACGGATGGGCCGGCCGGTGGATGACGTCGGCCACGGGCCCGATCTCGGCAACCCGGCCCGCATACATGACGGCAACGCGATCGCAACTCTCGGCGATAACGCCCATGTCGTGCGTCACGAGCATGACGGCGGCGCCCTGCTCTCGGCACACCTTCTTGAGCAGCGCAATGATCTGCGCCTGAATGGAGACATCCAGCGCCGTCGTCGGCTCATCCGCCACGATGAGCTTGGGCTGCGCCGCCAGGGCCAGCGCAATGACGACACGCTGGCGCATGCCGCCGGAGAACTGGTGCGGGTAGTGGTCCACCCGCGCCTCGGGCGCCGGGATGCCGGTGGAAGCCAGCAGCTCGATGGCCCGCTGGCGCGCCTGCGCGGCACTCAGGTTCAGGTGCGTGACGATGGTCTCGACGAGCTGTTGCCCCACGGTGTAGAGCGGGTTCAGCGAGGTCAACGGGTCCTGGAAGACGGCACCGATCTCGCGGCCGCGCACGCGCCGCATCTGGTCATACGGCAGGTTGTCGATGCGGCGGCCCGCCAGGTGAATCTCGCCGGCCGCGATGCGACCCGGCGGGTCTAGCAGGCCGATGATGGCCGCGCCGGTCAGCGATTTGCCCGCGCCGGATTCGCCCACCACGCCGAGGATTTCGCCGGGTGCGATCGTCAGGGAGATGTCGTCCAGCGCCAGCAGCGTGCCGCGGCGCGTCGGAAACTCCACCCGCAGGTGGTTCACTTCGAGCAAGGGTTCGGTCATCGCAGGCGGGGGTTCAACGCGTCGCGCAGCCAGTCGCCCAGCAGGTTCACGCTGAGCGTGATGAGCACAAGGGTCAGGCTGGGCCAGGCCGTGATCCACCACTCGCCCGAGAACAGCGTGTCGTTGCCATTGCGGATCAGCGTGCCCAGCGAAGGGCTGGTGACCGGCACGCCGACGCCGAGAAACGACAGCGTCGCCTCGGTGATGATGGCCGAGGCCACCTGGATGGTGGCCAGCACCAGCACCGGGCCCAGCACATTGGGCAGCACATGCCGCCGCATGATGCGCAGCGACCCGACGCCGATCACGCGAGCCGCCTGCACATACTCCTTGTGGCGCTCCACCAGCGTGGAGCCACGCACCGTGCGCGCGTATTGCACCCACCCCGTCAACGCGATGGCCAGCACCAGCACGACGAAGGCCAGCGCATCCGGCGCCTGCGGGAACAGGCTGCGCCCGACGCCGCTGATCATCAGCGCCACCAGGATGGACGGGAAGGACAGCATCACATCGCAGACGCGCATGATGAAGGCATCGGTGCGCCCGCCGACGAAGCCCGCGAGCAGGCCCAGGCTGACGCCGATGGCAATGGACAGCAGCACCGAAGCCACGCCCACCAGCAGCGAGATGCGCGTGCCATACATCAAGGCGGACAGGATGTCGCGCCCCTGGCCATCGGTGCCGATGAGGAATTTGCGCTCGCCCCCTTCGAGCCACGCAGGCGGCTTCAGAGAATCCATCAGCTCCAGCGTGGCCAGGTCGAAGGGGTTGTGAGGCGCGACGAACTCTGCGAACAGCGCGCAGACGACGCAGACCAGCGCGACGAGCGCCGCCCCCACCGCCGTGGGCGACGAGCGAAAGGAATGCCAGACATCGCCATCGAAGAACCGCCGCAGCGCGGAGGCGGCCGGCACCGGCTTGGAATTGGCGTCAGCAGCCATGTCAGTGAGCCTTGCCCTCGACGCGCAGACGCGGGTCGACGGCGAAATAGAGAAGATCGACACCCAGGTTGATGACGACGAAGATCAGCGAGATCAGGCACAGATAGGCCGCCATGACCGGGATGTCGGCAAACTGCACCGCCTGGATGAACAGCAGGCCCATGCCGGGCCACTGGAAGACCTGCTCGGTGATGATGGCGAAAGCGATCAGCGAGCCGAGCTGCAGGCCCGTGATCGTGATGACCGGCACCAGCGTGTTCTTCAGCGCGTGCCCGAAGTAGACGCTGCGATCCGTCAGGCCACGGGCGCGGGCGAAGCGGATGTAGTCGGTGCGCAGCACCTCCAGCATCTCCGCCCGCACCAGTCGCATGATCAGCGTGAGCTGGAAGGCCGACAGCGTGACCGCCGGCAGCACCAGATGCAGCAGGCCGTCGCGGGTCAGCAGGCCCGACGTCCAGGAGCCGAAGGCCACCACCTCGCCACGGCCGAAGCTGGGCAGCCATTTCAGCTCGACGGCGAAGATCCAGATCAGCAGGATGCCGATGACGAAGTTGGGCAGGCTGACGCCGAACAGCGTGCCCGTCATCAGCAATTGCGCCGTCGCACGCCCGCGCCGCAGCGCCGCATAAACCCCCAGCGGAATGCCGAACACCAGCGCGATGAGCCCGGCCACCACTGCCAGCTCCAGTGTGGCCGGCAGGCATTCGGCGATCAGCGTCGACACCTTGCGCCCCTGCCGCAGGCTGATGCCGAACTCGCCTTGCGCCGCGTTCAGCACGAAGCGCGCGAACTGCACCGGGAAGGGCCGGTCCAGCCCCAGGTCCTTGCGCAGTGCGCTGCGCTGTTCCTCGGTGGCATCCTGGCCCAGCAGGTTGTTGACCGGGTCTCCGACGTACTGGAACAGCATGAAGGCGATGAAGGCCACCGACAACATGACCACCACGGCCTGGATCAATCGGCGAAGGATGAAAACCAGCATGCAAACTCAGGTGATGCGGTCCAACCAGGCACCGAAAGAAGGCGAGATCATGGCGAAAGCAGGGCCGAGCAAACCCCGTGAAAGCCCTAAACAGCAAGAGCAATGCCCGAAATGACAACGGGCCGCCGAAGCGACCCGTCCAATTGGCGAACGCGGGCTGCACGCCCGCCGCCACACTCAGAACCGGTGGCGAACGCCCAGCATGGCACCGGCGCGCTTTGTGGCGCCGTTCAGGAAGGCGACCGAGCCACTGGTCTTGGTGTAGTCCACCTCCAGGTAAACATCGGTGCGCTTGGAGAACGCGTAGTCAGCCACCGCCGCATAGAAGTCGGCCTTGGAACTGCCACCCGCCGTCGTCGACAGGCCGAGCGGCGCCAGCGCGAAGCCGTAATGCGTCTGCTTCGTCAACCAAACGTTCGCGCCGACATTGAACTGCGGCGTCAGCTGGTAGGTCGCACCAAGCATGTACATGGTGCGCTTGTTGACGTCAGCCGAGTTGTTGTTGAACACGCTGGCCCCCAGCAAACCGCTGGTGTAGGCGCCGCGCGTGCTCAGCCCCACACGGAAAGCACTGGTCGCGTCAGCCACCGACGCGGCCGAAGTGATCAACCCGTTGATCGAATCGAACTTGTTCTGCCCCCACGACGCGTGAACGTACAGCGGCCCACTCGTGTACGAGGCACCAAAAACGGTCGCCTTGATCTTTCGACCGGTCTGCTCGGTCGCCTGCAGGTAGGCACCGCCCACGCCGTAGACGCCGTCGTTGTAGCGCAGCATGCCGCCGATGGTCTTGTTGGGCAGGGCTGCCGCCGCACCAGATTGGCCCTCACCGGCGCTGACCTGCACTTCCGCGTAGACATTGCCGAACTGGGCCAGGTACTTGACCATGTTGTCCTGGCGAGCCGTCATGGCCAGGCCGATTTCCGGCTTATAGGCTTCGATATAGGGTGAATATCTGAACGACGCGAATGTCGACGTATAGATGTCAAAAAGAATGTTGTACTGGCGCCCAAGGCGAATCTGACCGAAATCATTGGACTGCAAGCCCACCCAAGCCTGACGCCAGAAATCCGTGGTCGAGCCCGCGGTGCCGGTATCCGAGTTGAAACGGTGCTCCAGGTTGGCCAACGCCTTCACGCCGCCGCCCATGTCCTCCGTGATATTCACGCCGAGCCGGCTCTGCGACATGCCGCCAGGCACCATCGTCTTGTCCGACGTGCCGGGGTTGGCATTCGAGGTGTAACGCACGGCGGCATCGACGATGCCGTAAAGGGTGACGCTGGACTGCGCCCACGCGGCGGAGGTGCTGGCGGCCAGGACGGCCACAGCCAATGCGGCTTTATTCATCAAGGTTGTCTCCTGTAATTGGTATGAAGCCAACTCATTCTCAACCAAGCATCCTCCCAGCAGCGCAGCCCTGTTGCTCGCCGTACACAGCAATTCCCCTGCCCCAAGAGTCACCGCCAGAAAAGAAAAAGCCGCCCGAAGGCGGCTTTGTCTGACGCAATTGCGACCCGAAGGTCGCAGATGACGATCAGAAGCTGTGGCGAACGCCGACGTCGAAGCCGCTGGACTTCTGGCCGTTGGCAGCAGCAGGCGCGCCAGCAACGATGAAGCGGCCGCGACCGTTGTTGTCGATCTGAGCGAACGTCGTGTACAGAGCCGTGCGCTTGGACAGGTTGTACTGGTAGCCGATCGCGAACAGCGAGGCATCGCCCACGCCATTGATGGCTTCGGCTGCAACGTTGGCCTTGGCATCGGTGTACGAAGCCATGACTTGACCTTGACCCAGCGGCACCACGACGGCCAGCGTCCAGATGCTTTGCTTGGCGGCGTTGTACTTGCCTTCCGTGTACGAGAACGACGGCTTGGCGACGCCGAAGTCATACGACGCGCCGACCGAGGCCAGCTTGTACTTGCTGGTGGCCGAATTGGCGTTGGCGTAAGCACCCGACACGTGCAGCGCGCCGTCCTTGTAGCCCAGACGGACGGACTGGTGCTTGTTGGCGACCGTGCCTTCCGGCGCGGCAACGTCAACGCCACCGTAGAAGCCGTTCAGGCCTTGGGTCGGCAGCGAGTACGACACCAGGTTGTCGGCGCGGCCGTAAGCCGTGCCGTTGCCGCTGCCCAGGTTGCTGTACACAGCCAGGACGTTGCCCAGGCCGGTCGCGGTGTACGGGTCGAAGTCTTCGATGTGCAGGCGCGAAGCGGTCTTGTTGCGGCCCAGGCGCACTTCACCGAAGTCGCCCGACAGGCTCACCGTGGCGCGACGGCCCCAGAAGGCATTGCCACCACCGGCAACACCGGTATCAGCAGCGACTTCAGATTCCAGCCAGAAACCAGCCTTCAGGCCGCCACCCAGGTCTTCCGTACCACGCACGCCGAAACGGCTGGTGTTCAGACCGCTGGAGTCCAGCTTCTTCATCTTGGTGTCGCCGGTCTTGACGTACTTCATGTCCGCGTCGATGACGCCGAACAGCGTGACGGACGAGGATTGCGCAACAGCAGCGCCGCCGGTCAGACCGAGGACGGCCAGGGCAATCAGAGCTTTCTTCATTCGATACTCCTAGGTATTCATCGAAGCTGCCAGCCGAGACGGCAGGGCAGCTCACCTCCTGAGAGGAAGTGCACGTATTCCACTACAGGTTTGACTGGCGAGGGAATTCACGGATATGAAAATCTGCCATTGCGTTGCCCCCCCACAACGCCTTGACCTTGTCACCATTTCCTCACATATCAGAGCGTGTTAATGCAATGCATCACCATAAAGCCACCACTTCGCTCGTGCTGAATGCGCAGGATCGCCTGCTCGCCGCACTCGATTCCGGCCTGAGAACAGTTTTCACACCCACCCGCGCGACACGTGCTTCGCCCGCGCGCGACAGCAAATCCACCGAACTCAGCGCAGCAGAGACACGCCAGGCCGGCGCCCTCATGCGCGTCAATCACGTCGGTGAAATCTGTGCGCAAGCGCTATATCAATCGCAATCGCTGTTCAGTCGCAGCGAAGAATTGCGCGCGCATTTTCAGCAGGCGGCGCAGGAAGAACTCGACCACCTGGCGTGGACGGCAGAACGCGTGGCCGAGCTCGACACCCACACCAGCCGACTCGCACCGTTGTGGTGGATCGGCGCCTTCGCTTGGGGCGGCGCTGCCGGCCTCGCCGGCGATCGCTGGAGCCTGGGCTTTGTCGTTGAAACAGAGCGTCAGGTCGAGGCCCATCTGGCTTCGCATCTGGACCTGCTGCCGCCCGGTGATGCCGCATCGCGGGCCATCGTCGAGCAAATGAAGCAGGAGGAGGCGGAACACGCCGCCGCAGCCCTCGCCGCCGGCGCTGCACCGCTGCCCGCGCCGGTCCGCGGCCTGATGCGGCTGGCGGCCAAGGTCATGACGACCGTTGCCCACCGCGTCTGATCAGGCCTCGACAACCTCGAACGAGGTGCTGATCGCGGAAGTCTTGGCCAGCATGGCCGTGGCCGAACAGTACTTTTCGTGCGACAGCGCGATGGCGCGCTCGACGATCTCCGGCTTGAGCCCGCGGCCACTGACGACGAAGTGGAAGTGGATGGACGTGAAGACCTTGGGGTCGCTGCTGGCACGCTCGGCCTTCAGCGCAACCTTGCAGCCACGCACGTCATGGCGCCCGCGCTTGAGGATGAGCACAACGTCGTAGGCCGTGCAGCCACCGGTGCCCGCAAGCACGGTTTCCATCGGGCGCGGCGCGAGGTTGCGCCCGCCGCCATCCGGCGCGCCATCCATGCTGATCACGTGCCCGCTGCCGGTCTCGGCGACGAAGCTCATGCCGCTCGGGCCTTCAAGGCCCAGCCAACTGACAGTGCATTCCATGCTCATGTAGAGGAAGTACTCAATTTGTCACAGATAAATATTGCAGCGCAGCATAACTCGACGCTACACTGCGGACACGCGAAAAGAGCTTTCGCACCGATTGTCTCCTCCACCGCCTCCATGGTGGATTCAACCCGAGCTTGCAAGAGCTCGGGTTTTTTTTCGTCGACTCCGCACGAACCCAGATCCGAAGGGTGCGCCGAGGGCCTCCCCTATCATCCGGCGCCTCAACAAGATCCCACGGAGCCCCGATGAGCGCCCCCTCGCGCCGCCGCCAGCCAGCCACCTCCAAGGCCAGCGCATCCTCGCCCAGCCAGGCGCCGGCCATGCTGCCTCCCGGCAGCAGCTATCTGCAGCGCATCCTGAATGCCCGGGTCTACGAAGTCGCTCGCGAGACCGACCTGACCGCCGCCACCAAGCTGTCCAAACGCCTGGCGAACAAGGTATGGCTCAAGCGCGAGGACGAGCAGGACGTTTTCAGCTTCAAGCTGCGCGGCGCGTATAACAAGATGGCTCACCTGACACCGGCACAGCGCGCGGCGGGCGTCATCTGCGCATCGGCAGGCAACCATGCACAGGGCGTCGCGCTGTCCGCACGAAAGCTCGGATGCCGCGCCGTCATCGTGATGCCACTGACCACGCCGCAGGTGAAGGTGGAGGCCGTCAAGGCGCTGGGCGGCGAGGTGGTGTTGGCCGGCGAGAGCTTCACCGATGCCTACGGTCACGCGCTGACGCTGCAAAAGGCCCAGGGCTTGTCCTTCGTGCACCCGTTCGACGACCCGGACGTCATCGCCGGCCAAGGCACCATCGCGATGGAGTTGCTGCGCCAGCACCCGGGGCCCATCGACGCGATCTTCGTGGCCATCGGCGGCGGCGGGCTGATCTCGGGCATTGCCGCCTACGTCAAGGCCTTGCGGCCCGAGATCAAGATCATCGGCGTGCAGACGACCGACTCCGATGCCATGCTGCGCTCGGTGCGGGCGGGCAAACGCGTGACGCTGACGGATGTCGGCCTGTTCGCCGACGGCACCGCCGTCAAGCTGGTCGGCGAGGAGACCTTCCGCATCGCTCGCGAACTGGTGGACGACTACATCGTCGTCGACACCGATGCCGTCTGCGCAGCGATCAAGGACGTCTTCGAGGACACACGCTCCATCCTCGAACCTTCCGGCGCGATGAGCGTGGCAGCACTCAAGCAGTACGTCGCCAAGACCGGCGCCAAGGGGCAGTCGCTGATCGCGATCACCTGCGGCGCCAACATGAACTTCGACCGGCTGCGCTTCGTCGCCGAGCGGGCCGAGGTCGGCGAGCACCGCGAGGCGCTGTTCGCCGTCACCATCCCCGAGGCCCGCGGCAGCTTCAAGCGCTTCTGCGAGCTGCTGGGGCCACGCAGCGTCACCGAGTTCAACTACCGCATCGCCGACGCCGATGTCGCCCAGGTGTTCGTCGGTGTCGGCATCTCCAAACCCGACGAGGCCGCCAAGCTGGCGCGCGCATTCACGAAAGCGGGCTTCCAGACCCTGGACCTGACCCACGATGAACTCGCCAAGCAGCACGTGCGCCACATGGTGGGCGGACGCAGCGAGTTGGCGCGCAACGAGCGCGTGTATCGCTTCGTGTTCCCGGAGCGCCCTGGCGCGCTGATGAAGTTCCTGTCCAGCATGCACCCGGACTGGAACATCAGCCTCTTCCACTACCGCAACCAGGGCGCCGACCACGGCCGCATCCTCGTCGGCATCCAGGTGCCCAAGGGCGCGGTTGGCGCGCTGCGCGAGTTCCTCCTCGGACTCAACTATCCATTCGAGGACGAAACGAGCAATCCCGCCTATCGCCTGTTCCTCGGTTGATCTGCGTTCCAGGCCTGACGCCTCCGCGCCCATGAACATCGCCCCACCGTCGCTGATCGCCCCCACCGCCAACGCCGAGCTGGAAAAAGCGCTGCGCGATCGCGTCGACCGTCGCTCGGCCGTTGCGGGCCGTCTCGGCGAACTGGAGCCGCTGGCGGTGCGACTAGGCCTGGTGCAGAACAGCCTCACCCCGCGCTTTCGTGACCCGGTGTTGGCGCTGTTCGCGGCCGATCATGGCCTCGTCGTCGAGGCGGCAGGCGACCATTGGGGGCGCCCCACGCGCGAACTGGTGCAGATGGCGCTGCACGCGCAACTGCCGGTGTCGGTATTCGCGAGGGTGCAAGGCCTGCATCTGACCGTCGTCGACTGCGGCGTGGCCGACAACCTGCCGCCCCACGCCCGCCTACTCGCGCGCAAGGTCGCGCACGGCACGCGCAACGCGCGCACGTCACCCGCCATGAGCGCGGAGCAGGCGCACGCCGGCGTGCGGGTGGGCATGGAGATCGCCGACAACCTGCCGGGCAATGTGCTGGCCTGCGCGGCCATGGGCCAGGGCTCCGCCGAGTGCGCCGCGCTGATCCTGTCGCGGCTGTCCGACAAGTCCGTGCGCGAGTTCATCGCGCCCGACCCGTCGATCCCGCAGGAAGACCTGACTCAACTGCTCAAGGTGCTGCAGGGCGCACGGGCGCGGCACCGCAACGCCCGTGAACCGATGGAAGTACTCGCCGCCTTCGGTGGCCATGAGCTCGCCGTCATGGTTGGCGCGATGCTCGTCGCGGCCAGCAAGCGCAGCCTCATCATCGTCGACGGCATCGCCGCCTGCGCCGCGCTCAAGCTCGCGTCGCTCATCTGCCCGCCGGTCACCGACTATGCGGTGTTCACCCGCAGCCACGTGCACCAGAGCCTGGACCAAGCGCTGGCACTGCTCCATGCGTCGGCACTGCTCGAGTTGGGCATGGACAGTGCCGACGGCACAGGCGCCACACTGGCCTGGCCCATGATCCGCTCAGCGGCGGCGCTGCTGACCGATCTGCATGAAGTAGCCGAAGCGCGGCTGGGCGCCGGCAGCACACCTGCCGCCCCGCACGCGCCCACGCCAGCCCCCTGAAACCTCAGCGCGGCCGCATTTCCACGGCGGTTCCGGGCGGGTTCCCCCCCAGCACCACCGGCGATGGCGACGCCACCGGCAACGAACCCGTCGCCGGCTCAGACGGCATGCTGATCTGCAGCGTCTGCGTCACGGCCTGCCCAGCGCGGCCAAGCCCGGCGCTGCGGGCATCCACCCGCAGCAAGCGCAACTCGCCGTCCACGACAGCACCTACACGTACCGTGCGGGCGACGCCGTCAACATCGATCAGCGCCACGCCCTCCCCCGCCTCCGCCGCCTCGGCGTTCTTCGGGGCCACCACGCCCAGCAGGCGCAGTCGGGTGGACGGCGCCTCGGCCTCGGCGACAACCTGGGGCGCGTCGTTACCGAGCAAACGCGCCAGGTCCACCGCCCCCGTTGATGCCCCGCCAGCAGGCCGCACCATCGGCGGCATGCCCAGCGGACGGGTTAGCAATTGCAGGCCCCAATAGGCCACCGAGCCGCCAAGTAGCAGCCAAATACCAAAGGTCGTCAATCGTGCACGCATGGCCCATTATGATCGCCCGCTCACCGCTGTCTCAGCGCTCTTTTACGTTTGCCATGCGTCGCTCCCCTAATTCCCGCGGTTTCACGCTAATTGAACTGCTGGTGGTGCTCGTCATCATCGGCGTGCTGGCGGCACTCGTCGTGCCCAACGTGCTGGATCGAGCCGAGGATGCCCGTGTCACGGCCGCTCGCACCGACGTCAACAACCTGATGCAAGCGCTCAAGCTCTACAAGCTCGACAACCAGCGCTACCCCAACGCCGAACAGGGCCTTGATGCGCTCGTCAAGAAGCCCACCACCGGAACGCCGCCCCCGAACTGGAAGCAGTACCTGGAAAAGCTGCCCAACGACCCCTGGGGCCACCCGTATCAGTACGCCAATCCTGGCGTGAAGGGTGACATCGATGTGTACAGCTTTGGCGCCGACGGCCGCGCGGGCGGCGATGGTCGTGACGCTGACATCGGCTCCTGGCAGTAAAGCCAGGCGGACGGGCGGCTTCACGCTCGTCGAGCTGCTCGTCGTCGTGGCGCTGCTGGCCATCACCAGCGCCACGGTGTCGCTCGCGCTGCGCGACCCGGCTGAAATGCAGCTGGAGCGAGAGGCGCAGCGCCTGGCCGCCCTGCTGGAAACGGCACGCGCCGAGAGCCGCGCCTCCGGTCTGGCGGTCCGCTGGGTGCCCAAGGCCGTCAAGTCCGGCGACGATTTCCGCTTCGACGGCTTGCCGAGCGCCATCCGCCTGCCCTCACGCTGGCTGGGCGACCCGGTAGCCGTGTCCATCCAGAACACGAACATCGCCAATCCGGTGGTCGTGCTCGGGCCCGAACCCGTCATCCCGGCGCAACGCCTGGTGCTTCAACTCGGCAACCAGCGCATGGTGCTGGGCACGGACGGCCTGTCGGCGTTCGACATCGTCCAATGACCATGGCACACCGCCTCAGCCCCCTGCACCACCCCGCTGACATCAACATCAACGGGACCCCCGGAGCGCGACAACAAGGCTTCACGCTGATCGAGGTGCTCGTGGCCCTCGTCATCGTGGCCATCGCGCTGAGCGCCGGCATCAAGGCAGCTGGCGCGCTGTCCAGCAACGCCGACCGGCTGGCGCAGGTCACGGCGGCGCAGTGGTGCGCCGAGAACGTGCTGACGGAAATTCGCCTAACGCAGCAACAGCCGAGCATCGGCGAATCCAGTTTCAGCTGCGAACAACTGGCACGCACTTACTCCGGCACACTCAAGGTTACTCAAACCCCCAACCAGAATTTCAAGCGTGTCGATGCATCCGTCGCAAATGACGAAGGCCTGCCCATGCTGACGCTGACCACCATCGTGGGCCGTTGAGCATGCCAACGACACAGTTCGCCCCACACCTGCAGCCCAGCATCGAACACCAACGCGGCTTCACGCTTGTCGAAGTGCTCGTGGCGCTGGTCGTCATGGCCGTCATGGCCGCCATGGCCTGGCGCGGCATCGACGCGCTGGTCCGCACCCGCGAGATTGCCCAGGGTCATCTCACGCAGGCGGCCCGCCTGCAAACCGTCATGGCCCAGTGGGAAGCCGATCTGCGCGCCGTTCAGGACAGCCACAGCACCGTGCAACCCCTGGTGTTTGACGGCGCCAACCTCGTGCTGACGCGCCAGGCCACCGCGGGCCTGCAGGTCGTCGTCTGGAGCCTGCGCGAGGGCAGCCTGTGGCGCTGGGAGAGCGCGAGCGTCAAGACACTGCAAAATCTTGCAACAGAACGTGAGCAAGGGTTGCAGCAATTGTCTCAGCGCAACCCGCCATTGCGGGCGATCGTCGGCGTGACCGGCTGGCAGCTGCACTGCTTCTGGGGCAATGCCTGGAGCAACTGCCAGTCCACCGGCAATTCGGCCAACGGGCCGGTCAACCCCAACACGACGTTGCCGCCGTCTGGCCTGCGCGTGGCCCTGCAGTTTGGAGAAGGCAGCGGCCTGGCGGGCACGATGACGCGTGAACTCGAGGTCACCGTCCGATGATGAAGTCTCGCCAGGGGCAGCGTGGTGCTGCCCTGCTCACGGCCATGATCATCGTGACGCTGATCGCCAGCCTGGCCGGCGGCATGGTCTGGCAGCAGTACCGCGCCGTGCAGATCGAAGCCGCCGACCGCGCGCGCGCTCAAAGCACCTGGGTGCTGCAAGGCGCACTGGACTGGGCGCGCCTGATTCTCAGAACGGATAAGTCCGACGTCGACGATCTCAACGACTTCTGGGCCACGCCACTGGCCGAGTCGCGGTTGTCCACCTTCCTGGCCGGCGAAAGCGGCTCCGCCAACGCCGACGACGGGCCGGAGGCCTTTCTGTCCGGCTACATCGAAGACGCACAAAGCCGCTACAACCTGCGGGCACTGGTGGGCGGCGCGCAGGTGCCGGAAGAAGAAAAGATCACCCTGCAGCGCCTGTGCAGTCAGGTCAACGTACCGCCCGACACGGCCACGCTGATCATCGAGGGGTTGCGCGCCGCATTCCCCAACCCTGCCAGCGCGCCGGCCAGCAACACGGGCAACGCCAACAGCGAGGGACCGATCCAGCCCGCCGGGCTGGAACAGCTGACCTGGCTGGGCCTGACCGCCGACACCATCAAGCGGCTGCAGCCCTACGTCGTGCTGTTGCCCAAGGCCACGCCGGTCAACCTCAACACGGCGTCGCGCGAGGTCATCGGGGCGCTGCTCAACGTGGACCTCGCCTCGGCGGAGCGAGTCGTGCAGGGGCGCAAGGGCAAGGCGTTCAAGGTCCCGACCGACGCAGCCCAATTCCTCCCCGCAGACACCCCCATCGCGCCCGACCGGGCCTCGGTCAACTCGTCCTACTTCCTGGTCACGGGCCGGCTGCGGCTGGACGAGCGGCAGTTGGAACAGCGCTCCCTCGTCGAACGACAGGGGCGAACCACCATCGTGCTCGCCCGTGAACGCATCAGCCAGTTAGTCGATCGCTGAAAACAGATTCGACAACCACCCCAGATCCGCCCGCCATCGCCTCAGCCCCCTCCTAGAATGCGCCGCGCCCGCCAGCCCCTATGAGCACCCTGCTGCTGTTCCTCCCCCCCCGAACGCGCCTACGCGCGCTGGGTAAACCCGCGCCTATCGCGCCCGATTCGACCCGCACCGGCTTGCCGCGCGAATACGAGTGGGCACTGACGGACGACGGCAGTCACATCGAACGTGAAGGCCGCTCGCCCGTCACGCGGCTGCCTGCGGCCGAAACGGTCGTGGCGGTAGTCTCCGAGTCGGATATCAGCTGGCGTCGCGTCGACCTGCCGCGCGCTGGCCGGCAGATGCGGGCTGCGCTGGCCGGCAAGCTCGAGGAGGCCTTGCTCGAAGAGCCCGAAACGCTGCACTTTGCGGTGGAGCCCGACGCGGCGGGCGGCGATGCCGCCTGGGTGGCCATCACCTCCAAGCCCTGGCTGGCCGAACATCTGGCCCATCTGGACGCAGCCAACATCTTTGTCGATCGGGTCGCGCCGCTGGCCTGGCCCGAGGAACTGGCACGCGGCCACTTCTTCGAGACCCAGAACGGCGTGGCTGAAGACGGCATTTCGCTGCGCTGGAGCCATGTGGACGGCGTCTCGACACTGCCGCTGCAAGGCGGCATGCCGCGTCAGTTCTTCCAGCCCGGCCTCGTGAACGCAGCCCAATGGACGGCGACGCCCAGCATCGCCACCAGCGCCGAGCGCTGGCTGGGCACTGCCGTCGCCGTGCTGACGCCCGCGCAACGCGCACTGGGCGCCATCGACAGCCCCTGGGACCTGCGCCAGTTCGACCTCGCACCGCGGACGCGCGGCATCCGCGCGCTGCGACTGGCGGGTCGCAACCTGATGCGCAAGCCCTGGCAGCCCGCGCGTCGAGGCCTGGCGGCCCTGCTGGTAGTGCAGGTGCTGGGCCTGAACCTCTGGGCTTGGCACCAGCACCGCGAGGTGAATGCGCGCCGCGAGGCCGTCAACGCGACGCTGACCAGCGCCTTCCCCGAAGTGCGCGCCATCCTCGACGCACCGGCTCAAATGCAAAAGCAGGTGGACATGCTGCGTATCGCCGGTGGCGGCATCGGGCAGCAGGACCTTGAATCGCAGCTGGCTGCCGCAGCCTCGGCCTGGCCACAGGGCCGCGCGCCGGCGGACACGATCAACTTTGAGAGCGGGCGCCTGGCCTTGTCGGCACAGAACTGGAGCCCGCCCGAGATCGAGTATTTCCGCAGCCAGTTGCAGAGCGATGGCTGGCAACTTGACGTCACCAACGGCCAGCTGACCCTCAGCCGCGCCAGCGCCCAAGGACGACGCTGATGGCACGCTTCTCTCCCACTCCCACGTCCCCGCTCAACGAGTTCAAAGTCCGGCTGCGCCAGTGGCAGGAACAGGCACAGACCCACTGGCAAGGCCTTGGCGAGCGCGAACGCTTCGGGCTGACGGCGGCCGGGGTCGTCGTGGCCGTGCTGATCGCCTGGAGCGTGCTGCTGGCGCCGGCGCTGCGCACGCTCAAGACGGCGCCGGTCGAACTCGAGGACCTGGAAGCCCAGTTGCAGCAGATGCAGGCGCAGGCTGCGGAGGTCGCGACGCTGCGCCAGATCGCACCCGTTCCACCCGCACAGGCCGCGGAGGCCTTGAAAGCATCCGTCGACCACCTGGGCGCCGTCGCGCGTCTGGAGTTGATGGGCGACCGCGCCACCGTCCGGTTCACCGGCATCGGACCGGGCGCGCTGCAGGGGTGGCTCGTCGAGGTGCGCTCCGCCGCACGTGCACGCCCTGTCGAGGCGCAGTTGCGACGCGAGGGCAATGGCTTCACCGGCACCCTGATCCTGACCCTGGGAGGGGGTAATTGATGCGCTGGTTCACAAAGAAATCCTCGGCCGCACCGATGACGTCCATCCAGGACTCGGTGTTTGGCGTCAGCACGCTGGGCAACGGCCGTTCCGTGCGCCGCGACGCGGCGCAGCGCTGGGGCATCGCGGGCGGTGTCATCGGCCTCGTGGGCGCGCTGATCATCTTTGCGCCAGCGAGCTGGCTCGCCCGCGGGCTGGCAGCCGCCACCGGCGAGCACCTGCTGCTCGTCAACACGAGCGGCAGCCTCTGGAACGGCTCCGGCGTGCTCGTGTTGACTGGCGGCATGGGCAGTCGTGACGCCGCGTCGCTGCCCGGTCGGCTGCACTGGAAGCTGTCCTTCAAGGGCACGGGGCTGCAGCTGGCTGCCCGTCAGGAGTGCTGCACCAATGGCGACCTGCTGATCGGCATCAAGCCGGGCCTCGGGCGCATGGAAGTCAGCATCGACAGCCGCGCCGACTGGCTCGCCCGCTTGCCGGCCAGCGTGCTGTCCGGCCTCGGCACGCCCTGGAACACGCTGCAGCTCAATGGCTCGCTGCGCCTGGCGGCGCGTGACTTCAAGCTGGAGAACGTGCAGGGCCGCTGGCGCCAATTCGGCGAACTGAATTTCGACCTGGTGAA
This sequence comes from Pelomonas nitida, assembly GCF_043555975.1. Lineage (NCBI taxonomy): Bacteria > Pseudomonadati > Pseudomonadota > Betaproteobacteria > Burkholderiales > Sphaerotilaceae > Roseateles > Pelomonas nitida. The sequence goes on along the minus strand of NZ_JBIGIA010000001.1, from coordinate 106,438 downwards.
CCTCTCCTCACGCGTGTCCACCGTGGCGCCTCTTGGGAGCTACCGCTTCACACTGAGGGCCGACCCGGGCAACCCGGTGGTCAGCACGCTGGTGCTGTCCACGCTAGACGGTGCGCTGCTGCTCAACGGCGTCGGCACCATCATCCCCGGCGGCAAGAGCCGCTTCAACGGTGAAGCCGGCGCCGCGCCGGGTCGCGAGGAAGCACTCAACAACCTGCTGAACATCATCGGACGCCGTCAGGGCGCCCGCTCCGTCATCACGATCGGATGATCATGAATTTCCACCGTACCGTCATCGCCGCCGCCGTCACGGCCCAGTTGCTGACCGCAGGCAGCACCTTCGCCCAGCCCGACAACGCCACCGTGCAACGCGCCCGTCCCGGCGCCACCAAGGCCGCCGCGGGCAAGGGCCCCGCCGTCAAGGCCAGTTCCCCGGTCACGCTGAACTTCGTCAACGCCGACATCGAGGCCGTCACGCGCGCGATCGGTGTCATGCTGGACCGCCAGATCATCATCGACCCGCGCGTCAAGGGCACGGTCACCGTCTACAGCGAACAGCCGGTGTCCGTGGGCGAGGCCTACCGCAACTATCTGGCGGCACTGCGCGGGCTGGGCTTCACGGTGGTGGAGACGGCCGGCCTGCTGAAGGTGCTGCCCGAGGCCGATGCCAAGCTGCAGGCCGGCTCCGTCGCCGTCGAAAGCACGGGCGCTCGCGGTGACCAGATCCTCACGCAGATCTTCCGCGTCCAGCACGAAAACGCGAACAACCTCGTTGCCGTGCTGCGCCCGCTGATCAGCCCGAACAACACCATCAATGCCAACCCGGGCAACAACAGCCTGGTCATCACCGACTACGCGGACAACCTGCAGCGCATCGCCAAGATCATCGCGGCGATGGACACGCCCGGCACCAGCGACATCGAGATCGTGCCGCTGAAGAACGCCGTCGCTGCCGACCTGGCGCCGCTGCTGCAGCGCCTGGCCGATGGCGGTGCCACCGCTGCCGGCGGGGCCCCCGGCCAAGGCAACACGGCCGTCAGCGTGCTGGTGGACCCGCGCTCCAACGGCCTGATCCTGCGCGCCAGCAACCCGACGCGCCTGGCCGCTGTGCGTTCCATGGTGGAAAAGCTGGACCAGCCCAGCGTGGACGGCGGCAGCCCCATCCGCGTGGTCTACCTGAAGAACGCCGACGCCGTGAAGCTCGCGGCCGTGCTGCGCGCGGCCTTCGGCGCGGCCGCCTCGGCCGGCGGCAGCGGCGGCTCGGCCGGCGCCAGCAGCGGCGGGCTCAGCGGTTCGGGCAACAGCTTCAGTGGCACCCCCAACAACACCGCGAACGCCAACAACAGCACCGGCAACACCAGCGGTGGCGCTTCGGCCGCCAGCACGTCGCCGCTGTCGGCCTCGTCCGGCCCCTCGACCGGCGGCTTCGTGCAGGCTGACCCGTCGACCAACTCGCTGATCATCACGGCCGCCGAGCCGCTGTATCGCCAGGTTCGCGCCGTCATCGACCAGCTCGACTCGCGCCGGGCGCAGGTCTATGTCGAGTCGCTGATCGTCAAGGTCGACGTCACCAAGCTCGGCCAGTTCGGCGTGCAGTGGCAGAACCTGATCGGCCAGAACGGCGACAAGGTGGTCGGCGTCAGCGGAACCAACTTCGGCTCCGGCGCCAGCAACATCTTCAACGTCATCGCTGCCGCCTCCGGCAACACCAGCACGATCGGCGCAGCACTGGGCAGCGGTGCCCTGGGCGGTTTCAACCTCGGCCTGGTCGGCAAGGTCAGCGGCACCTACTCCATCGGCATGCTGGCCAACTTCCTGGAGCAACAGACCGGCGCGAACGTGCTGTCCACGCCGAATCTGATCTCGCTGGACAACGAGGAAGCCCGCATCGTCATCGGCCAGAACGTGCCGTTCGTGACCGGCTCCTACGCCAACACGGGCAGCAGCTCCAGCACCGTCAGCCCGTTCACGACCGTCGACCGCAAGGACGTGGGCCTGACGCTGAAGATCAAGAGCCAGATCGGCGAGGGCGGCACGATCCGCATGCAGGTCTATCAGGAGAACTCCAACGTCGTCAACGGCACCGGCAGCAGCAGCAACGGCCCGACGCTGGACAAGAGCGCCATCGAGACCTCGGTCGTCGTGGACGACGGCGACATCATCGTGCTGGGCGGCCTGCTCAAGGACGACTACCAAGACTCCGAAGACGGCATTCCCGGCCTGTCGAAAATCCCGGTGCTCGGCAACCTGTTCAGCAGCAAGACCCGCAAGCGCTCCAAAACCAACCTGATGGTCTTCCTGCGCCCCGTCGTGCTGCGCAGCGCCGAGACCGCCAACCAGCTGTCGCTGGACCGCTACGAAAGCATCCGCGCCGTGCAACAGGGCGTGCAGCCGGCCAAGAGCCTGGTGCTGCCCAATACCGGCGCGCCGATGCTGCCGGAAGCGAAGACGCCAGTCGTCAAGCCCGCTCCGCAGCAACCGGAAGCGCAGCCGCAACAGCAGCCGCAGCAGCAGTAAACCCGATGGCCGCCACCCGCCACCCCCTGCCCTACGCCTTCGCGAAGGCCAACTGCGTGCTGCTGGAAGACGACGGCAGCTCCCTGACACTGTGGATGCCGCCGGACGCCGGCTGGGCCACCCTGTCCGAGGTGCAACGCCAGTACGTCGTGGACCGCCTCGAGGCCGAACCCGCCAACGCCTTGATGGACCGCATCAACGCGGCCTATGCCGGCAGCGAAAGCAGCGCCGCGACGGTCGTCGGCGAGGTCGAGAGCGCGGTGGACCTGTCGCGCATGATGCAGGACCTCCCCGCCGTGGAAGACCTGCTGGAGGCGGCCAACGACGCCCCCATCATCCGCATGCTCAACGCGCTGCTGACGCAGGCCGCCAAGGACGGCGCGAGCGACATCCACATCGAGCCCTACGAGCGGTCCAGTTCCGTGCGCTTCCGTGTCGACGGCACGCTGCGCGAGGTGGTGCAGCCCAACCGTGCACTGCACGCGGCGCTGATCTCCCGCCTGAAGATCATGGCCGAGCTGGACATCGCGGAGAAGCGCCTGCCGCAGGACGGTCGCATCTCGCTGCGCATCGGTGGTCGCGCCATCGACGTTCGCGTTTCCACGCTGCCATCCGCCCACGGCGAGCGCGCCGTGCTGCGTCTGCTCGACAAGAGCGAATCCAAGTTCACGCTCGAAGGCCTGGGCATGGACGGCCGTGTGCTGACCTCGTTCAAGAACCTGGTGCAGCAACCGCACGGCATCGTGCTGGTCACGGGCCCGACCGGCTCCGGCAAGACGACGTCGCTGTACGCCTCGCTGCAAACCGTCGACACCAGCACCACCAACGTGCTGACCGTCGAGGACCCGATCGAATACGAACTGCCCGGCATCGGCCAGACGCAGGTCAACGCCAAGATCGACCTGACCTTCGCGAAGGCGCTGCGCGCCATCCTGCGCCAGGACCCGGACGTCATCATGATCGGCGAAATCCGCGACTATGAAACCGCGCAGATCGCCATCCAGGCCTCGCTGACCGGCCACTTGGTGCTGGCCACGCTGCACACCAACGACGCGACCAGCGCCGTCACGCGCCTGACCGACATGGGCATCGAGCCCTTCCTGCTGTCCTCGTCGCTGCTCGGTGTGCTGGCTCAGCGGCTGGTGCGCCGCCTGTGCCCGTCCTGCAAGCGTCAGGACGAAACCACCGGCCGCTGGCATGCGGTGGGCTGCGAGAACTGCGGCAACACCGGCTACAAGGGCCGGCTGGGCGTGTACGAACTGATGGTGGCCGACGAAACCGTTCGCGGCCTCATCCACAACCGGGCAGCGGAAAGCGAACTGCTGGCCGCCGCGCAGGCCGGCGGCCTTCGCTCGATGCGCGAGGACGGCGATCGCCTCATCGCGGCCGGCGTCACGTCGCTGGAAGAAGTGCTGCGCGTGACCCGCGAGTGAGGGAAGTCGCGTGCCTGCCTACAAATACGAAGCCCTCAACGACGCCGGTCGCCAGACCTCCGGCCTGATCGAGGCCGACAACCCACGCGCCGCCCGGGCGGCCGTGCGCATCATGGGCCTGACGCCGCTGTCCATCGAGATGGTGCAGCAGCACGGCGGGCAAGAGGGCGGCCGCTTCGCCCGGCGCGTCTTCGGCACGACGGCGCTCGCCGTCTGGACACGACAGCTCGCCGGCCTGGTCGGCTCGGGCCTGCCCATCGAGCGCGCGCTCACTGCGCTGGCCGACGAATCGGAAGACCACCGCCAACGCGAGCTGGTCAGCCAGCTCAAGGCCGAGGTCAACGCAGGCTCGGCGTTCGCGCGCGCGCTGGCGACCGCGCCGCGCGAGTTCGACGACGTCTACCGCGGCGTCGTTGCGGCCGGCGAGCAGAGCGGCGCGCTGGGCCTGGTGCTGGAGCGTCTGGCCGACGACCTGGAGGAGCGCGAGGAACTCAAGGGCAAGCTCGTCGGCGCCATGGCCTACCCCGCCATCATTTCGCTGATCTCGTTCTTCATCGTCATCTTCCTGGTGACCTACGTCGTGCCGCAGATCGCGACCGTGTTCACCAGCTCCAAGCGGGCGCTGCCCGCGTTGACGGTGGCGATGCTGGCGCTCAGCGACTTCGTTCGCGCCTGGGGCTGGGTCATGCTGGGCGCGCTGATCGCCGGCGCCATCATGCTGCGCCAGTCCTTGAAGGTGCCCGCCTTCCGCGAGCGCTTCGATGCCGGCATCCTGGGGGTCCCCCTGCTGGGCCGACTGGCCCGCGGCTACAACGCGGCGCGGTTCGCCGGCACGCTGGCCATGCTGGCCGGCGCCGGTGTGCCCATCCTGAAAGCGCTGCAGGCCGCCGCCGAGACGCTGTCCAACCGCGCCATGCAGGCCGACGCGCTGGATGCGCTGATCCAGGTGCGCGAAGGAGCGCCACTGGGCCAGGCCCTGGCGGGCAAGAAACGCTTCCCGGGCATCCTCGCCATGTTCGCCCGCCTCGGTGAGCAGACCGGCCAGCTGCCCGACATGCTGGGCCGCGCAGCACGCCAGCTCAGCGTCGAAGTGCAACGTCGCTCCATGGCCGCCGCCACGCTGCTGGAGCCGCTGCTCATCGTCGCGATGGGCGCCGTCGTGCTGCTGATCGTGCTGGCCGTGCTGCTGCCCATCATCCAGCTCAATACCTGGGTGAAATAGACCACCCCCTACCGCAGCGAAGCTGCGGCCCCCTCAAGGGGGCGCTCCCGAGCGACCGGCCAAGCCGGATCGCCGGGAGCTGCTTGAAGGGGTGCGGCGCGGGGCGCGCACCAGGGGCGAAGGGGCTGGCTGCGTGGGCTGTGCTTCGGCTGACGCGGACGGTACAGGCCACCTCGATGCCCGACCGCGCAGAGTTGCGTCCCCTCAAGGGGGCGCTCCCGAGCGACCGGCCAAGCCGGATCGCCGGGCGCTGCTGGCAGGGGTGCGGCGCGGGGCGCGCACCAGCGGTGAAGGGGCTGGCTGCGTGGGCTGTGCTTCGGCTGACGCGGACGGTACAGGCCACCTCGATGCCCGACCGCGCAGAGTTGCGTCCCCTCAAGGGGGCGCTCCCGAGCGACCGGCCAAGCCGGATCGCCGGGCGCTGCTGGAGAAGGTGCGGCGCGGGGCGCGCACCAGTGGTGAAGAGATCGGCCCCGTGGGCCGGGTGCCTCAGCTCAAGCGGAAGGTGGACACCACCTCGCTGAGCCGGCTGGCCTGCTCACGCAGGCTTTCGGCGGCGGCGGTGGACTGCTCCACAAGCGCGGCGTTCTGCTGGGTCATCTTGTCCAGGTCGGCGACGGCCAGGTTGACCTGGCCGATGCCTTGGCTCTGCTCCACGGCGGCGGTGCTGATCTCGCCGACGATGTCCGTCACGCGCTGCACGCTGGCCACGATCTCGGTCATCGTGCCACCGGCTTGCTCGACCAGCCGCGCACCGGCTTCGACCTGCGTCACGCTCGCACCGATCAGGGACTTGATCTCGCGGGCGGCTTCCGCGCTGCGCTGCGCCAGCGTGCGCACCTCGCCGGCCACGACGGCGAAGCCCCGCCCCTGCTCGCCCGCCCGCGCCGCCTCGACGGCGGCATTGAGCGCCAGGATGTTGGTCTGGAAGGCGATGCCGTCGATGGTGCCGATGATGTCGCCGATCTTGCGGCTGGACGCGTGGATGGCGGTCATCGTGTCGACCACCTGCGTGACCACCGCCCCGCCCTGCTGCGCGACCTGCGTCGCCGAACTGGCCAACTGGTTGGCCTGGGCTGCGGAGTCGGCGCTGTGGCGGACGGTGCTGGTCAGCTCCTCCATGGCGCTGGCCGTTTCTTCGAGGTTGGACGCAGCCTGCTCCGTGCGCCCGCTCAGGTCGGCGTTGCCGGAAGCGATCTCGCGGCTGGCGGTGGAGATGTTGTCGACGACACCGCGAACCTGGCTCAGCGCATGCCGCAGCGCTTCGCGCATCGCGTCCACGGCGCGCAGCAGCTGACCCGTCTCGTCGTTGGCGTAGCTGCGCTGCGGTTCGCCGGTCAGGTCCATGTCGGCGATGGCCCGAGCCGAACGCTCGGCCTCACGCAGCGGCCCGGTGATGCTGCGCGACAGCAGCACGCTCAGCACGCAGCCGACGGCCAGCGCCAGGCCCGTACAGAGCACCAGCGCCCACACGGTGCGCGAGCGCAGCGCCTCGACCTTGGCGGCTGACCGGTCCAGCTCAGCACGCTGGCCTGCGGTCAGTTCGGCCACGGCATCCAGGTAGCTCTTGGAGGCCGGGTCGAAACGCTCGGCGAACAGCTTGGCCGCGCCTGCTGCATCGCCGGCAGACTTGGCCTTGCTGACCTCCTCACGCGCCGACAGGTAGGCCTTGCGCAGCTCGCCGATGCGGGCGAACAGCTCGCGCTCGGCCGGCGTGTCCAAAGACGCCTCGATCTGCTTCTGCAGCTCGGTGGTCTCCTTGATGGCCGCCGCCGTGGCCGGCGCGAAGTACTCGATCAGCGACGGATCGGTGCTCTTGGCGATGGCGGCGGCGCGCTGCACACCGGAGCTGGTGTTGCGCATCCAGTCGGACGCAGCACGCTCCACCATCAGGCTGTTCTGCAGCATGTCTGCCATCTCCGCGCCCACGGCGCGCAGCTGCCAGACCGCGATGACGCTGCTCAGCAGCGACAGGCCGAGGATGGCGGAAAGCACCAGCGCGAGCCGGCGGCCTATGGATCCCGTGCGGGCTGACGAAGTCGAGGACATGCGATTCTCCAAAGGCTCGCGAAGCTGACGCGAACCTGTCTGCAATAAAGCCCTGCATGTTCCCGTGCTGACGGCATCAATGACAGTGCCACCCCCTGGAAAACCCGGATGACCGCCAAGTGCGTCACGAAAGTTTCTTCACGATGCAGCAACGCAGGAGGGTGGCGAGCCAGCCCCGAGAATCCCGCCATGCCCGCCACCCTCACCGGCCAACTCGTCGTCGCCATCTCCTCCCGCGCCCTGTTCGATTTCGAAGCCGAGAACCAGGTCTTCGAAGCCGCCGATGACCATGCCTACATGGCCTTGCAGCAACAGCGGCTGGACGAGCCGGCGCCGCCCGGTGTGGCGTTCTCGCTGGTCGAGAAGCTGCTCGGTTTCAATGCGGGCGAGACGCCCCGGGTGGAGGTGGTGGTGCTGTCGCGCAACGACCCCATCTCGGGCATGCGCGTGTTCCGCTCGGCGCGGCATTACGGCCTGGGCATCGAGCGAGGCGTGTTCACGCGCGGCGCCTCGCCCTGGCGCTACCTGCGGCCGCTCGGGGCGCAGCTGTTCCTGTCGACCAACGAAGGCGACGTGCGCCAGGCACTCGGTGCCGGCGTGGCGGCGGCGCGCGTGATGCCGCATGCGGCGCGGGCGTCGGCCGCCCACCCCAACGAGCTGCGCATCGCCTTCGATGGCGACGCCGTGCTGTTCTCCGACGAAGCCGAGCAGGTCTTCCAGCGCGACGGCCTGGACGCCTTCCGCGAGCACGAGAGCTCGCGCGCGCACCTGCCGCTGCCGGCCGGCCCGTTCAAGCCCGTGCTGGCCGCGCTGCAGCGGCTGCAGCAGACGCCGTCGGGCGGCATGAAGGTGCGCACCGCGCTGGTCACCGCCCGCAGCGCCCCGGCGCATGAACGCGCCATCCGCACGCTGATGGACTGGGACATCGCCGTCGACGAGGCCATGTTCCTCGGCGGCCTGGCCAAGGGAGAGTTCCTGCGCGAGTTCGAGCCGGACTTCTTCTTCGACGACCAGATGGGCCACGTCGAGAGCGCCGCCGCCCATGTCCCCGCCGGCCAGGTGACGGCGGGCATCGTCAACGCCGGCTGAACGCACCTGCTTCTGCCCAGCCCCACGCGCCGCGCGGGCCGCTGTCGATGACGAAACGCCAGCCGCCGCGCCTGCCCACACAATCGCCGCCGTTCCAGGAGATCCCCATGTTCCGTCTTTCCCTCGCCGCGCTCGCGGCGGCCCTGTGCGCCACCGGCGCCTCGGCCGGCACCAACGGTTTCTATCGCCAACCCGCACTGCATGGCGACCAGGTCTATCTGGTCGCCGAGGGCGACCTGTGGCGCGCACCGCTGCAGGGCGGCGACGCCCAGCGCCTCACGACGCACGCCGGGCAGGAGAGCCAGCCCGCCGTGTCGGCCGACGGGCAATGGCTGGCCTTCACGGCCCAGTACGACGGCGGCACCGAGATCTATCTGATGCCCACCGCCGGTGGCCCGCCGCGCCGCCTGACCTGGGAGGGCGGCGGCATGCGTGTGTGGGGTTTCAGCGCCGCGGGTGAAGTCGTCTACACCTCGCTGGATGCCCGCCCCGGCGCGCAGCTGTTCGCCATCGACGTGAAGACTGGCCAGCGCCGCCAGCTCCCCGTCGGCCAGGCCAGCGACGGCGCGCTCAGTGCCGACGGACGAACGCTGTACTTCACCCGCAGCGGCCTGCGCAGCGACAACGCGCGCCAGTACCGCGGCGGCGCCATCGCGCGGCTGTGGGCGCTGGACCTGACCGGCAGCGCCGAGGCCCGCCCGCTGCTGCCCGAAGGCAACAACGACCGCCGACCGCTGCCCTACCGCGCGGCCGACGGCGAGCGCATCGCCTTCCTGTCCGACCGCGATGGCAGCGTCAACGTCTGGTCCGTCAACGCGCAGGGCGGCGACCTGCGCCAACACACCACGCACAAGGGCTGGGACATCCGCCACGCCGCCATCGACGGCAGCCGCGTCGCCTACGCGCTCGGCGCAGACCTCTACACCGTCGACCTGGCGCAAGCCGAAGCCGCCCGCAAACTCGACATCCGGCTGGGCGGTGACTTCGACCAGACGCGCGAGCGCTGGATCAAGAAGCCGCAGGACTTCCTGACCGACATCGCCTTCGCCCCCAACGGCGAGCGCGTGCTGCTCGCAGCACGCGGCCACCTGGCCACGCAGGGCGTGCAGCAGCTGCGCCGCGCCGAGCTGCCGCAGCCGGCCGACGGCCGCTGCCGCAAGGCCGAGTTCAGCCGCGACAGCAAACAGGTGTACGGGCTGTGCGACTTCAGCGGCGAGACCGAGGTGTGGCGCTTCGCCGCAAACGGCACGGGCCAGCCCGAGCGCCTCACGCGCGGCGCCACCACGCAGCGCAGGGACTTGCTGCCCTCCCCCGACGGCCGCTGGCTGGCGCATACCGACAAGGAAGGCCGCGTCTGGCTGACCGATCTCCGCGCCCCGACCGCCACCGCGACGCGCGAGATCGCCCGCAGCAGCCTGGGCGAACCGCCCCAGCTGCAGGCCTGGAGCCCGGACGGCCAGGTACTCGTGTGGCAGGCCTCGCTGCACCACGCGGACCGCACGCAGCTGCAGCTCTACCGCGTGGCTGACGGCCGCACGCACACGCTGACCAGCGACCGCTACGACGCCGAGGGCGCCGCCTTCAGCCCCGACGGGCAGTGGCTCTACTTCTCGTCCAGCCGCAACTTCGCCGCCACCGGCAACAGCAGCCCCTGGGGTGACCGCAACACCGGCCCCTACTTCGGCATGCGCAGCAAGCTGTATGCGGTGGCGCTGCAGGCCGGCCTGCGCTCGCCGTTCGCGCCCAAGGACGAACTCGAATCGCCCGCAGACAAGAAGGCGGACGAACAACGCGCCGACGAGCGCAAGCCGGACGGCAAGGACGACAAGAAGCCGACCGACAAGCCCGCAGACAAGCCCGCAGACAAGCCCGCGGACAAACCCGCCGACAAGCCTTCCGACAAGAAGGCCAAGCCGGCCATCCAGTTCGAGGGTCTGAACGCGCGGCTCTACGAGCTGCCCGTGCCCGCCGGTGACTACCAGGCGCTGCGCACCGACGGCAAGCGGCTGTGGTTCCTGGACCGGGATCTGGCCCGCAAGACCCAGCTCAAGTCCATCGCCATCGACAACCAGGGCGCACCGGCCGAGGTGATGGCGCTGGACGTGCGCAGCTACGAGCTCAGCGCCGACGGCAAGAAGCTCATGCTGGTGCGCAACCAGGCCGGCGCAGCGCCGGAAGTGCTGATCGTCGAGGCCGCCGCCAAGCTGCCGACCGATCTGGCCAAGGCGCAGGTGCGCTGGAGCGACTGGCAGATCTCCACGCAACCGCGCGCCGAGTGGCAGCAGATGTTCGCCGACGCCTGGCGCATGCACCGCGACCACTTCTACGACAAGGACATGCACGGCGTGGACTGGGCCGCCGTGCGGGCCAAGTACGAACCGCTGGTGGACCGCGTGACCGACCGCTACGAGCTGGCCGAGCTGATGGCGCAGATGGTGTCCGAGCTGGGCGCGCTGCACAGCCAGGTGGCGCCGGGCGACACACGGCCCGCGCCGGACGAGCCGGGCCTGGCCGGCCTGGGCGGCCGCTTCTCGCGCGCGCCGGGCGGCTGGCGCATCGACGCCATCTACCGCCACGACCCCGAGCTGCCTTCCGAAGCGCCGCCGCTGGCCGCGCCGGGTCTGGGCCTGGCGGTCGGCGACGTCATCACCGCCGTGAACGGCCGCGCCACGGCCGACGCGCCGCATCTGCTGGAACTGCTGCGCGGCCAGGCCGGCCGCCAGGTGCTGCTGGACGTGAAGAGCGCCGACGGCCGGGCGACGCAACGCATCGTCACGCCCGTCGCGCAGCTGCGCGAAACCCAGCTGCGCTACAACGACTGGCGCTTCAGCCGCGCCCAGGCCGTGGAGCAGGCCGGCCAGGGCCGCATCGGCTATGTGCATCTGCGCGCCATGGGCCCCAACGACATCGCCGACTTCGTGCGCGAGTTCTACGCCGCCAGCGACCGCGACGGCCTCATCATCGACGTGCGCTACAACAACGGCGGCAACATCGACAGCTGGATCCTGGAAAAGCTGCTGCGCCGCGCCTGGGCCTTCTGGCAGCCGCGCTCGCCGGCCGGCACCGGCGTCTACCCCAACATGCAGAACGTCTACCGCGGGCACACCGTGGTGCTGATGAACGAAGACACCTACAGCGACGGCGAGACCTTCTCCGAGGGCTTCAAGCGCCTGAAGATCGGCCCGGTCATCGGCAAGCGCAGCTCGGGGGCGGGGGTGTGGCTGTCCGACGGCAACCGGCTGCTGGACAACGGCATCATGCGGGCCGCCGAGACCGGCCAGTTGGACGCCGACGGCCGCTTCCTCATCGAGGGCATCGGCGTGACGCCCGACATCGACGTGGACAACCCGCCGCGCGCCACCTTCCTCGGCCAGGATGCGCAGCTGGACGCCGCCATCGCCGAACTGCGCCGCCGCATCGCGGCGCAACCCGTCCCGGTGGTGAAGCCCGGCCCGTACCCGCGCCCGGTGAAACCCTGATCAGCGCGCTGGAGGCCCCGGCTGCCGCGGGGTCTCCATCTGCGGTGACACCGCCGGCCGGCACCAGCGTGCAGGATTCGTCACTTCGGGCAGATGCCTGCGGCGCGCGGCCGGCAGTGCGGGGGCAACACCCGCCACCATCGCGGCTGCCCAAGGCGTCGGTTGATGGCAGGATGGACGTCCGGCGGAGGGCGTGAGAATGCCGGGCCAGACGAAGGCCCGCCGTACAGGGGCAGAAGGTGATCGAGAGTAACGAAGACTTCACGCTGCACAGGGCCCATGAAGCACTGGAAGTGGGCGACATCGAGCAGGCGGTGTACCTGGCGCGCCAGGTCCTGAGGAGCGCGCAGGCCAACCGCAACGTCCTCTACGAAGGCCGGGCGCTCGCCTGCCTGGCCGACTGCGACCGGCAACTCTCGCAGCTGCGCCGGGCGCACAGCAACAGCCAGTCGGCCGTGCATCTGCTGCGCAACGCGCAAGACCTCGTCGGCGAGGTGATGGCGCTGACGACGCTGTCGCATGTGTCGGCCAGCCTGGGCCGCAACGACGAGGCCGTGGAGAGCGCGCTGCTGGCCGTGGCGCTGTCGGAAGGGCTGCCGCTGTCCCATCTGCAGCCGCTGGCACACAACTACCTCGGCGTGGCGTTCTTCTGGTGCCAGGACTTCGGCCGCGCCGAAGCGGCATTCGAGCGATCCGCCGACCTGGTGCACATCGACGAGCCCTCCGCCAGCCCGCTGCAGCCGCTGCTGAACCTCGCGTTCCTGGAGGCCTTCCGCTTCGCGTCGCAGCGCTTCGAGACCGGCGTGCTGCCGGCCGTGAACAAGCTCAACACCCGGCTGGTGGACTGCGCCGAGATCATCGAGCGCCACGGCGACGAGGGCCTGATGTCGGGCATGACGGTCACGACACGCACGATGTTCCATGTGCTCAAGGGTCTGGCCGCAGCCTGGGTGGGCGACCTCGAGGCCGCCTCGGCGGAGCTGCTGTGGTGCGATGCCTGGCAGGCCCGCTCTGGCCGTGTGAATTGGCTGGCCAGCATGCGGCGCTGGCTGGAGGCCGAGGCCGCCTGGGCCTGTGGCGACCCGCCGCTGGCCGCGGACCTCGCCCGCGAGATGGTGGCTGCCGCCTCGCAGGCCGAGCACGAACAGCTGGCCTGCCTGGGCCATCTGGTCATCGCCACGCTGGAGCGCGAGCGCGGCAACGGCCGCGCCGAAGCCGACGAGCTGCGACGCCTGCGCAAGCGCGAGCAGGCCATCCGCATCGAGGCGCTGGACTGCCGCGACCAGGCCGCCGAATGGCAGATGCAGGCGCGCGCCTCGGCCGATCAGATCATGCGGCTGGAGTCCCGCTCACGCATGCTCGAGCGGCTGTCGCTGGAGGACAGCCTCACGCGCATCCCCAACCGGCGCGCGCTGGACCGCCAGCTGCAGGCCCGCATGGCCAGCTCCACCGACGAGGCGCTCCAGACCTGCGTGGCGCTGATCGACGTGGACCGCTTCAAGCACATCAACGACAACTTCTCCCACCATGTCGGCGACCAGGTGCTCAAGGTCGTCGCCGACGTGCTGTCGCGCGCGGTGCGCGGCGGCGACTTCGTCGCCCGGCTGGCGGGCGACGAGTTCGTTGTGCTGTTCGGCCGCGCGTCGCTCACCGACGCTCAGCAGATCTGCACACGCATGAAGACCGCCATCCAGCAACACGACTGGAGCAGCATGGCGCCGGGCCTGCAGGTCAGCATCAGCGTCGGGCTGGAACAGGCCCGCGAGGGCGAGTCCATGCAGGCACTGCTGCAGCGCAGCGACGACAAGATGTACGTCGACAAGCGGGGCCGGCAGCCCTGATCACCAGCGGTAGCCGACCTTCGCGAAGTACTGGCGGCCGTTGAAGCCGAACGGCGAGAAGCTGCTGTAGCTCAGGATGCCGCCCACCGCGTTGGCGGCGATGACGCGCTCGGGGTAGCGGTCGGTGAGGTTGTCGATGCCCGCATCGACGCTCCAGGCCCCTTGCGACCAGCCCACCGATACGTCGGCCAGCCAGGCCGGCGAGAAGGCCTGGTCGTTCGCCGCGCTGGCCTGCCGGACTTCATAGCGCCCGTAGCGCGTGGCGGCGAGCCGGCCGCTCCACGCACCCCAGCGGTGCTCGGCGCTGAGCAGCAGCTTGTCCTTGGGCGAGCTGACGGTGGCCCGCGCCAGCGTCACGCGGTCGATCAGCGTCAGCGCGTTAGCCGTCAGCACCGCCGGGTTGTCGGCCACGCGCCGCACGGTGTTGTGCGTGTAGCCATAGGCCAGCGTGAAGTCGCTGCGGCCTGCGGCACCCCAGTCCTGGCGCCAGGTGCTGACCAGGTCCGCACCGCGGGTGCGGGTATCCAGCGCATTCGTGAAATAGCGGCCGGCGCTGACCTGCAGCCCCTGCGCGGCCAGCACGGCCTTCAGGGCCGCCGGCAGCGTGAGATTGGCGGACAGCAGGATGCGGTCGTCGATGTCGACCTGGTAGAGGTCCAGCGTGGTCTGCCAATCGCGCGTGGGCGTCAGCTGCAGGCCGACGCTGATGTTGCGCGAGGTCTCGGCCTTCAGCGGCCTGGCGCCCAGCGACTGCGCGGCCGCCGACGGCACCGTGAACGTGCCCGCCTCGACCAGCGTGCCGTTGATGAGATTGGTGGACGTCGTCGCGAAGTACTGCTGCGCCAGCGACGGCGCGCGGAAGCCCGTGGACAGCGTGCCGCGCAGCGCGACGGCCGGATGAACGGCATAACGCCCCGACAGCTTGGCCGCCGTGGCCCGGCCGAAGTCGCTGTAATGCTCGGCCCGCAAGGCCGCCGTGGCGCTCAAATGCTGGGTCAGCTGGCTCTCCAGGTCGGCATAGACCGCGACGTCGTGGCGGCGGTGGCTGCCGGCGTTGCTGGGCTGAAAGCCCGGAAAGCCCGACGCGCCGCCGCCGCTGTACGAGTTGGGCTGGCCGGCGGTGACCTCGTAGCGCTCTTCGCGCACTTCGGCGCCCGCCGTCAGCACGACCGGGCTGGCCAGGCCCCAGTCCAGCTCGCGCGAGGCGTCGGCGTTCAGCAGCGTCTGCTGGTTGCGCAGGCCGCCGGCATCGAAGCGCGTCGGGCTCGCCGCGCCCAGCGAGGCCAGCGAGTAGTTCGCCGTGTTGGCAACCTCGATATCGAAACGATTGCTGCCATGGTTGAGGCTGACGTCCCAACGCCAGCCGGCCGACTCGCCACGCACGCCCAGCACGGCCGCCAGGTCCCGCGTGCGGCTGTTCTCCAGCGGCAGAAAGCCCTCGGGGTAGAGCGCCGCCACGCCGTTGCTGGCCGCCGTGGCCTGCGTGCGCCAGAACGCGGCGCTGGTGGTGTCGCGCTGGCTGAAGCTGGCATGGCCATACAGCTGCACACCGCCGGCCAGCTCGGCCTGGCCGTTCACGAGCAGGGCTCGCTTCGTGCTGTCCGGGTCGCCCAGCCGATTGTTGACCTGGCCCTTGCGCGGCTCGGTGGCGGCGTCGCGCGTGTCGACGCCGGCGCGGTTGGTGCGCTGCTGGTGGCCGGTCTCCAAGGCCAGGCGCAGCCAGCCGGCGTCGCCGAGACCCAGCCCCAGGCTGGCGTCCAGCTGGCCGCGCCGGCCATCGCCACGATCGGTACTGCCGGCCTGGGCGCTCACGCCGCCGCCCTTGGCGCCCTTCTTCAGCACGATGTTGATGACTCCGGCGATTGCATCCGAGCCGTACTGCGCCGCGGCGCCGTCGCGCAGCACCTCCACGCGTTCGATGGCCGCCACGGGAATGGCGTTCAGGTCCGTCGGCGCCGAGCCGCGCCCCTGGCTGCCATTGATGTTGACCACCGCGCCGGTGTGGCGCCGCTTGCCGTCCACCAGCACCAGCGCCTGGTCGGGCGACAGGCCGCGCAGTTGGGCCGGCCGCACCGCGTCGGAGGCATCGGTCAGCGACGGGCGCGGAAAGTTCAGCGCAGGCAGCAACTGCGCCAGCGCGGTGGCCAGCTCCGTCGTGCCGGTGCGCTGCAGGTCGGCGGCGCTGATGACGTCCACGGCCGACTCCGACTGCGCCAGCGTGCGGTCCACGCGGCGCGTGCCGGTCACGACGACCTGTTGCAGCGTGGCCACGTCGGTGGACTGCGCCGCTGCGGGCAGCGCGGTCGCGGCGGCGAGCGCCAGCAGATGGGGAACGAAGGGGCGGGAACGGAGCCTGGAGGGGAGCATGGCCGGGGTGTTCACTGACAAAGGCGTCAGTTTGCGAGCCGGCCATCCATCGGGCAATGAATGAAAACGCCTCCTGTCACTCGATTTCCAACTATCGCCCTCCCCCGCAGCGCCAGGGCCCCGTGCGACACACGAAGACCCGACCGGCCTTGCCCGCGCCGTCAGCGCAGCGTGTCGCGCAACACGCGGCCCAGCATCCGCAAGGCCTCGTCCAGTTCGGCCTCGCTGATCGTCAGCGCGGGCATGAAGCGCAGCAGATGCGGCCGCGGCGCGTTGATCAGCAGGCCGACAGGCGCGAGGTTCCGCGCGGCCAGCACGACGTCCTCGGCCTGGTCCGTCGACAGGATCAGCGCCCGCAGCAGGCCGGCGCCACGCTCGCCAACGAGCCCGTGTTCCCGCACCAGCGCCTGCAGTCCGTCGGACAGCTGCCGCGCACGCTCCCGCACCGTGTCGAGAAACTCGCGGCGGCAGACCTCGTTCACCACCGCCAGCCCGACGGCCGTCATCACCGGGTTGCCGCAGTAGGTGCCGCCCTGGTCGCCGGGCTCGAAGCAGTTCAAGGCCTCCTTGCAGAGCATCGCCGCCAGCGGCAGGCCGCCGCCGATGCCCTTGGCCAGCGTCATGACGTCCGGCTCCACGTCGTACATCTCGTGGGCGAACGCATGGCCACAGCGGCCGATGCCGGTCTGCACCTCGTCCACGATGAGCAGCAACTGCCGCTCGGTGGTCAGCGCCCGCAGTTCGCGCACGAAGCCGGGGTCGGCCAGGCGCACACCGGCCTCGCCCTGCACCAGCTCGATCATGACCGCGACGCTGTCCGGCGTGATGGCGCGCTCCACCGAGGCGATGTCGTTGAACGTTGCCTTCACGAAGCCGCCCGGCATGGGCGCGTAGATGCGGTCCCAGCCCGGCTTGCCGGACGCGCTCATCATGGCCAGCGACCGGCCGTGAAAGCCGCTCTCGAAGCCGATGATCTCGAACGCGCCCCCGCGGTGTTTGCGGCCCCAGCGCCGTGCCAGCTTCACCGCGCCCTCGTTGGCCTCGGTGCCGGAGTTGACGAAGAACACGCGGTCGAAGCAGCTCAGCTCGACGAGCCGCTCGGCCAGGTCCAGTGCCGGCCGGTTGTAGAAGGCCGGGCCCGGATTGAGCAGGCGCTGCGCCTGCGCCGCCAGGGCTTGCGCGATGACCGCTGGGCTGTGCCCCAGGCTGTTGACGGCCCAGCCCTGCATCAGGTCCAGGTAGCGCTTGCCGGCCTCGTCCATCAGCCACGAGCCGTCGCCCCGGACCATGACGCTGCTCGGCCGGCTGTTGATGGTGATGAGCGCACGGCCGGGGCCGGCAGCTGCCACGGGGGTGTTCATTGGAGTCGCTCCTTCCGGCCTCGCCGGCCTGCAAGGTTCGCAGCTTGCGCCCGACGGGCTCTGACCGCCATGACGCTGTTCCCACTTTTTCTGCCATGGCAGAAAACGGCGAGGCCAGCCAGAATCGGGCATGACCTGCCGCATCGTCTTCGTCGTGTTCAACGGGTTCCAGCAGCTCGACCTGGCCGGCCCGATGGCGGTGTTCGAGCTGACCCGGCTGGCCAGGCCCGACAGCTACAGCTGGCGGCTGGCGGCCAACGGCGGCGGCACCGCGCTCAGTTCGGCGGGCATCGCCTGGCCCGTGCAGCCGCTGCCCCGGCTGCGGGGCGACATCGACCTGGTGATGGTGATCGGCGGCGACGGCGTGGACGCCGCCTGCCGTGACGAGACACTCATCCGCTGGCTGCAGCGGGCAGCGCGCGCCGGTGCGCGCGTGGCGAGCATCTGCAGCGGCAGCCTGGTGCTGGCAGCCGCAGGCCTGCTGGACCAGCGCGCGGCGACGACGCACTGGTCACGCAGCCGGCAGTTCTCCAGCGACTTCCCCGACGTGCGCCTGCAGCCGGACCGCATCTTCGTGCGCGAACCCGCGTCGCGCAGCCGCCCGGAGGTGTGGACGAGCGCGGGCATGACGGCCGGCATCGACCTGTGCCTGGCGCTGGTCGCCCACGACTGCGGCGAAGACCTTGCCCGCGACGCCGCGCGGCAGCTGGTGGTGGAACGCCGCCGGCCGGGTGGGCAATCCCAGTTCTCGCCGCTGCTGGACCTGCAGCGGCCCGAGGGCCGGTTCGGCGGGCTGCTGGATCACGTGCGCAAGCACCTTCAGCTCGACCACCGCGTGGACGAGCTGGCCGCCCGCGCCTGCATGAGCCCACGGCATTTCGCGCGCAGCTTCCTGGCCGAGACCGGCACCACACCGGCGCACGCGGTCGAACGGCTGCGCGTGGAGGCCGCGCGCGCCGCGCTGGAGGGTGGTTTGCCATCGGTGCAGCGCATCGCGGAGGACTGCGGCTTCGGCAGCACGGAGCGCATGCGGCGCTCGTTCCAGCGGCTGCTGGGCCGGCCACCGGCGGCGTTTCGCAAGAAAGGCGAGCGCGACACGCAGGCCGCGTGAAGCGGCGCGCCAAGGCGCAGACGCGCAGGCGATCGGCATGGTGTGCCCTCACCGCGGGCACCCACCTTCACGTCAAACACCCATGAAAAAAAGGAGGCCTCGCCTCCCTTTTCGTCAACGCGCGCTACGCGCTCAGCTCAGCACGACCCGCGCGAACTTGCGCTTGCCGACCTGCAGCACATGCTCGCCGGCGTCGAGCTTCAGGCCCTTGTCCGACAGTACTTCACCCGAGCGGCGCACGCCGCCCTGTTCGACCATGCGCAGGCCTTCGCTGGTGGACGCCACCAGCCCGGCCGCCTTCAGCACCTGGGCGATGCCCATGGGTGCGCCGCTCAGCGGCACCTCGGGGATGTCGTCGGGAATGCCGCCCTTGGAGCGGTTGATGAAGTCCTGCTCGGCCGCATCCGCCGCCGCCGCGCTGTGGAAGCGCGCCGTGATTTCCTTGGCCAGCGCCACCTTGGCATCCTTGGGGTTGCGGCCCGCCTCGATCTCCGCCTTCAGCGCCGCGATGTCGGCCATGGACTTGAACGACAGCAGCTCGTACCACTTCCACATCTGCACGTCGCTGATCGACAGGATCTTGGCGAACATGGTGTTCGGCGCCTCGGTGATGCCGATGTAGTTGTTCTTGGACTTGGACATCTTCTCGACGCCGTCCAGCCCCTCCAGCAGCGGCATGGTCAGGATGCACTGCGGCTCCTGGCCGTACTCCTGCTGCAGGTGGCGGCCCATCAGCAGGTTGAACTTCTGGTCAGTGCCGCCCAGCTCCAGGTCGCTCTTCAGCGCCACCGAGTCGTAGCCCTGCATCAGCGGGTACAGGAACTCGTGCACCGAGATGGGCGTCTGCGCCGCGAAGCGCTTCGTGAAGTCGTCGCGCTCCATCATGCGGGCCACCGTGTACTTGGCTGCCAGCTGGATCATGCCGGCCGCTCCCAGCGGTTCGCTCCACTCGGAGTTGTAGCGAATCTCCGTCCTGGCCGGGTCCAGCACCAGCTTGGCCTGGGCGTAGTAGGTCTCGGCGTTGGCCTGGATCTGCTCCTTGGTCAGCGGCGGGCGGGTCGCGTTGCGGCCGGAGGGGTCGCCGATGAGCGACGTGAAGTCGCCGATCAGGAAGATGACCTGGTGGCCCAGGTCCTGCAGCTGGCGCATCTTGTTGAGCACCACCGTGTGGCCGACGTGGATGTCCGGCGCCGTCGGGTCCAGCCCCAGCTTGATGCGCAGCGGCACACCCGTCGCGGCCGAGCGGGCCAGCTTCTTCGTCCACTCGGCCTCGGGCAGCAGTTCGTCGACGCCGCGGCGGGTGATGGCCAGGGCCTCGAGAACGGCATCGGTGACGGGGAATTGAGCAACGTCGGACATGGCGCACCGCCGGCTTGTAAACAGCCGGACGAATTTGTTAAGTTATTGATCCATCGGGGTAAACCGGCATCCTGAGTAGGACAACGCCGGTAGAATTCCCGCATTCGAGGCGGGGTGTTGTTTCAACACAACCGCGGTGGATTTTAAGGGCAGCCCCGTTACCCACGGATGTTGCCCCTCGCGTGGAGCCGGCCCTGCCGGGATTGCCTCAGCGACAACCCCGGGAAGTCGAGCGTGACCGTCGTCCAGCAACGTCTAGAACAAGTCAAAACCGTTCTCCGCAGCGCGGAATCCTTCGCCGCCCGCCATCCCCGCGCCCTGACCTCCTCGGTCGTCGGCCTGCTCAGCTGCTTCGCCGTCACCGCCTTCGGCATCGCGCCGCTGGCCCCCGATGCCGCCCAGCTGCCCAAGCGCACGCTGGTCGAGGCGCCACAGACCCACGACCTGGAAACCCAGCTCGACGAACTGGCCGCATACCACGTCGCGCTGAGCCGCGCGGAGGCCACGCGCTCCAGCGACACGCCCGACAGCCTGCTGCGTCGCGCGGGCGCCTTCGATCCCGCTGCCGCCGCCTTCCTGCGCAACGACCCGCTCGGCCGCCGCGTGCTGCAGGGCCGCGCCGGCAAGATGGTCCACGTGACGGCCGACGCCGCGGGCCAGGTGCAGAAGATCGTGGTGCGCTTCCCGGCCGAAAAAGTCGAGCAACAGCAGAGTCATTTCACGCGGCTGACCATCGAGCGCGACGGCAAGGCGTTCGGCGCCCGCACCGAGACCGCGCCGCTGGAAACGCAGGTGGCGCTGGGCAGCGGCACCATCCGCACGTCGCTGTTCGCCGCGACGGACGAGGCCAACATCCCCGACACCATCGCCTCGCAGATGGCCGACATGTTCTCGGGCGACATCGACTTCCACCGCGAACTGCGCCGTGGCGACCGCTTCAGCGTCGTCTACGAAACGCTGACCGCCGATGGCGAGCCCATCCCCTGGGACGGCGGCGCCGGCCGGCTGCTGGCCGGCGAGTTCACGAACAACGGCCGCAACTATTCGGCGGTCTATTTCAAGGACAGCGCCACCGGCAAGGCCAGCTACTACGGCTTCGACGGCCAGAGCAAGCGGCGCGCCTTCCTGGCCAGCCCGATGGAGTTCTCGCGCATCACCAGCGGGTTCGCGATGCGCTTCCACCCCATCCTGAACACCTGGCGCCAGCACAACGGCGTGGACTACGGCGCGCCCACCGGCACGGCCGTGCGCTCCGTGGGTGACGGCAGCGTCACGATGGCTGGCTGGCAAAACGGCTTCGGCAACGTCGTCAAGATCCGCCACGGCGGCGACCGGGAGACCGTCTACGCCCACCTGAGCAAGATCGACGTGAAGAAGGGCCAGCGCATCGAGCAAGGCC
Organism: Pelomonas nitida; assembly: GCF_043555975.1. Taxonomy (NCBI): domain Bacteria; kingdom Pseudomonadati; phylum Pseudomonadota; class Betaproteobacteria; order Burkholderiales; family Sphaerotilaceae; genus Roseateles; species Pelomonas nitida. The sequence goes on along the minus strand of NZ_JBIGIA010000001.1, from coordinate 85,211 downwards.
AGCGTGTCGGCGCCGTCGGCATGACCGGCTGGGCCACCGGCCCGCACCTGCACTTCGAGTTCCGTGCGGGAGGCCGCCTGATGGACCCGCGCACCATTGCCAAGGCCTCCGAGGCCGTCACGCTGCCCGGCTACGCCAAGGCCCAGTTCCAGGCCACCGTTGCCAGCGTGAAAACGCAGCTGGCCGTCGCCGAGACGATGGATGGCGTCTCGGCCGACTGATCTCAGCCTCTACGTCGGGCTGATGTCGGGCACATCGCTCGACGGCACCGACGGCGTGGTCTTCGACGCGGCATCGCTGGCCGTCATCGGCCATGTGCACGCGCCCTTCCCCGCCGCGCTGCGCGAGGAACTGCTGGCCCTCAACACGCCCGGCCCCAACGAACTCCACCGCGCCGCGCTCGCCGCGAATGCCGTGGCCCGCAGCTATGCCGATGTGGTGGCCCAGTTGCTGGAAGCGACCGGCCGGCGGCGCGACGAGATCGCCGCCATCGGCGCCCATGGGCAGACGGTGCGCCACCAGCCCGGCGGCTTCGAGGGCTACACCTCACAGTTGCTGAACGGCGCCCTGCTCGCGGAGCAGAGCGGCATCGATGTCGTCTGCGACCTGCGCAGCCGCGATGTCGCCGCCGGCGGCCAGGGCGCGCCGCTGGTGCCGGCTTTTCATCGCGCGGTCTTCTCGACCGAAGGGCAGGACGCCGCCGTCCTCAACCTCGGCGGCATCAGCAACCTGAGCCTGCTCTTTGCCGATGGCCGCACGGGCGGCTTCGACTGCGGGCCTGCGAATTGCCTGATGGACGGCTGGATCGCTCGCCACCAGGGCCGCGCCTACGACGCCGATGGCGCCTGGGCCGCGACGGGGCGGGTATCGCCCGCACTGCTGGCCACGCTGCTGGCCGAACCCTTCTTCGCCCTCGCCCCCCCCAAGAGCACCGGCCGCGACCTGTTCCACCTCGGGTGGCTGCAGACGCGCCTGGTGCCCGGCCTCGCGCCGCAAGACGTGCAGGCCACGCTGCTGGAGTTGAGCGCGCGCTGCGTGGCCGATGCGCTTCACACCCACATGCCCGGCGCACGGCAGGTGATCGCCTGTGGCGGCGGCGCACTGAACGGGCGGCTGATGCAGCGCCTGTCGGACCTGCTGCCGGGTGTGGCGGTGCAATCCAGCGCCGCCCGGGGCCTGCCGGTCGATCAGGTCGAAGCCGCCGCCTTTGCGTGGCTGGCGCAATGCTTCAAGGAAAAACGGCCGGGCAATCTGCCGGCCGTCACTGGTGCCGCCGGGCTGCGGCGGCTGGGCTGCCTGTACCCGGCCTGATCAGGCCGAGAAGCTGGACCCGCAACCGCAGGTCGATTAAACGGAGAAGGACGATCCGCAACCGCAGGTCGTCGTGGCGTTCGGGTTCTTGATGACGAACTGCGCGCCCTGCAGGTCTTCCTTGTAGTCGATCTCGGCGCCCATCAGGTACTGCAGGCTCATCGAGTCGATCAGCAGCGTCACGCCGTTCTTCTGCATCTGCGTGTCGTCATCGTTCACGGCCTCGTCGAACGTGAAGCCGTACTGGAAGCCCGAGCAACCGCCGCCCTGCACGAACACGCGCAACTTCAGGTCCGGGTTGCCTTCCTCGGCGACGAGGTCGCGCACCTTCTCGGCGGCGCTGTCGGTGAAGACCAGAGGCACGGGGATGTCGGTGACGGGGGTATCAAGCACGGCGCTCATGGCGGGCTCCTGTGAATCGGTGCAGAAACGAATATGGGGATTGTCGGCGCAAAAACAAAAGGCCGCATGAAGCGGCCTTTTTTGCAACCCGCCGCATGGTGCGGCCTTGGCTGTCGAAGCGTATGGATTAACGCTTGGAGAACTGCTTGCGGCGACGGGCGCCGTGCAGACCGACCTTCTTACGCTCGACTTCACGCGCGTCACGCGTGACGAAGCCGGCGCGGCTCAGTTCGGGCTTCAGGTTCGCGTCGTAGTCGATCAGCGCGCGGGTGATACCCAGGCGCAGCGCGCCGGCCTGGCCGGACTCGCCGCCACCGTGCACGTTGACCTTGATGTCGAAGGCTTCACCATTGTTCGTCAGCAGCAGGGGCTGCTTGGCGATCATGATGGAAGTCTGACGACCGAAGTAAGCCTCGATGGTCTTGCCGTTGACGATGATCTGGCCCGTGCCCTTCTTGATGAAGACGCGAGCGACCGACGACTTGCGGCGGCCAGTGCCGTAATTCCAGTTTCCGATCATGGCCGTTCCTTAGATCTCGAGAGCCTTGGGCTGCTGAGCGGTGTGCGGGTGCGTGGGACCTGCGTAGACCTTCAGCTTCTTGACCATGGCGTAACCCAGCGGGCCCTTGGGCAGCATGCCCTTGACGGCCTTCTCCAGCGCGCGGCCGGGGTGCTTGGCTTGCATGTCCTTGAACTTCGTGGCGTAGATGCCGCCGGGGAAGCCGCTGTGACGGTAGTACACCTTGTCGGTGGCCTTGTTGCCGGTCACACGGAGCTTGTCGGCGTTGACGATGACGATGAAATCACCGGTGTCCACGTGAGGCGTGTAAATGGCCTTGTGCTTGCCGCGCAAACGGAGTGCCACTTCGCTGGCAACACGTCCGAGCACCTTGTCGGTGGCGTCAATCACAAACCACTCGTGCGTCACCTCGGCCGGCTTGGCGCTGAAGGTCTTCATGAGTTGCTTTCGCTATGCCTGCCCTCGATGAACAAGGGCCGGCGATGGATGGCTGAAACGTCGACCGGCCTCGGTGCGTGTGTCTGTTGCACAGCCTCTCGGCGCGGTGCATGCACGGCGGCTTTTGGGCCGGCTTGCCTGCATTTCGGTCGTCTTTCCCGCAGCCTTTTGACGGAAAAGCCCACGAGTGTATCAGGCAAGGCTCTGGTTTGAAAAGCCCAGGCACGATACGCTCCCCGTCAGCCATGCCACGCAAGCGCCCCACCCCTGCCCCCACGCCCGCTGCCGACCCGGCCTCGGGCTGGGACGAGGTGCTGTCGGCCTTCGGGCCCAACCCGGCATCGCCGCCCCCGCCTGCGGCGCCAGTCACCGAGGCCGCGGCCCCCGCCGAAGGCCCGCTGGCCGGTGCGCGTGCGGCGCTGGAGCGGCTGTCGACCTGGGTGCCCATCCGCTCGCTGACGCGCAGCCACCGCCGCCGCATCGTCGAGCATCTCCTGACGCTGGACGCGCGCGATCGCTACCTGCGCTTCGGCTATGCCGCGTCGGACGAGCAGATCCACAAGTACGCCGCCGGCATCGACTTCAGCCGCGACGAGGTGCTGGGCATCTTCAACCGCCAACTGCAGTTGGTGGCGCTGGCCCACCTGGCTTTTGACCAGCCCGTGCCGGGCGACCCGACGCGCACGATGGCCGAATTCGGCGTCTCGGTGCTGCAGGCGTCGCGCGGCCAGGGCCTGGGGCGGCGGCTGTTCGAGACCGCCGGCCTGCATGCCCGCAACCGGGGCATCGACACGCTCTTCATCCATGCGCTGAGCGAGAACCGGCCGATGCTGCGCATCGCCACGGCCGCCGGTGCCGTGGTGGAGCGGGACGGCGGCGAAGCGGCCGCCTACCTGCGCCTGCCACCGGATTCCTTCGGTTCGCAGGTCGAGCAGGCGCTGGAGCGTCATCTGGGCGAGCTGGACTTCCAGTTCAAGCGCCAGGCCCAGGTCATCAGCGAGTTCGTCGAGAGCGTGGCCGAGGTGAAGGCGCATTTCGACGCCTCGGGCCGCGCGGCCAAGGAGTAGGCGGCGCTGGCGGCCTGCTGCCGCCGACCGGCGACACTCGCCGGATGCATCACGCGACACCTGACCTCAGCTTCGGCGACCTGACGCCGGAGTTCATGCTCGACGCCCTGGACGCCGCCGGCCTGCGCGCCGACGGCCGCATGCTGCAGCTCAACTCCTTCGAGAACCGCGTGCTGATGCTGCACCTGGAGGACGCCCGCTGCGGCAGCACGGCGGCGGTGGCCAAGTTCTACCGGCCGGGGCGCTGGAGCGACGCCCAGATCCTGGAAGAACACGCGTTCGCCGCCGAGCTGGCCGCAGCCGAGGTGCCCGTCGCGGCCCCCTGGGCGCTGGCCGACGGCTCGACGCTGTTCCACCACCAGGGCCAGCGGCTGGCGGTCACGCCGCGCCAGGGCGGCCGCGGGCCGGAGCTGGAAGACCCCGACGTGCTGCGCTGGATCGGCCGGCTGCTGGCACGGCTGCACGGCGTGGGCCGCCAGCGGCCGTTCACCGAACGAATGCAGTGGGCCAGCGCCGCGCCGGCCCAGAGCGCCCGCGACTGGCTGATCGCCAACGACGCCATCCCGCCGGAAACCGCCCCGGCCTGGGACGACACCGTGCGCCGCTGCATCGACGCCATCCAGGCCGCGTTCGACAGCCTGCCCGACCTGCAGCTGACTCGCCTGCACGGCGACTGCCACCCCGGCAACATCCTGTGGACGCCCGACCGCGGGCCGCATTTCGTGGACCTCGACGACGCGTCGCAAGGCCCGGTGGTGCAGGACCTGTGGATGCTGCTGCCCGGTGACCCCGACGCCGCGCGCCGCCAGCTCCATGCCGTGCTGGACGGCTACGAGCAGGTCGCCGAATTCGACGACCGCGAGCTGCGCCTCATCGAGCCGCTGCGCACCATGCGCATGATCCACCACAGCGCCTGGCTCGCCCGCCGCTGGGGCGACCCGGCCTTCCCGGCGGCCTTCCCCTGGTTCGGCACGCCCAACTACTGGATGGACCAGACCGCCCTGCTGCGCGAACAGCTCGAGGCGATGCGCCCCCGGGACACGACGCCCGCACGCGTGCGCGACGAAGACATCGTGGACTTCGACGGCGACGGCTTCGCCTAGGCATTCACGGCGCGCTGCCGCCAGGCACTTTTGCGCCCCAAAGGGCGCCATGCCGGGGCGCACAGGCACTTGCGGTTGTGGGGGATGCATCTGCAAGAATACTGGATATAACAACAGTATTTCGCTTTCATCGCCCGCCCCATGCTGCCCGCTCCCGCCCCTGAGGTCGCCCCTGCGGCCGCTCATCCAGCCACGGCCCTGCACTCACCAGCCCATCCCAGCCCCGCACCGCTGGACGAAGCCGGCCCGCTGCATGGCCGCGTGTGGCGTGGCAGCAGCCTCGGCACCGCCCTCGCCCCCACGCTGCCCAGCGGCTTCACGGCGCTGGACGCCGAACTGCCCGGCGGCGGCTGGCCGCTGCACGCCGTCACCGAACTGCTGGCGCCCCAGGCCGGCGTGCTGGAGTGGCGGCTGCTGGCGCCAGCCCTGCGCGGCTGGTGGGCCGCCCAGGCCCTGCCCGCCGCCACGCCGGGCCGCCGGCTGCGCACCAGCGGGCCTGCGCCGCGCGCGCTGCTGCTCGTGAACCCGCCACACACGCCGCACCTGCCCGGCCTGCAGGCCCTGGGGCTGCCGCCGCAGGCGCTGATCTGGGCCAGCACCGCCACGCCCGCCGAGGCGCTGTGGGCCGCCGAGCAGGCCATCAAGTCGCGCGTGGCGCTGCTGGCCTGGCTGCCCGACGCGCGGCCGGAGCAACTGCGGCGCCTGCAGGTGCATGCCCTGGGGTCGGACGCACCCACCTTCCTCGTGCGGCCCGAGCGTGCCGGCCAGCAGTCGTCTGCCGCGCCGCTGCGCGTGGCCGTGCGGCCCGGCGACGACTGGGGGCTGGACGTGCACCTGCTCAAGCGCCGCGGGCCCATGCACGAAGGCTGGCTGCAGCTGCCCGCGCTGCCCGCCGCAGTGGCGCCGCTGCTGACGGCGGCCAAGCGCAAGCCCCGGCCCACTCCCGTGCCCCTGCCCGCGCCCTTCCCCACACCGGCCAGCCCGCCGACGGAGCGCGCCGATGCGCTGGCTCGCCCTGTGCTGCAAGCCTGATGCGCCGGCCGGCGACGCCGACGCCCTGGCCTGGCTGGCGCTGAGCTTCACGCCCCGCGTCGCACGGCTGGAGGAGGGCGTCGTCGCCGAGATGTCGGGCAGCCTGCGGCTGTTCCGTGGCGCCCGCGCGCTGCGGCTGCTGCTGCAATCGCGCGCCGAGCAGGCCGGCCTGGCGCTGGGCGCCACGGCCTGGGCGCCCACGGCGCTGGCCGCGCTGGCCCTGGCGCGCTGCCCGGGCGGGCCCGCGTCTGGCCGCCTCGGCGAACGGCTGGACGCCCTGCCCCTGCCCGCCCTCAGCGCCGCGCAGGCCCACCACGCCATGCTGGCGCGGCTGGGCTGCCGCCACCTGGGCGAACTGCGCCGGCTGCCGCGCCCGGCGCTGGCCCGCCGCTTCGGCCCCGCGCTACTGGCCGCGCTGGACCGCGCCTATGGCGACCTGCCCGAAGTGCACGACTGGCTGACGCTGCCCGACCGCTTCGACGCCCGGCTGGAGCTGCCCTGGCGCGTGGAGCATGCGCCCGTGCTGCTGCACTTCGCCGAGACGCTGCTGCGCCAGCTCTGCACCTTCCTGGCGGCGCGCCATGCCGGCGTGCGCGCACTGCGCCTGGGCTGGCAGCACAACGCCATGCGTGCGCGCGACGTGGCCGGCAGCGGCGAGCTCACCGTGGCCACGGCCGACACCACGCGCGACCTGACCCGCCTGTCGCGGCTGCTGGCCGAGCACCTGGCGCGCACGACGCTGGCCGCGCCGGCCGGCGAGATCACCCTCAGCGCCGACACCGTGCTGCCGCTGGAGGAGCTCAGCGGTGGCCTGCTGCCCGGCCGCACCGACGCCCAGGAGCAGACCACCACGCATGCGCTGCTGGAACGGCTGTCCGTGCGGCTCGGGCCGGCCCGCGTGCGCGAAGGCCGGCTGCAGGAAGACCACCGGCTGGACCGCATGCAGCGCTGGCTGCCCTGGCCCGCGCCGCCGTCGCCCGCCGCCGTGCGCCCGCCGCCCGGGCCGCAGCCCACCTGGCTGACCGAGCCGCCGCAGCCGCTGCGCTGCGATGCGCAGGAGCAGCCGCTGTACTGCGGCCCGCTGACGCGCATCAGCGGGCCGCACCGCATTGAGGCCGGCTGGTGGGAAGGCCCCGGCGCGCTGCACACGCGTGACTACTTCGTCTACCGCAGCGCCACGCGCGGGCTGCTGTGGGTCTATCACGAGCGCTTTCCCGACACAGCCTCCAGCAGCTCCGGGTGGTTCCTGCACGGGGTGTTCGCATGAGCCCGCAAGCACCGGCACCGGCACCGGCACCGGCACCGGCACCGGCGCCCACATCCACACCGCGCGCAACGGCGCCCGGCATCCCCGGCGGGCGGCTGCGCTACGCCGAACTGCACTGCCTGAGCGCATTCAGCTTCCTGCGTGGCGCCTCGGAGCCGGCCGAGCTGGTGGAGCGCGCCGTCACGCTCGGCTACGAGGCGCTGGCCATCACCGACGAATGCTCGCTGGCCGGCGTCGTGCGGGCCCACAAGCAGTTGCGCGAACTGCGCGAGGCCGCGCACCACGAAGCCCGCGCCGCCGCGCGGCTGGCCGGCGAGCCCGAAGACGACCTGCCGCCCCCCACGCTGCTGAAGCTGCTGATCGGCAGCGAGTTCCTCGTGCGTGACGACGCCGGCACGCCGCGCTTCAAGCTCGTGCTGATCGCGCAGAACCTCAACGGCTACGGCAACCTCAGCCAGTTCATCACCGGGCTGCGCCGCGCCAGCCCGGTCAAGGGCGAGTACACGCTGCACTGGCGGCAGATCGACCCGGCCAAGCTGGCCGACTGCCTGGCCCTGATCGTGCTGCCGCGCCAGGCCAGCGACGCCGAACTCGCCGCACCGGCGCACTGGCTGCTGCGCCACTTCGCCGGCCGCGCCTGGCTGGCCGTGGAGCTGCTGCGCGAGGCCGACGACATGGCCTGGCTGCAGCGGCTGCAGGCGCTGTCCGACGACACCGCGCTGCCGCTCGTCGCAGCCGGCGACGTGCACTTCCACGTGCGCTCGCGCAAGGCGCTGCAGGACGTGATGACCGCCACGCGGCTCGGCCGCCCCGTGGCCGACTGCGGCTTCGACCTGCAGCCCAACGCCGAGCGCCACCTGCGCAGCCGCCAGCGCATCGCACAGATCTGCCCGCCGGCACTGATGCGCGAGACGCTGCACGTGGCCGCGCGCTGCAGCTTCCGGCTCGACGAGATCAGCTACCGCTACCCCAGCGAGGTGGTGCCCGCTGGCGTCACGCCGCGCCAGCACCTGCGCGCGCTCACCTACGCGGGGGCCGGCAAGCGCTGGCCCGGCGGCATCCCCGGCCCCTGGCGCGCCCGCATCGAGCACGAGCTCGAACTCATCGAGGAACTCGGCTACGAGCACTACTTCCTGACCGTGGCCGACGTCGTCGCCTTCGCGCGCGGCATCGGCATCCTCTGCCAGGGCCGCGGCTCGGCGGCCAACAGCATCGTCTGCTACTGCCTGCACGTCACGTCGGTGGACCCCGACCGCAGCACGCTGCTGTTCGAGCGCTTCATCAGCCGCGAGCGCAACGAGCCGCCCGACATCGACGTCGACTTCGAGCACGAGCGCCGCGAGGAAGTCATCCAGTACCTCTACGCCAAATACGGCCGCGACCGCGCCGCGCTGACCGCCGTCGTCATCAGCTACCGCCCCAAGAGCGCCATCCGCGACGTGGGCAAGGCGCTGGGGCTCACCGAGGCGCAGCTCGACGCGATGAGCCACGACCACAGCGGCTGGTCCACTCAGGTGCTGCCCGAGGAACACCGCGCGGCGCTGCAGCAGCAACTGGGCCCGCTGGGCTTGCAGGAGGACGACCCGCGCCTGCTGCAGCTCATCACGCTGGCCCGCCAACTCAACGGCCTGCCGCGGCACCTCTCGCAGCACGTCGGCGGCTTTGTGTTGACCGAAGGCCCGCTCGAACGCCTCGTGCCCATCGAGAACGCGACGATGAAGGACCGCAGCGTCATCGAGTGGGACAAGGACGACATCGACGAGCTCAAGATGATGAAGGTCGACGTGCTGGCGCTGGGCATGCTCAGCGCCATCCGCCGCTGCTTCGACCTCGTCAACCCGATGCGCGGCACCGCCATCGACCTCACCATCCCCGACAACGACAGCGCCACCTACGACATGATCTGCAAGGCCGACACCATCGGCGTGTTCCAGATCGAGTCACGCGCGCAGATGTCCATGCTGCCGCGCCTACAGCCGCGCGACTACTACGACCTCGTCATCGAAGTCGCCATCGTGCGGCCCGGCCCCATCGAGGGCGGCATGGTCCACCCCTACCTGAAGAACCGCGCGCTGCCGCCGGAGCAGGTCGAATACCCCAGCGAGGCGCTGAAGGCCGCGCTGTGGCGCACCCGTGGCGTGCCCATCTTCCAGGAGCAGGTCATGCAGGTCGCCATGATCGCCGCCGGCTTCAGCGCCGGCGAGGCCGACCAGCTGCGCCGCGCCATGGCCGCCTGGAAGCGCCCCGGCGTGCTGGAGCAGTACTACGACAAGGTCGTGAACGGCATGCGCGAGCGCGGCTACACCGACGACTTCGCCCGCCGCATCTTCGACCAGATCAAAGGCTTCTCCAGCTACGGCTTCCCCGAAAGCCACGCCGCCAGCTTCGCGCTGCTCACCTACGTCAGCGCCTGGCTCAAATGCCACGAGCCGGCGGCCTTTTTGTGCGCGCTGCTGAACTCCCAGCCCCTGGGCTTCTACACGCCCAGCCAGCTCGTGCAGGACGCGCGGCGGCACCACGTCGAGGTGCGCGCCATCGACGTGAACCACAGCGCCCGCGACAGCACGCTGGAACCGCGCGACGGCCAGCAACCGCCCCCGCGTGCGCACGCGGCGGGCCACGGCACCGCCCCGGCGCGCGAGCAACCCGCCGTGCGCCTGGGCCTGCGCCTGGTCAGCGGGCTGGGCGACGACGCCGCCACGCGCATCGAAACCGCCCGCCACCGCGACGGCCCATTCGCGCACCCGCAAGACCTCGCCTTCCGGGCCCGGCTCACCCAGCAGGACATGCAGCACCTCGCCGCCGCCGACGCCCTCACCTCGCTCGCCGGCCACCGCCGCCAGCAGGTCTGGCAAGCCTCGGCACTGCACGCCATGCCGGCGCTGCTGCAGGGCAGCCTGCTGCCCGAAGACGACCTCGACCTCCCCGCCGCGGCCGAAGGCGAAGAAGTGCTGTGGGACTACGCCGCCACCGGCCTCACGCTGCGCCGCCACCCGCTCGCGCTGCTGCGCCCACGCCTGGCGCGCGACGGCTGGCTCACCGCGACGCAGCTCGACGGCGTGCCCAGCGGCCGCCGCGCCCGCGCCTGCGGCATCGTCACCGGCCGGCAAAAACCGCAGACGGCCAAAGGCACCCTCTTCGTCACGCTGGAAGACGAGACCGGCAACGTGCAAGTCATCGTCTGGCCCCAGGTCTACGAGGAACACCGCAACACCATCCTCGGCGCCCGACTGCTGGCCGTGGAAGGCGTCTGGCAACGCGGCGACGGCGACGTGCGGCACCTGCTGGCGCAACGCTTCACCAACCTCAGCCCGCTGCTGGGGCGGCTGCCGACGGAGAGCAGGGATTTCAGGTGAGCGGGATGGGGCGAGGCGCTATCGCGGGCGAATGGCTGCAATGCAGCGGTTGCCGTCTTTGGCGGCCGGCGACCGAGTTCACGGTGTCTGACTTGAAGCGGTCGCTGGCGTACTTGGCCTTTCGAACATTTGGCTGCAGGCCCGCCACCGGTGAAAGCGGTCTCAAGCCCCACTCTGAAACGCCGTTGCTGTGGAACTCAATGGTTGCCAAGCAGACCACATCGAACATCTTGACTGCGCCGCTTTGGGACGCGCGGTCTGAACACAGCCGTTTCGAACGGCACCTATAGGCCAGCGCTGTGTACGGGCTACCCTGACTGTCCCAACGGTTAATGCAGAGGCCCCAATGCTTGTGGCAAAAGCGCTCCGAGAGTTGCATGTGTCTTGCCCTTCGGGGCGTGAGCATGTCAGCGCCGCCAGCGGACTGGTGCGCGTTGGCGACCGGCTGTTCGTCGTGGCCGACGACGAAAATTCGTTGGGTATGTTCAACCTTGAACGCGACGAAGCCGGCACGCTCATGCGTCTTTTCCCAGGCGAGCTGCCGTCGGCACCCAAGGCCCGCAAAGCTGCCAAGCCTGACCTGGAATCACTGGCGTTGTTGCCCGCGTTTGCCAGCTTCCCTTACGGCGCGTTGCTGGCGCTGGGATCGGGGTCGCGCAAGCAGCGCCAGCGGGGTGCATTGCTCCCGCTCGGTGCGGACGGCAGCTCGTCGGAGGCCGCCAAGGAAATCGACCTCACCGATTTCTACTCGCCACTGCGAGCCAAATACGACCAACTGAACATCGAGGGGGCCTTCGTCGGCAAGGACCAGTTCTTCCTGCTGCAGCGGGGCAACCAGACCGGCCCTGAGAACGCACTGATCGGATTCGACTGGACGCAGACCGAGGAATGGCTGCGCGGCGTCGGACCGGTGCCGAGGCCGATGTCCTCGAAGACGTTCAACCTCGGTGACATCGACGGCGTGCCACTGTGCTTCACCGACGGCGCGGTACTGCCGGACGGCGGCTGGGTGTTCTGCGCCGCGGCCGAAGCGACCTCCGACAACTACGCGGACGGCCCCTGTCGGGGATCGGCGGTGGGCGTCGTGACGGCCGATGGCCAACTTCAGGCCGTGATGCCCTTGTCTTTGAAGTGCAAGACCGAGGGCATTGCCGTCACCGTCGAGGATGGCCGGATGCAACTCCTGATGGTCACGGACGCCGATGATCCCGATTCGGCGGCATTGCTTCTGGCCGCGACACTGGAGCTTGCTCGCCCCTGACTTGGAGGGCGCATGGGTTGACCGCGTACCTGTTGCAGCGCAACAATCGCGCACTTTCATTTCGGAGCCGCGTGCGTGGACAGTGCCAGTTGTATCAGTGATGTGAAGCTTGCCCAGGTGGGCGGCGCAACGCACTCGGCACCGTAACCCAGGTCTCCTGGCTGCGGCGAGTCCGTCGCAGCCTTCAAGCTTGCTGTTCGGCAAGCTCATATCCCAAGCAACGCTTTCATCGCTGACGCCCTCGCGTCGAGTGCAGACCTTCTCACAGGTATTGCCGCTCGCCGAGGCTGCACCTTGCCGGTCGCTCGCACCAGGCTTCTTCGCGGAGAAGGAGTGCTGTGATGTGCCATGCCAAGACGACTGCGGCCCGCCCTGCGCAGGGCCAGGAGCCGCGTTCGCCCCAGCCCATCCAGCGCATGGTGGGCAACCTTGAGGCTCTGGACCAGGTGCAGCTCTGGTCCACGCGCCGCGTGCGCATCGCCTACCTGACCCAGCCCAAGGCGCTGGCCGGCTGAGCCTGGTCCCTTGAACTTATTCAACGACGCAGGAGGCCCCATGGACCCAGCCCCTAGTTGGCGCTTTGTCGCACCCCTTCCACGAACAACGAGTTCAATGCCATCTGCGCGGCCCCGGAGGCCCTTCCCGGTTTGACGACCCGAGGACCTGCGCGCGCTGAGCGCTGAGAGGATTCCTCATGAAGAAGACCAACAAGATTTATCTCGCGGTGAGCCTGTGCGCATGCCTGGCCGCTACGGCGACGCCAGCGCGAGCGGCCGGGGGCCACTTTGCGGTGGACGACGCCGCCATCCTCGAAACTGGCCAATGCCAGCTGGAGACCTGGTTCGACCGCGAGGCCGGCAATGCACGGCGCGCACTGCACGTCGGCCCGGCCTGCCGTATCGGCTCGGCAGAAATCGGCCTGAACCTTGACCGCGTGCGCCCTGGTGACTCCAGCGGCATCTCCATCATGGGGCCGCAGGTCAAGTGGGCACGTGCCGTCACGGAGCAACTCAGCATCGGCCTCGCCGCAGCGGCCAATTGGCAGAGCCAGACACCGCGCTACGTCGGCAGCACGCTGGTGGTCCCGGTCACCTTCCAGATGTCCGACCCGTGGCTCGTGCATGTCAACGTCGGTCGGGACTTCCGCCCCGGGCAGGCAGACAGCAGCCGAGCGGGTGTCGCACTGGAGTGGTCTCCCGAGACCGCTTGGTCGGTCACTGGCGAGCGCTACCGGGACGGCGGCCGCAACCATTGGCGCCTCGGCGGCCGATGGAATTTGACGCATTGCCTGAGCCTTGACCTGAGCCGCGCCCAGCACCTTGACGCCGGCACGCCGGCCTGGTGGACCCTGGGCTTGAACGTCGTCATCGACCGCTAACGGCTCCCGGCCGCTGGCACCGCGCTGCCCGAGACCGGGTGGCGTCCCTCCCTTTTCCGGTCGAGCTCGACCGGCCTTTCTGCCTCCGTCGCGAGGCCAGGAGCAACCCATGAATTTCACCGTCCTGAAGGAACTGTTCGCAGCCTTCCTGCGCACGCACCACTTCGGCCGCCATTTCCGCCGCCTCGCGCTGTTCGAGAGCATCGCCGGCGCAACGGTCAGCCGCGAGCTGCCGCCCTCGTTGTCCCAGACCCTGATTGCGGCATCTGCCAGCGATGTCGAAGCCTTGCTCGCCTCGTTGAACTCCCGACATTGCGGGCTTCGCGACGAAGAGGCCGACGCGATCCGCGAGGCGGTTGGCGCCAACGAGGTCGAGCATGAGAAGCCGCTACCGTGGTGGGCGCATCTGTGGCATTGCTACAGGAACCCGTTCAACCTGCTGCTGACGCTGCTCGCGCTGGTGTCCTACCTGACCGACGACATGAAGGCGACCGTCGTCATCTCCAGCATGGTGCTGTTGTCCACCGTGATGCGCTTCTGGCAGGAGGTGAAGTCCAACAAAGCCGCCGATGCGCTCAAGGCCATGGTGAGCAACACGGCAACCGTGCTGCGCTCGCGGAGCGAGACAGCCTCGCAGCCCGATGTGCCCGGTCGCACCGAGCTCCCTATCCAGTTGCTGGTGCCCGGCGACGTGATCCTGCTGTCCGCCGGCGACATGATTCCGGCGGACTGCCGCCTGCTCGGCGCCAAGGACCTGTTCGTCAGCCAGGCCGCCATGACCGGCGAGTCGCTGCCGGTGGAGAAATTCGCGCATCAGCGCGACGCGCACACCTTCAACCCGCTGGAGCTGGACAACCTCGTCTTCATGGGCACCAACGTGGTGTCCGGCTCGGCCAGCGCCGTGGTCGTCGCCACCGGCCCGCGCAGCTACTTCGGCGCGCTGGCCCTGCGCGTCGGTGCGACGGACCGCGCGCCCACGTCGTTCCAGTCCGGCGTCAACAAGGTCAGCTGGCTGCTGATCCGCTTCATGTTCGTCATGACACCGCTGGTGCTGTTCATCAACGGATTCACCAAGGGCGACTGGACGGAGGCGCTGCTGTTCGCGCTGTCCGTCGCGGTGGGGCTCACACCCGAGATGCTGCCGATGATCGTCACCTCGACCCTGGCCAAGGGCGCGGTGTTCCTGTCGCGCAAGAAGGTCATCGTCAAGCGCCTGGATGCCATCCAGAACTTCGGCGCCATGGACGTGCTGTGCACCGACAAGACGGGCACCCTGACCCAGGACAAGATCGTGCTGGCCCGGCATGTGGATGCATGGGGCGGCGAGCAGGACGAGGTGCTGGAGCTGGCCTACCTGAACAGCTACTACCAGACCGGCCTGAAGAACCTGCTCGACGTGGCGGTGCTGCAGCATGCCGAAGTGCATCGCGAGCTGGACCCGGCGAGCAACTACCGCAAGGTTGACGAGATTCCGTTCGACTTCACGCGGCGGCGCATGTCCGTGGTGGTGGCCGAGCGCGATGACCACCACCTGCTGATCTGCAAGGGCGCCGTCGAGGAAGTGCTGGCCGTCTGCACGCAGGTTCGGCATGGTGATGCCATTGAAGCGATGGACGCAGGCCTGCTGGCCCGCATCCGGCAGGTGACAGCCGAACTCAACGATGAGGGCCTGCGCGTGGTGGCCGTGGCCGCGAAGGAACTGCCGCCGGCCAAGGATGTCTACGGCCTGGCCGACGAGGGCGAGCTGACCTTGATTGGCTACGTGGCTTTCCTGGACCCGCCCAAGGACAGCACGGCGCCGGCATTGAAGGCCCTGGCCGAGCATGGCGTGACGGTCAAGGTGCTGACGGGTGACAACGAGCGGGTCACCGCCAAGATTTGCAGCCAGGTCGGGCTAGACAGCCAAGGCGTGATGCTGGGCTCCGATGTGGAGCGCATGACCGATGCGGAATTGGCTGTGGAGGTCGAACGCGCCAATGTGTTCGCGCGTCTGACGCCCGCCCACAAGGAGCGCATCGTGCGCCTGCTCAAGGCCAACGGCCATGTGGTCGGCTTCATGGGCGACGGCATAAACGATGCGCCGGCCCTGCGCACGGCCGACATCGGCATCTCGGTGGACTCCGGCGTGGACATCGCCAAGGAGGCGGCCGACATCATCCTGCTGGAGAAGAGCCTGATGGTGCTGGAGGAAGGCGTGCTGGAAGGTCGCCGCACCTTCGCCAACATGCTCAAGTACATCAAGATGACGGCGAGTTCCAACTTCGGCAATGTGTTGTCGGTGCTGGTGGCCAGCGCCTTCATTCCCTTCCTGCCCATGCTGCCGATGCACCTGCTGGTACAGAACCTGCTGTACGACATCTCGCAGATCGCCATCCCCTTCGACAACGTCGATGACGACATGCTGAAGTCCCCGCAGCGCTGGCAGCCGGCAGACATCGGCCGCTTCATGGTGTTCTTCGGCCCCATCAGCTCGATCTTCGACATCGGCACCTATGCGCTGATGTGGTTCGTCTTCCATGCCAACACGCCCGAGCAGCAGACGCTGTTCCAGTCCGGCTGGTTCGTGGTGGGGCTACTCACGCAGACGCTGATCGTGCACATGATCCGCACGCCCAAGCTGCCTTTCCTGCAGAGCCGGGCATCCACGCCGTTGCTGGTGATGGGCGGCATCATCATGGCCGTGGGCATCTTCCTGCCCATGGGGCCGCTGGCGCACTACTTCAAGCTGCAGGCGCTGCCGCCGCTGTACTTCGTGTTCCTGCCGGCGATCCTGCTGGCCTACATGGGGCTCACGCAGGCTATGAAAGGCTTCTACAGCCGGCGCTTCGGCTGGCAGTAGCCCTACGTCAAAGAGCAGGTCGTAGAGTTGAGCCGTGCAATTCAAATTTGAACCCGGTGTTGCGGCCGCGTTGGCCGCGGCCGTCTTGTTCGGCGCCAGCACGCCGCTGGCCAAGCCCCTGCTGGCGCAAACCGGCCCCTGGTTGTTGGCGGCCCTGCTGTACCTGGGCTCGGGCCTGGGTCTGCTCATGGCTCGGCGTCTGCGCGGCGAGCCTGCTGTGATCCTCGAACGCAGCGAGCGTTGGTGGCTGGCCGGTGCCATCCTCGCGGGCGGCGTAGTCGGGCCAGTGCTGCTGATGCTCGGGCTCTCACGCTTGCCCGCAGCAGATGTGTCCCTGCTGCTCAATGCCGAGGGCGTGATGACGGCGCTGCTGGCCTGGTTCGCCTTCAAGGAGAACTTTGATCGTCGGATTGCCCTGGGCATGCTGGCCATCGTGGTGGGAAGCCTGGTGCTTTCCTGGCCTCAATCAGGGCAAAAGGCTGGCGACTTGGGCGATTGGTGGCCGGCATTGGCCGTGCTTGGCGCGTGTCTGGCCTGGGGCATCGACAACAACCTGACGCGCAAAGCGTCCTTGTCCGATGCCAGCTACATCGCGATGACCAAAGGGCTTGCTGCCGGGGCCACGAATCTGGTGCTGGCCTTGCTGGCCGGCGCCAGTTGGCCGGGCATGGGCCCAGTGCTCGCCGCAGGCCTGCTGGGCTTTGCCAGCTATGGGGCGAGTTTGGTTCTGTTCGTCCTGGGCTTGCGGCATCTGGGCACGGCACGCACGGGGGCCTACTTCTCGGTCGCCCCCTTTGTCGGCGCGGTGCTGGCCATTGGCATGCTGGGTGAGTCCGTCACCTGGCAACTGCTGCTGGCCGGGCTGTTGATGGCCGTCGGCGTGGCTTTGCATCTGACAGAGCGGCACGATCACGAACATCGGCATGAAGTGCTAGAGCATGACCACGAACACACCCATGGGGCGGGAGACCTGCATCACACTCATCTCCATGTCCCGCCCGTGCCTCCCGGAACTCGTCATTCACATGCACATCGGCACGAAGCCCTGACTCACAGTCACGGGCATTTCCCGGATGCGCATCACCGTCACGGGCATTGAATGCGCCGCATCCGCCGATACGGATTGGTCTCGCTGCGGCAGAGGCCACGAGTGACTGCTTTGCTTCGTCGCCGACGTTTGGCGGCTGATCTGGGCCGTCAGCAACCAGCCTAAAGCCGCCCCAGCGCCCCCCCCCCCCGTTACCCCAGCCTCATCGCCATCGTCGTCCTGCACTTCGGAAACCCGGCACACCCCCAGAAGCGGCTCTCACCGCCCTTGGCCACGCGCTCAACGAGCTTGGTGCCGCAGTTGACGCAGGTCGGCCGCCAGTAGTCGCCT
This sequence comes from Pelomonas nitida, assembly GCF_043555975.1. Taxonomy (NCBI): domain Bacteria; kingdom Pseudomonadati; phylum Pseudomonadota; class Betaproteobacteria; order Burkholderiales; family Sphaerotilaceae; genus Roseateles; species Pelomonas nitida. The sequence goes on along the minus strand of NZ_JBIGIA010000001.1, from coordinate 67,859 downwards.
TCCAGCGCCACGGCCAGCAATGCCTGCTGCTGCTCAGGTGTGCGCGTGGCGATCAAGGCCAGCAGGGCTTGCACATCGAGCAGGTGGATGCTGTTCTCCTGCCCAAACGCCACCGCGTCGGGCGTGAAGGTGGAGGTGGTGGCGAACTGGCCGCGCCGCACGCCATGCGCAGCCATCACACCGCGCAGTTCGCGGACCTTGTCGACGCCCACCCGCTTGCCCTGCCAGTGCTTGCACTGCACGACGCTGACGGGCCGGTCGGGCACGCTGCTGGAATGCAGCCAGATGTCCACGCCGCCATCGGCGCCGTGGGACTGCGATCGGGTCTCGAAGCCGGCCTGTCGGAACAGGGCTTCCACCACCGCCTCGAAACGCCGCCATTCGATGACCTCGAACACTGCCGCACTCCAGGCCTGCGGCTTGCTGGCGGGCGCCACCGAGGCGGCCTGGGGGTCATCGGTTGATGCAACGGGCATCTTCGCTGCGGCAGGCGGGACCGGTGTTGTGGCCACAGGCTTCGCGGCAGCGGGCCTAGACAAGACCCGGCCCAGCACCAGCAGCACGCCGCCGACCAGCAGCATCACGTAGCCGAACGGTCGGGCCACCGCCAGCGCACCAGCCAGCGCGGGCTGGTCGACAAACCACGGCGCGGCGAGCAGTGCCACACCGATGACCAGTGCCATCACGGCCGTTTCATTGCGACGGCGGACCGCGCGGTCTTCCCTGCGCTTGTTCTTTCTTTTCATGGTTCTCTCCCTATGAACAGATGCTAACGGAGCCGTCGCCCGTTGCGGCCGCCCGCGCCGGTGGCTTGGGGCAAGCGTGCGCGCACCCGGGGAGGCAGACCGGATCAACCGCCGTGGCCGTCGGCTTTACGCATGCCCTCCAGCACCCCGGGCCCAGCCGGTGTAAGTTGCGCCCCTCGCCGCGCGACACAGCCCAGCACCTGACGAGAGAGCCGCCATGCTGATCAAAGCCCCCTTTCCCCACGCCCCCCTGCCCAGCGAGATCACGCCGCAGGCCAGCTATCTGAATCGCCGTGCGCTGCTGGCCGGCCTGGGCCTGGCGGCGGCGGCGCCGCTGGCCGGCGCACAGCCTGCCGCCGCCGGCGGCGGCAAGCTGCCCAAGCTGGCCGGCGCGCGCAGCGCGGTGGCCGGCGCCGTGGTGCTGGACAAGCCCACCAGCTACGCCGATGCCACGTCCTACAACAACTTCTACGAGTTCGGCACCGACAAGGCTGACCCGGCCGCCTACGCGCACACGCTCAAGACCCGGCCCTGGACGGTCAGCGTGGAAGGCGAATGCGCCAAGCCCGGCCGCTTCGACATCGAGGCCCTGCTCAAGCTCAGCGCCATGGAAGAGCGCGTCTACCGGCTGCGCTGCGTGGAGGGCTGGAGCATGGTGATCCCGTGGGTGGGCTACTCGCTGGCCGAACTGCTGAAGCAGGCGCAACCCACGTCCAAGGCCAAGTACGTGGAGTTCACCAGCCTGGCCGACAAAGCGCAGATGCCCGGCGTGCGCTCCGGCGTGCTGGACTGGCCTTACGTGGAGGGCCTGCGCATCGACGAAGCCATGCACCCGCTGGCGCTGCTGGCCTTCGGCATGTATGGCGAGGTGCTGCCCAACCAGAACGGCGCGCCGCTGCGGCTGGTGCTGCCGTGGAAGTACGGCTTCAAGTCGGCCAAGAGCATCGTCAAGATCCGCTTCACCGAGAAGGAGCCCGTCTCCAGCTGGACCAAGGCCGCCCAGCAGGAATATGGCTTTTATTCCAACGTGAACCCCAACGTGCCGCACCCGCGCTGGAGCCAGGCCACCGAGCGCCGCATCGGCGAGGACGGCCTGTTCGCCAAGAAGCGGCCAACGCTGATGTTCAACGGCTACGAGGCCCAGGTGGGCCAGCTCTACGCCGGCATGGACCTCAAGCGCAACTTCTGATGAAGCCGGCGTTGACCCGCACGCTGCTCCACCCGGCAGCGAAGGTGGTGCTGTTCCTGCTGTGCGTGGCGCCGCTGGCCTGGCTGGTCTACGGCGCGGTGGCCAACCAGCTCGGCGCCAACCCGGCCGAGGCGCTGATACGGGGCCTGGGCGACTGGACGCTGCGCGGCCTCATGCTCACGCTGGCCATCACGCCGCTGCGCGAGCTCAGCGGCCTGGCCGCGCTGGCGCGCTTTCGGCGCCTGCTGGGCGTGTTCACCTTCGTCTACGCGTCGCTGCACCTGCTGGCCTACGGCTGGCTGGACATGGGGCTGGATGTGCCCGAGATCGCCCGCGACATCGCCAAGCGGCCCTTCATTCTGATGGGCTTCGCCGCCTGGGCGCTGATGCTGCCGCTGGCCGCCACGAGCTTCAACCGGGCCATCCGGCTGCTGGGCGCCAAACGCTGGCAGGCACTGCACAAGGCCGTCTACGCGGTCTCGGTGATCGGGCTGATGCACTTCATCTGGCTGCGCGCGGGCAAGCACAACTTTGCCGAGCCGGCGGTGTACGGCGTGATCCTTGCCGCGCTGCTGGGGTGGCGGGTCTACCGGCGGGCCACCCGGTAAGAGCCGCGGCTGGGATAATCCGGCGCTCGGGGCCTGTTAACACGACGGGAACAGGCCGCGTTGAGGCCAGAAAGCCCGCGAGCAAGGCGCAAACCGGAGCCGGGTTGGACACCCGGCGAGGATTTGCAACGCTGCGCGCGGGCTTTCTGGCCTCAACCCGAAGGGAAGGCCATCCGCCAGGGGCCACTCGGCGTTGCACCACTGGCCCGCATACCAATGCGGGCGGCGTGCTGCGCCTTGATTGGCCCCTGGCGGATGGCCTTCGCGCCCAACTCCCGTCGTGTTAACAGGCCCTCGGCCTCCCATGCCCGAACCGACTTCCTTCGACGTTGCCATCCTCGGCGGCGGCCCTGCCGGCTGCAGCGCCGCGTCGTGGCTCGCGCAGCTGGGCCTGAGCACGCTGCTGGTCGAGCGCGAGCCGCAGCTGTGCGCCGCGCTGCGGGGGCTGGGCTTCCGCCAGGACTGGGTGCTGGGCCAGCCGGCCGCCGCGCTGGCCGACCTGGCGCTGGCCTACGCGCAGCAGGTGCAAGCCACGCCGCGCATCGCGCTGCGCCTGGGCAGCAAGGCCGAATCCGCCCGCTATTGCGCCCAGGACCTGGCCGGCGCGTGGACGCTGCAGCTGGCCAGCGGCGAGCATGTGCAGTCGCGCGCGCTGCTGGTCGCCACCGGCCTGCGGCTGCTGCGCCCGGCGCGCTACTTCGCCGTGCCGCACCCGCGCGTGCTGGACGCGACCTCGCTGACCACCCGGCGCGACACGCTGCCCGCGGGCCGTGTGCTGCTGCTGGGCGCAGGCGACAACGCGGCCGAGAACGCCCTCTTCCTGGCCGACCGCGGGTGTGACGTGACGCTATGGGCGCGCGGCAACTGGCGGGCGCAGGTTCACCTCATCGACCGCGTCGAGGCCCACCCGCGCATCCAGCTGCGCCTGGCCACGCCGCTGCCCGACGGGCTGCGGCCCGACGACGCCGGCGTGAACGTGAGCTCCAGCGCCGGCGACGAGCGCTTCGACCTCGTCGCCGCGCTGCTGGGCTTCGAGCCCGAGCCCTCGGCCTTCGGCCTGCTCAGCGAGCACGACCGCCCGCACGCCTTCGTCGCCGGTGACGCGAGCGGCCGCTGGCACCCCTGCGTGCAGACGGCGCTGGCCGATGGCGTGCAGGCCGCCAAGCTCATCGAGCAGGCGCTGCGCCCGGAAGGCTCCGCAGCCGCACCGCAACGCTTCAACAACCGCCAGGTCATCCACCTGCAGGGCCTGCGCTTCAAGGCCAACCTGGGCATCCTCGACTTCGAACGCGACGGCCCCCAGCCCATCCAGGTGGATGCCGAAGTCAACCTCGGCGCGCTGCCCATCGTCGCCCGCGACGCCGACATCGGCCGCGTGCTGGACTACCGCCGTATCCGCGCCGCCATCATCGACGAGTGCACCACCGAGCACACCGACCTCGTCGAGGCGCTGGTGGGCAAGCTCAGCAACCGCCTGATGAGCCTGGCCGGCGTCGTCGGCGTGCGCGTGAAGCTGACCAAGCTCGAAATCTTCCCGGACTGCGAAGTCGCCGTCTCCGCCGAAACCGGACTATGGTGACCACCCCCTACACGCTTTGCGCTGCCAAGGCCAGAGGCCTCGGCGTTCGGCAGGCAGAAAGAGTCCTCAGGACTCTTTCTGTCCGGCCTCACCCCCCTCAAGGGGGCGCTGCCAGTGGCCTGGCCAAGCCAGTTCCACGGCAGCCGCTGGATGAATCGGCCGCGCGCTGCGCGAGCCTCTCTGAATGACTGCTTCCCCGACCGCCATGAACACCGACGTCATCGACCACGACCAGGCCGCCGCCGACGCTCTCGCCGCCGAGAAGAAGGCCGCCCACGAGATCAACAAGCTGTCCAAGCGCCTGCACCGCCAGGTGGGCCAGGCCATCACCGACTTCAACATGATCGAAGACGGCGACAAGGTCATGGTGTGCCTGTCGGGCGGCAAGGACAGCTACTCGATGCTGGACATCCTGCTGAACCTGCAGCAGCGCGCGCCCATCAAGTTCAGCCTCGTGGCCGTCAATCTCGACCAGAAGCAGCCCGGCTTCCCCGAGGAGGTGCTGCCCGCCTATCTGAAGAGCCGCGGCGTGGACTTCCACATCGAGAACCAGGACACCTACAGCATCGTCAAGAAGCTCATCCCCGAGGGCAAGACGACCTGCAGCCTGTGCTCGCGGCTGCGCCGCGGCATCCTGTACCGCGTGGCCGGTGAGCTGGGCGCCAACAAGATCGCGCTGGGCCACCACCGCGACGACATCGTCACGACGCTGTTCCTGAACATGTTCTTCGGCAGCCGCATGAAGGGCATGCCGCCCAAGCTCGTCAGCGACGACGGCAAGAACGTCGTCATCCGCCCGCTGGCCTACGTGAAGGAGCCCGACCTGGTGCGCTGGGCCGAGCACCGCGAGTTCCCCATCATTCCGTGCAATCTGTGCGGCAGCCAGGAGAACCTGCAGCGCGTGCAGGTCAAGGCCATGATCAACGAGTGGGAGAAGCGCTACCCCGGGCGCATCGACAACATCTTCACGGCCATGGGCAACATCGTGACCTCGCACATGATGGACAAGCAGCTGTTCCCGTTCGAGACGGTCAAGGCCACGGGCGAGGCCGACGCCGGTGGCGACATCGCCTTCGATGACGACGAGTCTTGCGCCACCCCGTCGCCGGCCAGCTCGGTGATCACGCTGCAACGCTGATTTACAAAGGGGCAATGCGGTCGGGCCAGAATCCCATCATCACCACGATGGAGACGCTGTCATGAACCGCCGTCTGATCCTCTCCGCGCTCGCCGCCGCCTCGGTGGTGGCCATCACCGGCTGCGCCGGCCCGTACACCGTCTCCGCCGACGTATCGAGTTACGGCAACTGGCCGGCCGACCGCAAGCCCGGCACCTACGCCTTCGACCGCCTGCCCTCGCAGCAGCAGAACGATGAGGCCGCCAAGCGCCAGACCGCGCTGGAAGATGCCGTCAAGGCCGCCCTCGAGAAGGCCGGCTTTACCGCCGCACCCGATGCCAAGACGGCCGACGTGCTGGTCACGCTGGGCGCCCGCGTGACGGCCTACGACCCCGTGCCGTGGGACGACCCGATGTGGTGGCGTTGGCGCGGCCGGCTGTTCTCGCCGCGCTATGGCTATGTCGGCGCGGGCCCGTGGGGCTGGCGCCAGGACCCGTTCTTCGACCGCCGCTACGACCGCGCCGTGGCCGTGCTGCTGCGCGACCGCGTCTCCGGCGAGGCGCTGTACGAAGCGCACGCCAGCAACGAGGGCCTGTCGGCCAACGACACCTTGCTGACGCCGCTGTTCGACGCCGCGCTGGCCGAGTTCCCCAAGATCGAGCCCAAGTCGCACCGCGTCGCGGTGCAGGCCATGCGCTGACCGACAGCGCCGCGCCCGCCTGCCCATAATCGCGGCTTCGCAAAAACGAAGTCGCAAGGCAGGCATGGCGCTCAACATCGTGATCATGGCGGCGGGCAAGGGCACCCGCATGAAATCCGCAACGCCCAAGGTGTTGCACAAGCTCGCGGGCCGCTCGCTGCTGGCCCATGTGCTCAAGAGCGGCGAGCCGCTGGACGCCGCCGCCCGCATCGTCATCACCGGCCATGGCGCCGAGCAGGTGGAGGCCGCCGTCGCCGCGCCCGGCATCTCTTTCGTGCGCCAGATGCCCCAGCTCGGCACCGGCCACGCCATCCAGCAAGTGGTGCCGGCGCTCGTCGAGGATCAGGGTCAGGGCACCACGCTGATCCTCAACGGCGACGTGCCCCTCATCGAGACCAGCACCGCCAAGGCGCTGATCGACACCTGCGCCGGCCACGCGCTGGTGCTGCTGACGGTGGACCTGGCCGACCCGACCGGCTACGGCCGCATCCTGCGCGACAAGGACGATGGCGGCGTGCTGGCCATCGTCGAGCACAAGGACGCCACGCCCGAGCAACGCCAGATCCGCGAGGGCTACAGCGGCATGATGGCCGCGCCCACGGCGGCGCTGAAGCGCTGGGTGGCGCAGCTGACGAACAACAATGCCCAGGGTGAGTACTACCTCACCGACATCGTCGCGATGGCCGTGGCCGAAGGCCTGCCGGTGCTGGGCATCAAGGCCCACAGCGAGACCGAGGTGCTGGGCGTCAACGACCCGGTGCAGCTCGCGCAGCTCGAACGCGCGTACCAGGCCCGCCAGGCCGAGGCGCTGATGCGCGCCGGCGTGCGCCTGGCCGACCCGGCGCGCTTCGACCTGCGCGGCACGCTGACGCACGGGCAAGACTGCGAGATCGACGTGAACTGCGTCTTCGAGGGCCGCGTCGAGCTGGGCGACAACGTGCGCATCGGCAGCCACTGCGTGATCCGCAACGTCAGCATCGGTGCTGGCGCACGCATCCACGACTTCACGCACATCGACGGCGAGGCGCTGGGCGCCAGCGTCGGCGAGGGCACGCTGATCGGCCCGTTCGCCCGCCTGCGCCCCGGCGCGCAGCTGGGCCGCGAGGTGCACATCGGCAACTTCGTCGAGGTCAAGAACGCCACGCTGGCCGACGGCGCCAAGGCCAACCACCTGGCCTACCTCGGCGACGCAACGGTGGGCGAGCGCGTCAACTACGGCGCCGGCAGCATCACCGCCAACTACGACGGCGCCAACAAGCACCGCACCACCATCGGCAACGACGTGCATGTGGGCTCCAACTGCGTGCTGGTGGCGCCGGTCACGCTGGGCGACGGCGCCACCATCGGCGGTGGATCGACCATCACCAAGGACGTCAACCCCGGCGACCTCGCCGTGGCGCGCGGCAAACAGGTGGCCATCGCCGGGTGGACCCGACCCACCAAGAAGCGTTGAATAGCCCGGTCGCTGTGACATAGTTCCGGCGATCGCCCTGCGGGGCCGGGACTGCGGGGGCGCCTCCGCCCCCGACCCGCCGTTAGGATGGCCCCGACTCACGAACACCGACGCCCATGGCCCACGAACTCGACTTTGCTGCGCTTTCGTTCGACGACGCCGTCCCGGCCGACCTGGGTGCCTACGGCGTGGTCCAGGCCGATCAGGCCCGCGAGGAAGCCGATGCACGCAACCGCGCCCTCGAGCTGAAGGCGCAGGCCTGCGACAACGCCGCCGAGGCCTGCTGGTATCTGGCGCGCAGCCTGGGTGCCGCGCGCGATCTGCCGCAGGACGGCGAAGCCAGCCTCGAACTGCTGTTCCAGCTGATCGGCGCACTGGCCGACCTGCCCACCGACATCGCCGCTGCTCCGCTGCCCGACGTGGTCGGCGGCCGCGAGGACGGCATCACCGAACTCTGCCTGCAACTGGAAGCCGCTCGCGAAGTGACGCAGGACGCGCTGATCGACGCCGAACTGGCGCCGGCCCGCACACAGCATTGCCACTGACGCCTGCGTCGCCCACAAAAAAAGCGCCTCTGACGAGGCGCTTTTTTGTTGCTCGCTGCTTCAGCCGCCGCTGGCCAGCAGGGGCTTGTCGAGCGAGGCCACCGGCGGCAGCGTCAGGCGGTTGTCGACGCCCTTGACGCCAGACGTCGCGGCGGCCACGACCGTTGCGCGCTCACGGGCCTGGGCATCCGGGGCCTGCCCCTCCAGCTTGACCACGCCCTGCGCCGTGCTCACGGCGATGGGAACTGTCGCCAGCGCGGCGTCGGCTGCCAGCGCCTGACGCACCTGCATCGTGATGCCGGCGTCGGCCGGCTCCGTCGCCGAGGGCGCTGCCTGCGCCACGGGCGGCGTGTCGGCCGAGGCCGGCGCCGCAGCACTGGCAGGCAGCTCGCTCGCCTGGGCAAGCGCCGGCAATGCGACACCCGACGCAGGCGCCGAGGCCGGCGCGGGCGCCGCCACGGCCATCACCTCGGGGGGCGGCTGCAGCGTGCGTGTCACTGGTGCTGCCTGCTTCGTGGCCGCCATCTGCTCCTCGGCCGGCGCCAGCTTCACGGGCGGGTGTTCGACCGGCGTGGACACCACTTCCGGTGCCGGCTCGGCCGCGGATGCTGCCCCGGCGCTGGGCGGTTCGGCCGCCAGTTGGGCCTCTTCGGGCGATGGCGACGCCTGGCTGACCACGATGGGCTCCGCCGGCGTGCTGACCGGGCGATTGCGCGCCATGAGCGCACCGCCGCCGATCAGCACGACGGCCGCACCGGCGCTCAGCACCCAGGGCAACACGGGAGCGCGCCCGACCGTCGACATTGCAGCAGGCGCCACGCTGGGCCTCGGCGCTTGCGGGGCCATCGGCGCGTTCATGCGGATCGGGCGCGATGCCTGCAGCGGCACATCGCCGTGCAGCGGCGTGTAGGCGTTGACCGGCTTGGCGCCGGCCTTGATGCCCGGGCGGGTCGTCGCGGCCACACGGGGCGCAGCGCCGTCATCGAAATGACGGACCCAACCTTCTGCATGCATGGACTTGGGGAATTTCATGGTCGCCTCCTGGGGTCGGCATCGACAAGTTCTCGATGAGCCCATTGTTGGAAGCCCCTCAGCCCGCCCTTGCCCGCCCAGGCGCTCTTGGCGCGTAGGACAGGACCCCGGCGGTCAGCGCTCGACCGGTGCGGCCCTCTGCCAGACGAAGTCGGCAATGGCGGCTGCGTCCTGCAAGGCCAGTTGCGGCAGCGGGCAGCCATCGATGGCGGCATCGCTAGCGACGGCGACGATGCCGGGCCAGTCCGGCCACAGTGGCGACGCGCCGTGGCCGGCGCGCCAGACCTCCAGCTTGGGGAAGTCGCCGCTCTTGAAACCCTCCACGAGCACCAGGTCACAAGCCTGGATGCGGCTCAGCAGGTAGGGCAGCTCGGGCTCGGGGTCGCCCCGCAGTTCGTGCATCAGCGCCCAGCGCGTGGCGCCGAGCAGCAGCACTTCCTGGCAACCGGCCTCACGCAGCCGGAAGCTGTCCTTGCCGGGGCGGTCGACTTCGATGTCCTTGTGGCTGTGCTTGATCAGCGAGACCCGCCGCCCGGCACGGGTGAACTCGGGCACCAGCCGCTCCAGCAGCGTGGTCTTGCCCATGCCGGAACGCCCGGCGATACCCATCACTTTCATGCCGGCATCTTCGCGCAGCCGCGCCGGCCGCGGGCCGGTGTCGATCAGAAGCCCTGCACGGGCAGGTCGGCGCCGCGTTGCAGCCAGTTGCGCGGCGAGTAGCGGCTGGCGCCGTCGGTCACATGCAGCGTGTAGGCGTGGCGCGATTTCTCGGAACGGTTGGCGGCTGAGTAATGCGGCAGCAGGCCGTGGAAGACCACCAGCGAACCCGCCTCGACTTCCAGCGGCACGGCCTGGCGCGAATCGGCCGCGGGCCACGGCGTGGCGTCGACCTGCTCCATCCAGGCCTTGCGGCCTTCGCGCACAAAGCGCTCGCGCAGCACGCCGCGCGGGCCGCGATGGCCGCCCGGTTCGGTCCACAGGCAGCCGTTGTGCAGCGTGGCGTCTTCCAGCGCGAACCAGAAGGTCGTCACCGTGACGGGGTCGCTCTCGAAGAAGCTGGCGTCCTGGTGCCAGCGCACCTCGCCGCCAATGCCCGGCTGCTTGAAGATGAACATGCTCTGCCAGACCTGCGGCCGCGCCAGGCCCAGCGCCGTGGCCACGCCGCGCAGCGCCTCGCCCTTGGAGAAGGCGCTGAACACGGGGTCGAGGTCGTGCATCGCATGGCCGATCTTGTTGATGGCCAGCTCCTTGGGCACGCGCAGCCGGCCCTCGGCGTCGAAGGCCTCTTCCTCGAAGAAGCAGCGCACCTGGTCGCCGCTGTCCAGGAAGTAGTCGTCGACGTGGCGCTGCTGCTCCTCGGTCGTGAAGACGGGCCGCTGCTCGCCGGGGTCGAACGCGTCGACGATCTGCAGCGCGCGCTGGCGCAGCGCGGCGATCTCTGCGGCGGGCTTGAAGCCGGGAATGACGAGGAAGCCTTGTTCGGCGTAGCGGGCAGCGTCGAGGGTCATGTCAGCACAAGGGAAAGCGTGTCGGGCGATTCTGCCGCCGCCCGGTGGGCCCGGCCGGCGGCTTGGCGGGGCGGCTCAGCGGCCGCCCGCCTCGGAGGCCAGCGCCAGCGCCAGCGCGGCCTCGGTGACGGCCCGGCCCACCGGGGTGGCCGGGTCGGGCCGGCGCAGCCGCGGCACCGCGCCGCTGAGGTCCAGGCTGCCCACCACGGTGCCCTGGTACAGCATCTCGTAGCCGACGGCGGCGCCCTGCGGCTTGGCCTGGCCTTCCAGCAGGTGCACCGAGCGCAGGCCCACGGTCAGCTCGCCACGGCGGTAGGCGCCTTCGCGCGTGAGCACGCCGGCGCGCAACGGCCCTTCGCCGATCTGCAGCATGGCGGCCGGCGCGCTGCCCCAGCGGCAGCTCAGCACCCACGGGCGGGAATCGGCGAAGCGGCCGTTGGCCGTCTGCTCCGGCGTCCAGCCTTCGCAGCTGGCGTCGTTGTCGGCCACACCGGTCGTGAAGCGCAGCGGCGCTCGCACTTCGGCCGGCAGCGGCTGGAACAAGGCCAGGCGCTCCGCGCCGCGCGTGTAGCGCACGCGTTGCCCGTCGAGCGAGAAATCGCCCTGCCGGCCCCAGGCCGCCTTGCCGAAGCGCTCCTGCGCGACGCCGGCCACCGAGGGCGCCTGTGCCATGTGCACGTCAGCCCGAGCGACATTCACCTCGCGCGGCGACAGGCTCACCGACGAACAACCCACAAGCGACAGGACGAGAACGGAAGCAGCGGCGAGCGCGGAACGCGACATGACGAAGACGTGACGGTGAAGGAAGGGCAACTCTAGGCCAGGCCCACGCGCCGTACGAACTGTTACCACTAGTCCAGCGAATCAGTGAAATCGGTGGTGCGCAGGGTCGCAAGCCGCGGGCAACGTCAGGGCAGCCCCGGTTCCGACGCGGCTTCGGCCGGCGGTGGTGCCGGCTCGGCCGGCATGCCGATGCGGGCGATCGCCATGTCGCCGGCGAACTCGCTGTAATACCAGTCGTCGCCCAGCTTCGTGAGGCCGTCGGCCGGTGGGGACACCTGCGTGTTGGGCTGCCCCTTCAGCGCGACGGCCATCGTCGACGCCCAGACGGGCAACGCCAGCCCGCCGCCGCTCTCGCGTTCGCCGAGCGATTTCGGCGTCGGGTAGCCGATCCAGACGGCGCCGGCCCGCGCCATCTGGAAGCCGCAGAACCAGGCGTCGACAGCATCGTTGGTGGTGCCGGTCTTGCCGTAGAGGTCCCAGCGGCCCAGCAGCGCGCTGGCCTTGGCGGCCGTGCCCTCGCGGGCCACCGCCGCCAGCAGTTGGGACGTCATGAACGCATTGCGCGCGCTGATGGCCTGGCGGGGCTTGGGCGGGTCGGCCTGGAACAGCACCTCACCCTGCGCGTCCTGCACCTTCTGCACCAGCCAGCCTGTGGGCCGCAGGCCGCCATTGGCGAAGGCGGCATAGGCCTGCGCCATTTGCAGCGGCGTGACGGCGCCGGTGCCCAGCGCGATGGTCAGGTTCGTCGGCTGGCGCTCCTCGTCGAGCCCGAACCGGCTGGCCCAGCTGCGCACCCACTGCGGGCCCATGGCCTGCGCGAGGCGGATGCTGACCATGTTCTTGGAGCGGGCCAGCGCCTGGCGCAGCGTCAGCGCGTCTTCGTACTGGCCGTCGTAGTTGCGCGGCGCCCAGTCGCCCTGCACGAACGGCTGGTCGCTGACCTGCGTGCCGGCCCACGCGCCCTTCTCGATGATGGCCGAGTAGATGAAGGGCTTGAACGCCGAGCCCGGCTGGCGGTAGGCCTGCGTGGCCGAGTTGAACTGGTTGCGTGTGAAGTCGAAGCCGCCCACCAGGGCGCGGATGGCGCCGGTGGCCGGGTCCAGCGTGACGACGGCGCCCTCAGCCTGCGGCGTCTGGCTGAGCTGCCATTGCTTGGCCACCTCCAGCACGCGCACGACCGCGCCCCGCTTGGCGCCCTGCAGCGAACGCAGCGCGGGGCCCTTGAGCGTGATGTGCTCGCCATCCGACAGCGCCAGCCGGGCGCCGTTCTTGTCCTGCTCCAGCAGGATGGCCGCCCGCAGCTCGCCCAGGTCGGGATGGGCATCGAAGGCGGCGTCCAGGGCCTCGTCCAGCGCGTCGCCGTCGGGCAGCTGCACCGTCGCTTCCGGCCCGCGGAAGGGCTGCCGGCGCTCCAGCTCGAACAGCGCATGGCGCAGCGAATCCTGCGCCGCCGCCTGCTCGGCATAGAACAGCGTCGTCGTCACCGTGAGACCGTGCGTGTAGGCCGTCTCGCCGAAGCGCGCCAGCATCTCGGCGCGCACCTGCTCGGCCGCATGGTCGGCCACGCCGGCCAGCCGCTTGGGATGCACGATCTCCAGCGGCTCCTCGCGCGCCGCCTTGGCCTGCTCGGCCGTGATGAGGCCCACCGCGGTCAGCCGCTCCAGCACGACAGCCTGGCGGCGCTTGGCGCTGCGCAGGTGCACGGCCGGGTTGTAGCCCGCCGGGTTCTTCGGCAGGCCGATGAGCAGCGCCATCTCGGCCGTGTCGATCTTGTCCAGGCTCTTGCCGAAATAGCGCTCGGCAGCGGCCGCGAAGCCATAGGCCCGGTTGCCGAGGAAGATCTGGTTCATGTAGATCTCGAGGATCTGCTCCTTGGTGAGCGCCTGCTCGATCTTGATGGCCAGCAGCGCCTCGACGATCTTGCGGGTCCAGCGCTGCTCCTTGGTCAGGTAGGTGTCGCGGGCCAGCTGCTGCGTGATCGTGGAGCCGCCGTGCAGCGGGCCGCCATGGGTGATGTTGCGCACGAACGCCCGCGCGATGCCGCCGAAGTCGATGCCCGAGTGCGTCCAGAAGTCGGCATCCTCCAGCGCCAGCAGCGCGTCCTGCATGGGCTTCGGAATGTCTTTCAGCGGCACGAACCGGCGCCGCTCGGCACCGAACTCGCCGATGAGCTGCCCGTCGGCGCTGAGCACGCGCAGTGGCTGGTGGGGCTGGTAGTCGGTCAGCGTATCCAGCGGCGGCAGTTGCACCCAGACGATGGCGGCCACGATGGCGCCCAGCAGCAGCAGGCACAACGGCACCGAGACGAGAAAACCCAGCCAGGGCCGGTTGACGAAGAACTTGAGCATGGCGCGCATCCTAGGGCCAGCGCGCGACGCGGCCGCTTCAGGTCGCTAAAGGTCGTAACCGGGCGCCGGCGACGCCCCAGGGGCCGCGAAACGGCGCGTGAGGTCAGACGGCGCGCTCGGCCGCCGCGATCAAGCGGCTGACACGCGAGACGGACAGGCCCAGCTCGCCGGCCAGCGCGCTCATCGCCACGCCACCCTCGGTATGGGCGAGCCATAGCGCCTGCTCACGGATGCCGTCGGCGCGCCGCAGCCATTCGGGCCAGCCGACCCGGGCGGCAGGCCGCGGCAGCCTGGCGGCAGCGGCGCGCATGCGCTGGGCGAAATCGGCGTCGCCCAGGAAGATCTGCTCGCGCAGGCGCCCCGGCCACAGCGCCAGCTTCGGGTCCGACGCGACCAAGGTTTCGTACAACTCCCCAGCACGCCGATGGTCGGCCGCCGTCAGCGCTGGCCTGCCCAGCACAAAGCGGTGCAGGCCATCGACATCCAACCACTCGGGCGCGGGCTCCAGGCCGGCCAACGCACGAAAACTCGAGCCGGGCCACGCCGCCGCGCCGCCGCGCGTCGCGCCTTCGCGCACGGGACTCAGGTCCACGTAGCGACAGGCATCCAGCAGATGGCGCTCGCGATCCACCAGCACGGCGTGAAAGCGCCCCTGGAACAGCGACCCGCTGAAACCGTCGCGGCGCTGGCGGTGAAGCGTGTAGACGCCGTTCACGTGACGCATGAGGGCGGACAAGTTGGCGCGGCGAGTGAACAGCAGCAGCTCGTAGTGACGCGGCAGCAACGCGTAGGCGAGCGCCTGGGCATCGAAACGATGCAGCGCCTGGGCCAGCAAGGCGAGCATCTCGGCGCGGTCGGCTTCATCGGCGAACGCGAGCCGACGGCTTTCGCGCGGGCAATGGGCGCTGATCAGGTAGACCGCGCCGGCAATCTCGAGTCGAGCGGGCCGTGCCATGCGGGCCACCTTAAGTCCGGCGGCGCGGAATGGCAAGATGGCGACCTGCCGGCCACCCGTTGCCTTCATGAAAACCCACGAAATCGAAATCCAGAAGTTCAAGGCCGCCACGAACAACGTGCATGGGCAGGTATTGCTCAAGGTCGATGCCCTCATCTCCAACCGCACGCCCATCGACGGCATCGAGCCCAGCAGCCTGCTGGTCATGACCGAACAGAACGCCCGCGTGCTGATGGCGTTGCTGAAGACCCAGATCGCCGAGTTCGACAACAAGAAACCCAAGAGCCGCCACGGCCGCCACGGCTGAGCCCGCGCACAGAGGAAGACACCCATGCGGCACCCGCAATACAACCCCGCCTCCGACAACCGCCCGCTGTCCGACGACGAGCTCAACGACCTCGACGAATTGCTGGCCGCGCTGCCCACCGACGGCGCGCTGAACATCGAGGCCCTGGACGGCTATCTCGCCGGCCTGCTGCTGACACCCGGCCGCGCACTGGCCGACCTGCCCGGCGACGCCTGGCTGCCCGTGGTGTGGGGCGGCGACGGCGAACCCGACCCGGCGCCTTTCGCCAGCGGCAAGCAGCGCAAGAAGGTCATCATGCTGGTGCTGCGGCACCTGCATTCCATCGCCACGGCCTGGCAGCAGCGCCCCCAGGGCTGGGAGCCCATCTTCAGCTTCGCCGACGGTGACAGCGAGACGGGAGACGCCGACGACGCCGTCGAATACGCTGACGCCGAGGACTGGGCGGCCGGCTTCCTGATCGCCGTGGACCTGGCGCCCGAGGCGTGGGCACCGCTGTTCGACGGCGGGGAGACTGCCGCGCTGCTGGCGCCCATCGCGGCGCTGGGCGCCGAGGACGGCCCGCTCGCTCAGGCCAGCGCCGCCGAACGCGACGAGGCCAGCCGCTCGATTCCTGACGCCATGCTGGCGCTGAGGGCGATGCGCCTGAAGACATAAGAAGGGGCTTTATCCCCTTCCCGGATGTGGCCGACCGCCCAGCTTTGGTTCAAACTCGCCCCATGCTGAACACCGTCCTCGCTGCCGCCGGTCTGGCCACCTGCATTGCGCTGGCCGTGCACATGGCCCTGCCCTATCGCCTGCGAAGCCGCGTCGATGCGGTGGTTGCGCGCCTGGGGGCCTGGGCTCGAACCAAGATCGACAGCGCCGTCGGCTGGCGCCGACGCCAGCGCCAGACGCGGGCCGCCGCGCTGGAAGCCGAGCGCGTCATCCGCCGCGCCCGCGACTCGGCCCAGCAGGGCCGCGTGGAAGGCGAATGGGACGGCAACGTCTACCGCCCCAAGAGCTTCGAGAAGCCGCGCAAGCCGCATTGACGATGCGCGTCGCCTGGAGCGCGGCCGCCCTCAGTCGCCGGATTGCTGCAGCCGCCACATCTGGGCATAGCGCCCGCCGCGCGCCAGCAGTTCGTCGTGCCGGCCGCGCTCGATGATGCGGCCCTGCTCCAGCACCAGGATCTCGTGCGCATCGACCACCGTGGACAGGCGGTGGGCGATGACCAGCACCGTCTTGTTCTGGCCCACCGCCTCCAGCTCGGCCTGAATGGCGCGCTCGTTGGTGGAGTCGAGCGCCGACGTGGCCTCGTCAAAGATGAGGAGGGGCGGGTTCTTCAGTAGCGTGCGGGCGATGGCCACGCGCTGCTTCTCGCCGCCCGACAGCTTCAAGCCGCGCTCGCCGACCATCGTGGCGTAGCCCGCCGGCGTGGCAGCGATGAAGTCGTGGATGTGAGCCGCCCGTGCGGCGGCCTCCACATCAGCCTGCCCCGCGCCGGGCCGCCCGTAGGCGATGTTGTAGGCCACCGTGTCGTTGAACAGCACCGTGTCCTGCGGCACGATGCCGATGGCGCGGCGCAGGCTGGCCTGCGTCACGGTGCGGATGTCCTGCCCGTCGATGCTGATGCGGCCGGCCTCGATGTCGTAGAAGCGGTAGAGCAGCCGCGCCAGCGTGCTCTTGCCCGAGCCGCTGGGCCCGACGACGGCGACCTTCCTGCCCGCCGGGATCTCGAAACTGACGCCGTGCAGGATGGGGCGCGAGGCGTCGTAGGCGAAGCGCACATCTTCGAAACGCACGCTGCCGCCCTGCACCTGCAACTCGGTCGCGCCGGGCCCATCGGCCACCTCGCGCTCGCGGTCCAGCAGCAGGAAGAGCTTCTCGATGTCCGTCAGCGACTGCTTGATCTCGCGGTAGATGACGCCCAGGAAGTTCAGCGGGATGTAGAGCTGGATCATGAAGGCATTGACCATGACCAGGTCGCCCAGGCTCATGCGGCCGCTGACCACGCCCTGCGTCGCCCGCCACAGCATCAACACCAGCGCCGTGGCGATGATGAGCTGCTGCCCGGTGTTGAGCATGGACAGCGTCGTCTGGCTCTTGAGCTGGGCGCGGCGCAGCTTCTCGAGGCTCTCGTCATAGCGCGCGGCCTCGAAGCTCTCGTTGTTGAAGTACTTGACCGTCTCGTAGTTCAGCAGCGAGTCGATGGCGCGGCTGTGGGCCACGGAGTCCAGCTCGTTGAGCGTCTTGCGGAACTTCGTGCGCCATTCGGTGACTGCGACGGTGAAGCCGATGTAGGCCACCAGCGCCGCGACGGTGATGCCGGCGAACCAGACATCGAACTTGGTGCCGAGCAACGTCAGCACCAACACCACCTCGATCAGCGTCGGCACGATGCTGTAGAGCGAATAGCTGATCAGCGAGTGCACCGCACGCGTGCCGCGCTCGATGTCGCGCGTCATGCCGCCAGTCTGGCGCTCCAGGTGGAAGCGCAGGCTGAGGTCGTGCAGATGGCGAAACACCTGCAGCGAGATGCTGCGTGCGGTGCCCTCCGTCGCCTTGGCGAAGATGAGCTCGCGCAGCTCGGTGAACAGCGACGTCGACAGCCGCAGCGCGCCGTAAGCCACCAGCAGCCCGAGCGGCACGACGAGCAGCGCCTGCGGCTGGCCAGGCTTCAGGTCCAGGCTGTCGACCAGTTGCTTGAGCAACAGCGGCACGCCGACGTTGCTGAGCTTGGCGCCCACCATGAAGGCCAGCGCCAGGCCCACGCGCCAGCGGTAGCGCCACAAGTAGGGCAGCAGGCGGCCGACCGTGCCCCAATCTCCCTGCACGGCGGGAGTTTTGGACGCGGAGGGCAGTTCGATGGCGCGCGGCGTGGATCGCATGGGAGCTGGGGACCGAAAATGGCGGTCAGATTGTCCCAAGTGAAAGCCATGCCCCAGGTTTCAAGTTCCCCTCCTCCCGTCGTCGGCCAGCGCGAGCTGGTGCTGCGCGTCATGCCCATGCCGGCGGATTCCAACGCCAATGGCGACATCTTCGGCGGCTGGATCATGGCGCAGGTGGACATCGCCGGCAGCATCATGCCGGCACGGCTGTCCCGCGGCCGCGTCGCCACGGTCGCCGTCAACGAGTTCGTCTTCAAACAGCCGGTCTCCATCGGCGACCTGCTGAGCTTCTACGCCACCGTGACGCGCGTCGGCCGCACGTCCATCACCGTGCATGTCGAGGTGTTTGCCGAGCGCAACCCGGAGGCGCCGAAGGTCGTCAAGGTGACCGAAGCCAACCTCACCTACGTGGCCATCGACCTCCAAGGCAGCCCCCGGCCGGTGTCGCCGGAGCAGGCGGGCTGAACGCCCAGGGGCCGGCATTGGCCGCCGGCCCGATGCGGGGCGCCGCGACGGGCGCCCTGTCTCGTCAAGGTGTGGGGATGAGGTCGACCGCGTCGTACGCGAGCGCCGGGCTCAGATAAGCCGAGCCTGCCGTGCCGCTGACGATGTTGATCTTCACCGTGTTGGTGCCCGCCACCAGCGCGCTGGCCGGAATGGCGATGCTGTAGATCCGGTTCACGCCGCGATAGGTGCCCACGGTCAGGTTGCGCGAACCCTTGCCCGGCGCCCCGGGGATGGCCGACGTCCAGTTGTTGACCGTGATCTGCGGGCGCGCGGCACTGAATTCCGCCGTGGTGCCGATGCGCAGCGTCAGGTTGCGCACCTGCGCACTCGTCAGCGTGAACTGGATGGCGCGGCCGTTGTTCACGTCCTTCCATTGGTAGGCGGGGAAGCCGGCGGCGGCCGTCGACGAGCCGACGACGAACGTGGCCGGCAGCCAGCTGCTCATGCGCACGTCGCTCGGGTGCATGGTCGTCAGTCGCGCGCCATTGACGAACTCGGCAGGCGTGCCATCCCAGTTGCCGATGCGCCACAGCGCTGCGGTGCTGGCCGGGTCGGCATTGATCGTCAGCGTGTGCAGCATCGTCGTGCCGCCGGCCGTGACTGTGACGCTGCCGGTGTAGACCGCCAGTTCGTTCTTGTAGACGGTCATCGTGTAGACGCCCGGCCGCATGCCTGCGCTGTTGAAGTAGCCGTTGTTCGCCAGGTTGGCCGTCGTCCAGTACTGCGCCGCTGCGTTGGAGAAGGCAACGGTGTAGCTGTAGGCCGGATCGGTGCCCGCCAAGCCCACGCCTGCGACCGCGCCGCGGCCTGCCGGTGCGACATACCCGTCCAGCGCCATCAGCGAGAACCAGCTCGTGTCCGGGGCCGTTGGCGCGCTGCCGTTCGTGAACATCAGCGTGTAGCTGTTGAGCACGCCGAACCGGAAGGCTTCCGTCTGCCCCTCACCGTAGTTGACGATGTAGGTCAACTCGTTGTTGGTGGAGGTGATCTGGTTGAGCAGGCTGCGGTAGAACGGCCCGCCGGAGTTGCCCTCGTTGTTGTCGCGGTAGAACCAGAGCCCGACGCTGCTGCCACTGTTGAGGCCACCGAAGTACTTCCAATCCTTCAGCCGCATGTTCGAGTAGTGCTTGGAGCGCGTCTGGCCCGTGCCGGAGATCGCGAACACGTCACTGGCCTCGATGGTCGAGTTGGTGCTGCGCAGATCCTGCGGCCAGTTGCCGGCGCTGTCGGCACCGCCCGGCGTGCCTGCGGGGCCGCCCTTGGACAGCACACCGATGGGCACACGCACGATGTAGCGCACGAGGTTCAGCGTGTCGGGCTCCTCGGTGAAGTAGGTGCCCATGTAGACACGAGGTTCACCGCTCTTGGCCATGTAGTAGTGCTTGAGCACACCACCGTTGGCGCTGTACACGGTGACCGTGACCTTCACGTAGGCACCACCGGCCACGACGCCGCCATTGGCCTTGGACGCAGCCGTCGCCACGCCGGTGCTGCTGACCATCTGAGCCTGCACGTCGACGGCCGAGACGTTGCTGTAGAGGTAGTCGAAGCCGGAGTTCAGCTGCGAACCACGGCTGGCGTCGGCGTACTGCACGCCGTTGTAGAGGATGCTGGTGAGGTCGCCCTTGGACTGCGTGCTGACGCCGTTGTCGTAGGCCCGCACCTTGAACACGAGGCCGCCGCCCGTGTCCACCTGGTACTGCACCTTGGCGGCGCTGCCGCCGTCATACACCGTTGTCAGGCTCAACGCGGCCGAGGCCGGAACGGCCACGGTCATCAAGCCACCCGCGAGCGCCAGCGCGCCCAGCCGGCGCACTTGCCGGCAAAGTTCATCGATCCACATGTTCTGTTCTCCTTCTGGACCCAACCTTGTTAACCACTCGTCCGGCCGGCATGACCGCATCGTTGATGCCGCGAGTCTAGGAGGCACCTACCGCTGCCGTATCCAACCGGTTGTAGGGTTTGCAACCTGTGGTAAGCCCGCCGCCGACATGGCGGCCTGCGCCGCGCACCGCGACAGCCGGGCGACAAGCCTCTGCAGGCACCGAACGCAGCGCCATGGCGCCTTCGCCGTCAAGGCGTCAGCGGCGTCCGACCTCGAGCTACCGCGCCGTCCGGCACTGCACCAACGTGCCGAACCGTAGTCTGCAGTCCTCTGCCGTCAAGGCACCAACCCCCAAGGAGCTCGCCATGCTGCGCTACGCCATCATCTTCTTCGTCATCGCGCTGATCGCCGCCGTCTTCGGCTTCACCGGCATCGCCGCGAGTGCAGCGGGCTTCGCCCAACTGCTGTTCTATGGCTTCCTGATCCTGGCCGTCATCGGCCTGCTCATCGGCCTGGTGCGACGCTAGTCCAGCGAATCAGTGAAATCGGTGGTGCGCAGGGGGCAGGCCGGGCTGGCGGCTAGGCGCAGCGCGCAGCCAAGGCTGGCCGCCTTGGCAAGCGCTGCAACGACGCGGCCGGCCCGGCCAGCCCCCTGCCCGAAGGGTGAGTCCCTGGCCAGCCGCACTCCGCGTTGCAAGCGCTTGCCGGGTGCCTACACGCCTGCACGCTTGCGCCTTGATTGCCGCTGGCCAGGGGCTCACGCACCACCAAGTTCACTGATTCGCTGGACTAGGCTCAGTCGAACTTGGAGAAGTCCGGCACCCGCTTCTGAAAGAACGCCTGGAAGGCTTCCATCGCCTCCGGGCTGCGCAGGCGGGCGCTGAAGATCTCCGCCTCACGCGCGATGGCCGCCTTCACGGCCTCGCGCTGAGGATCACGGATCAACTGCTTGCTCTGGCGCACCGCGCCGGGTGCCAGGTGGTTGAACCGCTCGGCAATGCGGCGCGCGTGGTTGACGACCTCGCTGCCCGGCAGCACGCGGTTGGCAATGCCGCATTCCACGGCCTGCTCGCCGGTGAATGGATCGCCCAGCAACAGCTTTTCGGCCGCGCGGCGGTTGCCCATCAGCTGCGGCACGACCAGGCTGGAAGCGAACTCCGGCACCAGGCCCAGGCCCACGAACGGCATGGCCAGGCGCGCGTCGTCGGCCACGAACACGAGGTCGCAATGCAGCAGCAACGTGGTGCCGATGCCAATGGCCGCACCGGTGACGGCCGCGACCACGGGCTTGCTGCAATCCAGCAGCGCATGCATGAACTGGAACACCGGCGCGTCCTCGCCGCGCGGCGGGCGCGCCATGAAATCCTCCAGGTCGTTGCCCGACGTGAAGATGCCGGGCTGACCGGTGATGAGCACGGCGCGCACGGCCTTGTCCGCATCGGCGGCCTGCAGCGCCTCGGCCATCTGCTGGTACATGTCCTGCGTGATGGCGTTCTTCTTCTCGGGGCGCGCGATCTCGAGGGTCGCAACGCCGTTGACGGTGTAGGTCTTGATGGTCATGTGGGTCTCCTGTCGGGGATCAGCGGCATTGTCGCGGGCCGCGCCTTGGCCGGGCCGTCTGGCGATGTGCCTGCGTTCAGCGGGGCAAGGCCGGGCGAGAGGCTCACGCGACAGCGGTCTTCGCGTGGAACTGCGTCCAGTGGTTCGCCAGGTGCATCAGATGGGCGCGCTCGTACTGCGGCTTGGTCAGCTCGCCGTAGGCCAAATGGGGTCGCAGCGCGCCGTTGAATTGGGCAAAAGCATCCATCGCCGCCAGCAGGCGGTTCACCGAAGCCCGCAGCGCCTGTGCCGCGTCCAGCGCCGGCGCGCCGGGAATGGGCTCGTCCAGGCTGTGGCTCATCTGGCCGCGCGCGTTGAACACGCTGAACGCGGCCGAGCCGATGGAAGCGCGAAACCAGGCGCCCTTGAGTACCGGGAACCCCTGCATCGAGAACTCGATGCTCTGGGCCAGATGCTGCAGCACCTGGCTGAGGTTCCAAGGGTTGCCTTGCACGAGCTTCTCGTGGAACAGCAGGTCCAGCACGGCTTGCTGCGCCTGCGGCCAGCTCCGGAAGGTCATGAGCTCGCCGGTGCAGCCGGCCAGCGGCGGCGCCGCGAGCAACACGGCGGACGATTGAAGAAGCTTGCGTCTGTTCATGCTTGACCATCCCTGTGGTGAGCAGGCAATCGTCGCCGGACCGAGCCCTCCCCAGCGGCCCTCGCTGAACTGGCCTTGCCAGGCCGCCGAGGGTGCCACGTTGAGAGTGGCCGGCCAAGCCGGCAGGGGTTTGGGTCAGAGCCTCTCGAAGATGCCTGCAGCGCCCTGGCCGGCGCCGACGCACATCGTCACCATGCCGTACTTGCCGCCGGTGCGGCGCAGGTTGTGGATGACCGACGCCGCACGGATGGCACCGGTGGCGCCCAGCGGGTGGCCCAGCGCGATCGCGCCGCCGTTGGGGTTGACCTTGGCGCGGTCCAGCTCGATGCCCTTGCTGTCGAGGTCGTTCAGCACGGCCAGCGATTGCGCGGCGAAGGCTTCGTTGAGCTCGACCCAGTCCAGGTCCTTGGCCGAAATGCCGGCGGCCTTCAGCGCGGCGGGGATGGCTTCGATCGGGCCGATACCCATGATCTCGGGCGGCACGCCCTTGACGGCGAAGGACACGAAGCGGGCCAGCGGCGTCAGGTTGTAGCGCTTGAGCGCCGCTTCGCTGACGATGATCAGGCCGCCCGAACCGTCGGAGGTCTGCGAGCTGTTGCCGGCGGTGACGCTGCCCTTGGCGGCGAACACGGGCTTCAGCTTGGCCAGGCCTTCCAGCGAGGTATCGGGGCGGGCGCCTTCGTCGAGCTTGACGGTGCGGGTCTTCACGTTGACCGTGCCGTCAGCGAGGTTGGGCGTGCGATCGATGACGTCGAAAGGCGTCATCTCGGCATCGAAATAGCCCGCCTGCATGGCCGCAATGGCGCGCTGGTGCGATTGCAGCGCGAACGCGTCCTGCGCCTCACGGCTGATTTTCCACTTCTCGGCCACGCGCTCCGCCGTCAGGCCCATGCCGTAGGCGATGCCGATGTTCTCGTCCTTCTCGAAGATCAGCGGCGACAGGCTGGGTTTGTTGCCGCCCATCGGGATCATGGACATGGACTCGACGCCACCGGCAAACATCACGTCGGCCTCGCCGACGCGGATGCGGTCAGCCGCCATCTGCACGGCGGTGATGCCCGAGGCGCAGTAGCGATTGATCGTCACGCCGCCGATGGTGGGGCCGAAGCCGGCCAGCACCGAGGCCACGCGGGCGATGTTCATGCCCTGCTCGCCTTCCGGGAAGGAGCAGCCGACGATGGCGTCTTCGATGGCCTTGGCTTCCAGGCCCGGGGCCTGTGCCAGCGCCGCCTGCATCACCTTGACGAGCATCTCGTCGGGGCGGGTGTTCTTGAAGTAACCACGGCCGCTCTTGCCGATGGGCAGACGGGTGGCGGCAACGACGTAGGCGTCTTGGACTTGCTTGCTCATGACTGTTCCTTGATCAGTTGGGGACAGAGCTCCGCGCGCTCGCATCGGGCTGGCGCTCCGGTCTGTCCCGCAAGTTCATTAGTTCCGGACGGGCTTGCCGGTCTGCAGCATGCCCATGATTCGCTCTTGTGTTTTCGGGTTGTCGAGCAGCGAGCAGAAGTGCTTGCGCTCCAGCGCCATCAGGTACTCCTCCGTCACCAGCGAACCGGCCTCGACCTCACCACCGCAGACCACGTCGGCGATGGCCGCGGCCAGGTGGTAGTCGTGGGCGCTGACGAAACCGCCATCGCGCATGTTGGCGACCTGGCCCTTGATCGTCGCGATGCCGCTGCGGCCCGCAACCGGGAACATCGTCTTCAGCGGCGGGCGATAGCCGGCCTCGGCCATGCCCAGCGCCGTCGCGGTGGCCACGTGCAGCAGCTCGTCCTTGTGCGGCACGATGACGTCCGACTCCAGCAGGAAGCCGTTCTTGCGGGCTTCATGCGCGGAGGTGGCGACCTTGGCCGTCGCGGCGGTCAGGAAGCCGTCCTTCAGGAAGGTCAGCAGGTCGGCGCCGGCATTGCCAGCGGCGGCCATCTCGGCGGCGCGGCGGGCGATGTAGGTCAGGCCGCCGCCACCGGGGATCAGGCCCACGCCCACTTCGACCAGGCCCACATAGCTCTCGACATGAGCGACACGGCGCGCGCAGTGCACGGCCAGCTCGGCACCACCGCCCAGCGCCAGGCCGCGCATCGCGGCCACAACCGGCACGGCCGCGTAGCGCAGGCGCAGCATCATGTCCTGCAGCTTCTTCTCTTCCGGGGCGATGCCCTTGCTGCCCATCTTCATGAAGACGGGCATCAGGCTTTCCAGGTTGGCGCCGGCGGAGAACACGTCGTCCGGCGACCAGATCACCAGGCCCTGGTAGTCGGCCTCGGCGATCTCGACGGCCTTGAGCAGGCCCTCGGTCACGGCCGGGCTGATCAGGTGCAGCTTGGCGGTGATGGAGGCGATGACGACCTTGCCGTCCAGCGTCCAGACGCGCACTTCGTCGTTCTTGAACAGTTCGGTACCGCTCTTCAGCGGGTCGGCAGCGCCGGTGCCCAGCAGCGATTCGCGGAAGGCCTGGCGGCTGTAGACCGGCAGCTCGCTGCGCGGCTTGAACTTGCCCTCGGCGGCGCTCCACGAACCGGCAGGCGTGTGCACGCCACCGGCTTCGGCGACCGGGCCTTCGGTGACCCAGGCCGGCAGCGGCGCGCTGGACAGAGCCTTACCTTCGGCGATGTCGGCCGAGATCCACTCGGCGACCTGCTTCCAGCCGGCGGCCTGCCACAGCTCGAACGGGCCCTGGCTGCTGCCGAAGCCCCAGCGCATCGCGAAGTCGATCTCGCGCGCGGTGTCGGCCACGGTGTTCAGGTGCACGGCGGCGTAGTGGAAGCTGTCGCGCAGGATGGCCCACAGGAACTGGGCTTGCGGGTTGCTGGATTCGCGCAGCAGCTTCAGGCGGTCGGCAGGCTGCTTCTTGAGCATGCGGGCGACGATCTCGTCGGCCTTCTTGCCGCCGGCGACGTATTCACCCGTGGCGAAGTCCAGGCGCTGGATGTCCTTGCCGACCTTCTTGTAGAAGCCGGCGCCCGTCTTCTGGCCCAGCGCGCCCTTGGCGATCAGGCCGGCCAGCACGGCGGGCGTGGCGTAGGTGCCGTAGAACGGGTCATCCTTCAGGTTGTCCTGCATCGTCTTGACGACGTGGGCCATGGTGTCCAGGCCGACGACGTCTGCGGTGCGGAAGGTGCCGCTCGACGCGCGGCCCAGCTTCTTGCCGGTCAGGTCGTCGACGACGTCCACGCTCAGGCCGAACTTCTCGGCCTCGATCATCGTGGCCATCATGCCGGCGATGCCGACGCGGTTGGCGACGAAGTTGGGCGTGTCGTGGGCGCGCACGACGCTCTTGCCCAGCGACGTGGTCACGAAGGCCTCGAGCTGGTCGAGGATCTGGGCTTGAGTCGTCGGCGTGTTGATCAGCTCCACCAGCGCCATGTAGCGCGGCGGGTTGAAGAAGTGGATGCCGCAGAAGCGCGGCTTGATTTCTTCAGGGAGAACCTCGCTCAGCTTGGTGATCGACAGGCCCGAGGTGTTGGACGCCACGATGGCGTGCGGGGCGACGAAGGGCGCGATCTTGGTGTAGAGGTCGAGCTTCCAGTCCATGCGCTCGGCGATGGCCTCGATGACGAGGTCGCAGCCCTTGAGCACATCGAGGTGCTCCTCGTAATTGGCTTGCTGGATCAGCGCTGCGTCGGCCGCATCGCCCAGCGGCGCGGGCTTGAGCTTCTTCAGGCCGTCGACGGCCTTGGTGACGATGCCGTTCTTCGGGCCTTCCTTGGCGGGCAGGTCGAACAGCACGACCGGCACCTTGCAGTTGACGAGGTGGGCGGCGATCTGCGCGCCCATCACGCCGGCGCCGAGCACGGCGACCTTGCGGACTTGGAATCGACTCATGGGTTCTTGCTCCTAAAGATTCTGCTGTGTTTGCGGGACTGACCAGCCAGGCTTGCCCGACCGCTCCGTCCCCAACTGACTTGTCACTCGATGCGAACCCAGGTCTGGGTGCGACCGAACAGAGGGGCGCCGATGTAGCCGCGCACCTCCAGTTTGTTGCCACCGTCCACCGGCTTCAAGCGGGTGCGGTAGGTTTTACCGTTACTGGGGTCCAGGATCTCGCCGCCGGCCCAGACGCCATCGCCCTCGGCCTTGACGCCGCGAATGATCTGCAGCCCCACGAGGGGCTGGCCCTTGCGGTCGTCACTGCACTTGTCGCAACGGGCATCGGCCGCCGCGGCCGGCGCCAGCACCTTGTCGATGCTGCCCACAAGGGTGCCCCCCTGCTCGCTGATGCGGACCTGCGACTTCGCGGTTTTGCCGTCGTCGTCGATGGTCTTCCACAGGCCCACGGGTGTGGCTTGCGCCAAGGCAAGAGCGGGCAACAGCAGTGCAGCAGCGAACAGGGTTTTCATCGGGCATCCAGTCAGCGTGAGGCGTCGGCGAGGTGGCCTTAGAACAGCGCCTCGTCCATTTCCATCAGCGGCGCCAGGCCGGCGCGGCAGCTGCGGATCAGGCCTGCCGTCTCCGGCAGCAGCTTGGTGAAGTAGAAGCGGGCCGTGGCGAGCTTGGCGGTGTAGAACGGGTCGCCGCTGTCCTTCTTGGCCAGCGCGACCTTGGCGGCCTGCGCGAAGAAGAAGGCGAAGGTCATGTGGCCCACGACGCGCAGGTAGTCCACCGCAGCGGCGCCCACTTCGTCGGGGTTGCCGAAGGCCTTCATGCCCAGCTCCTGCGTGAGCTTGTTGACCTTGTCGCCCAGATCGGCGAGCGGGTTCACGAACTCCTGCATGGCTTCGTTGGTGCCCTCTTCCTCGATGAAGGCGGCGATCTTCTTGCCGAACTTCTTCAGCGTGGCGCCGTTGTTGCCCAGCACCTTGCGGCCCAGCAGGTCCAGCGACTGGATGGTGTTGGTGCCTTCATAGATCATGTTGATGCGCGCGTCGCGCACGAACTGCTCCATGCCCCACTCGTGGATGAAGCCGTGGCCGCCGAACACCTGCATGCAGTGCGACGTGGCCAGCCAGCCGTTGTCGGTGATGAAGGCCTTGACGATGGGCGTCAGCAGCGCGACTTCGGCCTCGGCGTCCTTGCGCTCGTCCTCGTCATCGCTCTTCAGCGCCTTGTCCAGCTGCAGCACGGTGTAGCCCTGCAGCATGCGGCCGCCTTCGGCGAAGGCGCGGGCGGTCAGCAGCATCTTGCGCACATCGGGGTGCACGATGATGGGGTCGGCCGGCTTGTCCGGCGCCTTGGGGCCGGAGAGCGCGCGCATCTGGATGCGGTCCTTGGCGTAGGCCACGGCGTTCTGGTAGGCCACTTCCGTCAGGCCCAGCGACTGGTTGCCCACGCCCAGGCGGGCGGCGTTCATCATGACGAACATCGCGGCCAGGCCCTTGTTGGGCTGGCCCACCATGGTGCCCACGGCGCCTTCCAGCACGATCTGCGCGGTGGCGTTGCCATGGATGCCCATCTTGTGCTCCAGGCCGGCGCAGAAGACGGGATTGCGGCTGCCCAGCGAGCCATCGGCGTTCACGTTGAACTTGGGCACGATGAACAGCGAGATGCCCTTGGAGCCGGCGGGGGCGTCGGGCAGGCGGGCCAGCACGAGGTGGACGATGTTGTCGGCCATGTCGTGTTCACCGGCCGAGATGAAGATCTTGGCGCCGGTGATCTTGTAGGTGCCGTCGGCCTGGGGCTCGGCCTTGGTGCGCAGCAGGCCCAGGTCCGTGCCGCAGTGCGGTTCGGTCAGGCACATGGTGCCGGTCCACTCGCCGCTGGTCAGCTTGGGCAGGTAGAGCGCCTTCTGCTCCGGCGTGCCGTGCGCATGCAGCGCCTCGTAGGCGCCATGGCTCAGGCCCGGGTACATCGTCCACGCCTGGTTGGCCGAGTTCAGCATCTCGTAGAAGAACTGGTTCACCGTGTGCGGCAGGCCCTGGCCACCGTATGCCGTGTCGCACGACAGCGCCGCCCAGCCGGCCTCGACGTACTGCTTGTACGCCTCCTTGTAGCCCTTGGGTGCTGTCACCTCGTGCGTGGCCTTGTCGAGCTTGCAGCCCTCGGCGTCACCACTCAGGTTGATCGGGAAGATGACCTCGGCGGCGAACTTGCCACCTTCCTCGAGCACCGCATTGATCGTGTCGGCATCGATGTCCTCGTGGCCGGGCAGCATCTTCAGCTCGTCAACGACGTTCAGCAGCTCGTGCATGACGAACTGCATGTCACGCATGGGCGGGGTGTACTGGGGCATCGGATACTCCTGGGGCGGTCGGTGATGAAAAAAGTATCAGCGCCGGGCGGCACTGGTCTGGGGAAGCTTGCTGACGCGCTCGAGCTCGAGGCCCGCCGGCGTCGCGTAGAACTGGATGGTGCGGTCGAAGCCCGCGCCGGCACGCGTCAACGCGCCGGGGATGCGCATGAAGCGCGCGTCATGATGCAGAGACAGGATCAGGCCGTGCAGCTCGAAGACGATCTGGTCGACATCGGCATCCGGGCGCAGGTGCTTTTCCTGCACGGACAACTCGATGGCCTTGTGCAACGCGGCATGCCAGGCCTTGACCATGGCCACGAGGGCGTCGCGCACAGGTCCCGGCCGGTCATCGAACTCCACGGCGCCGCTGATGTAGATGCAGCCGGAGTCGACCTCCACCGACACCCGGCGCACCCAGCGCTCGAACATCGCGCGCAGGCGCGGCAGGCCGCGCGGCTCGCGGATCGACGTGAAGAAGACCTCTTCCTCGAACTTGGCGTGGTACTCGGTGACGACCGCGATCTGCAGCTCCTCACGGGAGCCGAAGTGCGCGAACACACCGGACTTGCTCATGCCAGTCACGTCCGCCAGCGCGCCGATGGACAGCCCCTCCAGGCCCATGTGCGAGGCCAGGCCCAGCGCGGCGTCGAGGATGGCGGCACGCGTCTGCAGGCCTTTCTGCAGCGACCGCGCCACCCGCACCGGCTTGAGCGCGCGCAGCGGAGCGGCTTTCTTGGCAGGGACGGACGATGTGGGCAAGGGTCGCTGGAATAAAACGAACGATCGTTCTATTTTGCAGGTCACTCCTGTGACAGCGCCAGCTTGGCCCACCAAAATCCTAGGGTGAAACGCCTAATACAGGGGGCAACCAAGGGTATGCCCTGAGACCCCCTGGTCTCGCGCCGCTGGACGCGGGCGTGCCCAGCCGATCCCCCGAGGGGATGGCGATGCATGCGGCTTCGAGCCGCACGCACATCGCCAGGCGAGCCGGCTTGAGAGCGGCCCGGCGCTCGACACCGAAGACTGAACACGCCATGAAGCGTTGTCATGGCCCCGCGCTTGAGCGCTGGCGCGGTTCTCGCTAGGCTCCAGCCTGGAGGTGATTCTGTGGATGTGCTCCAGCTTGATGTCTCCGGCCGCCCCCAGGCGTGGATCACGACCCGGGAAGCTGCCGTGATCTATGCCAGTGACGGCGTCGCATGGACGCTGGGCGACCCCTGCCAGGTGCTGCGTGGCGGGTTGCAGCGTGTCACGGGCCGGCAGTCCCGCATCGAAGTGCATCCCATCATCGCGGTGCGTGGCGCCGTCCCCAGCCGGGCCTGGCGCCAGGCGCCGGCGCTGACCAACAGCAAGCTCTTCGTACGGGATCGCTTCATCTGCGCCTACTGCGGGCATCGCTACCTCACCGAAGACCTCACGCGCGAACACATCCAGCCCACGTCGCGAGGCGGCCTGGACACGTGGATGAACTGCATCACCGCCTGCCGATCCTGCAACGGCCGCAAGGGCAGCCGCCTTCCCGAAGAAGCGCACATGAGCCTGCTGTACCTGCCCTACGTCCCCAGCCTTCACGAGGACATGATCCTGCGCGGCCGTCGCATCCTGGCCGATCAGATGGAGTTCCTGCTCGCCAGCGTGCCGCGCTCCTCCCGGCTGCATGGGTAAAGACTTGTAGGCACAGCTGGCGGACAGTCAACGGCGGGAGAATTCCACGCGTTAGGGCTGCAGTCGTGCCCGAGGAGTAACACCCCATGTCCAAGCTCGTGACCTCACTTTCCCTGGCCGCCGCGCTCGTGCTGTCGGCCTGCGCCACGTCCAACCCCGACGTCATTCAGCGCGGTGACGCGCAGCGGATGTCCCAGGTCCAGGACGCCACGGTGCTGGCGTCCCGCTCCGTGGTCATCGACGGCTCGCAAAGCGGCATCGGCGGCGTGGCCGGTGGCGTGACCGGCGCCATCGCCGGCAGCTCCGTGGGCGGCCGCCGTGACGGCCAGGTGGCCGGCGTCATCGGCGCCGTGGCGGGTGCCGTCATCGGCAATGCCATCGAGCGTTCCACCACGCGTGAAGACGCGCTGGAGATCACCGTGCAACTGCGCAACGGCGAACGTCGCGCGATCGTGCAAGCCAAGGGGGCCGAGTCCTTCAACAGCGGCGACCCCGTCATCCTCGTGACCACCGGCGGCAAGACCCGCGTCATGCGCGCGCCGTCCGTCGTGCCCGCCGCCGCGCCCGCCACCAGCAGCTGACGGTTGCGGCCTGGGCCGGGCGGTCCTGCACGGACAATCCGGCCCATGAGCACCGACAACACCGCGCTGGACGAACCCGTTCACGAAGCCCGCCTGTGGCGCGACAACGGCTGGACCGCCCAGGTCATCAAGAACGAAGACGACGAGGGCTGGGCCGTGGCCATGTTCAAGGCCGGCGTCAGCGAACCTGCACTGGTCGGGCCGTGGACCATGGGGCGCGACAAGAAGAACCCCAAGCCGCTGGATGTGGCGGCCTTCAACACGTTGGTGAAGACCGCGTCGGAAGTCATCCGCCGCCACGAGCAGCAGCTGCACGCGCAACTGAACAAGACACTCCATGTCGCCCACGATGGCGTCTGGACCAAGGTCACGCTGGAGATCGTGCCCGCCGAAGACGAGCCCTACGGCTGGCTGCGCGCGCATGACGCCAGCGGCGCGGCGCTGGCGCAGGTCAAGGTGCCGGCCAGCTTTCGCTTCAATCAGACCACGGCGCAGGCCTGGGTGGACGCCGGATTCGAGCGCCCCGCCGGCCGCGATTGACGCGGCCGTGCTGCGCTTCAGGCACGCCCCTTGAGCGCCCGCCAGTCGCTGCGCAGCAGGCTCAGCGAGTGGCAATCCACATACTCGCCCGCCACGAAGATCACGCCGCGCTGGATGCCTTCATGCTGGAAGCCGCACTTCTCGGCCACACGGCGGGACGCGTGGTTGTGCACCGACATACCGCATGACAGCCGGTTCACCGGCCAGTTCTCGAACAGGTAGTCGACCAGCAGGCTGGCCGCCTCGGTCGTCAAGCCCTGCCCTCGCATGGACAGGTCGGCCATCGTCCAGCCGATCTCGCGTGCCGTCGTGTAGCGGGCCGCCGCGAAATGCACGACGTCGCCGATGACGCTGCCATCGATGAGGTGGCAGATGAGCAGCCGCTCCGCCTCTTCCCCGGCGAACCCGGTGTCCTTCCAGCGCTGGTCCACCGCATGCGGCGTCATCATGCGCGAGCCCAGGAACGGGCCGCGCACCTGCGGGTCCCCCGTCGTGCGCTTGAGCCAGGGCAAGTCGTCTTCCGTCACATAACGCAAGCCGACGCGTTGTCCTCGAATCATGACCCCTCCAAACTGTCTGCCAGCCGATCCCTGGTGCCGCATCGCGGTCCAGGCATTGTGCCGTCAGCACCCCGCCCAGCCCTCGGTAGGCTCACCGCCCGGCAGGTTCGGCGCGCCGGCATGCCGCATCAGTTGAAATACGGCCGCTCGTGCGCCAGCAGCAGCCGCTTGGCTCCCTCGCGCCAGGCCGGTGGCGCCTGGTTGCCCAGCCGCACCACGGCCATGCTGTAGGCCTGACCACGCAACTCGAGTGACAAGCCCTGCAGCAGCTTCTCGGCACCGCCGAGCGTCGCGGAGCTGGCCAGCGCCGCATGGAAGGCTTCCATGCGGCGCCATTGCTCGGGCTCGATCGCGCCCAGCGCGCCGTCGGGCAGCTCCGGGGCCGGCCAGCCTTCGCGCTCGGCAAGCGCCAGCGCCGTCCAGTACGTCTGCGCCTCCACGCCGGCACCGGCGGGCAGCTCGGCGGCGCGCTGCCGCAACTCGGCCGACGCACCGTCCGACGCAGCAGCCAGCCGCAGCAAGTGGGGGGTCGGCGCCGCGCTCACGGCTGCCGCCTGGTCGGGCTGACCCGCAGCCAGCTGGGCATAGCTGGCCGGTTGCGAGATGACCGAACCCGCGCGCACCTCGAATCCCAGCGCCGTCAGCAGCCGGCTCGGCGGGCCGAAGCTCTCGCCGTCGGCGCTCCACGGCGTCTCACCGAGCAAACGGCGCAGCCGGTTGGCCTCGATGGTGGCGAACGGCGCAAGCATGGGCTCCGCACGCGCGAGCTCGTAGTTGCGCAAAGCCACGCGCCAGCTGCCCGCGCCGGCCTCCATCCACGCGGCGCCATATGCCAGCCAGGCGTGATTCGGAAAGCGACGCAAGCCGTCGTGCAGCGCGGCGTCGCGCTCGGGGCCATCGGGCAGGCAGCGAGCGGCGAGGTAGGTGAGATCGCCATCTGCACCCGCCAGCGCCGCGCGGCGCCCCAGGTCGTCGCACATCGGCTTGAGCGCCTCGGCCGACAAGGTGTCGAAACGCTCGCGCAGCAGGTCCACATTGGCCGGCTCGCGCGCCAGTGCTGCCTTCATGATCCGCTCATAACCCGGGCGACCACGCAGCTGGCTCAGCCAGCTGACACGCACAGGCGAATTGGGTCGATCCCAGCGCAGATGCTGCTCGCTCAGCCGTTCGACGGCGGCGGCGTCGTTTTGCAGCAAGCTGAACTGCAGGCCCGGCGCCGCATCGGCCGCGCTGTAGAGCACGCGGCGTACCTCGGTCTGCCCTGCCTTCACGGACACGCTCGCCGGCGGATCGGCGAAGAAGATGTGCGCGTGCTGTGTCGACCAGCGAGGCGCGCCGACCACGCGGGGTGGCGGGTTTTGAGCCTCACGGCCGTAGCTGAAGGACAGTTCCACCAACGGCGCAGCGCCCGCAATGTTGTAGACCGGCTCTCCGGCGCCGTCGTCCAGCGCCACCTCGAAGCGCTCGATGAGCTCACCCTGAAGCGTTTCGGCGACGACGCCGAGGCGGCTGTCCGGGCCCAGCGACAGTTGGGCGCTGCCGAATGCCGGCAGCGTGACGGCCCGAACGCTGCCGAGCTTGACGCGCACCGGTCGATCCAGTCCGTTGAGCACATGGACGTTGATGTCGCCATAGCCCCCGCCGAAGCTCAGCACGCCGGCGACGATGGCGCCTGCCACGAGCACACGCGCCGCCGCGGCACCACGCCCCTGGGCCGCCAGAAAGCGCGCCCACAACGTGGGCTTGAGCGCGCGCGGGCGCTCGGCGCCCTCCAGCAGCACGGGGTAGCGGGAAGGCGTGGCGGGCAGCGCATCGTCCGGGAGCGAGGTCTGTGCCTCGCCGCAGGCCACGCGGGCTTCGGCATCCAGCAGTTCGCCCAGCACGGCCGCGCGCAACCGCCCCAGCGCCTGCTCCGCCTGGTCCAGCCAGCCGTCGATGACATTCAGCCAGTCGCCCAGGTTGTCGGCGCTCGGCGGCCCCAGCCTGAGCGGCCCCAGCACGGCCGCCCAGCTTTGAACATCCATGCGCTTGAGCGTCGCCGCATCCAGCCTCAACTGCCCGGCTTGTCCATGAAGGTCTTCCAACGCCTCGTGCAGTTCGTCGGCGGCAACCAGCACGCGCTTGCGCACGGACGCCGTGATGCGGCCGGCCGACAGCACCTGCACCGTGTGGGCCAGCACACCACGCAAGTCCCGCAGATTGGCCGACATGTGCTCGGCATAGTGCAGTTGCGCCAGCAGGCCGCGCAGACGGGCCTCGCTGCCATCCCCCAAGGCACGGGCCAGCGCCAGGTGAGTCTCGCGGGCCGCGCGGTCGTGGCGGCGCAGTTCAGCCTGCAACCTCAGGTGCTCGCCCGACGCCTTTTGCGCATCCACACGGCGCCAGCGGCGCACCGCCTCTCCCAGGCTGGCCGGGTACAGCGACACCAGCCGACGAATGCCGTCGGTACCGGCCGGCAGCTCGCCGACCAGTTCCTGCGGCGTCGCGACATGGCGGGTCAACGCACGGCCCAGGTAGACGCCGCGGTAGCGCGGGCGCGCCAGCTCGCCACCGAAATGCTGGTCCAGCGCCGCCTGCAACGCCGCGTCGTCGACCGGCTGCGCGGCTGCCGGCAGGTCGAACAGCCGGCGCGTGAGCTGCGTGCGCAGCGCCTGGGCATCGTGGAACAGCGTCCAGGCACTGCGGTCGTCCACCTTGCCGGAACGGTAGTCGGCCTTGGCGCGCGCCTCTCGTTCATGGTTGAGCGGGTGTGTCCGCCACATCTGCGGCACCGCACTGTCGGCGGTATCGAAGAGCCGCGCCGGCCCGCCACCTTGCACCGGCAGCCGACCATAGCGATCGTCGTCCAGCACCCGGCCGGTGCGCTCGGTGATGACGCTCTGCAGCGCGAACAGGTCCAGCACGCACTGCTCCCTGGCCTTGAGCTGGCTGGCGATGCCGACGGCCCGATCCCAGTCGCTGTCGGCCGTCTGCAGCTTGTAGAGCGCGTGCACGAGCGCGTCGCTGCCCGTCAGTGCGACCGCCACCGCGTCGGCACCGTACTCCATCTCGCGGCTCAGGCTGCGCTGCAGCAACTGCACGCCCGTGAAGACGCTGTCCACCAGGCTGCGGATCGCCCAGACGATGAGGCTCAACAGCCAGCCGATCCAGGCGACGCGAACGTCGAAATTCCCGAGCTTCTTCAGGAAGCTGTCCAACAGGTCGCGCTGCGCCACCAACCGCCCGGCGATCTGCTGTGCCACATAGACCCAACGGCCGACGGACATCGCCCGCTGCGCGAAATGCCCGAACTCGTGCGCGAGCACCGCGCGCAGTTCGCTGCGCGTCAGCACATTGACCAGACCGAGGCCAATCTCGAGGTTCTTCTTTGTCGGGAACAGCAGGTTCAGCGGCGAGAGGTCATAGAACACGGCGGCATTGACGCGTGCTGACAGCAGCACCCGATGCGGCCGGGGGGCGCCCACGGCGTCGGCCACGGCGTACAGCTCCGCGAACAGCGCGGGCTGCGAAGCCGGCTGAATCTCCAGGCTGTGGTCCTCGTCGCGGCGCTGGCGAAACAGCAGTGCCTTGAACATGAAGACGGCCAGCAGCAGCGCGCACAGCGCGACCAGCGCCGCCCACAGTGCGTCATCCCGGCCCGCGAGCGCACCGCGCCCCAGGCGCCAGGCCGTCCACGCAAACCAGCCGGCCAGGCCGAAATACGCCACCAGGAAACCGACCAGCGCCGCGACGGCGCCCCACACACGAAGACGGTAGCTGCGCGGCGTGGCCGCCGGCTCGAACGCCGGCCGCGACCCGGCGGGTTGCTGCTGCTGCAAGAAATCCTCCCATCAAGCGCCCGGGCTCGACGACCCGCGTGGCGCACTTTTGTCGCGGCACGATAGCGGCTTTCCAGCGGCGAAGCGTTGACAAACTGTTGCTGCCACAGGCCGGACCGCGTGGACAGCCCCGCTGCGTTGCAACGACAACACGATGCCCGCGCTCCGCCGCAGGCATCGACATCAGCCGCCGCCCCGGCGCGTCAGAAATGGATGCCGCGCATCATCTGCTGCAAGGCCACGGCCTCGGGTGACAGGCCACCCTTGCCCCCCTTCTCGCCCTTGGCAGCGTCGCTGTCGGGGAACATGCGGAAGGTGGTGTTCATGACGATCTGCGCGATGCGCGGCGCCACGGCGTGCAGCAGCTGGCCCGTCATGCCCAGCCGGGTGGCGATGCGCACGGGCTTGGCCGTGCAGGCCTGGGCGATCATCTCGGCGGCCTCCTCGGGCGAGAGCGTCGGCACGTTGTTGTAGATCTTGGTGGGCGCGATCATCGGCGTGCGCACCAATGGCATGTTGATGGTGGTGAACGTGACGCCCGTGTCGGCGAACTCGCTGGAGGCACAGCGCGTCCAGGCGTCCAGCGCGGCCTTGCTGGCCACGTAGGCGCTGAAGCGCGGCGCGTTCGTCAGCACGCCGATGGAGCTGATGTTGACGACGTGGCCACTCTTCTTCGCCGCCATGCCCGGCAGCAGGCCCATCGTCACACGCAGGCAGCCGAAGTAGTTCAGCTGCATGGTGCGCTCGAAATCGTGGAAGCGGTCGTAGCTGCTCTCGATGGCGCGGCGGATGGACCTGCCCGCGTTGTTGATGAGGAAGTCCACGCCGCCGAACTCCTCGGTGCACCAGCGAATGAGGCTGGCGGCGCCCTCCTCTTCGGCAATGTCGCAGGCGAACGCGTGCACCTGGGCGCCCTTGCCGGCGTGCGACTTGATCTCGGCCACTGCGGCGTTGAGCTTTTCGCTGTCACGTGCGCAGATGAGGGTGACCGCGCCGGCCTCGGCGAACTTGATCGCCGCCGCCAGCCCGATGCCCGACGACCCGCCGGTGACCAGCACCACCTTGCCGCCGGTCGCGCCCTTGAGCGAGCGATCGATGAAGAGGTCGGGGTCGAGGTGGCGCTCCCAGTAGTCCCACAGCCGCCACGCGTAGTCGTTGAGGTCCGGACAGGCGATGCCCGAGCCCTTCAGCGCGGCTTCCGTCTCTCGGCAGTCGAAACGCGTCGGGTAGTTGATGAAGGTGAACATGTCGTCCGGCAGGCCGAGGTCCTTCATGACCGCATTGCGGATGCGGCGCACCGGCGCAAGCGCCATCAGCCCCTTCTTCACGCTGCGCGGGATGAAGCCCAGCAGCGCCGCGTTGATGAACAGGTTCATCTTGGGCGCATGTGCTGCCTTGCTGAAGATGTCCAGCACATCGCCCACCCGGTAGCCCTGCGGATCGACGAGGTGGTAGCAGCCCTGGCCCTTGGTCACCTTGTGCGAGAGGTGGTCCAGCGCGTTGACGACGAAATCCACCGGCACGATGTTGATGCGACCGCCCTCCAGCCCCACGCTGGGCATCCAGGGTGGCAGGATCTGGCGCATGCGCTGGATCAGCTTGAAGAAGTAGTAAGGCCCGTCGACCTTGTCCATCTCGCCGGTGGTGGAGTCGCCCACCACCAGCGCCGGGCGGTAGACCGTCCAGGGCCGCTTGCACTCCTGGCGCACGATCTTCTCGCTCTCGTGCTTGGTCATGAAGTAGGGGTGATCGAGGTTCTCGGCCTCGTCGAACATGTCCTCGCGGAACACGCCCTCGTAGAGCCCTGCCGCAGCGATCGAGCTGACATGGTGCACATGCCGGGCCTCGACCGCCTGCGCGAACTCCACCATGCTGCGCGTGCCCTCGATGTTGACGGCCACCTGCGACTCCTCGTCGGCGCCCAGGTCATAGACGGCAGCCAAGTGATAGAGATAATCGATCTGCCCCTTCAAGCCTTTGACGACGTCGGCGGCCACGCCCAGCTTGCGGCTCGTCAGATCGCCATAGACGGGAATGGCGCGGGCTTTGGAAACACCCCAATACGCCAGCAGATCGGGTAGTTTTGCCGCGCTTTCCTCGCGCAGCAGGAAATGCACGACGCTGCCGCGCCGGGCCAGCAGCCGCTTGACGAGCCGCTTGCCGATGAAGCCGGTGGCGCCGGTGACGAAATACTGCATGCGTAGGTCTCCTGCTTGTCGCGTTTGTGCGGATTTTCCCCAGTGTCGCGAACGGCCCGGTGGGCACTTTCCCGGGGCCGCTCGGAGGTGAAGGTAGAGCGCCCACACTAAGGCCGTCTGCACCGGCTCGCCGGGCCGCGGCTACAGTGCTTCTCGCGCAATCCGCGAACTCGAAAGGACACCCATGGTCAAGAAGCTTCAGAAGATGGCTGACAAGAAGAAGGCAGCTGCCGCCAGCGGCTTCCCGGCCGGGCTGCTCGACAGCGCGGTGGCGCAGAACGTGAAGGACAGTGCGCAGCACATCTGGGCTGCCGGCCTCGCCTCTTTCGCCAAGGCACAGGGCGAAGGCGCCAAGGTGTTCGAGGCGCTCGTCTCCGAAGGCTTGAAGCTGCAGAAAAAGACGCAGTCCGCCGCCGAGGAAAAGCTCAGCGCCGTGGCCAGCAAGGTCAGCAGCGTCGCCGGCGATGTGGGCAGCAAGGCCGGCCAGCAGTGGGACAAGCTGGAGAACATCTTCGAGGCCCGCGTGGCCAAGGCACTGCAGGGCCTGGGCGTTCCCAGCAAGGCCGACATTGACG
Source organism: Pelomonas nitida (assembly GCF_043555975.1). Classification (NCBI taxonomy): domain Bacteria; kingdom Pseudomonadati; phylum Pseudomonadota; class Betaproteobacteria; order Burkholderiales; family Sphaerotilaceae; genus Roseateles; species Pelomonas nitida. Next base: position 29,487 of record NZ_JBIGIA010000001.1, on the reverse strand, counting down.
CGCTGATCGAGCGCATCGACGCGTTGGCCAAGGCCGCCGGCGCGCCCCCCGTAAAGAAGGCCGCGGCCAAGAAGAGCGCAGCCACCGCCAAGAAGTCGCCGGCTGCCGCGCCCGCACGCAAGACCGCCTCGGCCAAGCCCGCAGCCAAGAAGGCCGCACCCGCCAAGAAGGCCCCGACCGCGCGCAGTGCCACGGCCCGCAAGACCCAGCCGGTCGCCCAGGGTTGACGCACCGCTGACGCGCTCTGACCATGCGCGGGCAACGGGCGCCAGACGGGCTCAAGCGCCGTTCCGCCCGCCAGATGGGCGGGCGCCCACGCATCGGCCTGGCACTGGCCGGCGGCGGCCCGCTGGGGGCCATCTACGAGGTCGGTGCGCTGTGCGCACTGGAAGAGGCCATCGACGGCCTGGACTTCACGGCCTGCGACGGCTACATCGGCGTCAGCGCCGGGGCCTTCATCGCGGCCGGCCTGGCTAACGGCATGACGCCGCGCCAGCTGTGCGCCGCCTTCATCGAGAACACGGCCGCTGCGCCGGACCGTTTCGACCCGGGTGCGCTGCTGCAGCCCGCCTGGCATGAGTTCGGGCACCGGCTGCGCCTGGTGCCGCAAGTGCTGGCTGGCGCAGCCCGCGAGGTGCTGCTGGAAGGCCGCTCGGCGCTGGGCGCCATCGAGCGACTGGGGCGGGCGCTGCCCACCGGGCTGCTCAGCAGCGAGCGCTTCGGCGCGGCGCTGAAGCAGGTGTTCACCCAGCCCGGGCGCAGCGACGACTTTCGCCAGTTGCGCCGCCCGCTGGTGCTGGTCGCCACCGACCTGGACAGCGGCGAGGCCGTGCCCTTCGGCGCGCCGGGCTGGGCCCACGTGCCCATCTCGCAGGCCGTGCAGGCCAGCGCCGCACTGCCGGGCCTGTTCCCGCCGGTGGAGATCGACGGCCGGCACTACGTGGACGGCGCGCTGAAGAAGACGCTGCACGCGTCGGTGCTGCTGGACCGTGGGCTGGACCTGCTCATCTGTCTGAACCCGCTGGTGCCCTATGCCAGCGACCGGCGCTCCACCGCCCGCGAAGACCGTTCGCGCCGCGCGCGCGGCCTGGCGCGTCGGCTGGGCCGGCCGGCCGGGCGCGCGCTGCAGCCGCACATTCACCGGCTGGTGGACGGCGGCCTGCCGCTGGTGCTGTCGCAAACCTTCCGCGCCCTCATCCATTCGCGGCTGGCGCTGGGCATGAAGGGCTACGAGCTGACGCATCCGCAGACCGACATCCTGCTGTTCGAGCCCGACCCGCGCGACGCCGAGCTCTTCCTGGCCAACACCTTCAGCTACCGCCAGCGCCGCCATCTGGCCGAGCACGCCTACCAGGCCACACGCGCCCTGCTGCGCGAGCGCGCCGACACGCTGGCCCCTCAGTTCGCCCGCGCGGGCCTGCGCCTGCGCGGCGACGTGCTTGCCAACCGCGACGCGCGCCTGCTGCCCGAGCCCGGTGACACGCGCCTGGATCAGGCCCTGCGCTCGCTGCGCCGCTCGCTCAGCCAACTGGAAGCCCGCGCGGCCTGAAGCACCGCCGCGCGCAACGGGCCGCTACGCGTCCACAAGGCGGCGCGTGATCGCCGCGCGCAGCGGCGGCAGGTGGCGGGCGATGTCGATGACGGCACGCCGCAGCGCGAGCACGGGTGCGCGGTCGTCCGTGAAGAAGCGCACCAGCGCGTTGGTGCCGGCATAGATGGGCCCCGCCTCACGGCGATGTTCGGCTTCGTAGGCAAGCAGGCCCGCGAGTTCGCCGGGGTCACGGGCCGCATCCAGCCGCCGCGCCAGCGCTTCGATGCCGTAGAGCCCCAGGTTGTAGCCATGCGCCGTCACCGGGTGCATGCCCACGGCGGCGTCGCCGATCAGCGCAAACCGTGGCGCGACGAAGCGCTCGGCCCACACGGCCACCAGCGGGTACACACGGCGGGCGCCGGCCACGCGCATCGCACCGAGCCGGGCATCGGCGGCTGCCGTGATCGCCGCCGCCAGCGCGGCATCGTCCATGGCCGCCAGGCGCGGCAGGTCGGCGTTCGCCACCGTCCACACGGCCGAGCTGCGCCCGCCGTTCATCGGCAGCAGCGCCAGCGTATGGCCGGTCAGGAAGCACTCCTGCGCCAGCCCCTCGTGATCCCGCTCGTGAGCCAGCGGCACCAGCAGCGCGCTGCGGCCGAAGTCACGGTGCCGGGCGCCGATGCCGGCCAGCCGGCGCAAGGTGGAGAAGCGGCTGTCCGCCGCCACGACCAGCGGCGCCGCGTGGACCTCGCCGCACTGCGTGCGCAGCCGGGCCACATGCACCTCCGCCTCGAACCCCACGACCGTGCGGCCGCACAGCACCGGCACGCCGCGCTCGCGCACGCCCGCCCAGGCCGCTGCACGCAGGTGCCGGTTGGACACCAGCCAGCCCAGCTCCTGCCCGCCCGCCTCGAAGGGCAGCGCCGTGCGCGAACCACTGGAGCGCACGCTGGCGCGGCGCAGTGGCGCGATGTCCGGCAAGTGCGACCACAGGCCCAACGCCTGCAGCAGGCGGCGCGATCGATGGGTCAGCGCGATCTCGCGGCCATCATCCGGTGGCGCCGCGAGCAAGGCCTCGTCGGCCTGCTCCAGCACCTGCACGGCCAGGCCGCGGTCGTGCAGTGCACACGCCAGCGCCAGGCCGGTGGGGCCGGCGCCGCTGATCAACACCTGGGGAGCGAAGGAAGCAGGGGCAGTCATCCGCGCAGCCTAGTGAAGCGCGCCGCCCGCCGCCTTGACCGACATCAGAGATCTATGCCGCCAGGCCATGGCCCGGGCGTCAAAGCGCCTCGGCATCCAGCTCGCGCTCCTCCAGCGTCTGCAACTCGACGAGCCGCCGATACAGACCGCCCTCCAGCCCCATCAGCGCTTCGTGGGAGCCACGCTCCTCCAGCCGGCCGTGGTGAAGCACCAGGATCTGGTCGGCTGCGCGGATGGTGGACAAGCGGTGGGCGATCGCGATGACCGTCACCCGGCCATGCAGCGCCGCCAACGCCTCGCCGATGCGTGCCTCGGTCTCGCTGTCGACGTTGCTGGTGGCCTCGTCCAGGAACAACAGGCGCGGCGCGCCGGCCAGCGCACGGGCCATGGCCAGCAGTTGCTTCTGACCGGCCGACACGCGGGCGCCGCCCTCGCCCAATCGAGTGTCATAACCTTGGGGCAGTGCGGCGATGAAGTCGTGCGCGCGCGCCGCGACAGCCGCCTGCTCGACGGCCGCGTCGCTGATGCCGGCCCGCCCCATCGAGATGTTCTCGCGCACGCTGGCCGACAACAGGAACGGCTCCTGCGGCACCAGGCCCACGGCATCCCGGAAGGCCGCGTCCGGCACCGCCTGCAGCGGCTGCCCGTCCACGGTGATGCGGCCTTGCTGGGCCGTGTAGAAGCGCAGCAGCAACGACAGCAGGGTGCTTTTGCCGCTGCCCGTGTGGCCGACGACACCGGTGAACGAGCCTGCGGGCATGTCCACGTCGATGTGCTGCAGCACCGGCCGCGCAGGGTCGTAGCCAAAGCCCAGCCCCTCGACACGCAGCGCACCCTGCGTGATGGGCTGACCGTCCTGCGGCGGCCCGCGGTGCTCGTGTTCCTCCAGCAGCACCTTCACCCGCGAGGCCGCCACCATGGCCTGCTGCAGCTGGCCGAACTGCATGGTGATCTGGATCAGCGGCTCGACGACGCGCGCGATGTAGGCCAGGAAGGCATACAGCAACCCCACCTCCACGGCCCCCAGCGGCCCGGACAGGTCACGCCGCCCGAATCCGTAGAGGACCGTGACGATCAACAGCACGTTCAGCAGATCCAGCGCCGGGCGCAGCAGCCAGGCGTTGGCGCGCAGCTCGGCGATGCGCGACTCCCAGTGCTGGGCGTTCACCGCCTCGAAGCGCGCGCCGAACCGCTCCGCCGCGCCGGCCGCCTGCAGCACGGCCATGCCCGCCATGCTCTCGGCCATCTGCGCGTTGATGTCGCTGCGCAGCTGCCGCGTGCGCGCCACGGCCGGCGCCGACAGCCGCTGGTAGGCGCGGATGATGACCACCATGGCCGGCACCAGCGTGGCGACGACCAGCATCAAGCGCCAGTCCAGGAACGCCATGGCGACCAGCGAGCCGGCGACGACGATGGACGAGTCCAGCATCACATACAGCACCTGGCGGTAGAGCTGGTTGACGGATTCCGTGTCGTTGGTGACGCGGCTGACGAGCTGACCGGTGATGGCCTTGTCGAAGAAGGCCATGGGCAGCGCCAGCACATGCGCGTAGACCCGCTCACGCAGCCGCAGCACCGAGCGCCGCGCCACGCCGGCCATGCGCGACAGCTGCGCGTAGCGCAGCCAGGTGGACGCCCAGCCCGTCAGCAGCACCAGCGCAAGCAGCCCCGCCATCGCGCCGATGTCGTAGTGGCCGGGCAGCAGGTGATGGTCGATGTAGCGCTTGCCGAGGATGGGCCCGACGGCCTCCAGCCCGGCCGCCAGCAGCAGCCACAGGCCGCCGCGGATCAGGTGCGAGCGCTCCGGGCGGGCGGCGTCCAGCAGCAGGCCGACGCCTTGCCAAGTGCGCTCTCTTTGCATCATCAAGGCCTTCCCCAGCGCAGGAGCGCAGGCGCGCGACACATCCAGCAGCCGCCACCGAGCCGGCTTTGCCGGGCGGTCGGCGGCGCCCCTTTGAGGAGGCCGGTGAAGCCGGTAGGGGGTGGGCTCATAACGTCGCCTCGATCTGTTGATAGCGCCATTGCGAGGCATACCAGCCACCCAGCGCCAGCAGCTGCGCGTGCGTACCGCGCTCGATGACGCGGCCCTGCTTCAGCACGATGACTTCGTCGGCCTCCATGACCGCCGACAGCCGGTGCGCGATGACGATGACGCTGCGGTCGGGCCGCGCGGTGCGCAGCTCGCGCAGATGGTCGAGGATGGCCGTCTCGGTGCCGGTGTCCACGGCCGATAGCGCGTCGTCCAGCACCAGCAAAGACGCGTCGGCCAGCAGCGCCCGCGCGATGGCGACGCGCTGCCGCTGGCCGCCGGACAGTGTCACGCCGCGCTCGCCGACCTCAGTGGCGTACCCCTGCGACAACCGGGCGATGTCGTCATGCACGGCTGCCAGCCGGGCGGCGGCCTCGATGTCGGCCGGCGTCGCACCGGGCTTGGCCAGCGCGATGTTGTCCGCCACCGTTGCCGAGAACAGGAAGGGCTCCTGCGGCACCCAGGCGATGTGGGCGCGCAGCGTGGCCAGCGGCAGTTCGGGCAGCGGCACGCCACCGAGCGTCAGCCGCCCCGCATCGGGCTCGGCCTGGCGCAGCAGCAGGCGCACGAGCGTGGACTTGCCGGCGCCGGTCGCGCCGACGATGCCCAGCGTCTTGCCGGGCGCGAGCGTGAGGTCCACGCCATCCAGCGCCGGCCTTGATCTGGCCCCGGCACCGGGGAAACTGAACGTCAGCCCTTCGGCCCGCAGCGTCGCGCCGGCGGGCAACGCCGCCCTGCCCTCGTCGGTGAGCGTCAGTGGCGCGTCCAGCACCGGCGCCAGCCGCGCCCAGGCCGCCCGGCCGCGCTCCAGCAGCGCCAGCACCCAGCCGGCGGCGAACATCGGCCAGATCAACTGGCCCAGATACATCGTGAACGCCGTCAACTGGCCGATGCTGATCTCGTGCCGCGCGACCAGCCAGCCCCCCACGGCCAGCGCGATGGCCGTGGCCAGGCCTAGCGTCATGCCCACCGCCGGCTCGTAAGCCGCCTCCCAGCGCTGCGAACGGAAGGCAGCCTCGGCGGCGTTCTCCGCCAGCTCGGCGAAACGCTGCTCGCTGCGGTGCACGAGGCCCAGCGCGCGCAGCGTGCGCACACCCGCCAGGCTCTCCTGTACCTGCTGGTTGAGGTCGCCGAAGCGCGTCAGCGAATCCTGCGCGGCCTGGTGCAGGTGCCGGGAGATCCACCAGAACGCCAGCCCCATCAACGGGAAAGGCAGCAGCGCCGCCAGGCCCAGCCGCCAGTCGATGGCCACCGTCATCATCGCCAGCACCAGCAGCAGCGTCTGCGTGCCGTCGAAGCCCGCGAGCATGGCCTCACCGGCGGCCTGCTCGACGGCATCGATGTCGTTGGTGGCCAGCGCCATCAGGTCACCCGTGCGCTGGCCCTGGAAATAGGCCGGCCCCTGCAGCGCCAGCCGCCCGAACAACCGTGTGCGCAGCCGCGCGCCGAGCTGGTAGGCCGCCTTGAACAGCAGCAGCCGCCAGCCGACGCGCAGCAGGTAGATCACCAGGCCGGCCGCCACGAGCAGCCCCAGCTGCCCGATCAGCGCCTGCCCCTGCAGGCCGCCGGCCACGAGCGTGTCGACGACATGGCCGACCTGCCGAGGAATCCAGACGGTCATCGCCGCGATGCAGCTGAGCATGGCCCCCGCTGCACCGTAGGCGCGCCAATGCTCGCGCACAAAGGCAGCGAGCATGCGGGTGAGTGTGAAGGCGTGGCCTGAAGCAGCAGAGACAGACATGCGGCGGGGAGCGTATCGCGAGGCCGGGATCGTCACCGGAAGGCGCTTCAGGTTAACGAGGTGAATCGTTCCCAATTTCTCCCAAGACAGGTCTGATCGCCGCCGGACGCCGGGACACCAGCCACAACCCCGCCCAGGTCAGCGAGCCGATGAGCACCAGCAACTCCAGCCCGATCTGGTAACCCCCCCACGGCTGCCCGAAGTCCAGCACGGCACCCACCAAGGGGGCGGCGATGCAGATGACCACCAGGGCACGACCCGACACCGGTCGCGGCGTGAACATCGCGAACGCGAACAGGCCCAGCAGCGGCCCGTAGGTGTAGCCCGCCAGCTTCAGGATCAGGAACACCATGCTGGCGTTGTCCAGCACCTTGAAGCCCAGCACCAGCAACAGAAACAGCGCCGCAAAACCGAAATGCACGCGCCGCCGCGTTCGCACGTCGTCGCGCGACACACGCAGCAAGTCCAGGCAGGTGCTGGCTGTCAGCGCGGTCAGCGCCCCATCGGCACTGGGCAGCAACGCCGACACCAGCGCCAGCACGAACACCACCTGCACCCAGGCCGGCAGATGCTGCATGACCACCGTGGGGAACAGCGCGTCGCCCTTGGCCGCGAGCCCATGCTCCCGGGCGAACAGCGTCAGCAGACCGCCCAGCAGCAGGAAGGCGCCGATGACCACCACCAGCAGCCCGGCCAGCAGCAGCAGGTTCTTCTGCGCATCGCGCAGCTTCGCCACCGACAGGCTCTTCTGCATCATCTCCTGGTCCAGCCCCGTCATTGCGATGGCGATGAACATGCCGGCCAGCAGCGCCTTGACGGAGAAGTCGCGGCTCAGCGGGTCGGTCACCCACACGCGGCTCAGGCCGGCGGCGTCCAGCTGAGCAAATGCGTCGGGCCGCCACAGCAGCGCGATGCAGACTCCCAGGCCGGTCAACATGCCGGCCGTCTGCAGCATGTCTGTCCACACCAGCGCCTTCACGCCGCCCTCCACCGTGTAGAGCAGGATCATCGCCAGCACCACTGCCGCGCCGGCGACGAACGGCACGCCCAGCGGGCCGAGGATGAGCGAGTGCAGCACCTGCACGACAAGGTAGAGCCTGGCCGTGGCGCCAACGGTGCGCGACAGCACGAAGTAGCCGGCACCCAGCCGCCGCGCCGGGGGGCCCAGGCGCTCGCCCAGCAGCTCGTAGATGGAGGCCACCCCTAGTCGGTGATAGGCCGGCAGCAGCACGAAGGCAATGGCCACATAGCCGGCCACATAGCCCAGCGTGACCTGGAGGTAACTGAAGCCGCTGGCCGCAACCGACCCCGGCACGCTGATGAAGGTGACGCCGGAAAGCGACGTACCCACCATGCCTAACGCAACAACCAACCAGGGACTTTCCCTGCCTCCCACGTAGAAACCCTCAGCCCCGGAACCGTGCGAGACGCACCGCGCCAGCACCAGCAGCAGGGCGAAATAAGTGAGAACCCCGAGCAAAAGCAGTGCAGGAGACATGGTGAACATACGAAGCCAGGAGACCCCCCATGAACGTGGTGGGTCAAATCGTCATGAAGGGTCAATAGGATGCGCGCCGCTTCCCGAAATTCTTACTAAATAGTCATGCGCATCAAGCTCCTGGTGTCTCTCCTCGCGGCGGCATTCGCCACGCCCGCCGTGCTGGCCTCGACGAGCGGCGTCGTCATCAGCCAGCTGTACGGCGCGCATGGCAATGTGTATGCAAGCGACTATGTCGAGCTGCACAACACCAGCACGGTGAGCGTGAGCTTGAGCGGCTGGTCCATCCAGTACGCCAGCGCAACCGGCACCGGCAACTTTGCGGGCAACGGCGTGACTGCACTGTCCGGCAGTATCGCCCCGGGTGGCTACTACCTCGTCAAGCTCACCAGCACCACCAGCGGCACCGCGCTGCCCGCGGCCGACGCGACCGGCACACTCAACCTCGCCGGCGCGGCCGGCAAGGTGGTGCTGGCGAACGTGGCAACCGGCCTGGCCTGCAACGGTGGCTCCGCGGTCTGCTCGGCCGCACAGCTCGCACAGATCGAAGACCTGGTGGGCTATGGCACCGCCAACTTCTTCGAAGGCAGCGCTGCCGCGCCGGCCGCTTCCACCTCGCTCGCGCTGTTCCGCGCCGGCAACGGCTGCACCGACACCAACAACAACGCCGCCGACTTCGCCACCGGCACGCCCGCGCCGCGCAACAGCGCCAGCGCCGCGCTCAGCTGCAACGGCACGCCGATCAACCAGCCCATCGTGCCCAACTGCCCGGACCAGACCGCCACCGCCGGCACGGCCAGCAGCTTCGCCGTCAGCGCGACCGACGCAGACAGCAAGGTCGACAAGGTCACCGTCGTCGGCAGCCTGCCCGCCGGCGTGCTGCTCGGCAGCTTTGTTGCCGCCGCAGAGAACGGCGCCGCCGCGACGCAGACCTTCGACGTCGCCGCCAGCGTCGCCGTCGGCGCCTACAACATCGGCCTGAAGTGGGAGAACGACGCCGTCCAGAGCGCGAGCTGCACCGTCAAGCTGACCGTGGGCGGCACCATCACGATCCCGGCCATCCAGGGCTCAGGGGCCAGGAGCCTGATGGACGGCAACACCGTCACCGCCCGCGGCGTCGTCACCAAGCTGCTGAACAACGGCTTCTACCTGCAGGACCCTGACGGCGACAACGACGTCACGACCTCCGACGGCATCTTCGTCTACACGAACACGGCGCCGACCGTTGCCGTCGGCGACAAGGTCAGCGTCACGGCCAAGGTGCAGGAGTACTCGGTGTCCACCAGCGCCGCCAGCCAGGCTGCCCCGCTGACCGAGCTGAGCAGCGTGTCCAACGTCACCGTGCTCAGCAGCCACAACGCGCTGCCGCAGCCCGTCGAGGTGAGCCTGGCCGCGCTGGCAGCCCAGGCCGACATGGAGCGCTACGAGGGCATGCTCGTGCGCATCGTCGACCCGCTGACCGTCAATCAGACCAACTTCGTCGGCAGCTACGGCCAGCTGACGCTGTCGGCCGGCGGCCGCACGCTGACGCCCACCAACGTGCTGCGGCCGGGCCCCGCCGCGCTCGCGCTGCAGGCGGCCAACCTGGCACGCAGCATCGTGCTGGACGACGGCAGCTCGCTGCAGCTGCCCAACCCGACGCCCTACCTCTGGCAGGACGGCACCGTGCGTGCCGGCGACACGGTCGAGGGCGTGGTCGGCGTGGTCGACTTCGGCCCGTCGACCGACTCCACCAGCGGCTCGCTGGCCTACAAGATCCATCCGACCGCAGCGCCCGTCTTCGCACGCCCCCTCGCCCGGCCCGTCACGCCACCGGCCGTGGGCGGCAACATCAAGGTGGCCAGCGCCAACGTGCTGAACTACTTCACCAGCGGCACCAGCGGCGCCTTCGTGGCCGGCAGCCCGAGCTGCAGCGACTGCCGCGGCGCCACCTCGCTGACGGAGTTCACGCGCCAGCGCACCAAGATCCTGGCGGCGCTGTCGGGCCTGAACGCCGACGTCGTCGGCCTGATGGAGATCCAGAACAACGCCAGCAACTTCGCCGTGCAGAACCTCGTCGACGGACTGAACGCCACGCTCGGCGCGGGCACCTACGCCGCCGTGCCGCTGCCCACCCTCATCTCCTCCGGCGGCGCCGGCACGGGCACGGACGCGATCCGCGTGGCGATGATCTACAAGCCCGCCAAGCTCGCGCTGATCGGCCCGTCCATGGCCGACACCCACAGCATCAACAACCGCCCGACATTCGCCCAGGGCTTCGTGGCGCCCAACGGCGAGAAATTCGCCGTGGCCGTGAATCACCTCAAGTCCAAGGGCAGCTGCGGCAGTGGCGCCAACGGCGACACCGGTGATCTGCAAGGCTGCTGGAACCTGCAGCGCCAGCAGCAGGCCCAGCGCCTGCTGGACTGGCTGCCAACGGTCAAATCCACCGCCGGCACCGACGACGTCATCCTGATCGGCGACTTCAACGCCTATGCGCAGGAAGACCCCATCCACGTGCTGACCAGCGCCGGCATCGTCGACCTGGTGGGCCAGTTCGACCCGGCCGACTACAGCTATGTGTTCGACGCCAGCGCGGGCCGGCTGGACCACGGCCTGGGCACCGCCACCATCGCGCCCAAGGTCACCGGCGCCACCAGCTGGCACATCAACGCCGACGAACCCGAGTGGACCGACTACACCACCAAGGACAAGGCCGCCGGCAACGACTGGTACCAGCCCACGGCGTTCCGCGCGTCTGACCATGATCCGATGCTGATCGGGCTGAATCTGGTCAAGTCGATCGCTGGCACCAGTGGCAACGACACCATCGCCGGCACCGACGGCGACGACGTCATCGAAGGCGGCCTGGGCCGCGACACGATCACCGGCAAGGGTGGCCGCAACCAGTTCGTGTATCGCACCGGCTCCGATGGCCTGGACACCGTCACGGACTTTGTGCCCGGCAAGGACACGCTGGTGTTCACGGCCCTGTTGAAGAACGTCGGCATCACCAGCGCCGATCCGTTGGCCACCGGTCACGTCACCTGCACCGCCCAGAGCGACGGCGCGCTGATCGGCTACGACCCCGACGGTTCCGCCGGCAGCGCGGCCTCCCGCCCCGTGGTCAAGCTCAAGGGTGTGCTCTGCTCCGCGATCAGCAACGCCTCGTTCAAGTTCTGAGTCAACGCAAGGACAACAAAACCATGAAATTCCGTCCCCTGCTCATCGCCGCCGCCGCCCTGATCGCCGCCTCGGCTCAGGCTGCCACGGTCAACTTCAGCGGCACCATCGACGCCGGTCCGCTGACCACCGAGACGTTCTTCGGCAGCTACGACGTGGACACCTCGGTGCTGGCCGGTAGCGGCTTCGAGAGCCTGTCCCTGACGGACTTCTCGCTGACGTTCCAGCTCACCAGCTACGCGCTGACGGCCGGTGCCACTGCCGACTACCAGGATGGCGTCTTCCTGGGCCTGACCTACAGCTACGCCGATGCGGGCAAGACGCTGAACATGACCTCGGGCAGCATGGATCTGACCGACGCCTTCCTGCACTACCAAACGACTGGCGGCATCGAAAGCAGCGGCGGTTACCGTATCTCCGCCGTCCCCGAGCCCGCCAGCCTTGCGCTGGTGCTGGCCGGCCTGGGCACCGTGGGCTTTGTCGCCCGCCGCCGCCAGGCCTGAGAGACCCTGCGTCGTTTGAACGGCCCGCCTCGGCGGGCCGTTTCCATTCAATACGTGCGGCTTCCCTTGAACAGCGCATGCTGGCGCCGCGTCAGCGTCGTGCTGCGGCTCATGGCCTCGAAGCTGACGCTGGCGTGCGCATGCATGATGGCCAGGCCCAGCGCATCCGCCGCGTCCTTGCCCGGCACACCCGGCAGGTTCAACAGGCGCTGCACCATGGCCTGGATCTGGTCTTTGCTGGCATGGCCGTGGCCGACGATGGCCTTCTTCATCTGCAGCGCGGTGTACTCGCTGACGGGCAGGTCCGTGGACACCAGCGCGGTCAGCGCCGCGCCACGGGCCTGGCCCAGCAGCAGCGTGGACTGCGGGTTCACGTTGACGAAAACGATTTCCACCGCCGCGCATTGGGGCTGGTAGCGCGCCGACACCTCACGAATGCCATCGAACAGGATCTTCAGCCGCGCCGGCAGATCGCCCACCGCGACGCCGCTGGTCTTGATGGTGCCGCTGGCCACGTAGGCCAGCCGCGGACCGTCGGCGTCGATGACGCCAAAACCGGTCGTCTGCAGGCCCGGATCGATGCCGAGAATCCTCATGGCTGCCAATCACCGCTGGTGGTGACGGTAGCGAGGTTTCTGTGCAGGCTCATGAGCGCGCAGCGCTCGTGAAGTCGCGACAGCGACGGGCCGGAACTAAAACCGGTCGTCTGCAAACCCGGGTCGATGCCGAGAATCCTCATGGCAGCTTTCCACCCCTGCGGGCCGGGCCCCGGGCCGCTCCCGAGCCGGACCGCGCGAGGCGATGTGCTTGCCGGTCGATCCGGCGAGCATCGCCCTCCCCTCGGGGGATCGACTGGGCTGGCCCGCGTTCAGCGCGACCAGACTGGGCGAGGGGCTGCGTCATGTCATCACCGATACCCCAGCGGCAACTGGAAATACCAGCGCGCCGAGTGGAAGAACACCGGGGCCGCAAAACACAGCACGGCGATGCGGTCGAGCAGGCCCACGGCGCCGGTGATGGAGCTGCGGTTGCCCCAGTAGCGCACGCCGGCATCCTTCTTCAGCGCCTTCATGACGAGGCCACCGAAGCCGGCTGCGGCAGCCGTGACGAAGGCCATCGCCAGCGCCTGGCCGGCCTTGAACGGCGTGATCCAGTACAGCCCCAGGCCCGCGAGCGAGCCGGTTGCCGTGCCGATCCACCAGGCGCGCATCGAGAAGCTGCGGCTGATGCGGCGCACCACCGGGCGGCGGCGCATCGTGCGCGTGGCGATCTCCTGCGCGATCTGCGAGGCCGCCACCACCATGACCAGGAAGAACAGCAGGAAGGCGCCGCGCCCCGTGAAGCCCGGGAACTCCAGCAGCAGCAGCGCAGGCGCATGGGACAGGCCGTACACGCAGACCATCACACCCCACTGGATCTTGGCGTTGCGCTCGAGAAAGCGCGTCGGGTCGTCCGCCAGCGCGCTGACGATGGGCAGCACGAGGAAGCCGTAGACCGGCAGGAACACGGTGAAGAGGTCGAAGAAGCGGGTGCCGCAAATCATGTACTGCACGGGCAGCAGCACGAAGAAGGCGACGATGAGCGTGCGATGGTCGCTGCGCTGCGTCTGCATCAGCGTGATGAACTCGCGCAGCGCCAGGAACGAGAACAGCGCGAACAGCAGCGTCGCGCCCAGCGGACCCGAGATCCAGGCGACCCAGAACATGCTGCCGCCGATCCAGGCGGCCCGCAGGTCGCGCCGCACGCGCTCCCACGTCAGCTCGGAGGCGCGGCGCGCCTCTTCGTCCTCGCGCTCACGCAGCGAGTTCAGGAACAGCCCGGCCGTCAGCAGCATCAACAGGCCGAACAGCACGACGAACAACAGCGCCACCTGCTCGGAGGCGGCCAGCGATTTCAGCCAGCGCATCAGTCGGCCTCCAACAGACGGCCGACCTCGCTAGGGTCGGGCCTCTGCTCCATGACGGCCTCGCGCGCACGGCACAGGAAGTCAACCTTGCTCTCGTCCTCGCGCAACTGGATCGGCGCGCCGAACGTGACCGTGCACAGGATGGGCACCGGCACGACCTCGCCCTTGGGCATGACGCGCTGCACGTTGTCGATCCAGGTCGGGATGAGCTGCACGTGCGGGAACTGCTGGGCGAGGTGATAGATGCCGCTCTTGAACGGCATCGGGTTGCCCTTGCTGGAACGCGTGCCCTCCGGAAAGATCACCAGCGAGTCGCCGTTGGCGAGCGCCTCGACCAGCGGCTCCAGCGGGTCTTCCTCCGGGTTGGCGCGGGTACGGCTGACGTAGATGGCGTTGAACACCTCGGTCGTCAGCCAGCGCTTGAAGGGGCTCTTGGTCCAGTAGTCACGCGCGGCGATGGCCCGCGTCTGCGCCCGCAGTTCATGCGGGAAGGCGGCCCAGATCAGGACGAGGTCGAAATGACTCTGGTGGTTGGCGATGTAGATGCGCTGCTCGGCTTTTGGCGGGCAGCCCTTCCAGTGTCCCTGCGCGCCCGTGATGAGACGGGCGATGAAGGCGAGCAACTGGCCGGTGAAGGCGGCTGGCGTCATGGGGTGGATTATCGTGGGCTGCCCCGCCTCATCCGCCCCACCGTTCCGGGTTACCAGTCGTCGCTGCCGCCGCCACCGAAGTCACCACCGCCGGCGTCGCTGCTGCCACCGCCGCCCCAGCCATCGCCGCTGCCGAAGTCGATGTCACGCCGCGTGAGCTCGTCGGCCGCCCCCGTATCGCCCCCGCCACCGAAGGCGCCGGGCAGCAGGCCGCCCGCGTGGCTGCCGGCATCGGCGTTGGACGGCAGGCTGCCACGGTCGCCATGGTCGCCGCCGTGCAGCAGCCGCTCGGCCAGCATGCCGGCCGCCACACCGCCGGCCACACCCAGGCCCACGCCCAACATGCCCCGGCCGCCCGACGTGGGCTGCTGCGGCACGCCGTAGCCACCGGCGCCGTAACCGCCCGCGCCATAGCCGGCCGGCGCATAGCCGCCCTGCATGACGGGTTGCGCCTGTGCCGCCGTGCGACGGCGCATCCAGCTCGCCGCCATGGCGATGAAGGCGATGGCGCCCACGGCCAGCAGCCAGACGGGCACGCCGCCACCGCTGCTGCCGCCGCCGCTCACGGCAGCTGGCTCGGCGCGCGGCACGGGTGCGGCGCGAGGGGCCGGAGACGGTTCGAGCGGCGTCGGCGCCACGGGCTTGGCGGCCGACACCTGCTCACGCTGCAGCAACTGCTCGAACGCGTTGAACTTGGCCGCATCGGTGAACTTGATGGCGGGGTCCAGCGCCCGGGCGCGGCGCGTGTGCTCGGCCGCTTCGTCGAACTTGCGTTCGTGGGCCAGGATCTCGGCCAGCACGTAGTGGGCACGCGCGCTGTCGGGCCGGGCCGCCACGACCTCGCGCACCATCTTCTCGGCGCCAGCGTAATCGCCACTCTTGGCGGCGGCCTGCACCTGGTCAACCGTCGGCAGCGCATGGGCCACGCCCATCCACAGCGTGGACAGCAGCGCCAGGCAGACCAACAGGAATCGGGGGGACTTCATCTCGTTCTCCTCAAACCTTGCCCGCGCACGGGCGCGGTGACACGACAGAGTTTGCGCCCCTGAGTTGGCGGCGGCCTGTCAGGTTTCAAGGCTTTACGTGTAGGACGGCGACGCAGGCCAAGCAGCGGCTCACCCCGCGCGCATGATCTGCGCGGCCTTCTCACCGATCATCATGGCCGGCGCGTTGGTGTTGCCGCTCACCAGCGTGGGCATGATGGACGCATCCACCACGCGCAGCCCCTGCAGGCCGTGCACCCGGAGCTGGGCGTCCACCACGGCCATGTCGTCATGGCCCATCCGGCAGGTGCCTACCGGGTGGTAGATGGTGTCGGTGCGCGCGCGCAGCAGCGCCTCGATGTCGGCATCGCTGCCGGTCTCGGTGCTCCACAGCTCGCGCTGCCAATGGGCGCGCAGCGCCGGCTGTTGCAGCAACTGGCGGGTCAGCTTGAAGCCGTCCACCATCTGCGCCAGGTCGTCCGCGTGCTGGAAGAACGCAGGGTCGATCAACGGCGCCGCGCCTACATCGGGGCTGGCCAGTGTCAGCGTGCCGCGGCTCTTGGGCCGCAGCAGGCACATATGGCATGACAGCCCATGACCCCAGCGCAGCGTGCGGGCATGGTCTTCAACGCCGGCGACAACGAAGTGCAGTTGCACATCCGGCCGCGGCTGCGCGGCGCTGCTGCGCAGGAAGCCGCCGCCTTCGGCGAAGTTGCTGGTCAACGGACCACGGCGTTCGGCCCGGTAACGCCGCAGGGCCCGCCAGAACGCCCAGCCGCCACGCAGCGACAGGCCAAAGGCATGCGGGCTGCGCGTCTGCATGCCGAACACGAAGTCCGGGTGATCCTGCAGATTCGCGCCCACGCCGGGCAGGTGATGCAGCACGGGGATGCCCAGCCGCTGCAGCTCGGCGGCGTTCCCCACGCCGGACAGCATCAGCAACTGCGGCGACTGGATGGCACCGGCCGCCAGCACCACCTCGCGGCGCGCCTGCAGGCGGCGCAGGCGGCCCGCCACCTTCACTTCCACACCCACGGCGCGGCGGCCGTCGAACAACACGCGCTGCACCTGCGCCTGCACGGTCACGCGCAGGTTGGGCCGCTGCAGATGCGGCCGCAGATAGGCGCGCGCCGCGCTGCAGCGCTCTCCCCGGTCCTGCGTGACCTGGTAGATGCCGATGCCTTCCTGCGACGCGCCGTTGAAGTCGTCGGTGACGACATGGCCGGCCTCGCGCCCGGCGGCCAGCCAGGCGTCGTGCAGCGGGTTGTCGGTGCGCAGGCGGCTCACCTTGAGCGGGCCGTCACGGCCGTGCAGCGGCGCGCCGAAGCTGTCATTGCCCTCGCTCCTGACGAAGAACGGCAGCACGTCGGCCCAGCCCCAGCCGGCGTTGCCAAGGGCCGCCCACCCGTCGTAGTCCTCGGGCTGGCCGCGCGTGTAGACCATGGCATTGATGCCCGACGACCCGCCCAGCATGCGGCCGCGCGGCACATAGCCGCGGCGGCCGTTCAGGCCCGGCTGCGGCACGGTCTCGAAGGCGTAGTTGTGCAGATGGCTGGGCACCATCAGCACGGCGGCGGTGGGCACGCTACCCAGCCAGTTGTGCACGTCGGCGCCGGCCTCCAGCACCAGCACCTGGCAGCCGTCGTCTTCGCTCAGCCGGCCGGCCAGCGCCGAGCCGGACGAGCCGCCGCCGATGACGATGACGTCGTGCGCCTCGTCGAAGCGCGAGGTGTCGCCCATGGCGTCAGACGATCTTCTTCAGCAGGCCCAGCAGGCGCTCGAACGTGGCGCCGTAGGGCGGCTGGAACAGCTTCGTGCCCGCCCAGCGCGACTGGATGAACAGCGGCTTCTCCTTGCTGAAGGTGCGAAATCCCCATTCGCCGTGATAGGCGCCCATGCCGCTTGCGCCCACGCCGCCGAAGGGTTGCTCCTCCTGGCCCAGGTGCCACAGGCAGTCGTTGACGGTGACGCCGCCGGCGTGGGTCTGCTGCATGACCTGGTCGCGCGCCGCGCTGTCGCTGCCGAACCAGTACAGCGCCAGCGGCCGCTCGCCCGCGTTGATGTGGGCCAGCGCGTCGTCGACGCGGTCGTACGGCACCACCGGCAGCAGCGGGCCGAAGATCTCCTCCCGCATGACGGCAGCGTCGGCCGGCACGTCCAGCAGCAGCGCCGGCACCAGGCGGCGGTCGGCGGGCACCTCGTCGTGGCTGCGCAGAACGCGCGCACCGCGCGCCTGGGCATCGTCCAGCAGGCCCTGCAGCCGGGCCAGGTGGCGCGGCGCCGCGATGCTCGTGTAGTCGGCATTGCCGGCAATGCGCGGGTACATGCGGCGCATCTCGGCCAGGATGCGCTGCGCCAGCGGCTCCGCCATCTCGCGCGGCACCAGCAGGTAGTCGGGCGCCACACAGGTCTGCCCGGCGTTGAAGCACTTGCCGAAGGCCAGCCGAGACGCGGTGAGCGCCAGGTCGGCACTGCGGTCCACGATGGCCGGCGACTTGCCGCCCAACTCCAGCGTCACGGGTGTCAGGTTCCGGGCCGCCGCCTGCGCCACATGGCGGCCCACCGCCGTGGAGCCGGTGAAGAACAGATGGTCGAACGGCAATGCCGTGAAGGCCTTGCCGACATCGGCATCGCCGGTGACGACGTGCATCTCCTCGGGCTTGAAATGCTCGGCGACCAGCCGCGCCATCAGCTCGCTGGTGGCCGGCGTCAGCTCCGAGGGCTTGATCAGCACCCGGTTGCCGGCCGCCAGCGCGGCGACGGCGGGCGCCATGGCCAGGTAGTACGGGTAGTTCCAGGGCGCCACGACGCCGATCACGCCCAGCGGCTGACGCATCAGCACGTTGTGGCCGGGCAGGAAGTGCAGCGGCGTGGCCACGCGCCGGGTCTTCATCCAGCCGCGCAGATGCTTGATGGCATGGCGGGCGGCGGACTCGACGGTGAACAGGTCGGCCAGCAACGACTCCTGGCGCGCGCGGTGGCCGAAGTCCTGCGCCATGGCGGCGGCCAGCGCCTCGCCGTGGTCGCGCGTCATCTTCAGCAGCCGCGCCAGTCGGTCGCGGCGCACCTCGAGCGTCGGCATGCGCTCCGCCTCAAAGGCGCGGCGTTGCGTCGTCAGCGCCAGGTGCAGGCGTTCCTGCAGGGCGATGTCCATGGGCTCGTCTCCGGTTCTTGGTCGAATCGCAGAAGGCTAACCGCAAGTGCAGGCGCCGGCATGGGGGCCGGCCCTGGACTAGAGCATTGCGTCTAGTCGCGCAGGCGACAAAGATCTCGGCCGTCCTGGGTCACGTAGCTCTGCAAGACCAGCTGGTCTGGCCCGCGTTCAGCAGGCCAGACCGGACGAGGGGCGCATCAATGCCGGAAGTGGCGCACGCCCGTCAGCACCATCGCGATGCCGCGCTCGTTGGCGGCGGCAATCACTTCGTCGTCGCGCATCGAGCCACCCGGCTGGATGACGCAGCTGGCGCCGGCATCGGCCAGCACGTCCAGGCCATCACGGAACGGGAAGAAGGCGTCGCTGGCCACGGCCGAGCCGGTCAGCGTCAGGCCGGCGTGCTGGGCCTTGATGGACGCGATGCGGGCCGAGTCCAGGCGGCTCATCTGGCCGGCGCCGACGCCCAGCGTCATGCCGCCACCGCAGAAGACGATGGCGTTGCTCTTCACGTACTGGGCGACGGTCCAGGCGAACATCAGGTCGTCGAGCTGCTGCTCGGTGGGCTTGAGCGCCGTGACGACCTTGAGGTCTTCACGCTTCAGGAAGTGGTTGTCGGCCGTCTGCACCAGCAGGCCCGAGCCGACGCGCTTGACGTCCTGCGCGTTGCGCCCCTGGTCCCAGGGGCGGGCACCACCCGCCGGCAGCGCGATCTGCAGCAGGCGCACGTTGACCTTGCTCTTGAAGACCTCCAGCGCTTCGGCGCTGAACGACGGCGCCATCAGCACTTCGACGAACTGCTTGCTGACCAACTGAGCGGCCGCGCCATCCACCTCGCGGTTGAAGGCGATGATGCCGCCAAAGGCGCTCGTCGGGTCGGTCTTGAAGGCCTTGCTGTAGGCCTCGGCCGGATTCACGCCCACGGCCACGCCGCAGGGGTTGGCATGCTTGACGATGACACAGGCGGGCACGTCAAAGCTCTTCACGCATTCCCAGGCCGCATCGGCGTCGGCGATGTTGTTGTACGACAGCTCCTTGCCCTGCAGTTGCTTGCCCGTGACCAGCGAACCAGGCGCCGGGAACAGGTCGCGGTAGAGCGCGGCGGTCTGGTGCGAGTTCTCGCCGTAGCGCAGGTCTTGCACCTTCACGAAGGTCGAGTTCATCTGCGCGGGGTATTCGGCCTTGCTGCCGTCCTCGTTCAGCGTCGACAGGTAGTTGCTGATGGCGGCGTCGTACTGCGCGATGCGGTTGAACGCGGCGACGGAACACGCGAAGCGGGTCTTGTCGCTGGTCTTGCCTTGGGTCTGCAGTTCGTCGAGCACGGCGGCGTACTGGGCCGCGTCGGTCAGCACCGTCACGTCACCCCAGTTCTTGGCCGCGCTGCGCACCATGGCCGGGCCGCCGATGTCGATGTTCTCGATGGCGTCTTCCAGCGTGCAACCGGGCTTGGCCACCGTTGCCTCGAACGGGTAGAGGTTGACGGCCAGGATGTCGATGCGCGTGATGCCGTGTTGGTTCATCGCTGCCACATGCTCGGGCAGGTCGCTGCGCGCCAGCAGGCCACCGTGGATCTTGGGGTGCAGCGTCTTCACGCGGCCGTCCATCATTTCTGGGAAGCCGGTGTGCTCGGCCACCTCGGTGACGGGCAGGCCGTTGTCGGCCAGCAGCTTGGCCGTGCCCCCGGTGGACAGCAGCTTGGCGCCCAGCGCGTGCAGGCCGCGAGCGAATTCGAGGATGCCGGTCTTGTCGGAGACGGAGAGGAGTGCGGTGAGTTGGGTCATGGTGTGGGCAAGGCGAAATAGTCTTGAATAGGGGCTCGGCGACGCGCGGTTCAGAACGATTTCACGGGACAGCCGAGGTGGCGTGCCAAGGTGGCCGCCGCGATGGACGCGTCGACGTCGATGGTGCTGCTGCCGACCTCCAGGCGCCCGCGCAGCCGGGTGATGAGGCTGACGCGCCAGAACGTGCCGCGGTCCTCGTCATGGAAGTACTCGACCTCCACCGAGCCGAACTGGGCGAACGGCAGCCGGCCGGCCGAGCCGACATCGGCGATGCGGCGCTCAAGGTTCAACACCACCCGGCGGCGGTCGCCCTGAATGACGCACAGCTGCTCGTTCTGCTCGACCACCTCCAGCCGCGCGCTGAGCCGACGCAGGACGCCGAAGCTGTCTTCAAGGAACTCACTGAAGGACGCGAGCAGGCCCATAGGTTTTCCGTGCAGGTCAGAGCAAGCCGTGGTCGTCGAGCTTGCGACGCAACGTGTTGCGGTTGATGCCCAGCCATTGCGCGGCCTTGCTTTGGTTGCCGCCGGCTTCGCGCATGACGATCTCGAACAGCGGCTTCTCGACCAGCTTGACGAGCATCTCGTGCATCGAGTGGGGCTCCTGGCCGTCGAGGTCACGGAAGAAGGCTTCGAGGTTGTCGCGCACGCAGGCGTCGATGGGATTGGGCGGGGGGGTCTTCTGGGCGCTCATATCAAATCTCTATTCACTGTCGGGCCGAGCGCTGGGCCGCTCCCAATCTGGCGGGCAGCGCTGGGCAAGGGGATGCGCCATGTCAGGCGGCGCAGGCTTCTTCGGCCGGCGTCTCTTCGTCGTTGGCGGCCGCGGCGGGCGGCAGCCGGTCGTGCGTCTGGCCGAGTTCGTCGAACCAGTCGCGGAGCGCCTGCACCTGCTCGTCGCAGCGCTCCAGGGTGTTCATGTGCTGGCGGAAGGCTTCGCCGCCAGGCAGGCCGCGCACGGCCCAGCCGATGTGCTTGCGGGCGCTGCGCACACCGCTGAGCTCGCCGTACAGGCCGTAGTGGTCATGCAGATGTTCGGTCAGCACATCGCGCGCCTCGGTGATGGTCGGTGCCGCCAGGTGTTCTCCCGTCGCCAAAAAATGGGCCACTTCACGAAAGATCCAGGGCCGCCCCTGCGCGGCGCGGCCGATCATCAAGGCGTCGGCCTGGGTGTAGGCCAGCACATCGCGCGCCTTCTCGGGCGAGTCGATGTCGCCGTTGGCGACGACGGGAATGCCCAGCGCCGCCTTCACGGCCGCGATGGTGTCGTACTCCGCAAAGCCCTTGTAGCCCTGCTCGCGCGTGCGGCCGTGGATGGTGAGCATGGCAATGCCCGCCGCCTCGAACTGGCGCGCCAGGCGCAGCGCATTGCGCTCCTCCAGGCTCCAGCCGGTGCGCATCTTCAGCGTCACGGGCACGCCGCGCGGCGCCCCCACCGCAACGACGGCGTCGACAATCTCCAGCGCCAACGCCTCGTTGCGCATCAGCGCCGAGCCGGCCCACTTGTTGCAGACCTTCTTGGCCGGGCAGCCCATGTTGATGTCGATGATCTGCGCGCCGCGGTCGATGTTGTAGGCCGCAGCCTCGGCCATCATGGCCGCATCCGTGCCGGCGATCTGCACCGCGATGGGGCCAGGCTCGCCCGCGTGGTCGGCCCGTCGGGACGTCTTGAGGCTGCCCCAGAGCTCGCGGCGCGACGTGACCATCTCGCTGACTGCGTAGCCCGCACCCAGCCGCCGGCACAACTGGCGGAACGGCCTGTCGGTCACCCCGGCCATCGGCGCCACGAAGAGCCGGTTGGGGAGGAGGTGGGGGCCGAGTTGCACGCGTGTCTGCTCAAAAAAGAGGCGGGATTGTAGCGAGCCGGCCGCCGTGACAATCACCCCATGGAAGTTTGGCTTGGTCAATTCGTTCACGACCTGCTGGCCGCCCTCGCCTTGCCGCAGGTCGGGCTGGTCGCGATCTTCGTCGTCACCTTCGTTTCCGCAACGCTGCTGCCACTGGGCTCGGAGCCTGCGGTGTTCCTGGTCGTCAAGGCCGACCCGGCCATGTTCTGGCCCGCCATCCTCGTGGCAACCGCCGGCAACACGCTCGGCGGCATGGTCAGCTGGTGGATGGGCTATGGCGCAGAAAAAGCCGTGGAAGCCGTCCGCCACCAGGAGCCCCGACACTCGCGAGCCGTCCAGTGGCTTCAGCGCTTCGGCCCCAAGGCCTGCCTGTTGAGCTGGCTGCCCATCGTTGGCGACCCGCTGTGCGCCGTTGCCGGCTGGCTCAAGCTACCGTTCTGGCCCTGCGTGGGCTACATGGCGGTCGGCAAGTTCCTGCGCTTCGTCTTCTACACCGCCGCGCTGCTGTGGCTCGTTCCTGAAAGTTGGCTGTCATGACCTCTGCTTACCAAGACCTCGCCACTCGCCAGTTGCGCCACTACCGCCTGGCGCACCTGCAGTCCATCGCCCAATGGGACCAGGCCGCCAACATGCCCGCCAACGGCAATGAGGCCCGCAGCCTGGCGCTGGCCGAGATGGACGGCCTGCTGCATCAGCTGGCCACCGACCCGGCCCTCGCCGGGTTGCTGGACGCCGCCGCCGCCGAACCGCTGAACGAAGAACAGCGCGCCAATCTGCGCGAGATCCGGCGAGCCTGGCGCGCCGCCAATGCGCTGCCGCAAGCGCTCGTGGAAGCCAAGAGCCTGGCCAACAACCGCTGCGAACACGCCTGGCGCACACAGCGTCCGGCCAACGACTGGGCCGGTTTCGCGCCCAACCTGCGCGACGTGCTGAAGATCGCGCGCGAGGAGGCCGAGCTGCTGTCTCAGAGCGCGGGGCTGAGCAAGTACGACGCGCTGCTGGACCAGTACGAGCCCGGCATGCGCTCGGCCGACGTGCAACAGGCCTTCGCCCCCTTGCGCCAATGGCTGCCGGGGCTGATCCGCGACGTGACGACGAAGCAGGCCAGCGAGGCGGTCATCGAGCCCGTCGGCCCCTTCCCCACCGCCGCGCAGAAGGCACTGGGCCTGGACGCGATGCGGCTGATGCGCTTTGACTTCGCGGCAGGCCGCCTCGACGAGAGCACCCATCCGTTCTGCGGCGGTGTGCCCGAAGACGTGCGCATGACCACGCGCTACCGCGAGGACAATTTCCTGCCGGCGCTGATGGGCGTCATCCATGAGACCGGGCATGGCCGCTACGAGCAGGGCCTGCCGCGCGAACTGCTCGGCCAGCCCATCGCACGCGCGCGTTCGATGGGCATCCACGAAAGCCAGAGCCTGTCGTTCGAGATGCAGCTGGGCAGCCACCCCGCCTTCGCCGGCCTGCTGGCGCCGCTGCTCGTGAAGCATTTCGGCGACCAGCCCGCCTTCGAGCCCGGCAACCTGCACAAGCTGCTGACGCGCGTGCAACCCGGCTACATCCGCGTGGATGCCGACGAGGTGACCTACCCCGCCCACATCCTGCTGCGCTTCGACATCGAACGTGCCTTGATCGAGGGCGACGCCGAGGTCGACGACATTCCGGCACTGTGGGACGCCAAGATGGCCGAGTTGCTGGGACTGGACACGCGCGGCAACTTCAAGGACGGGCCGATGCAGGACGTGCACTGGCCCGCCGGCCTGTTCGGCTACTTCCCCTGCTACACGCTGGGGGCCATGTACGCGGCGCAATGGTTCGCGACGATGCGCGCCCAGCGGCCCGACCTGGACGCCCGCATCGCGCGCGGCGAACTGGCCGGCGTGTTCGACTGGCTGCAAACCCACGTCTGGCAGGAAGCCAGCCGTTGGGAGACACCGGAGCTGGTGCGCCGCGCGAGTGGCGAGGCGCTGAACCCGGCGCACTTCGAAGCGCACCTGCGCAAGCGTTACCTGGGCGCCTGACGCGCTGACACGGCGCCGTCGACCGCAGCCATTTGAGCCGGCCACACGGCGGCGGGCGAACAAAAAAATAGGGCCGCTCCTGCGGGAGCGGCCCAAGTTCGGTCGAACGGACTTGTGCAGTCCATCGCGCTTCCCCGGCCCCCCGGCCATCTCCGCGCGCGGCGCCCGATGCCTTGCTTTTCGACGGGCTGGGCTGTCACTCTTCAGCGATCAACCGTGCCGCCATTCTGCGCACAGCCGGGCCGATCGGCATCCCCGTGAGCCCAGGGTTACCGGCCCTTGGCGTGAACGGCTTCACAGCAACAGCGCCAATCGTTCGAGGATCAGCACGCCGAAGAACGCCAAGCCGGCGATCAGCGTCCATTTGACGATGACGATGCCCAGTTGGCGCCAGCGCCGCTGCCCGGTGGCGATGGACAGCGCAAAGCAGAGCACGGCGGAAAACAGCAGCAGGCCGATAACGAGACGGGCGATCAGCATCGCGGCTCGCTCACCAGGCCGGTGCCAGCTCAGCGAAGCCCTTGGGAGCCGCCTTGGCATCGTCGAAGGTGACGATCTCGAAGGCATCCTCGTCGGCCAGCAGCGCGCGCAGCAGCTTGTTGTTCAGCGCGTGACCGCCCTTGAACGAGGTGTAAGCAGCCA
This sequence comes from Pelomonas nitida, assembly GCF_043555975.1. Classification (NCBI taxonomy): domain Bacteria; kingdom Pseudomonadati; phylum Pseudomonadota; class Betaproteobacteria; order Burkholderiales; family Sphaerotilaceae; genus Roseateles; species Pelomonas nitida. Next base: position 4,843 of record NZ_JBIGIA010000001.1, on the reverse strand, counting down.
GCAGCGGCATGCCCGCGACCTGCATGTCGCCGATCGCGTCGAGGATCTTGTGCTTCACGAACTCGTCGTCGTAGCGCAGGCCGTCGGCGTTCAGCACGCGGTAGTCGTCCACGACGATGGCGTTGTCCATCGAACCGCCGAGCGTGAGGCCGCGCGAGCGCATCAGGTCGATGTCGGCCGTCATGCCGAAGGTGCGCGCGCGGGCGATCTCTTTCTTGTAGAGCCCGGAGCCCATGTCGAACACGAACTGGCTGCCGGTGGCCGCGACCGCCGGGTTGTCGAACTCGATCTCGAAGCTCAGCGTGTAGCCGTGGTGCGGCTCCAGCCGCGCCCACATCAGCTTCTTGCCCTCGCCCTGCCGCACTTCGATGGGCTTCTTGACCTTCAGGAAACGCTTGGGCGCATCCTGCATCGCGATGCCGGCCGACTGCAGCAGGAAGACGAAGCTGGCGGCCGAGCCGTCGAGCACGGGCACCTCGTCGGCGTTGATGTCCACGTACAGGTTGTCCAGCCCCAGGCCGGCGCAGGCCGACAGCAGATGCTCGATGGTCTGCACCTTCGGCGCACCGGGGTCGCCCGCCGGGCTGATGGTCGTCGCCATGCGCGTGTCGCTGACAGACATCACGCCCACGGGAATGTCCACCGGCGGGCACAGGTCCACACGGCGGAAGACGATGCCGGTGTCGATGGGCGCCGGGCGCAGGGTCAGTTCGACTTTTTGTCCGCTGTGGATGCCCACGCCGACGGCGCGCGTGATCGACTTGAGGGTGCGTTGCTTGACCATGGGGCGATTGTCGAGGATGGTGTTTAGGCCTTGCGCTCGACGGGCAATCGCAACGTCAGCCGTGTACCCATGCCGGGTGCGGAGTCGATGCGCAGCTTGCCGCCCAGGCGCTGGGCCCGCTTGATCTGGCTCTTGAGGCCGCGGCCGTGCTGGACGGACTGCAGGTCGAAGCCGGCACCGTCGTCCTCGACGCGGATCTCCACATAGCTGCCGTGATGCCGCGTGACCAGCCGCACGCGGCTGGCGCGCGCATGCTTGAGCACGTTGTTGAGCGCTTCCTGCATCAGGCGCAGCACGTGCAACGCGTCGGGCGGCTCCAGCCAGTCCAGCGGGGGCAGGTCTTGCACGTCCCAGTCGAGCTTGAGGCCGCCGGTCTGCAGCCGCTTGCCCAAGCGGTAGCGCATCGTGGCGAGCAGCGACACCAGGTCGTGCCCCACGGGCTCCAGCGAGTCGATGACCAGGCGCAAGTCGTCCACGCATTCGCGCAGCACTTCCACAACCTTTTCATGGGCCATGTTGCCCTGCTCCACCGCCACCAGCGCCGACAGCAGCGAGGAGCCCAACCCGTCGTGCATGTCGGCCATGATGCGCTGGCGCTCCAGCAGCAGCGCCTGCTGGCGCTCGGCCTCGCGCAGCTGCGCGTTCTGCACCTGCAGCACCGAGATCTGCTCGTCCAGGTCTTCCTGCAGCTGGCTGTTTTGCGCCTGCACCTGCGCCACGGTGACGACGTAGCGGCACTGGATGGCGTGCAGGAAGCTCAGCATCACCGCCAGCGTCGCGAACGGCATCACGAAGAAGTGCTCGGGCCAGGCCCAGCCTGCGAGCACGGCGAGGTCATGCACGCCCAGCCCCACACCCAGCACGAGGGCCAGCGCCATCAGGCTCAGCTCGCTGCGCCGCTCGCGCCAGGCCAGCCAGCACACCCAGCCGACGCCGCCGGCCGCGATGGCCGCCGTGACGGCGTACTGCAACACCACCATGTCGACCTGGCGCAGCCACATCGGCATGCTGACCAGGCTGATCAGCCCCACGCTCGTGGTCAGCACCCGCTCCACCCACGGCCAGCGCCGCTCGGTGAAGCGCAGCGTGAACAGCAGCGCGGTCAGCATGACCCAGCCGAGCGACGCATGCGTGGCCCACCAGAACCAGTCCTGGGCCAACGGCGCCACCGGCAGGCTGACGTAGTAGTGCAGGTTGCGCACCATCCAGGCCAGGGCGCCGAGCGCGAACAGCGCGTAGATCGCCTCGCCGGGGCGGCGCAGCCACAACGTCAACGAGAACAGGCCCAACACCGCCAGCGTGAAGCTGACGGCCTGCGGCAGGTCGCTCTGCATGCGCTCGCGCCACAGCCAGCGCCGCTCGAGCTGGTCGCGCGGCCCCACCCAGATGCGCGAGACGGCGTGATAGCTGCCCGCCGGCACCGGCGCGGCGACGATGAGATCCATGCCCGTCTCTGACCGGCCCGGCAGCGACAGCCACAGTGGCTCCACCCATTGCCGACGTTCCACGTGCTGGTTGTCTAGCAGCAACTGCCAACCCTGAGGTGTGCGCACCAGCACCGCTGCGGACAGCGTCACGAGGCGCGGCACGTACAGCGCCATGACGGCGTCGTCCGCCGGCACGTGGACGCGGTACCAGCGCATCTCGAAGCTGCCCGCATCGCTGACGACCGAGGCGCCGGGACGTTCGCGCACATCCGGCAGCATGACCGGCTGCCAGTCGCTGTCGGTCTCCGGGGGCAGCAACTCGGCCGGCACATCCAGCGACGCGCCGCCCGCCACGGTGTGCCGGCGCAAGGTGTCCCACCACGTCTCCAACTGCGCGCGGGTCCAGGTCGAGGTGGCCAGCATCGCAGGGGCGGCATCATCAGCGCCCGCCGCGCTTGGCTGCGGCAGCCGCTGCGCCTGTGCCTGTGCCACCAGGCTGGCGCCCAGCAGCACCCAACCCAGGCACCACAAGGCCCCCGCCCGCAACCGGCCAGGTTTTCCGCGCATCAACATGGGGCGCGAGCATGCCACAGCCCCCCCGGTCTGCGCCGACCGCCGAAGCGGTCAGAACGACCTTTCAGCCGCCGACAGGCAGAAGCTGGCGCGCTGCGTCGCGCAACTCGCGGGACAACGGGTCATCGCCCACCGCACGTGACAGCACCAGCGCTCCCACCAGCGTCGACAGCATCCCCAGGGCCTGCGCGCGCTGATGCTCGGCGTCCGCGGCAGGCATCTGCGGCTCCAGCTCGGCGACGATGCCGCGCACCCCTTGCGCGAAGGCCGCCTGCACGGCGGGGCCGCTGCGGGCTGCATCGCCCGCGAGTGCCGCGAGCCCGCAGCCCTGGCCACGCCCGTCCCGATGCGCATCCGACAGATAGGCGGCCACCCAATCACCCAGGCTCCGGTCGGGGCGCGCCTGCCAGGCCTCCCGATGGCTCGCCAGCGCCTGGCGGCTGGCCTGCGCGGCCAGATCTTCCTTGGACTCGAAGTGACCGTAAAAGCCACCGCGCGTCAGCCCGGCAGCCTGCATGAGGTCGTTCAGCCCAATGCCGTCGAAGCCACGCTCCCGGAAGAGACGGCCGGCGTTGTCGAGGATGCGTTCACGGTTGGCTTCGGCCTGTTCGCGGGTGACCTTCATGGTGCGCTCCAACAAGGGACTTGACGAATTTTATATGTTGACCGACATTTATCTCAATCATGTCAGTCGACATGAAAAGGAGAGCACCATGCAGTTGCGCAATGCCGTCGTCTTCATCAGCGGGGCCAATCGCGGCCTCGGCCTGGCTTTCGCCCGGGCCGCCCTCGCGGCCGGCGCGGCCAAGGTCTATGCCGCCGCGCGCGACCCCGCCAGCGTCACGCTGCCGGGCGTCGTCCCCGTCGCGCTGGACGTCACCGACGCCGCGCAGGTCGCCGAAGCGGCGGCACGCTGCGGCGATGTGACCTTGCTCGTCAACAACGCCGGCATCTCGCTGAACGCGCCGGTGCTCGGCGCCGACGCGATCGCGGCCGCGCGCCGCAGCTTCGACACCAACGTCTTCGGCCTGTGGCAGCTCAGCCAGGCCTTCGCACCCGTGCTCCGCGCCAACGGCGGCGGTGCGGTGCTGAATGTACTGTCTGCGCTGACCTGGGTGTCCTTGCCCGGCACGGCCGGCTACAGCGCCAGCAAGGCGGCGGCCTGGGCCGTGAGCAACGCCTTGCGCGGCGAATTGCGCGAGCAGGGCACCCAGGTGACCAGCCTGCACGTGGGCTACATGGACACGGACATGACGCGCGGCATCGACGCCCCCAAGACCTCGCCCGACGCGGTCGCCCAGGCCGCGCTGGCCGCCGTGCAGGAGGGCGCCGCCGAAGTGCTGGCCGACGACATCAGCCGGCAGGTCAAGGCCAGCCTGTCGAGCGCCACGCCGGCCTATGTGCGCTGACGAGCGACGCCGTGGACGCCGCCCTACCCCCGCCCACGTCGGCCGACCATCGGCTGGCCGCCGCACGCCACGCGTTCTCGACGCCTGAGCGAGTCCCGATGACCCCGCACGAGGAGGCTGCGCTGGCCGGCGCCGCCGAACCGCCGCTGCGACACGAAGGCCTGAAGCTGGCCCGCTGGACGCTCGGCACCGGCCCGCGCGTGCTGCTGGTCCACGGCTGGAACAGCCGCGGCGCGCATCTGCTCGACATCGCCCAGGCGCTGGTGGAGGCCGGCTTTTCCGCCACGCTGTTCGACTTGCCCGCCCACGGCGATTCGGGCGGCCAGGCCGCCAGCGTGGTGCATGCGGCGCGGGCGTTGCGGGCCATGGCGGCGGACTGCGGCCCCGTGCATGGCGTCGTCGGCCATTCGATGGGCTCTGCGGCAGCCCTGCTGGCCTTCGCCGACGGCCTGCAGGTCGCACGCAGCGCGCACCTGGCCGGTCCTTCGTCGCTGACGCCCATGATCAAGTGGCAGGCCGACATCCCGAGTTCGACACCAACCGCCGTAAGTGCCTGATCCGTATAGGCTGGCCCTTCGGAATTGCCACTACAGCAGGGTCAGTTGGGTGTCGATGGTCGGTTTCTTGATGCGAAGTGCGGCCAGGGCTTG